>NZ_JCABYI010000037.1:0-125318 GCF_059499305.1 Delftia sp.
AGCGAGCATAACTGCTCTGCGGGGGTCTGTGACGAAGTGGTGTTAGCCACTCTAAAGGCGCTGTAGCGGAGAAAGCAGATGACCAAGGGGGTGGAAAAGATAGAGTCAATCCCACGAATCACAAGGATTTCGGTAAAAAATCGACGATGCTTTTGATGAGTACATGCAATCGTTTTCAAGAGTTAAATAGTCTTGATTTTGATAAATACGTGGAAGACATGGTTCTATCTCATAGAGCCGTCAAACCAAAACTAACATCAACATAAGCAATCACAATGAACATCGAAAAATTGCTATCGCTCTTGGGCCATACTTCTACAAGCGATAGTTTTAAGTATTTTCTTCTAGAAAATGGCATAAATAAATTACCAAAAGGAGATTTCACAACAAGAATAAAAACCAAAGACAAATTGATTTCCATGGAATTTGATCCCACGGATTCATACAAGGAGAAATATCTTTCTCAACCCATTGGGGATGGCGGGTTCACTTTTGAATCCATCGACATCAACAAAGGCTTCCAAGAAGAAATACCATTCAAGCTCGACTTCACAATGGATAAGAGCCAAGTCGAAGAAAAATTGGGTAAATCGGTCAGCAAAAATAAGGAAGACCTTGTCCAAATATATCAAAAAGAAACCTATATAGTTATTCTATTCTATAAAAATAAATGGAAAGGCATAGAAACAATAAGAATAAGGAAGATGAACAAATTTGACGAAAACAATCTCAGCCTCAAATAGGCCCTCCTGTTCCAAGGGATGAAAACTCTTGAAGAACAATAATCACCATATATTGCATGAGCTGGATCTAACAGAAGATGAGCACGCCTTTTAAATTGGAAGACATTCAGTATTTTGGAGAAACCGAAGCAAAATTCGCCGACCAAGAGTTTGGCTTATTTATACTGGAATCAATTTCATCCATCGGCAGAAAATTCTCTGAGGCAGATGAACGCGAATTGGATGCGCCGGTCCAATGAAGGCGCAGGAAATTTTGGCGACCTATACCTGACGTTCTGGTCGCTGAACGAACTGGAGCAACTCAACAAAGTGATATTAGCCACTTACAAGGAATATTTGAATGAATAAAAAATATTACATCATGGCCATCAACGAGGAATTTGGATGTCCTGCTGGATTTTATCATTCCGTACTTGCTAAAGATTTTGAAGAGGTAAAAGCGGACTATGGTTATAACCCCTGGTATGCTGGCCCCAAAAGATACGGAGGAACACTACCATTGCTTCCTGAGAAACTTATTTTGATGGAGAAAAATGAATATAACTATGATGTTCGCAAGGGTGCAGATTACTTTTATGTCATAAGTGCTGGATTCGCAAGATGTCTTCCAGAAATCAAACATAATTTTTCCGAAATCAAGCGTGTTGATTGCGTCGATAGCAAAGGTATTGCTAGAAATACCAGGGATGTTTTTATTGCAATACCAAAGAAGTTCAAAGCCGAAAACTGCTTGGATATTACAAAGAGCAAACAAATATCCCCAAGAGGCGTTGAATATGAAAGCCTCCATTTCAAGGAGGACTTGGATTTTGACATTTTCGACATTGTGAATATCTCGTCCAGTCAGGCAAGTCTAATTTGTTCAGAGAAGGCAAAAAAGATATTCGAAGATCATGGCATACGATGTGTGAAATACATACCCATAAGTGATATAAACGCAAGCATGCAATCGCATATGAGTGAGCTATACAAACCCGTTGGATTTTATGATCCGGTATGAAAATTCAATTTTCGCTGGCTATTTGATTAAAGTAGAGTATCGATATGAGCATTGGCTCGTCTAAAATTTCTTTTGAAAATATGCACAGGATTTGAAGAAACCAACACCCCATAGAAAGAATAGAATCACCACCTTTCGACGAAAGAAGAAGCAAACTCATTGAGCTATGCGGCACATTAATTACTTCGATTGTCTTGTTGAGTATTTTTCCAAGCACAAGATCAGCACCCTTCTTGATCCTCAAGAAATCATGGATCTTTCCGAGTCCATATATGAAGATTTTATGCTGTGTGCAGAAGCAAGACTGCCAGTGCAGGATTCACATTCTTATTTTGAAAAAATGCTCAGCGTATATCATCGATAAGGCCATCCCTGTGCCTGGACTGGTGGTAATAACTGGAGAAGTGGAGATTTTGTTGTCTATGCGAAATAACTATCGACATCAATGACGTTCTGCTATTTGAAGTGTTGTCACGGAATCTATGTCAATGGTCAAAGATATTCCAAATGCAAAAATACAGATCATGGATCTATTGAAGATCATCTGCAATCATCAAATTACCCAAAACAAGCAAATTTTGGACGAAGATAACTCATTCGAAATTTCACGTGTCTTAGAAAACTACATTTCCAACCCAAAGCACAAGAGGCAGAGGTACACGATGCCTCCAGAATCAAGTGTGGCAGAAATGGAAACACGGGAAGGATTGGGGCCATTTGACAAGCTTTCAGACATTGATCTCTGGATTGATGGAGAGCCATCTGATTTAACTGTTGTATTCAGAATAAAAACATCGGCATGCACTGGTGAATCCACTGTATTGCTTTATGACTTGAAGGTATTATAGATATTCAATCGTACAACACAGGAAAATGTGCCGCATACTTTTGCGATCGCATTATTCGAAATTTAATTTTCATGAGCAAGATGACAGCGCCCCTCATTAATCAACTCATTATTCATCCATGAAAAATCTCATCAATCTCAAGAAAGTCATTGAGGAAATTTCCATTAATGAAGGATGGCTCTACGCAAAGACTGATATCGATATAGAAGATGATGCCAAGGTATTTTTCTATAGCGCGGATTTAAATCAGAGTCCCCAGGATGAATTACAAGTTAGAGAATTATTTTTCAGGGCAGGATTTTCCCCCTATCTTTCAAAAGAAGATGTGGAGGATATAATCGAAAATCTGGAACAGCAAGTGGAATCCCCCACCATCGTTGACTATATAAATGCGATACGGTTTTATAAAAAGCATGATGCATTTATCGTTATGTAAAAATGAGCAAAAAACCCCACGGAATGACAAGTGATGGCAGCAAGAGGAAGCGCAGCGCTTTCTGGCTGCCACGGGCTATCGCCTGCCTTGGGACCATGAGTGGAAGTACGTTGCGAAGGCGGGCACGGAGCGGCTGTATGTATGCGGGGACGTGGTTCCCCAGCGCGATCCGTCCGGGGATGTGTGCCTGACCCAGTTTGGCGATGGACAGGGCCATATGGGCCAATCCGTGCACAGCCGTTGTTGTGGCGCTCCTGGCACAGCAATGTTCTGGTGGCGTCATTTTTCGGCTTTAGGATGGCGGGCCATGCGCAATTCCCACTCCCTTTGGACGGCGGCAGCCCTGGGCCTGGCAGCCTGTCTCGGCACCAGCCCGGCCCATGCAGCCCGGCCCATGATCACGGATGATGCCCGCATCGTCGATGCCAAGTCCTGCCAGCTGGAAAGCTGGGTCAAGTCCAGGAAGGACAGCACGGAGTTCTGGGCGCAGCCGGCCTGCAATTTCACGGGCAATCTGGAGCTGACGCTGGGCGCGGCACGCACGCGAGAGGACGGCAGCAGCCGGACCACGGATGTGGTGATCCAGGGCAAGACCCTGTTCAAGGAACTGCAGCCCAATGGCTGGGGCTGGGGCCTGGCCGTGGGCAATGCGCGGCATCCGAATGACGAGGGCCAGGGCCGGGGGGATCTGTACGCCTATGTGCCCGTCACGTTCTCGCTGCGCGATGACCGGCTGTTCTTCCACACCAACGTGGGCTGGCTGCGCACGGCGCAGGCGCATCGCAACCTCATGACCTGGGGCCTGGCCACCGAGGCCCAATTGAGCCAGAGCACCTGGCTGATTGCCGAGACATTCGGCCAGAACCAGGGCAAGCCGTTCTACCAGATGGGCCTGCGCTACTGGCTGGTGCCTGGACATGTGCAGATCGATGCCACCTACGGCAATCGCGCGGGAAGCAGCACGCAGGAGCGGTGGTTTTCCATCGGCCTGCGGCTGCTGTCGTCACCGTTCCTGCCCTGAGCCCTGCCTGGTGGCTGGCGTCGCGCCCGTATGCCTGCAGGCCCGGACGCCATGGAAACCGGTGCCCCGCACCGGCCGGTGCGGACCGTGCAGGACCGCAGTGCCTGCCGCAGTGCCTATTTGTTGGGCTTGGCTGCAGGGCCGGCCGGGATGGCGGCGACGCCATCAGGCTTGACGTAGGTGACCGAGGTCACATAGTGCACGCCGTCGTATTTTTCTGCACCGTTCGGGCCGGTGCGCTCGCCGCCGCTGCGCTCGTCGTGCGTGGCTTCGGCCACGTAGGTGCCCTTCCAGGGCATGTCGAACTGCACCAGGCCCTGCTCGTCGGCATGGGCTTCCTTGCTCCAGCCCGATTGCACGGTCAGCACCACCTTGGCCTTGGGCAGGGGCTGGCCCTTGTAGATAACCTTGAATTCGCCGGCCTTGCCCGAGGGCACCACATCCAGCGTCAGGCGCGGGGCCTGGGCGGCAAAGCCGGTGATCAGGCGCGCGGCCGGGTGGTACCAGTTGCGCAGTTCCTGCTCGCCCTTCTTGCTGGTGTACAGCGGGTAGCCGGCATCCTCGGCCACGATGCTGTCGCCCTGGCCGGCCTTGAAGGGCAGCGCAAAGCCGGTGCCGGTCTTTCGGCCATCGGCCGCCTTCTCGCCCTGGGCAGACACCAGGGTGGCCACGGGCTTGCCGAACTTGTCGAGCAGGCCCGGCGATGTCTCGCGCAGGTTGTCGCCGAATTCGCCAAAGCGGATCACGGCGGTTTCGCCGGCCGGCTGTTCCAGCCAGATCTGGTGGGCCTGGCTGGCGCCGCTGGCGGCCAGGAGTGCGGAGACAAGAATCCAGTGTTTCTTCATTGCAGCTTCCTCAAAGGACAAAAAAACAGCCATCGGCGCCACAACGGGCCGACGGCATGAACGTGCTTGGGCAGTGGGGTGCGGCCGCATGGCGCCGCATTGGTTATTGAATACGAATGGTTTGCATTCTATGTGCATTGCACACCGCCCCGGCGCAGTTCACCAGGTGGCTGCAATGGGGTTCGGCCCAGCGCTCAGGCGGCATCCTCGATGCGCACCGGCTCGCCCGTGAAGGCCAGCGCCTCGGCGGCCTGCTCCCAAGGGCTCCGGTCAGCCGCCCGGGCCGGGCGCAGCACAAAGCCCTCGCCTTCCGCATGCGTGGTGCTGGCCGCGGGCGGCAGCGGCAGGCCCATGCGCTCATGCGCCTGGGCCACCAGGGTGCGGGCGTAGATTTCCGCAGCCATGCTGCGCAGGCGCGGCTTGTAGACCTTGCCCACGTTGGTGGTGGGGAGCGCATCGATGATGCGCACATAGCGCGGGCGCGCAGGCGCTTCGTCCACGCCGGCTGCGGCAAAGGCCAGCAGTTCGGTCTCATCGGCCTGGGCGCCGGGGTGGAGCGCGACAAAGGCCACAGGCACCTCGCCCGCATAGGCATCGGGTGCGCCCACGGCGGCGCAGGCCTTGACGGCGGGATGGCGCTCCAGCGCCTGCTCTATCACCTGCGGATCGATGTTGTGGCCGCTGCGGATGATGACGTCCTTGGAACGCCCGCGCAGCCGCAGCAGGCCATCGTCGCCGACCGAGCCCAGGTCGCCCGTGATCAGCCAGCCGTCGTCGGTGAGGTAGCTGGACGGCTCAATGCCGCCCAGGTATCCGGAAAACAGGTTGGGCGACTGGAACACCACCATGCCGGTTTCGCCAGGCGCGGCTTCCTGGTCCGATGGCCTGCCGTCCGGCCCCATGCGGCGCACGGCCAGGCGCGCAAACGGCAGGCGCAGGCCCACATGGCCCGCTGCCGCGTGCAGGCCAGGCGGCGTGATGGTGGAGATGCCCGTCATCTCGGTCATGCCCAGGCTCTCGTGCACATGGAAGCCGCTGTGCGCCTTGAAGCGCGCCGCCACCTCGGGCGACAGCGGCGCGGCGCCCGTGCGGAAGTAGCGGATGGAGGACACATCGGCCCCCTGCAGCGGCACCTCCACCAGCGCGGCCAGCACCGTGGGCACGGCCGACATCACCGTGGGCTTCCACTGTGCCGCCATGCGCCAGAAGCCGGCAATCACGGCCTTGTTGCGAAACAGACCGGTGGTCGGAATGATGACGTGGGCCCCGGCCGAGAAGCAGGCCAGCGAGCCCGGCAGCACGCCCGCCACATGGAACAGCGGGTAGCCGTTGATGGTGCGGTCGGCCGTGTTCAGGCCCTGCATCTGCACGCTGGCCCAGGCGGTGTAGACCTGGGCGCCATGCGTTTGCACGGCGATCTTGGGCGCACCCGTGGTGCCCCCGGTATGAAAGTAGGCCGCCACGTCGCCGGCCTGGGGCTGGCGCCCGCTCACCAGCCGGTCGGAGGGCTGGGCGGCCAGGGCGGCGTTCAGATCGCTGGCGGGCCAGCGCTGTCCATCCCCCTGGGGAACCCGGCCTTCATGCGAGACCCAGAGCACATGCGCCAGATCCGCATCCAGCGCCGTGGCTTTCTCGCGGATGCCGGCATCGTCCTCGTCCGCCCAGGCGATCAGAAAGCGCGCGCCCGTGGTCCGCATCAGGGCAGAGATCTTCTCGGCACTCAACAGCGGATTGATGGGCTGCACGATGCCCGCCGCCTCGCCGCCCCACAGCGCAAAGTGGTACTCCATGCAGCCGGGCAGCAGGATGGCCACCGTGTCGCTGGCGCCCATGCCCAGCGCATGCAGGGCGTTGGCCGTCTGGTGGATCTTGCCCAGCAGTTCGGCATAGCTCAGGTGCCGGGCATCATCCACGCTGCCGGCCTGGGGCAGAAAGCTCAGCGCCCTGCCCTGGCCGTGCTCACGCGCGGAGTTGCAAAACAGGTCGTAGACCGTTTGCGCCGTGATCAGCCCGGCCATGGGCTGGCTTTCGATGGCCTCCACATCGGCCAGGGAACGCACGGCCCGCAGGGGCCGGAACATGGATTGCGCAGGAATAGGACTCATGGCCATGGGCTCACTCCGCGCCCAGGCCGTTGGTGCGCACCACCTCGCCCCAGCGCGTGTAGTCGCTGCGGATCAGGCCCTCGGTGTCCTGGGGGTTGAGGTAGGCGGCCGTCACGCCGATCTTCTCGAAGCGGTCGCGCACCTCGTCGGTGGCCAGCAGCTGGCGCGAGGTGGCGCTGAGTTTGTCGATGATGGCGCGCGGTGTGTCCCTGGGTGCCACCAGGCCGCCCCAGGACGATGCCTCATAGCCGCCAAAGCCCTGCTCGGCCATGGTCTGCACGCCGTCCAGCGCCTTCACGCGCTGCGTCGTTCCCACGGCCAGTGCCCTCAGCCGCCCGCTGCGGATATGGGGCAGCGCAGACACCATGTCCGCATAGATCACCGGCACCACGCCGCCCAGCGTGTCGTTCATGGCGGGCGCGCTGCCCTTGTAGGCCACGTGCTGCATGGTGTGCAGCCTGGCGGATTTCATCAGCTCCATGCTCAGGTGGCCCGAGCTGCCCGCGCCGGAGCTGGTGTAGTCCAGCGTGGCGGGCTGCGCCTTGGCGTACTGGAACAGCGATTTGAGGTCCGTCACCTTGGGCAAGGACTGCGCATTGACCGCAATCACATTGGGCAAGTCATAGATCTTGGTGACCGGGGCGAAATCCGTGGCCGGGTGGAACTTGACGTTCTTGAAGAAATGCGGCGCCATGATGGTGGGCGTGACCATCATCATCAGCGTATAGCCGTCAGGCGCTGCCGTGCGGAACTGGCCCGCCGCCACCGCGCCCGATGCGCCGGGCTTGTTCTCTATCACCACGGGCTGGCCCAGCTGGCGCGCCAGCGCCTCGGCGTAGACGCGCGCCGCGCCATCGGTGGGCCCGCCCGGCGGGAAGGGAACGACCAGGCGAATCGGCCTGTCGGGCCAGGCGCCGGTATCGGTATTGGCCTGCGCCGCGCCGCACAGCGATGCGAACGCAGCCACGCCGATGGCGCCCAGCGCCATGCCCTTGGCCAACGCCTGTCTTTTTGTGATGCCTGCCATCTTGTCTCCTTGAATGTTTATGTGTTCTGGCTGGCCCATTCTGCCCAGCGCACCCTCTTTGACAATGGCGGCGGCGGTTGACATCATGTCAAACAATATTGACACCCCCTTGGACTGCAGCGCATGGATCTCCTGGCATTCAACATCCTTGTCCAGATCATCGAGCACGGAAACCTGAGCCAGGCGGCAAAGTTCTTGAACATGTCACGGGCCAACGTGAGCTACCACCTGGCCCGGCTGGAGAAGTCCCTGGGCGCGTCGCTGCTGCGCAGAACGCCCCAGGGCGTGGAGGCCACCGAGGTCGGCCAGCGCATCTACCGCCATGCGCGCAACATCCTCAACGAGACCGAGCTGGTGCGCGAACTGGCCCAAAGCAGCACGGACGACATCTCGGGAAAGATCGGGCTGAGCGTGCCCACCGGCTACGGCCACCTGGTCATGGCGCCGTGGCTGATCGAGTTCAAGCGCGCCCATCCGCAGGTGGTGCTGGACATCCGCCTGGAGAACTTCATCGACAACCTGCTCAAGGACAGCGTGGACATCGCCATCCGCGTCATGTCCGATCCGCCGCCCATGCTGGTGGCGCGCGACATGGGGCCGGTGCGCTACAGCCTGTGCGCCTCCAGCGACTGGCTGCGCAGCCACCGCCTGCCGGAGACCCCGTCCGAGCTGTCGCGTACGCCGCTCATCACATCGGGCGGCGAAAGCGGCAAGGTGCGCCTGCAGATTGCGCGGAACGGCCAGCCGCTGGAGGAGCTGGACATCACGCCCACGCTGATGTCGCGCAGCTACCCTTTCCTGTGCGACTGCATCACCTCCGGCCTGGGCGTGGGGCTGGTGCCCGACTACATGGTGCGCCGCCAGGTGGAAGATGGCCGCGTCGTGCTGGCCATGCAGGACTACGAATTCAGCATCAACCAGGGCCGCATGTTCATGCTGTACATGCCCAACCGCTTCCAGTCCGGCGCCGCCCGGGCCTTGATCGACTTTCTGAGCGACAGGATGGGCCTTGCGCGCATCATCCGGCCGGGTGACTTGCCCGACACGGCGCAGGCCTTGCGACCGCTGGAATGACGCTGGAACAAAGTTTGTAGACGACTGGTCGGTTTTTGCGTTAGACTTCGATCCCATGAAGAAACCCGCACAGGAAACACGCCAGCACATCCTTGATGTGGCCAAGGCGTTGATGACCCAGAAAGGCTATACGGCCGTCGGCCTGGCCGAAGTCGTCGCGGCCGCGGGCGTGCCCAAGGGCTCCTTCTACTACTACTTCAAGTCCAAGGAAGAGTTCGGCCAGGCCCTGCTGCAGGAGTACTTCGACGAGTACCTGGCCAAGATCGATGCGCTCATGGAGACGCCCGACCCGGCCATCTCCCGGCTGATGACCTACTTCCGCCATTGGACACGGAAACAATGCTCGGCCCATGCAGGAGGCCAGTGCCTGGTGGTCAAGCTGGGTCCCGAGGTCTGCGACCTGTCCGACGACATGCGCTCGGTGCTGCGCACCGGCACCGACGCCATCATCACCCGCCTGACCGACTGCGTGCGCGCAGGCCAGGCCGACGGCTCCATCACCTCCACCATGGATGCCCCCACGCTGGCCGAATCGCTGTACCAGCTGTGGCTGGGTGCCTCCCTGCTGTCCAAGCTGGGCCGGCATGAGGAGCCCTTTGCCGCAGCCCTTGTTTCCACGAAGCGGCTGCTGGGCTGAGCAGGCCTGGCCGCTGCTTTTTATTTGTCTTGTTTGTAGACGACTGGTCAACTTCAAACCCTTCACCTCTTACCCATCCCTCTTCCTTTTTGTTCAACCACCACCACTGCACACCATGACCGACCACAGCCTTCACACCGATCTGTTCTCTCCCACCCAACTGGGCGGCCTGTCGCTCGCCAACCGCTTCGTCATGGCCCCGCTGACCCGCAGCCGCGCCGGCGACGACGGCGTGCCCACCGAACTGCACGCCACCTACTACGCCCAGCGTGCCAGCGCAGGCCTGTTGATCAGCGAAGCCGTCAACATCTCGGCCCAGGGCCGCGGCTACAACCTGACCCCCGGCATCTGGACCGAGGAGCAGGTCGCCGGCTGGAAGAAGGTCACCGACGCCGTACATGCGGCCGGCGGCAAGATCGTGGCCCAGCTGTGGCACGTGGGCCGCTACTCGCACGTGGACCTGCAGCCCGGTGGCGTGGCCCCTGTCGCCCCCTCTGCCATCAAGGCCGAAGGCGTCACCTTCACGCCCAACGGCGTGGCCGAGGTGTCCATGCCCCGCGCCCTGGAAACCAGCGAAATCCCCGGCATCGTCGAGCAATACCGCCATGCGGCCGAATGCGCCAAGCGTGCAGGCTTTGACGGCGTGGAAGTGCACTCGGCCAACGGCTACCTGCTCGACCAGTTCCTGCGCGACTCCACCAACCACCGCACCGACGCCTATGGCGGCAGCATCGAAAACCGCGCCCGCCTGACGCTGGAAGTCACCGACACCGTGGCCAAGGTCTGGGGCGCCGACCGCGTGGGCATCCGCCTGTCGCCCGTCACGCCCAACGCCGGCAACACGCCGCTGGACAGCGACGTGATGGCCCTCTACAGCTACCTCATCCCCCAGCTCAACCGCTTCGGCCTGGCCTACCTGCACGTCGTGGAAGGCGCCACCGGCGGCTCGCGCGAACTGCCGCCCGGCGTGGACCTGGACGCGCTGCGCAAGCTCTTTGACGGCGCCTACATGGGCAACAACGGCTATGACCTGGAACTGGCCATGGACCGCCGCGCCAAGGGCTTGGTCGATACCGTGGCCATCGGCCGCCCCTTCATCGCCAACCCCGATCTGGTGGCCCGCCTGCGCCACGGCAAGGAGCTGGCCGTGGCCCCGCACGAGGCCTACTACGGCGGCGGCGCCCAGGGCTACATCGACTGGCCTGCATTGGCGTAACTCCCCCTGAGCGGCTTACGCCGCTTCCCCCGTTGCACGGCGCCCTCTCTCGCTTCGCGGGAGGGGGCGTCCGGGCAGCCGGCGACACCCTCGGTACGGGGCGGCGCGGCCGGCGTAGGCCCTTCCTCGGTGTCCCTTGCCTTGGGCTGCACCAGTTTTATGCGCCACGCCATCTACGGCACACTGGCTGATCCGTGTCCCCATCGAAAGACCAAGCCATGCAACTGCTGATCGTAGGCGCCACGGGGCTGGTGGGCAGCCAGGTGCTGCAACAGGCCCTGGCCGACAGCCGCATCACCCGTGTCGTGGCCCCGGTACGCCGGGCGCTGCCGGCGCATCCCAGGCTGCTCGCCCCCATCGTCGATTTCGAGCACCTGCCCGAAGGCGCCGACTGGTGGCGGGCCGATGCCCTGGTCTGCACCCTGGGCACCACCATCAAGACAGCCGGCAGCCAGCCGGCTTTTCGGCGCGTGGACCATGACTACCCGCTGCTGGCCGCCCGCCTGGCCCATCGGCACGGCACGCCCACCTATGTGCTGAACTCGGCCATGGGCGCCGACGCCGGCTCGCGCATCTTCTACAACCGCGTCAAGGGCGAGCTGGAGCGCGACCTGCAAAGCCAAGGCTTCGCATCGCTCACCTTCGTGCGCCCCGGCCTGATCAGCGGCCCGCGCACCGAGCACCGGGCGGGCGAGCGCTTCATGGTCAGCCTTCTTGGCGCCCTGGGCCCGCTGCTGCCCCGGCGCTGGCGGCTCAACCCCGCACACCGCATCGCCCATGCCTTGATAGAGGCAGCTGTCAACGCCAGGCCCGGTGTCCATATCGTGGGTTCCGAGGCGCTGGCCGAATGAGCCCGGCGCCTGCACGCGCAAAAACAGAACCCTTCAGGAACCCTTGCATGAACCCGCATATCGCCCCGGTCGATCTCGCCAAGTCCTACCGACTGATCAACCACGGCCCCACCGTCCTGGTCTCGGCACGCCACGGCGGCGTGGACAACGTCATGGCCGCAGCCTGGTGCTGCGCGCTGGACTTTGCGCCCCCGAAGCTCACCGTGGTGCTGGACAAGGCCACGGCCACGCGCGCCTTGGTCGAGCACAGCGGCATGTTCGTGATCCAGGTGCCCACGGCCGCCCAGTTGCAGCTCACGCACCAAGTCGGCACGCTCAGCCTGTCCACCGATGCCGGCAAGCTCGCCACCAGCGGCGTTCAGCTGTTCGGCATGGACGGGTTCGACCTGCCCTTCGTGGACGGCTGCGCCGGCTGGCTGGCCTGCAGGCTGATCCCCGAGCCCCACAACCAGCAGGCCTACGACCTGTTCATCGCCGAAATCGTCGGCGCTTGGTCCGACACCCGCGTGTTCAGCGGCGGCCACTGGCACTTCGAGGACGCCGACCCCGCGCTGCGCAGCCTGCACTACGTGGCGGGTGGGCAGTTCTATGCGATTGGAGAGGGGCTGAAGATTTAAAGGGTTCATTCTGTCTATCCTGCGCCCTTTGCCAGAAAACTGGGCGCTGCCCGATCACCTCCTGCCTGCGATTTTTGAATCCACTGCATTTGCAGCCCTCTGTAATTTGTGCATGTACACATGGTGGACAAACAGTGCCGTTTGCCCTGCATCTGGCCTTCAAAAGGCATTACGGCAGATGGGTGGGGGACTGAGGCCATCCCGCAAATGCGGTATGGCCTGATGCAACACGACTGGGAAGACTTCTGCCTAGGCGGACGAGGGAGGCCATCGGATCCATCCGCCGCCCATTCCCAATCGTTTGAAAGGCAGATACCCAATGACCAAGCAGACCCCCAAATTGCGCCCCACCCTCATCGCCGGTGCCGTGCTCGCGCTTACGGCTTGCGGAGGTGGCGGTGGCGGTGGCGGAGACAACGAAGTGACGCCACCGGTTGCACCACCAACACAAACGACCCAGGAGTTGGTGCAGAAGTACATGGATGCCAGACAGGCTCTGACCGCCACCCAGTTGCCCGCCAAAGGCACCGAGCGCTTTGCGCACCTCGACGACTGCTACCTGGGCAACGGCAGCAGCAAGGAGCGTCTGATCACCCATTGGGATGAAAACCAGACCCACGTCCAGACCTCCAATGCCTACCAGATTGGGCGGAGCTTCGAAAATCTGCAAATCCTGGCAGAGCGCAAAGCCACCAATGCCGACGGATCCGCACGGCATGAGGTGGATATCAGCTACGACGAAAAATTCACGGACGGGACCAGCACAAGGGACCAGCGCGAAACGCTGATCGCAGGAAGCAGCAGCGGCACCTGCGCCACTCCCCGCAATGCAGCCGAGATGCGCAGCCTGGGCAATCAGCGCGTGGTAAGCGTGGGACTGGTGTCGCGCAACCGCGCCAATGTGGTACGCCAGCTGTCCGACGGCGAACCGTCCGCCAGTCCGTTCCACTTGCGGCGCGAGGTGCAGTTTGGCATTTCCGATCCCGCTCGGCTGGCAACTTACGCCATTGTCAGTTGGCCGTCGGCGCAGGCAGGCGGCGCGCGCAACTCGCTCAAGCTGCTGTCGCCACGCATCATGCGCGATGCACCCGAAATGCAAGGCGTGCGGGGCAACGCCAGCTATGCGGACACCAACAACTTCCGGCAGTGTCGATCGAACGCCAGCAACGACGTGGCCAACGCCGGCACGGCAGATTGCACCAACGCGCAACTGGGTGTGGCCAACGACTCTTGGGGCTCCACCGTGCGCAGCGGGTTCGATGCTGCCGCCATGGCAGACGGTGACAACCGTTTCGCAGCGCTGGGCCTGGCAGCGGGAACCGAGGTGCGCTTCGACATCCATGCCGACGATGGCTGGAAAGCCGTCAACGGACAGCAAGGCAAAACACCCATCGCCACCTATCAGGTCACGCTGAAGAGCGGGTCTTATCCGTTTGCGCAGATACCTGTCAATGCCTATCCCCAGTTCAACACCATCTCGCCCTCAGAGGGCGAGATCGTGGCCGGCTTCAAGGCCGGCGGCGGCAGCGCGCAGGTTGTCTGGTCGGCTGCGCAACCGCCAGCGGGCAGCATGCCCATGGCACTTTCAGTACTCAGTTCCTACCGGCAGGGCGCTGCGGCGGGGTCTGCCTCCGGCCTGCCCACGGTACGCACTCCCAACCTGACCGTGCCTGTTCCCAAAGGAGCCACCTCGGCCACCATACCTTTTGGAGGCAAGCCGGACGGTGCATCGGCCACGAACTATGCCGAGTTCCTCCTCATCTACGCCGACCGCAACGGCAGGGAGATGTACTACAACCTGCAATACACCCCCTGAAGCAAGGGCTGCGTGACCAGCGCCCAATCCATCGCCCAGCCCGCAAGGCGCTGCGCGATGGGCAGGGACTGTTCACACCATTCCCCACCCCTGCAGCAGTTGCACCAATTCCACCTGCCGATGGCAGCCCGTCTTGCGCATCAGGTTCTTCATGTGGGTGCGCGCCGTATGCCAACTGCATCCTTCCATCAAGGCATAGTCCTTCACGGTCTTTCCGCCTGCCAGAAGCAACAGAAGGCGGGTCTCGCTGGGTGACAGGCCCAGCATCTCGCCCACCAGGCCTTGATTCTGCAAAACCATGGAGCCGGGCAACGTCAGAAAGATCAGGGCCAGGGGCTGTTGCCACGGCGCGGCAAACACATGGTTGGCCGCCAGAGGCAACGCAGTCAGCCTGAGCAGGGACTGGCTGGACCGGCTGCCTTGGAGCACCAAGGCAGCCGCCTTTGCGGGATTGGCGCAAGCGGCGGAGACCAAGCCTTGCAAGCGTGCATGCGCCTCGCCCGATGTGCATCGCAGCCCGCCGTGCACACATTGCAACGTGCCGAATGTTGCGAGCAGGCGCTCTGCCGCCGGATTGGAATGCTGCAGCCGGCACCGAGCATCCACGACGAGCAGTGCCTGCGCCAGCGCATCCAGTGCCGCGAGTCCCCATGCTGCCTGGCCGCATAGCTGGCCCATGCGCGCGCGCAAGCGGCCGGCCCGCTCGATGTGCGGCATCAAATGCTCTA
Source organism: Delftia sp. (assembly GCF_059499305.1). NCBI lineage: Bacteria > Pseudomonadati > Pseudomonadota > Betaproteobacteria > Burkholderiales > Comamonadaceae > Delftia > Delftia sp. The sequence goes on from NZ_JCABYI010000037.1 coordinate 14,965, forward strand.
GGAATGCCTTGTCCTGTGCACCATAGACGCCGGCATCCCTGGGGCGCATGAAACTGATGAAATCACGCGCATTGCCTTCCACGCGAACGGTGGCAGCGGCGGTATGCCGCAGTCCCAGCGGAACCAGCCAATCCGTATAGACGCTGTTCTGTGACGCCTGCCTGGCACTGATGTGCTCATGGTCCAGCATGACCTGGGCCACGGGCAGCCGCTGCACGGTTGCCATCCGCAGGTCGTTGCGCGCGTGGTGTGTCTCGTACTCCTGCATCAAGCCGTGATGCAGACCGAAGCTTTCCAGATTGCTTGCGCTTTGCGGAACGGCTGCCTCGTCAGCATTCAGCGTGAAATAGTGAAAGACGCCCGCCTGCAATTGCGCGCACATTCCCGCGAGCGCCTCGCTCCAGGCCTGGGGAGCGAGCACCCCCTCATACAGCTGACCGGCGATGGCATCGATGCGTTGTTGCACGGACTCACCTCGGCTGCAGGGATTGCAGCAGCCCCACCAATTCCACCTGCCGGTGGCAACCTGTCTTGCGCATCAGGTTCTTCATGTGGGTGCGCGCCGTATGCCAGCTGCACCCCTCTATCCGGGCGTAGTCCTTGACGGTCCTGCCCGTGGCAAGCAGCACCGCCAGACGCGCTTCCGAGGGCGACAAACCCAGCGCTTCCTGCACGAGTCCGGGACTCGGGCCAGAAAATGGCGTACCGGCATCCGCCATTACCAGTAAAGCCATGGGCCGCTGGCGGAACGCAGCGGCATGGCTGGGCTTGAGCGGCAGGACCGTCACCATCAACCGCAACGCAGAGCCTGCCGTCAGGCACAGCGCCCCGGCCAGGCCCTGTGCATGATGGCCGCAAGCCTGGGCCACAAGACGCAGCAGTTGTGCCTGGGCCTGCCCGTCAACGCAGCGCAGCAGGCCGTGGCGCACAGACAAGGCTTCGCAAAAAGCTGCCAGCAGGCAGTCGGCCGAGGGGTTGCAGTAGTGGATGCGGCAATTTGAATCCACAAGTGCAATGCCTTGCGGCAAGTTGTCCAGGGCTGTGAATCCCAAAGCCGCCTGCCGCGCCAGTCCGCCCATGTGCATGCGCAGGCGGGCGGCACGCGCCAGATCGGGCATCCACTGCTGCATGAAGACCCGCTCCTGTACGCCATAGGTTCCACGGTCCGTGGGACGCATGAAACCCAGGAAGTCCTGCGTCCCCCCCTCGTCGCGCACCTTGACACCCAGCGTGTTGCGAAGTCCGTGGGGCGCCAGCACATCGACGTAGACCGCATTGCGCGACATCTCCCATGCGCTGAAGTGCTCATGGTCGAGCATGAACTGGCCCTGGGGCAGGCTCGCCACGACGGACATGCGCAGGTCCTCGCCAACGTAGTGGGTTTCGTATTCACGCAATTTATCGGCATCGATGCCCGCCAGGTCGTGGTTGTGCACGCTCTCGACCACCCCGCCACCAGTGCTGCCCAGCGTGAAGAAATGGAAAACGGACGCGCCCAGCGCCTGCCGCATGGCGTCCAGCGCAGACTGCCAGTCCTCAGCGGAAAGTACTCCGTCGTACAGCAGTCCCGGTATATGGCAACTGGCACCCTGTCGATCAATAAATTTCATGGAAATGAATTATTGATTCTTTATGGCTATTTTCAATCAGACAGCTCTGAATTTCGATACCGGTCTTGCCAAGTCGATTTGGGGCAATGTTCACATGGTTGTATTGCACAATCCATCAATGCCCGCCGCCCCCGTCCGCTCCGCACCCACGCGCGAAACCTATTCCGAACTGCAGCAGGCCTACGAGCACTTCAACCAGCGCCTGTTCGACGATGCCCTGCCCCACTGCCTGATCACGCTGCAGCGCGAGAAACGCACCTGCGGTTATTTCTCTGCCGCGCGCTTTGCCTCGCTGGACGGCAGCACCACCGACGAGATCGCGCTCAACCCCGCCTACTTCGCGGCGGTGCCCATCATCGAGACGCTGCAGACCCTGGTGCATGAGATGACGCACCTGTGGCAGCACCACTTCGGCAAGCCGGGCCGTGCGCGGTATCACAACGAGGAATGGGCGGACAAGCTGGAATCGCTGGGCCTCATGCCCTCGTCCACGGGCCGGCCCGGCGGGCGGCGCACGGGCGACATGATGGCCGACTACGCCGTGGCGGGCGGCCCCTTCCTGGCGGCCTGCGATGCCTTGCTGACCACGCGCTTCCAGCTGAGCTGGTACGACCGCTTCCCGGCCATCGAGCATGTGGTCACGGGCCAGTGGAGCATGGCCACGCAGCTCCAGGGCATGCGGGGCACCCAGCCGCCCATGTCATCCGTGCCCGCCCTGGCCGAAGCCGTGCGGCCCGTGGGCACCTCGGTGGCTGTGCCGGGCTCCACCACCGGCGAGACCACCGTGCAGCCCGTCAACAAGTCCCTGCGCGTCAAGTACCGGTGCGGCGGTTGCGCGGCGCCTGTCAATGTCTGGGGCAAGCCGGGGCTGAACCTGATCTGCGGCGATTGCGGCAAAGGCTTCATGGCCCAGGATTGAGCGCCCGGCAAGCCAGAGCGCTGCACCTGCCCTGCCCCGCCCCACCTCCCGGCACAAGCGCCTGTGCGGACTCAATGCAGCAGCGTGGCCACCAGGGTCACCTCGGGCACGCCTGCCAGCGCCTTGGACAGCGGGCACTGGGACTTGGCCTCCTGGGCGATTTTCTGGAACTGCGCATCGTCGATACCGGGCACCTTGGCCTGCAGCGTGAGCGCGATGCGGTCGATCTTGAAGCCCTCGCCATCCTTGGCAAGCCGGACCTTGGCCGTGGTGTCCAGCATCTCGGTGGCGATGCCCGCCTTCTCGCAGGCAAAGGCAAAGGCCATCGTGAAACACGCCGCATGCGCGGCGCCCACGATCTCCTCGGGATTCGTTCCCTTGCGGTCATCCCCGAAGCGGCTGCCGAACCCGTAGGGATGGTCCTTGAGCGCGCCGGTCTCCGTGCTGATGCGGCCCTGGCCGGTCTTGCCTGCACCTTCCCAATGGACGGAAGCGGTTTTCTCGGACATGTGTTTCTCCTGTGCGTTGGTTGGACAAGCCGCCATCACAGCACATGCGCCACAGGGCAAGGCGTGGTCCCGGGGCGCGCCAGCCCCTGCGCGCACGTCCTACAGAGCCAGGCTTAAACACTCATCCAGCGATCTTTGTGATGGCAAAGCCGGCCTCCTCATCCCACAAACACCTGCCGCGTATCCGTTCGCCCCACGATCACCGCCGCCAGCACCGCCGCCCCCGCCGCAACCCCAAAATTCGCCAGATAGGCCGCCTGGGCCGAAGTCTCCAGCAAGGCCGCGAACAGCGATCCGCCAATGGCCAGGGTGGCCGCCACGGCAATGGCCTCGCACAGCTGCAGGGCCGAGCTGTTGGCGCCCTGCTCGCCGGGCGCGGACATGGACAGCGTGAGCACCGACAGGCTTGCCGAGAGCAGGCCCATGCCCAGCCCCGACACGATCCAGCCCACCACCGCCACCCACACGGGCACGGCCGGCCAGGCCACCGATGCCGTCAGCAGCACGCCCGCCAGCACCGCGCTGGTGCCCACACGCAGGAAGCGGTGGCGGCTCCAGCCGTTGCGGCTGTGTCCCTGGTACCAGGAGGCGGAACACCAGCCCAGCGCACCCGCGCTCAGCACCAGCCCCGCCATGGGCGCTGACAGCCCGTGCTCGCGCGCCAGCACCAGCGGCAGGAACGCCTCGGCCCCGAAGAACGCTGCAAACACCAGCCCGCGCAAAGCGATCACGCTGGGCAGCCCGCGCCCGGCGCGCAGCGTGCCGGCCGGCAAGAGCTTCCAGGTGCAGACCAGCGACAAGGCCGCGGCCACCGCCACCGCCCCCAAGGCGCCCGCCGATTGCCTCTGCCCGCCCACATACAGAAGGCAGATGCCCGTGGCCGCGCCCAGGGCCCACAGCCCGCGCCGCACACCGCCCTGCATGCCCTGGCCATGGCCGCCCAGGCCCTGGAGCGCCGGGCGCAGCATCGCCCCGGCCGGCAAGGCCAGCAGGGGCACGCCCAGGAACACCCAGCGCCAGCCCAGGTGCTCCACCACCAGGCCGCTCAACGCCGGCCCCACCAGCGCGGGCACCACCCAGGCCGTGGCAAACGCCGCAAAAATGCGCCGCCGCAGTGCCTCGGGATACCGCCGGCCCACCAGCACATACAGCGCCACCGACATGCCACCGGCCCCCAGCCCCTGAACCAGCCGCCCCGCCAGAAACACCGGCATGGACGGCGCAAAGCCCGCCAGCAGCAACCCCGCCACAAAACACGCCATGCCAGACCACAGCGGCGCCGCCGGCCCGCGCGCGTCGCACCAGCCGCCGGCCACCGTCATGCCCACCACGCTGGTGGCCAGGGTCACGCCAAAGGCAACCGCGTACAGCGGCACCCCATCGAGCGCGCGGGCCACCGCTGGCATGGCGGTGGCCACGGCCAGGGCCTCAAAGGCAATCAAGGCCACCAGCGAGACGATGCCGATCGTCGTCAGGCGGTAGGGGGAGGACAGGATGGACCAGCTCTCGGCGGTCGTCGGCCGGACCTGATCGTCCAGCGTGAGGGAATCTTGATGGGGCATGGATGCTTCTTGGTTGCAGGGTCTGCGCCGGCCATGGCGCAGTGCCATGGCGACGAGAAGCCTGGAGCATGCAACCTCAAGTGCGGTTGAGATCAAGGGGGTCCTGCCCCCAAGCGCCTCTTACCGATCAATCACACGCCAATACTGGCCAGAGGAGCGGCTGGTGGCCGGCAGCATGACGGCAATGCCATGGTTATTGGCCGTATCCAGCACGACGGCATCCGACAGGAAGCGGTTGTAGAGATGGAACTGACCCGGCAGGTCACTGGGCGCACAGCGCCATTGCTGGCCGCTGAAGCGTGGCGAGTCTCCCGCCGACGCCGTCATCTTCAGTTCAAGATGCGGTTTCCCGGCCACGCTGGTGACATCGAGCGCCATGGTGCCCGGTCCGAACGCCGCATTCTGGACCAGCCAGTAGCCCTTGCCGGTGCGCAGGAACCTCCATCTGTCGGCGCCCAGAATCATGGCCGGGACGGAAATCTGCCATGGCTTGACGTTGTACAGCCCGGGGGGCGACACAAGGCCCGTGCCCTGCAGCAGCGCTACCGCGTTGCGCCTTTCACTCCAATACAGGTTTTGCAGCCCGACCCATTGGCGGTCCTTGAGCATGGGGCATTGGTCGTACAGGTAGTCGCCCGTCTCGTAGCGCCGAAAATCCGCATCGCTGAGCCGCTGGGCCGAGAGCGCGTGCGCCTCGGCGGAGATCCGTGCCAGTTCCCGCATGGCGGCCGTCATGGCGATCAAGGGCGCAGACGAACCACGCACCGGCCTCACCGGCAAGATGCGGCGAGCATTTGCCAGGTCGGAGGCCACGGCCCGCCAGCGCAATGCCAGGGTGCTGAATTCCGTTGCCATCGCCTGCGGCGCAGGCCCAAGGCGGACCACCGCGTTTGCCGGTGGCGGCTGCCTGGCATGGTGCGCGGCGGCCACGCGAAGCAGCGTGGCATGACTTTCCAGCTGCGCCACGACGGGTGCAGCCGCCGCAATGGCCGTATCCATCTCCGTCTCGACGGCTGCGACACCCGCATTCCATCGGGCCTCGTCCAGCGGTGCGTCGGGGGCCAGCGAAACGGCATCCAGCTGGTCGCACAGCTGCTGCAAACGCCCCACGGCCTGCCCCAGCTTTTGCACCGTATCGGCCAGCCCGTCGATACGGGCACGCAGCGTGCCCCAAGCGGCCGATGCCGCCTTCAGCGCAGGGAACGACTGCATGCTCTCCAGATTCCTTACCAGCGTCATGCGGCCGCTGGCATCGTCCAGATCAAGCCCGGTCAGGAACGAGAACTCGGCGATATCGGTCCATACCTGCCGTGCGACTGGCTCACGCGCGGGCTCGGCTTCGACGCGGCAGCTCGCTGCCATGGCGCCACCGCAGCACAGCGCCGTGGCAGCGGCGGGCAGCCACAGAAGCCGGCTCATCTGGCTGCAGTGCCGGCCATCAGCAGGCGCAGGGCCCGAGGCGCTGCCGGCATCTGTCGGGGCTCCAGCACTTCGATCAGCCACGTCGTGAACGGCGTCGGGCAGACGTCTCCCAGATGCTGCGAGAACTCGATCTGGTCGCCGGCGTAGGTGAAGTTGATCTTCAGGGGCGAGCAGAAAAGCCTCTCGTCCCCGTTGCCCGTGCTGTCGTGAAAGTCGCTGCCGGTCACCATGTCGATATTGATGCGCTGGGCCGAGGCATCGGCAAACTCCAGCCAGGCCTGCACCGACGAAAGGCGGATGCGGTGGTAGCTGGCCAGTGCCGGATGGCTGGTGGCAATGGACAGGCTGATGGGCTGCCCATGCGCCAGCTGCTGCAGCAGCGCGGCGTCAGTGACCCGCAATTCCCGCCGCAGATCCCCTTGGGTCCTCGCATTGGCCGCCTGCGCGCTGGCGTGGTCTGCCAGCAGGGTGGCGTGTGCATCTGCCATGGCAGCGGCCGTGCCCGGCATCGAAAGACGGTGGCCAGGCTGCTTGCCGGTTTCGTAGGCCTGTGCGGCACGGACCCCGAAGCAGTCCACAAAGAAACCGCGGCGCGCACTTTCTGCCCTGAGGGTGATTTCCCCCTGCAGCCGCGCGCTGCGCTCCAGCTCTGTCAACGCCTGCTGCTCCAGCGCCTGCAGGCGCTTGCGCTTGCCGATCACCGCAACGTATTCCAGCTTGAGCGTGGCAAGCTCACGGGCAATGGCATTCTTGGATGCGCTTTGCTCAGCCAGCAGGCGGCCATAGACGGCCACTTTCTGCACCTGTGTCTTGAGGGTGTTGGCGGTGTTGCGCACGGCCGCCTCGGTGCCTTCCGTGGCAAGCACCAGATCCAGCCGGTTGACGGCATCGTTTTCCAGCACCGTCCAGGCGGCCTTGGCTTCATTGGCATCCGGCATGAGCGCAAGTGCACGCATGGTGTCGCCCAGCTCCCGGGAAATCCCCTCCACATCCAGCCCGCCCAGTGGCCCACGGATCACCGGCAGCACCGCATTCAATGCGCCCTTGGCGGGATCCACCAGATTCTTGAGCGTGCTGGAGTTGTGCCTGGCCCATTGCAGTGGAATGGCAAACGACTGGCCCAGAGCCTTCAGCGCCTTGAGCGGGCCGTCTATGCTGCCGCCAAGCGTCTTGGCCTGCCCGTACAAGTCCTTCAGGCCGAACACGCCTTTCTGACCGGTCTCGGTCAGCGCCTTCGGGTCGGGCGGCACGCCCACGCACAGGGCCGCCACGCTGCCCGCGACCGCAATGACGCCAAAGGCGATTTCCAGGCTCATCTTCACGGTGCGCACGATCTGGGCAACGTCGCTCTCCAGCTTGAGCCGCATGGCGGCAAGTTCCGCTTCAAGCTCCTCCTGGCGCACCGTGCGTGCGGCGCGGTCAAGGGCATCGATCTGCTGAATCAGCCGCTGCTCCAGCTCGGTGCAACGTGGCTCCAGCGTCTTGAGGTCCAAGGTATCCCGGTCGGCAAACGCCTGCGCGACGCTGCCCACGGCACCTGCCAGCTCGCCGCTGGCGCGCAGGCTGCGCAGGTGGGCCTCCATGGCTGCCATCACCTCCTGCCGGGCCTTGGCCAGCGACAGATAGCTGCCGGCGCTCAGATCAGGAATCGGCCTGGCCAGCCCGTCAACGCCCATGACCGGCAGCAGACGCTGCAGCGAACCCGCCGCCTGGATCAACTCGCCAAACCCGGACTCGACCCCTGACCAGCGCGTGATCCAGCCCAGCGCCTCATGGCACAACGCCAGTTCGGCCGCGCTGTGGTCGCTATGGCCGGGCCTGCCCGCCATGCCGGCGCTCAGGGCAAACAGCGCGGCCAGCACCCTGTGCATCGGCTCGCCATGCTCCAGCAGGCCGGGCGGCACGGGGGTGTGCTTCACCACAGCCCGGTTGTCCTGCCACAGGAAATTGCTGAACTGCGGCCGCGCCACCGTGTCCCAGGCCCCCTCCAGCGCACAAGGGGTGTCGCGCGTGGGGCCGCCGTACAGCGTGAACCGGCCCTCCACGGTTTCCACGAAAATGCGCACCCTGCTGAGCTCGTTGTCCGCGTCATGCAGCATCCTCAGAACCGTCGTACCTTCGGAAACAATGCGGCGGGCAACCACCGTCAGCCGCCGCACCGAACCGTCAAGCCGCCTGTCGAACCCCTCGGGCACCACCACGGTATCGGCATGGATGTCCAGCGCCTGCAGGCCGGCCGCGTCGGCCTCGTCCAGCAACACCTTCAGGTCCACCACCAGATCGGCCACGGTGCCGAAGGGATTGAAGCTGCCGTCCGGCGCGCGGCCACCGCTGCAGACCAGCGGCCCTGGCGGCACCAGGCCCTCGGCACGGTAGCGATCGATCAGGGTTCGCAATTCAATGGGAGTCATTGCTGAAGTCATGGCGGGTGGTTCCAGGTAAGGCACTGCACCTGTGCAGCGGTGGGACAAAGGCCGGAGCAGACCGCTCAGGCTGCCTTCTTGCTGGCAAGTTCCACCAGTTGGTCCACGCTCTGCGCCTTCTTCGGCGTGCCGCCAAAACGGCGGAAATGGTCTGCCTGTCCGGCGACACGCGCCCAGCCCTTCTTGGCCGTGCCCAGCACCACCGTCAGGCTGAACCAGTTTTCCCCTTGCAGGGACTTGCGGCCGGTGGTGCTCAAGACCTTGTGTATGTTGCCCAGATCGGCAGAAATCGCGCGCCATGCCTCGCCCAGCGTCTTGAGCTTGGGACCCAGGTCTTCGATGCTCTTGCTGATGCTGTCGAAGCGATCATTGCTTCGGTTGTAGTAGCCGATGAAGCGCTCGTTCGTAGCCATCGTGGCCTGGATGGTTCTCACCTCATCCACCTTCTCGGCAATCTTCCTGCGCGTGACCGCAAGGTCCGCACCCACACCGATATCCACCCCCGCCAGAATCAGCGGACCGAAAAGCGGAATGGCCAGATAGGCCGGAGACGTGGACAGCACGATGACTTCATCCTTTTCCTTGCGGCGCAGGGCCTTCAAGTCGTTCTCCAGCTTCTCCACGGCGGCCTTCAGCTTCTGGTTGGCAGCACCCTCGGCGCCCAGAGTGGTCGTGAACTTCTGCTTTTGTCCATTGAACGCGGTCTTGCAGGCATTCAGGCGCACCAGTATTCCGTTGCCGTTGTCAAGAATGGAGTTCTGCAGCGCGAAGGCACGCACCGATCGCGCATTGGCGTCTTCAATCAACTGCTCCAGCGCGCTGCTGAAATTGCGCTTGATCTGCTCCGAACGCCCGCTGGGCGTATCGCTTTCCCAAACCTTGACCAGGGCCTTCCATTTCGCTTCCACCGCCGGCTCCGCCGATGGGGTGGGCGCCCCCTCCAGATCAAAACGGTCCACCAGCTCGATCAACCGCTCATAGGTGGTTGCCGCCACATCGTTGTACTGAACGATATCGTCGGCCAGCGTCAGCATCTTGTCCTGCACATCGGCCTTGAACTTCTGGCCGACACCCTTGAGCGTGACGAACAGCTCCACCGCTTCGGAAAACTCCGGCCGAAACGCATCCTGCTTCTGCATGCCCAGCATGGCGCGCATCAGCTCCGTGGTGGTCGGGTTGTCGGTGACTGCAGACTCGAAGAACGTCGTCAGCCCGATCCAGTCCTCTGAACTGAGAACGGAGATTCCCTTGTAGATATCGGCAGACGGTGTGAATGCATTCGTTGAATTTGCAGGGTCGGACATGGCGAAGGCTCCTGATGGTGAAAGGCCGGATTCGGCCTCGAATCGCTGTGCAAACAAGCGGCGGCGTTGAAGAAATGACCGCACCGCAGTCATCGCCCACCCTCCTTTTGCGCTCCAGTCAACCGGATGCTAGGTAGCCGCCATGGCCCTGTATGTCCCCCAAACAAGTGACACAAATTCATACAGCACTGGGGATAAGGACAGCAGCCGGACAGCTCTCTCACGCTCCAAGGAGCCTGTCCCCTGCGCGACCCATGGCAATGAGCACGATCAATCCATTGCCCCAAATGACAAGGCAAGGAATTTCGCAGACCAGGCATACACCACCCGCTACGTAATCAATAGCGCATTGCACACATTCATCGCCAGCCAGAAGACATCGTGAATGTCAATTTCTCTTGATTTCACCGCACCCATTGGCACAGGAATTCGCCTCGCCCATAAATGTTGCAAAATGTTTGGCAATTTGATCGATGGAGGAGCGGGAGTGGCAAGAAAACGAAAGACCAGCACGGCAGAAGACCTCATGGATCTGATCGCCACGCTGCCCTGGTGGGCCGGCATCGCATTGGCGCTCACCAGCTACATGGTGCTGCACTCCATTGCCATCCGTCCCCTGCCTGCAGCGCAAAGCCCGCAGCAAATAGGCCAATTGGCCACCACGGCCATATGGCAGGGCCTGGCTACCGGTGGCCAGTACATCCTGCCCCTCATCTGCCTGGCCGGCGCGGCCATTTCCGCCGTGCGCAAGCGGCGCCGCAGCCGGTTGTTCGAAACCACCTCGGCCAGTTCCAGCGCGGACGCGCTGCAGAACATGTCATGGCGGGAGTTTGAAACGCTGGTGGGTGAGGGATTTCGGCGGCGCGGCTACGGCGTCAGGGAAACCGGTGGGGGCGGGCCTGATGGTGGTGTGGACCTGGTCCTCTCGAAGGATGGCGAAAAGACACTGGTGCAATGCAAGCAGTGGAAAGCCTTCAAGGTAGGCGTTTCCACTGTGCGCGAGCTTTATGGCGTCATGGCGGCTGATGGGGCCGCTGCCGGCTTTGTGGTGACTTCTGGCAGGTTTACTCAGGAGGCTGTGGCGTTTGCTGCGGGGAGGAATATCCACCTCATGGACGGCGCCGCGCTCATGAAATTGCTGAAGGAAGCAAAGGCCCAGACAGGAGCGGCTTCAACAACCAAGGCCCGGACTTCTGCACCTTTGGCGAGCCCTGTGCCTGTGGTCGAGCCCGTCAAGACGGAGCCTGCTTTGGACACAGTGCAACCGGCTGCTGCCCCAATACCCGGCTGTCCTCAATGCGGGAAAGCCATGGTTCAGCGGGTTGCGAAGCGTGGGCCTGCTGCGGGGAAGTCGTTTTGGGGATGCTCGGCGTTTGGTGCGGGGTGTCGAGGGACCCGGGAAATGGTTGGGAATGGGAGTTGATCTTGTAGATGATTTTTTTTAACCTTGAGCGGTCCTCCGGTTGAACGCTCAAAAGCCGTCATTCAGCCGAGTTGTAAGCGCCAGGGCAACATGCCCAGAAACGCTCGAGTTTCACTTGCCCTATGTCTCGCGGATGCCGCAAGCCGTGCCATTTCACAAACACGCGTCACTACCTGCACGTAGGCCTGTTCGGTGTGCAGGCTATTGTGTTTGTAACCAACTCGCTCACGGATCTGGTCCAGCAACCGTGTGGCGCACAACACAGGAGGGGCGGCGGGTTTTATGGCTGAATCTAGTGCTATATTTTATACAGAATACGTACCGTCAGGCGACGGCCACAATCCCCTTTCCGCGTTTTTTGCCAATTTAGACCGCACGCGCCAGATATGGTCTGCGGCTTGGCGATGTCTACATTACTTTAGCCTGATACAGGAAATAGCCCTATGAACGACACAGAGCAGAAAAGCTGGGACATATTTATCTCGCACGCATCAGAGGACAAGAACTCATTCGTGGCGCCATTAGCGAACGCGCTTTCTGCTTTTGGCGTAAACGTCTGGTATGACGAATTTGAGCTCAAACTCGGGGATAGCTTGAGCAGGAGTATTGATGCAGGACTTGCTCGATCGAACTACGGCTTGGTGGTTCTGTCGCCGGCGTTCATGTCTAAGAAGTGGCCGGACTACGAACTGCGTGGGTTGACGAGTCGTGAAATTGCGGGAGGAAAGGTTATCTTGCCTGTATGGCAGAACGTAAGCTTCGATCAGGTGGTCGCGTTCAGCCCCACTCTAGCGGACAAACTTGCGATCAAGTCCGACTCGCTGACGCCGGTGGAGGCCGCAGTCAAGATCATCGAGACTATCCGCCCAGAGGTGTTCACGCAAATCCAGCGTCGACTCGCATACAAGCTTGCTATCCGCGACGCTAAAGTCCAACAAATTGAGATTGAGAAGGTTCACCCCGGGCCCATTCGGCATCCCGAATTGAGTGATGAGTTAGTAGGACGCATAAGGCTACTCCGTGCATCTTTGCTTGGCGTCTATACCCACTCTATGGAATTTTGGATAGACGGTTTCAAGAGAGATGCGCATCCATCGCAAGAAGTTTCATGGTGGGAGCACGTAGCGGCTGTGCATCGCGAATATGCCGCCATGACCCGTCTCACCAAAGATCAGCATCAAGCCGCTTATGAGGCAGTTTTCTCAATTGCGATGGGTGACGAAGCCTCCTTCAAGAAGCACTCTACGGCGCTTCCTGAAGGCGCGCCTGAGGTTATATTGAGTCTATTCAATCACAAGTTGCCGACATACGATATAGATGAAAAATCACCGGATGCGTCCGTCGCGCATTCTGAGGAAGTTATCCGTTCCGCGCAAAACTACGACAAGGAACAGTTTCCCAAAGACTTGCCAGAAGACTTGATTCGGGAACTGCTTGATTTGACCGAGCGAAAGCAATAAGCGGCTCGAGTAACGCGCTAGCACGGGTTAACAAGTCGATCGACACTGACATCCTCTCAGCGAGCTTCGCCCGCCTACTGTCCGCCGGTCATCTCCAACGCTAGAGCCCATGAACATCGAGTGTCCTGAGTGTCGCACTGAGGTCCCGTTCAGCGATGCCTTTGTCAGAGCATTTTGCTGGGCCGGCTCCGCTGTTGCATACCGCTGCCCCGCATGCGGCGTTCTTTGTCATTTCTCGCCGCATCTAAACACAGTGGAGATCGGATTTTTGGGTGCCAGCCCTGTCCTAGATCCCATTCCAGGTACTTACTATCCGATCGAAGTTCAAGTTCATCGTCGGGGCGAAAACCTTTTGCTGTCCTATGGTCGCCAGGAGGTGGAGCTGCCAAGTTTGCGAAACTACATTGAGCGCCTGCATGGCAAGTCGCCCGACCCTAACTCATCCTTGCAGCGGACCGCATTCGGCGGCTGCTGAAGTTATACGTTGGGCTGCAAAGGAACTGTCATGGAACGGCTAACGCCGTTGAATCCCGCAGAAGCAGTTGGCGAGCGCCTGACGCAGAGCTTATTACGGCAACTAGAAGTGGCGCTTGCCCCAGGACATGTTCTTTACGGTGTTCCCGTAAAGGTCCTCGCTCGGGGGAATGGAAATGACGCTCTCTTCAAACTGTTGGATGGCAGCGGAAGGGGAGCCGATGTGCATCTCACGTGGTCAAATAACGCGAGCGTTTGCCTTGGCTTGGCACGGACTTTTATGCGTCTCTGCAAGACTGAGCGGAGAAAGTCATGAGGCCTGAGCACCAAGAGCGGGCGAGTTAAATTGCTAGGTTTGTTGCCCAACCCTGCGCTCCGGCGGACGGCTTCGCCACCAGCTGAGCTTGAACGTTGAATGTCTGCTTCTTGATTCCATCAGCGACGGCTCATGGTCGAGAGCAGCCCCCAATAGTCACGCTCTCCACCTGTTCCACCAACCCCTGCTGGCAGCCCCAACCCACCAGAAAGGCCATGCATATCATGCGTGGCCTCCCAGCGCAGCACCCAGTCAATCCATCCCCCGCACCACCCCACGCTCCCTAACTCCCCCCATCACCCCCTCAAGCACCTCTTCCTGCGCCTGAATAAACGCAAGCAATTGCCCCGGGGTCACCGGTTCCAAGGCATGCCCCGGATAAGCACCAATGATCAAACTGGAAATCAGCCCCAACTGATCCTGCACGCGCTGCAGGCTGTTGTACTCCGGCTCGGAAAGTTGAAAGTACAGCATGGCAACTCCTCAATGAGCACGCTTGTCGGCTGATGCAAAGGAATGCCCATGCGCTCGAAGAACGGGGCCACGCAAAGGATTGGGAGAGGGTTTGGGCATTGATACGCCCGCAAGGAAAGCAGCCATAAGGCCTCCTATGAGTACGTCCAACTGCTTTCGGGAGTGTGGCGGGACCGCCTGTGAAGGTGTGTTCAGCACCTGGGCGAGATGATACAGCGCTCAGGCACAGCTCCCGCATCCTTGTGTTGCCCGCCCGCCGCCGCTCAGCCCGGCAAGGCGTCGCGCTCAAAGACCCTAGCGCCCTCGGAACACAAGGAAGGCCCCCACGCAAACGCATAGCCAGACGCCCACCACCAGGGCGACTCCGGCACGGCTTCGGGGCTTGCGGCCCTGGACCTGCATCCAGGCCTCGGCCTGCTGGCGGCTGTCGGCCAGCACGGCAGGGGGAAGCAGCCGCACGGTGAGCCAGATCAGCGCGGGCAGCAGCAGGACGTCATCCACATAGCCCAGCACGGGGATGAAGTCGGGGATCAGGTCGATGGGGCTCAGGGCGTAGGCGACTACGAAGGCGCCCAGGGCCTTGGCATACCAGGGCGTCTGGGGGCTCTTGCAGGCAAACCATAGGGTGACGCCATCGCGCTTGATGCGTCGTGCCCAAGCCTTCAATTTTTCACCGGCTGTCATGGGTGTGCGAGGTTGTGAACGGGCTGGATGATGGCGGCCGGCTGTTGCCGTTGGTGCTGCGCCGCCAGGCCCGCGCAGCACTCGATGATATGAAACGCCAGCCCGCTGCGCGCGGTGTCCTTGTACCGGGTCTTCATGACCGCATCACCACGGTGCCGTGCCTGTGGCCGCAAAGGCCCGCAGCACGGCGGTGTCGGCTGGCCTGCGTCCACTGGGGAAAATGGCTGCACTGACTGGCAAAGCCTTGTCACCGCCCTCTTCCTCATTCCAAGACCCATATCGCCTGTGCTCAAGGCATGCATCTCGCATATGAGTCTAGGAATAATCTGAAAATAATCAGTCACCAGCCTTTCTACTTGACTTCCAGATACCCAAGAAATCAAATAGCCGGACTCCCACAGCGGAATTCCCAGGCCATTGCTTGACATTGGCCTTGGGAATGATTGCGAACGCGCAATTCCCACTCCCATACCTTGATCGGACCTGATTTCCCATAGGCCTGATGGGAGGCCTGCGTTTGTGATTTTTCTGGCATTTGGCAAACCACCATTTACTTATTCATTCAATTAACCATTCGCTTGCAGGCCATGGCAACATCCACCGATCTCACCCACCCGTATATCAGCTATGAAAAGGCCTTCAACAGGCAGATCACCCGTGCCATGGACAGCCAGCAGGTGGACGTGGTGGTACTCACGCCGCAAGAGTTCCTAGGCGTCCTGCAAGACAGGTCGCGCAATGACCCGCGCCTGGAGGCCAACCTGCGCGCCATCCTGGCCCAAAGCGCCCTGGGCCGGTATTGGACGCAGACGGCCAGCCCCAATGCCGGCAAACCCTGGACCATACCCGCCTCCATGTTGGCCAATGACGCGTACCTGTTCACCAGAACGCTGATTGCATTGCGCCTTGCCGGTGCGCGCACCTATGTCAAGGCGACTCCCAAGGGCACCTATATCATCATCACGGGCCGAGCCGGGTTTCGCGGCAATCTGCTGCAGGGCACGCGCTTTCTCACCACCAATCCCCGCATGGTCCAGATGGGCCTGGGCATGCGCGGCCTTCAGGGCGTGGCTAGAGGGGGCTTCATCTTGAGCTTGGTCGTGGGTATCGGCGTGGAGACATTGGATTTCATCTTCAACGACGAGAAGACCATGCATGACCTGGTTGGAGGGATTGGAGTGGAGGCGGTCAAGGCTGGGTTGGCGACGATGGTTGGTATAGGCGCGGGAATTTTTGTCGCAAGCGTGACTACTATTGCTGTTTTTTCTTTAGGTGCCATGGCCTTAATGGTATTTTTTACCGGGATAGCTTTAAATAGAATCGATAAAAGTTGGGAAATAAAGAAAAATGTTATTACTTCACTAAAAATTTTGACAAACAGCACACCTTCTGGCATATACCGCGTTAATACTGACGCTCTCGTCACAGAACAGTTGAGTGGCAATCATGAAACAACAGAGATCAAAGAAATACCCCAGAACCATCCTAAAAATTTACTATCCCCTATTAATCGCAAAAATTGATGAGTCTTGAAATGGACAAAAGAAATTTAACCGAAATCAGAAAATCACTAATATGGAGTATTCCACTTTTTCTGCTGCTTCTAGCAATGTCAATTTGGAGTATTTTCTATTCTCTATGCGAAACCGTAAATGATTTGAATAAACTCGCACCATCAGTAAGAATCACACCATTTGATCCAATTGCGTTGTGTGTGCCAATAATTTCAATCACAGGAATTATCATTGCAATACAAAAATCAGTCCCTTGTACAGAAGACGCCATGAAAATCCCAACGCGTATTTTTTTATCCGCCATAGCCGTTGGAGTTTTTATTATGTTTTTTTGTATTTTTGCAGTTACTCCTCTTCAGTACTATGCCATGCCAAAACTGGGCTATACCCGCTGCAATATCCTGGAAGACCACCCCACCATTTATTTTACAGACTGGGTAAAGAATCCGGATTGGTGCGTGCGTGGAAAAAGCCGGAAATGGGTCAATGAGCAAGCTCGTTTGGGGAAATAAGGCAGCCGTACTCTTTTGAACGCAACGGCTGCAGTTACTATATTTACTAAAATTGGCTCAATTTTATTGATCGACGACCAAGCAGTCTTTCCGCGCAGAAACAGCAGCAAAAATTAGCAACCAGGAGTACACAATGCAATATCGCGTCAAGCAGAACAGAAAAAATGCTATTTGGGTTATTCCTTTTGCCATAGCGCTGCTTATTGTCGATTTGTACCTTATCCGTGAAATTGTTATACCGGAGACTCTAGATCTCTTTGATCTTTCACCAGTAGTTAGAATAACACCGCTATCTCCGATGATAGGCTCCTTCTGGGCAATCCCATTGACATTGATAGTGGCAGTTATTGCCAACGCAATTCCTTTCAGAAAGCAAACACTTAAAAAGGTGGAATGCATTCTCCTCTCTTCCACTTGCGCCAATATATTCTTTGCCGCTGTCGGATTCTTTGCAATACTACCTTTGCAGTACTACGCCATGCCCCAACTCGGGTATACACACTGTAATATTCTAGAAGGCCATCCAAATAAAGATTCAATGGACTGGGTCAAAAACCCAGAATGGTGTGTGCGTGGAAAAAGCCGGGAATGGGTCAAAGAGCAAGCCCATCTTGCCCAATGACCAGATGATTTTTCCCGGGTAGGTAAAGAGGGTCGAATGGCCTACCGGCCCAGGAACAGGCGGGTGGCGCGCAGGCCCAGGGGCGTCCAGTGCAGGCCCGGTGACATGGCCTGTACCAGCAACTCATGCTGGGCCGCTGGATCGAGCGTGGGGTAGCGCTGCTCGAAGAGCATCAGGTCTGTGTCCAGCTCCTGCGCGCTGCGGCCCGGGTCGGGTCGCGCGCCACGGGATGTGCGCAGGCGTTCGGCCACGCGAAAGCTCATGCGCCGCGCCGGTTTGCCGGGCTCGGCCAAGGATTCGAAGGAGGCGCCATCCGCACTGGCCGGCCCACGCAGCCAGTCATGAATGACTTGCAGCTCATAGGGAGAGAAAACACCGAACATCTCTGCCCGCTCGCCCTGCAGCAGCTGCCAGAAGCGGCTTTCCTCAGCAGGCCGGTTGCGTTGTATCCAGCGTGCCTGCTCCAGCGCGCCCAGGAAGGCAGGCATGTCCTGCGGACGGGACAGCCAGTCATTGACGCTGCGGCCGGCCACCTTGCAGAAGTCCGAGTGAGCGCCATGCCCGGAAGGCGATTTGCGCGCCAGGATGCGCACCACCTCAGCTTCGATATCGAACGATCGGATCACGTCCAGCGTGCTGGTGCCCGTGTCTGCCAGCCGGGCGCCTGCGCGTACGCGGCGCCAGTATTCGCCGCCATCGTCAATGCGCGGCGCGTTCTCCCAGGCGGCAATGCAGGCGCGCCGGGCATGGCCGGTGTCGGCGTTGTCCACGGTGACATGCAGCGTGAAGTAGTAGGGATCTATTCCCAGTTCATTGAGTTCGTAGGCGGTGATGAGCAGGTGCAGCGGCAATTGCTCATAGCCCAGGTTGAATCCCACGATCTCGGGCAGGAACTGCTGCGCATTCCAGCCCAGCGCCAGCTGTACCAGCCCCTGCCGGTACAGCTCGTCGGGCAGGTCCTCCACGGGATCAAGGCCATACCTGGCCAGCAGCTCCCGATAGAGCTTGACGTGGTTCTTGTCGGCCATGCCGTCGCCCAGTTCTTCCACATAGGTGGTGACCAGGTCCGACATGCGTGAGTTGCCCGCGTGCGCGCACAGGCCGTAGAGCCAGGAACCGTCCACCAGCTTGGTAGGTGCCACATTGCGCAGGAAGTACAGCGCATGGGCGCGGTTGCCGAAGTAGCGGCGTGCCACACCCGCCTTGCGCTCTGCAAGGTAGGCCTGGTACTGGGCGTGCACTTTTTCGACATTGGCACGCATCCAGTCGGTCAGGTGCTCCGGGTTGTCCGGCAGGCCATCGGCATCGGCAGAGGTCTCGGCGATCACGCCGTGCAGGAAGTCCGCAGCAGCCTGGCGCTCCTGTTCGGTGGGCAGATGGTTGGCCAGGCGTTCGTAGAGCGGCACATGCAGGAAAGAAGACTCAAGCGTGCCTGCGCCAGCGGCCAGTTCGGTACGTGGGGGGTCCAGCAGTTCTGTGTTCATGGTGGGGCTTTGGTCCGTAACGCCTTCAGGATGCGGTGTGGCCCTCGGTACAGCCATCGGGCCAACGCCTTCCTGTGCGTCGTAATACGCCTACCCTTGACGCAGGCGCCCGGGCCGGCCCGCCGTCGCCCTGGCGCCCGCGCTCTTGGCACTGGAACAAGACCCGCCCCGGCCTTCCCGGCGAGCATTGGCTGGTACTGGGCGCCGGCCTGCTGGGCCTGGGCTGGGCCCGGTTATGGACAAGCGCGGCGTCTTGCTGATACTGAGATAAAGCCGGTCTTCCTGCCGCTGCCCGGCCATTGGCTCACGCTGGCGTTCAGCGCGCATCTTCGTGCCCCCGCGTACTCCCCCTCCCCACCACCTCGAACCCCACATCCTGCGCTGCCGCCGCCACGCCACCGGCCATGCGCGCAATCAGCGCCTCTGCGCCCAGGCGGCCGATGGCGGCGCCGTCCACGCGCACGGTGGACAGGGCGGGCCAGGCGTCCAGCGCCAGGGCCTGGTCGCCAAAGCCCAGCACGCCGAATTCCTCGGGCATGCGCAGGCCCAGCGCGTGGGCGTGGGCGTGGGAGAGAACACCTTGCGCCAGCGCATCGGAGCTGCAGAAGACGGCATCGACCTCCGGTGCCTGGGCGCGCAGGGCGTTCAAGGCATCACGGCCACGGCCGGATTGGGGGATGGCTTCCGAGAAGACGATTTGCGCAGGAACCGGGGCACCGGCTTCCGCAGCGGCGCGGGTGAAGCCCAGGGCGCGGCGGGCGGCGCGGCTGTCGTCGGCGCGCAGGATGGCCGGGCGCCGGTAGCCGCAGGCGGCCAGGTGGCGGAAGGCTGCGCGGCCCGCGTCTTCCTGCGAGAAGCCGACCACCATGTCCAGCGGATGGGGCTGGTAGTCCCAGAGTTCGACCACGGGCACGTCGGCATTGACCAGCAGGCGCCGCGTGCGTGCCGTGTGCTCGGTGCCGGTGAGCACGATGCCGTCCGGCCGGCGGCTGAGCATGGCGGCCAGCCAGGTTTCCTCATGCTCCGGGTCGTAGCTGGAGATGCCCAGCGTGGTTTCATAGCGCTGCGCGGCCAGGGTGTGGATGAGCGCATCGAGCATGTCGGAAAACAGCGAGTGCCCCACCGAAGGCACGATGGCCGCCACCAGCCGCGTCTGGCGCGAGGTCAGCCCGCCCGCCAGGGAGTTGGGCACGTAGCCCGATTGCTCCACGGCCTGTGCCACGCGCAGCCGCGTGGCCTCGGCCACCAGTTCAGGCCGGTGCAGCGCGCGCGAGGCGGTGATGGGCGACACGCCGGCAATGCGGGCCAGGTCCTTGAGCGTGGGCGCATTGGCGTTGCGCAGGGTGCGGAGGGTCATGCGAGGCCTTTGCCTGGAATGGCGATGGAGAGGCGGCTTGAGGATGATTGCGTGGTCATGTTAACGATGATGTCCATCAGCACGGTCTGATTGTTTCCCCTCGTACGTCCGAATGGAGAGCGCTGCCTTTGCTTGAAATGATTGCGCAATCATTCAAGAGGAGACCACCATGCGCCCTTCGTTCTCCAACCGCCGCAGCGCCATGGCGCGGCTGCTTGCTGCGGCCCTGGCTCCGGCCTCGATACTGGCCCCGACACACGCCCAGGCCCAGGCTGCCTGGCCCATCAGGCCGATCACGCTGGTGATTCCCTTCCCTCCCGGTGGCCAGACCGATGTGGTGGGCCGGCTGGTGGGAGAGCGCCTGTCGCAGCGCCTGGGCCAGCCCGTGGTGGTGGAGAACCGGCCCGGCGTGAATGGCTCGCTGGCCTCCGACGCCGTGGCGCGCGCGCGGGCCGATGGCTACACGCTGGTGATTGGCGGGCCGGGCACGCATGCCATCAACCAGCTGGTCAATCCCAACGTGAAGTACGACGCGCGGCGGGATTTCACGCACATTGCCATGCTGGGGCGCGTGCCCATGCTGCTGCTGGCCTCGCCCAGGCTGAAGGTCGCTTCGGTGGCCGATGTGGTGGCCCTGGCCCGGGCCAGCCCCGGCACGGTGAATGTGGCGCTGACGGGCATTGGCTCGTCCAGCCATGTGACGACGGAGCTGCTGCGCCAGGCGGCCGGCGTGAGCTTCAACAACGTTCCCTACAAGGGCGATGTGCCCGCCATGACCGATGTGATGGGCGGCCAGGCCGACCTGCTGTTCGTGCCCGCCACCTCGGCCGTGGGCTTTGCGCAGGCGGGCAAGCTGCGTGCGCTGGCCGTGGCAGGCGAGCGGCGTCTGGCGGCCCTGCCCGATGTGCCCACCATGGCCGAGGCCGGCCAGCCGCAGGTCGTCAACTATTCATGGACCAGCCTGGCGGGGCCGCCAGGCATGCCGGCCGATGTGGTGGAGCGGCTCAACCAGGCCTGCCAGTCCCTCCTGGCCGAGCCCGAGGTAGTGGCCCGGCTGGCCGCCATGAGCAACGAGCCCACGCCGGGCACGCCCGCCCAGGCCGCCAGCTTCATCGCCGCCGAGGTGGCGCGCTGGAGCGAGGTGGTGCGCAAGGGAAACATCCAGGTCCAGTGAACAGCTTCAGGAGAGTCCCCATGAGCATGCTGCCCGCCAATACGTTCAAGCGCGCGCTGCGCGAAGGCCGCCCGCAGATCGGCCTGTGGTCCACCATTCCCTCCCCCTTTGTCTGCGAGATGATCGGCGGCGCGGGCTACGACTGGGTGCTGCTCGATACCGAGCACACGCCCACCGACGTGCCGCTGATGCTGGGCCAGCTGCAGGCCGTGGCCGCCGCCCTGCCCGCACCGGGCGCCCTGCCCGTGCATGCCGTGGTGCGGCCCGCCTGCAACGATGCGGTGCTGATCAAGCGCTACCTGGACCTGGGCGCCCAGTCCCTGCTGCTGCCCTTTGTGCAGAACGCGCAGCAAGCGCGGGATGCCGTGCGCGCCATGCGCTATGCCCCCCCAGGGCATGCGCGGCATGGGCGGTTCCACTCGCGCGGCCAACTTCGGGCGCACGGCCGACTATGTGGCACGTGCGGCCGACGAGCTGTGCCTGCTGGTGCAGGTGGAGACGGCCGAGGCGCTGGAGCAGATCGAGGCGATTGCGGCCGTCGATGGCGTGGACGGCATCTTCATCGGCCCCGCCGACCTGTCGGCCAGCCTGGGCTATCCGGGCCAGGCGCGCCACCCTGTGGTGAACCGGGCCATCGACCAGGCCATCGCCCGCATCCGCGCCTGCGGCAAGGCGCCGGGGATCCTGATGGTGGACGAGGCACGGGCGCGCGAATGCCTGGAGCTGGGCGCGCAGTTCGTGGCCGTGGCGCTGGACACGCTCTTGCTGCGCGACGGGCTGGATGCGGCGGCGGCGCGCTTCAGGCAAGGGCTGCTGGCAGCGAACCCGCCAGGGCCCGCATCCACCGCCGGCAGCCACTGAGGAGCCCACAACCATGACACGTTCCCCCGAATCCCTGCGCAGCGCACGCTGGTTTGCTCCCGATGATTTCCGCTCCTTCGGCCACCGCTCGCGCGTGCTGCAGATGGGCTATGGCTACGAGGACTGGATGGGCAAGCCCGTGATCGCCATCGTCAATACCTGGAGCGATGCCAACCAGTGCCACGCCCATTTCAAACAGCGCGTGGAAGACGTCAAGCGCGGCGTGCTGCAGGCGGGCGGCTTTCCGCTGGAGCTGCCGGCCATCTCGCTGTCGGAAAGCATGGTCAAGCCCACGACCATGGTCTATCGCAACTTCCTGGCCATGGAGACGGAGGAGCTGCTGCGCAGCCACCCGGTGGACGGCGCCGTGCTCATGGGCGGCTGCGACAAGACCACGCCGGGGCTGACCATGGGGGCGATCTCCATGGGCCTTCCCTTCATCTACCTGCCGGCCGGCCCCATGCTGCGCGGCAACTGGAAGGGGCAGGTGCTGGGCTCGGGCTCGGACGCCTTCAAGTTCTGGGACGAACGCCGCGCCGGCCGCCTGGACGAGCAGGCCTGGCGCGAGATGGAAGCCGGCATTGCCCGCAGCCACGGCACCTGCATGACCATGGGCACGGCGGCCACCATGATGGGCATTGCCGAGGCCGTGGGCCTGGCGCTGCCGGGCGCTTCGTCCATTCCGGCCGCCGACGCCAACCACATCCGCATGAGCTCCGAGTGCGGCCGCCGCATCGTGCAGATGGTGTGGGAAGACCTCACGCCCGCCCGCATGCTCACCCGTGCGCATTTCGAGAACGGCATTGCCTGCGCCATGGCCATGGGCTGCTCCACCAACGCCATCATTCACCTGATCGCCATGTCGCGGCGCGCGGGCCATCCGGTCAGCCTCGATGACTTCGACGCCTTCAGCCGCCGCGTGCCCGTGATCGCCAACATCCGGCCCAGCGGCGACCGCTATCTGATGGAGGACTTCTTCTATGCAGGCGGCCTGCGCGCCCTGCTGGAACGTATCCGCCCGCATCTGGACACCGGGGCCATGACGGTCAACGGCAAGACCCTGGGCGAGAACATTGCGGGCAGCCAGGTCCACCAGGACGACGTGATCCGCCCCCTGTCCAGCCCCATCTACGCAGAAGGGGCGCTGGCCGTGCTGCGCGGCAACCTGGCGCCGGACGGCGTGGTCATCAAGCCCAGCGCCTGCGCCCCACACCTGCTGCGCCACACGGGCCGCGCCCTGGTGTTCGACGACTACCCCAGCCTCAAGCAGGCCGTGGACGACCCCCATCTCGATGTGAACGGCGAAGACATCCTGGTGCTGCGCAACGCCGGCCCCAAGGGCGCGGGCATGCCCGAATGGGGCATGCTGCCCATTCCCACCAGGCTGCTCAAGCAAGGTGTGAAAGACATGCTGCGCCTGTCCGACGCCCGCATGAGCGGCACCAGCTACGGCGGCTGCCTGCTGCACTGCTCACCCGAATCCGCCGTGGGCGGGCCGCTGGCCCTGGTCAAGACGGGCGACCGCATCACGGTGGACGTGCCCGCCCGCCGCATCCACCTGGAAGTCAGCGACTCAGAACTCGCCACCCGCCGCGCCGCATGGACGCCCCCGCCCGCGCGCTACGAGCGCGGCTATGGCTGGCTGTTCGGCCGCCATATCCTGCAGGCCAATGAGGGATGCGATTTTGATTTTCTGGAGACGGGTTTTGGGCGGGCTGTGCCGGAGCCGGATATTTTTTGAAGCATGCAAATCAATTCTTTCTTTCAGACTTCCCTATATGATGGAAAGATTTTTTGATCCACATTGCATCAGAATATTGAAACCATGAAAGCAATTGAAAAGCAATTTTCCCAATGGGTCGACGAAACACTGTCCGGCGATCTGCCAGAAGGAATCGCGGCATTCCACTTCAATCTGTATGACTCGCCCACATCGCACGAGCTCCAGATTGTGGGCTGCCCGACCTACGACCCGCAGGACCCGGACTGGGCGTGCGATGACATATTCATGTCCGACGACCCTCACTTCGAGTTGCCGCACGAAGTCGTGGGAAGCGATTGGGAGAAAGGACTTGCTGCTGCCAGGAAACTGCTTGGCTCCTACGTGGCCTCGGAAGCGGCAGGAGCCCTTCGGCTGCGCCAGTCGCAAGCGGTGAGCGCCGGTTTTGTGGATGGAGAGCTCCACCTCATCTGGTCGCGAGATGCGTAATTGATGAATTCAGCTGGCGGGCAATAGATTTCATCCAAAAACTGGAATCCTGGGCCTGCAAGCAAGGCAGGCTTGTATATGTATCCGCTTTTGCTGACGGCGCAGTCCTACATTGCCGTTGGTCTTTGTCGTGAATAGTGGCTCTGTTCTCAACAAGGATTGACCCAAAGAAGCCAATGAAATAGCCATATTCGATTGAATATTTCTTGGTCACAATCATTTGTGCAGAAGTATTTTCGATAGCTATTTCCAATAGCGACTCGCCGTTTCCCAGTCCACGCGCACGCAATGCCCCCTGCCCTCCCGGGGCAGCCGCTTCCGTTGCCTTGCACCGCCGTGGACCTCAACCCAGAAGCAGAGGTGGCTGTGGACTTTCTCAGAAGCATCTTTCATCAGGCTCCGGAAATCGCGCTGTTCGCTGCCTTGGCGCTCGGTTACTGGGTGGGCAAGTTCAGGTTCGGGTCGTTCCAGCTGGGGGGCGTGGCGGGGTCGCTGCTGGCGGCGGTGCTGATCAGCCAGGTGGGGGTGACCATCGATTCGGGCATCAAGGCGGTGCTGTTCGCGCTGTTCATCTATGCCGTGGGTTTCGAGAGCGGGCCGCAGTTCTTCCGTTCACTGGGGCGGCAGTCGGTCAAGGAGATCCTGATGGCCCTGGTGGTGGCCGTGTCGGGGCTGGTCACGGTGGTGGTGATTGCCCGGGTGTTCCATCTGGACAAGGGGCTGGCGGCGGGGCTGGCGGCGGGCGGGCTGACGCAGTCGGCCATCATCGGCACGGCGGGCTCGGCCATCGAGAAGCTGGGGCTGGCGCCCGACGAGGTGCAGCGCATGCAGGCCAATGTGGCCATCGGCTATGCGGTGACCTATATCTTCGGCTCCTTCGGCGCCATCATCATGTGCGTGAACGTGCTGCAGTGGCTGACGGGCCGCAAGATCCGCGAGGACGCGATCCAGGCCGAGCAGGAGCTGCTCAAGGGCGTGCGCGTGTACGGAACTGGCGAGTCACCGGCCGTGCCGGATCTGGTGGGCCGCATTTTCCGCGTGGGCCAGGCGGGCCGCACCGTGGCGGAGCTGGAGGCCAGCGCCACCGCCAACGGCGGCACGGTGACGGTGGAGCGCATACAGCGCAAAAACGCGATGGTGGGCGTGGACGGCAGCCTGGCGCTGGAAGCCGGCGACATCATCTTGCTGGTGGGCCGGCGCGCGGCCGTGGTGGCGCTGGGCGCCTCGGTGGGCGAGGAGCTGCAGGGCGCCGAGGGCATGGACGTGGTGATGGTGCGGCGCGACGTGGCCATCTCCAACAACCAGTACCTGAACCGCAGCGTGAAGGACATCCTGGACAGCCTGTCGCAGGAGTTCAAGCACGGCGTGTATGCGGTGGCGCTGATGCGCGCGGGCACGCCGGTGCCGATTGCGCCGGCCACCATGGTCATGCCGGGCGATGTGGTGACGCTGTTCGGCACGCCGCAGGATGTGCAAAAGGCTGCGCAGTCGGTGGGCCCCATCATCGTTCCCAGCGACAAGACGGACTTTGTCTTCCACGGCCTGGGCATCACGGTGGGCCTGCTGATCGGGCTGCTGGTGCTGCGCCTGGGCTCCATTCCCATCACGCTGGGCAGCGGCGGCGGCGCCCTGCTCGCCGGCCTGCTGTTCGGCTGGTGGCGCAGCCGCAAGCACACCTTCGGCAACATGCCCACGGCCGCTTCCACGCTGCTGCGCGACCTGGGCCTGGCCGGCTTCGTGGCCATGGTGGGCCTGCAGTCGGGCCAGCAGGCCGTGACCACGGTGATGCAGCAGGGCCTGACGCTGTTCCTGCTGGGCGTGGTGGTGACCATCGTGCCGCTGCTGATCGCCATGCTGTTCGGCAAGTACGTGCTGCGCTATGACAACGTGGCCGTGTTCGCGGGCTCGCTGTCGGGGGCGCGCAGCGCCAACCCGGCGTTTGGCGAGATTCTGGACAAGGCCGGCAACTCGATTCCCACGGCACCGTTCGCGATCACCTATGCGCTGGCCAATGTGTTCCTCACGTTGCTGGGTCCGCTGGTCATCGCCTTTGCCTGATCACCCCTGACCGATCCCCAAGGACCACCAAGGACCATCACAAGGAGCTGCGCAATGAGCAAGGATTATCGGAGTCTGGCGAATTTGAGCCCGTTCGAACTCAAGGACGAACTGATCAAGGTGGCCTCGGGCAAGGCCAACCGCCTCATGCTCAATGCGGGGCGCGGCAATCCCAACTTCCTGGCGACCACGCCGCGCCGGGCCTTCTTCCGGCTGGGGCTGTTCGCGGCGGCGGAGTCGGAGCTGTCGTACTCCTACATGACGGTGGGCGTGGGCGGGCTGGCCAAGCTCGACGGCATCGAGGGCCGCTTCGAGCGCTTCATCGCCGAGCACCGCGACCAGGAGGGCGTGAAGTTCCTGGGCAAGTCGCTGAGCTATGTGCGCGACCAGCTGGGGCTGGACCCCGCCGCCTTCCTGCACGAGATGGTGGACGGCATCCTGGGCTGCAACTACCCCGTGCCGCCGCGCATGCTCACCGTGAGCGAGCAGATCGTGCGCCAGTACATCGTGCGCGAGATGGCAGGCGGCGCCGTGCCGCCCGAGTCGGTGGACCTGTTCGCGGTCGAGGGCGGCACGGCGGCCATGGCCTATATCTTCGAGAGCCTTCGCATCAGCGGCCTGCTCAAGGCCGGCGACAAGGTGGCCATCGGCATGCCGGTGTTCACGCCGTATATCGAGATTCCCGAACTGGCCCAGTACGACCTCAAGGAAGTGCCCATCCACGCCGACCCCGACAACGGCTGGCAGTACTCCGACGCCGAGCTGGACAAGCTCAAGGACCCGGACGTCAAGATCTTCTTCTGCGTGAACCCCAGCAACCCGCCGTCCGTGAAGATGGACCAGCGCAGCCTGGACCGCGTGCGCGCCATCGTGGCCGAGCAGCGGCCCGACCTGCTGATCCTGACCGACGATGTCTACGGCACCTTTGCCGATGAATTCCAGTCCCTGTTCTCGGTCTGCCCTCGGAACACGCTGCTGGTGTATTCGTTCTCCAAGTATTTCGGGGCCACGGGCTGGCGCCTGGGCGTGATCGCGGCGCACAAGGACAACGTGTTCGACCATGCGCTGGCGCAGTTGCCCGAGTCCGCCAAGAAGGCGCTGGACCACCGCTACCGCTCGCTGCTGCCCGATGTGCGCTCGCTCAAGTTCATCGACCGCCTGGTGGCCGACAGCCGCGTGGTGGCGCTGAACCACACGGCCGGCCTGTCCACGCCGCAGCAGGTGCAGATGGTGCTGTTCTCGCTGTTTGCGCTCATGGATGAAGCGGACGCCTACAAGCAGGCCCTCAAGCAGCTGATCCGCCGCCGCGAGGCCACGCTGTACCGCGAGCTGGGCATGCCCCCGCTGGAGAACCCCAACTCGGTCAACTACTACACGCTGATCGACCTGCAGAACGTCACTTGCCGGCTCTACGGCGAGGCCTTCTCGCAATGGGCGGTGCAGCAGTCGTCCACGGGCGACATGCTGTTCCGCGTGGCCGATGAGACCGGCATCGTGCTGCTGCCGGGCCGGGGCTTCGGCTCCGACCGCCCCTCGGGCCGCGCCTCGCTGGCCAACCTCAACGAGTACGAGTACGCCGCCATAGGCCGCGCCCTGCGCCGGCTGGCCGACGAGTTGTACGAGCAGTACAAGGCGCTGGGCAAGGAGTAGGCCCTGCGCACAAGGCCCGCACGGCTCATCGCCCGCACGGCTCATCGCAGCTGTCGGGCCTTGACCACCAGCAGCGCCCCGGCCATCAGGCCCACACCGGCCAGTTGCACCGCGTCCAGCCCACGCCCGTAGACGGCCCAGTCCAGCACGATGGCCGTCAGCGGATAGACGTACTGCAGCACGGCGATGCGGCCCAGCGTGAGGCGGGCCATGCCCGCAAAGAGAATGGCGTAGGCCAGGCCCGTGTGCAGCACGCCCAGCCCTGCCAGCCAAGCCCAGGATGACGGCGCCTGCGGCCAGCCATGAACCAGCGGCACCCACAGCAGCAGCACGGTGCCAACCGCGCATTGCCACCAGGCCAGCGCAAACGGCGTGACCACTTTCTCGGTCTTGGCCAGGATGGTCACGGCCGCATAGCACAGCGAGCCGGCCAGGCACATGAGCAGTCCGGACACATGGTCCGGTCCCCAGGCCGCCGCATCGCCACCCAGCCGCCCCGTGGTCAACACCAGTCCCAGCAACGCCGCCACCACGGCCACCGCCTGCCGTGGCGCCACGGCCTCGCGCAGCACCAGGGTGCCGAACAGCATGATCCACACCGGCTGGATGTGGAACACGATGGTGGCCACGCCAATGGAGGTGCGCGGTATGGCCGCAAAGAACAGCGCCCAGTTCAGCACCATGAGGACGCCGGTCGCCGCCACCACCGGCCAGCTCCTGCCGCGCACGCGCAACTCCCGCACGCGGCCCGTGGCCAGCCCCCAGGCCAGCAGCGCCAGGGCACCGAAGGCGCAGCGAAACAGCACGGTGACCAACGGATGCTGTCCGGCCTCCTGCACGAACACGCCCACGGTGCCCAGCAGCACGCCGCCCGCGATCATCAGCCACTGGCCGCGTGTCTCCTGCGCTGTGGGAGCGGCTTGTGCGGTCGCGGCGGAGGCTACGGATGCGGCCTGTAACGAATGGGTTCTGTCTTGCATGGCCACGATCGTCTCGTGGCAGGAAATTCTCGTAAAGCAAATAGTTTGCAGGTTTAGTATTCGATATTCGAATCCATGGAGCATGCCGTGAACCACCCCGACCTGCAGATCGACTGGCTGCGCGCCCTGGTGGCCGTGGTGGATGCGGGCTCGCTCTCGGCTGCCGCGCCGCTGCTGCACCGATCACAGGCCGCCGTGAGCATGCAGATCAAGAAGCTGGAGACCGCCCTGGGCCGGCCCGTGCTGCTGCGCGGCCCGCGCCATCTGCAGCTGACGCCCGCAGGCGCCGAGCTGCTGGGCTATGCGCGGCGCAT
Source organism: Delftia sp. (assembly GCF_059499305.1). Classification (NCBI taxonomy): domain Bacteria; kingdom Pseudomonadati; phylum Pseudomonadota; class Betaproteobacteria; order Burkholderiales; family Comamonadaceae; genus Delftia; species Delftia sp. The sequence continues at coordinate 44,280 of NZ_JCABYI010000037.1, forward strand.
GCTGGAGCTGCAAGCCCAGGCGCAGGCGGCACTGTTCGGCCCCGACCTGTCCGGGCGCGTGCGGCTGGGCGTGCCGGACGACTACGCATCCACCTATCTGACGCCCGTGCTGCGCAGCTTCGCGGGCCGCTACCAGGGCGTGGAGATCGAGCTGACCTGCGAGCAGTCCACTGCACTCATCCCGCAAGTGGTGCGCGGCACGCTGGACCTGGCCCTGGTCTCGCGCGACAGGCCCCAGCGCGGGCGCCTGCTGTTCCACGAGCCCCTGGTCTGGGTGGGCGCGCCGCAGCACGAGGTGTGGAGGAAGAATCCCCTGCCGATTGCCGTCTACGAGGCCGCCAGCCTGGCGCGCACGGCCGCGCTGTCCAGCTTGGCAGCCCAGCGGCGCGCGCACCGCGTGGTCTATCACAGCTCCAGCCTTGCCGGCCAGCTGGCCGCCGTGGAAAGCGGCCTGGCCGTGGCCGTGTTCACGCGCTGCAGCGTGCCGCCGCACCTGCAGGTGCTGCAGAACCTGCCGGCCGGCTTCGAGCTGCCGCCGCTGGTGTCCATGGAAGTGTCGGCCCTGCGCAGCAAGGCCTCGCAGGGCTCGGCGGCCGTGGATGCCATGTATGGGCAGTTGATTGCGACGCTGGGCCAGGCACCTCAGGAGCTGACCAAGGCCTGACGCCTGGCGAGGTTCGGCAAGCATTCTGCGCACGCATTTCGCTGTATAGCTGCGCTCGCGCGTTCCCATGCGCGAGCAATGGCTGGCCGCAGGGGCTGCCCTGGGCAACTTCCTCAATGCCGCCCACCATTTGGGCTTTGGTGCCATCGTGCTCAGTGGGGAGCGCTGTTTTGACCCGGCCCTGCATTCAGCGCTGGGTTTGCGCGAGGGCGAGCACCTGGCCGGCTTCATCAGCCTGGGCACCATCACCAGCCAGCCATCCCCGCGCGCAACGGTGGCGCCCTCTTCCATGCGCAGGGCATGGCAGGCGGAGCAGGCAGCAGCGGTCACGGCACAGGCCCTTCTCCAGCCAGACGGCAACCACGACAGCCACAGCAGCCACGGCAGCCACGGCAGCGATCTTTGAAGCCGCAGCCAGCGCGTGCAGGGTGGCGCGCAGGTGGCGCACTGACTGCGCGGGGCGGTTAGAGTTGCGGGGCTGCTGCGCCCTCTTGCCCCCACTTGCGCCCTCTTTTCCATCACGGAACAAGCTTTCATGATCATCCGGCCCCGCCCCCACTGGCTGCGCATGCTCTTCGTGCTGCGCGGCTCGGTGCTGCCCGACATCCTGCCCCAGCTGATGGCCGCCACCCTGTTCGCCGTGCTGGTCACGGCCCTGCACGGCCAGCTGTTCGCCTGGAAGGTGCCGCTGAACTTCGTGCCGTTTTCGCTGATCGGGCTGACGCTGGCCATCTTCCTGGGCTTTCGCAACAGCACCAGCTACGCGCGCTATTGGGAGGCGCGCACGCTGTGGGGCACCCTGCTCAACGAGACGCGCTCCCTGGTGCGCCAGGCCCGGACCTTGACCGATGCACCGCAGCACGCCCCGGCCCTGGCCATGGTGCTGGCGGCCTTTGTGCACGCGCTGCGCCACCAGTTGCGCGGCACCGATGCCGCGGCCGACATGCGCCGCCTGCTGCCCGCCGCCGACTGCGAGCGCCTGGCCACGGCGCGCTTCAAGCCTGCCGTGCTGCTGCTCATGGCCGGCGAATGGCTGCAGGCGCGCCGCAGCGACGGCAGCCTGCAGCCCGTGCTGGTGCCCGCCATGGAGGCGCCGCTGTGCAAGCTGGGCGAGGCACTGGGCGGCTGCGAGCGCATTGCGGGCACGCCCATCCCCTTCACCTACGCAGTGATCATCCACCGCACCATCTACCTGTACTGCCTGCTGCTGCCCTTCGGCCTGGTGGATTCCATCGGCTTCATGACGCCGGTGATCGTGGCCTTCATCGCCTACACCTTCTTCGCGCTGGAGGCACTGGGCGCCGAGCTGGAGGAGCCCTTCGGCACGGCGCCCAACGATCTGGCGCTGGACGCCATGTCGCAGATGATCGAGGCCACGCTGCGCGAGCTGACCGGCGAGGTGCTGCCCCCTGTGCCGCAGCACAAGGATGTGCTGTTCCTGACCTGACCCTGCCTGCCGGCCCGGACAGCGCCAGCGGCACAATCTGCCACCCGCATCACAGAAAAAGGACAAGCGCCATGACGGAGACAAGCAAGGTCAAGGGACCGGCCTCGTATTTCCCTTCCATCGAGAAGACCTACGGCCAGCCGATTGCGCACTGGATGGACCTGCTGCAACAGCAGGACACCCGCAAGCACATGGAACTGGTGGGCTGGCTCAAGGCCCAGCACCAGATGGGGCACGGCCATGCGAATGCGCTGGTGGCCGTGTTCCTGGCACAGGCCTGACCTGCACCCGGCAACCCTCAGCCGATGGCCGTGCCGAAAGCCTGGCGCACGGCGGCACCCGCTTCGTCAAACAGGCGGCGTGATGCCGGCGCCAGCCCCAGCATGTGCATGCAGGCGTGCACCATGCCGGGCAGGCGCACGGCCTGCACCGCCACACCGGCCTGCGCCAGCCGCTGCGCATAGGCTTCGGCCTCGTCGCGCAGCGGGTCGTATTCGCAGCTGATCACCGTGGCAGGCGGCAGGCCTGCCACGTGGTCCGCGCGCAGCGGAGAGACAAGTTCGTGCCGCCCCGATGCCGCATCGCCCAGGTACGCGCCATAGCAGTACTCCATGGCCGCACGCGTGAGGTAGTGGCCCTCTCCAAACTGGAGGAACGACGGCGAGTCCATGGCCGCGTCCAGTGCCGGGTACAGCAGCAGCTGGTGGGCGATGGCCGGTGCGCCCGCCTCTCCCCAGCCTTCTTGCTGCCGCGCCAGCAGGCAGGCTGCGGCCGCGAGGTTGCCGCCCGCGCTGTCTCCGGCCACGCCGATGCGCCTGCTGTCCAGGCCCAGCGCATCGGCCTGCTCAAAGGTCCAGGCAATGGCATCGCAGAAATCATGCAGCGGCACGGGAAAGCGGTGCTCGGGCGCCAGCCGGTAGTCCACCGAGACCACGACGGCGCCCGTTGACATGGCCAGCGCGCGGCAGGGGTTGTCGTAGACCTCCAGCGAACCCAGGCACCAGCCGCCGCCGTGGGCGAAGACCAGGGCGGGCTGGGGCGTGGGTGTGACCGAGGCCAGCGGCCGGTAGATGCGCACGCGCAGCGGCGCACCGTCGCGCGCGGGCAGCGTGAAGTCTTCGGTGCGGGTCACGGCCTCGGCCGGGCCGTGCAGGGCGCGCAGCCCGGCGTCGGTGGCCTCGCGCAGCGCCGCCAGCGTGGGCTGCGTGGGCGGGGCCACGGCCTGGGTTGCCTGCGCCAGCTCGGCGAGATAGCGCGCAATGTCAGCGTCCAGGCCCATGGTCACAGCGTCCTTTGCAGGAAGGGCAGCAGTTCGGCGATGAAGGGCTCGGCGGCTTCCTCCATGATGAAGTGGCCGCAGCCCGGCACGATCACGCCCGACAGGTCATCGGCATGGCCGCGCAGCGTGGCCAGCGGCGCATCGGCCGTGGCGTGCTCGGCGCCAATGGCCAGCACGGGCATGGCCAGCGGGCGCAGCGCACGCTCGCGGTTCTGGCGGATGGTTTCGGGAATGGCGCGGTAGTAGGCAAAGCCGCCGCGCAGGCCACCGGGCGCCGCATAGGCATCGACATAGACGTCGACGGCCACGCGGTCGCGCCGCAGCGACCAGCGGTTGAACATGAATTCCAGGTAGGCGCGCTCGCGCCCCGCGATCAGGGTCTCGGGCAGGTCGGCCAGCTGGTTGAACATGAAGTGCCACAGGAAGATGTTCTGCTCTGGCGGCGCAAAGATGCTGGGCTCGGGCGCCAGGCCGGGGATCACGGCTTCGGTCAGCGCCAGGGACTGCACGGCCTGCGGCTGGTCGCTGGCCAGTGCATAGGCCACCCACATGCCCACGTCGTGGCCGGCGACCTGGTAGCGCTCATGGCCCAGCGCCAGCATGGTGCGGTGCAGGGTCAGCGCGATGGAGCCCGTGTCGTAGCCGGTGTCGGGCCGGTCCGAAAAGCCCGTGCCCGGCGGATCGACGGCAATGGCCTGGAAGCCCTGCGCCGCCAGCGCCTGCATGACGTGGCGCCAGGCATACCAGGTCTGGGGCCAGCCCGGGATCAGCAGCACGGGCGCGCCCTGCCCGGCCGTGATGCAGTGGATGCGGCGGCCGTCGATGCGCACGTAGTCGTGCGAGAACTCGCAGGCCTGGTCTTCCTGCTTGCGCAGGGCGTTCGATGTGAAAGCGTTCATTGTTGGATTCTTTTTGAGGTTCTTTGGCTGCGGGCGTGCTCAGGCGATGCCGAGCATGGCGTTGATCTGGCGCTGGTCCACGGGAGCGCCGGCGAAGTCGTCAAAGATCTTGTCGGTGACGCGGATGATGTGGCGGTTGATGAAGTCCACGCCCTCGCGTGCCCCGTCTTCCTGGTCCTTGAGGCAGCACTCCCATTCCAGCGAGGCCCAGCCCTGGTAGTCGTACTGGGCGAACTTGGAGAAGATGGCCTTGAAGTCCACCTGCCCGTCGCCCAGCGAACGGAAGCGCCCTGCCCGCTCCAGCCACGAGGAATAGCCGCCGTAGATGCCCTGGCGCCCGCTGGGCAGGAACTCCGCATCCTTCACATGGAACATGCGGATGTGCTCGCGGTAGATGTCGATGTAGTCGAGGTAGTTGAGCTGCTGCAGCACGAAATGGCTGGGATCGAACAGGATCTTGCAGCGCGCGTGCTGGCCCACCAGCTCATGGAAGCGCTCGAAGCTGGTGCCGTCGTGCAGGTCTTCACTGGGGTGGATTTCGTAGCACAGGTTCACGCCCTGCTCGTCGCAGGCGTCGAGGATGGGGCGCCAGCGGCGCGCCAGCTCCTCGAAGGCGGTTTCGATCAGGCCGGCCGGGCGCTGCGGGAACGGGAACAGATAGGGCCAGGCGAACGAGCCCGAGAACGTGCCCATGTCGCTCAGCCCCATGCGGCGCGATGCACGGGCCGACAGCTTGAGCTGCTCCAGCGCCCACGCCGTGCGTGCGGCCGGATTGCCGCGCAGCGCCTCGGGCGCAAAGCTGTCGCACATGGCGTCGTAGGCCGGGTGCACGGCCACGAGCTGGCCAAAGATGTGCGTGGTCAGCTCGCTGGCCACCAGGCCGTGCGAGGCCAGCATGCCGTTGACATCGTCGCAATAGGTCTGGCTGCTGGCGGCCGTGGCCACGTCGAACAGGCGCTGGTCCCAGGCGGGAATCTGCAGGCCCTTGAAGCCCACGCCGGCTGCCCAGCGTGCGATGTCTTCCAGGGAATTGAACGGTGCCTTGTTGTCGGCGAATTGCGCCAGATGAAGGCTGGGGCCCTTGATGGTCTGCATGTGATTTCCTTGCGTTGAGCTATTGTTTGTTGATCGACAAAGAATAGTATCACGCCAACGCGGCTGCTTTTGCGAAGCCGATGCAAGACAGCATCACGGCGCCGCTAAGATGCCGCCCTGACTGTTGAGAAGGATGAGGAAGATGGCCGGAAGACCCAGGGAATTTGACCGAGACCAGGCGCTGGAGCGCGCCATGCTGGCGTTCTGGCGGCGCGGCTACGAGGGCACGTCCATGGCCGACCTGGTGCAGGCGCTGGGCATTGCGTCAGCGCGCATCTATGCGGCCTTCGGCAGCAAGCAGGACCTGTTCCGCGAGGCCGTGCAGCGCTACGAGGCCGGTGATGGCGGCTTTGCCGACCGCGCCATGGCCCAGGAGCCGCACGTGCGCGACGCCCTGGCCCGCGTGCTGCGCGATGCCGTGGCCACCTATACGGACGATGCCCATCCGCTGGGCTGCATGGTGGTCACCGCCGCCACCAATTGCGCCGAGGAAAACGAGGCAGTCGCCGCCTGGCTGGCCGAACACCGTCGCCAGCGCACGCAGTCCCTGATCGACCGCCTTCAGCGCGCGCTGGATGAAGGCGAGCTGCGCGCCGGCACCGATGTGCAGGCGCTGGGGGATTTCTATGCCACGCAACTGCACGGCATCTCCGTGCAAGCCCGCGATGGCGTGCCGCGCCAGCGGCTGCTGGCTGCAGTGCAAACCGCCTTGCTGCTGCTGGACACGGCGCTGACGTCCGCAGGCAAGGCGGAATGAACCGTCAGGCGCCGAGCTTTTGCAGTTTTTGCAGCTCGGCGCGCAACTGGATCACGCTGGGCGTGACGATGGGGATGAAGGCCGATTCACGCCAGCGGCGGGCAAAGCCATCGTCCGCATCCAGGCTGTAGGCGCGGCCACCGGCCGTCTGCAGCTCCAGCTGCATGGCCTGCTGCACGCAGTCGTGCAGGGCCAGGCGCAGCGCGAAAAGCCGCTCGGGCGCCTCCACGAAATCGCCGGCCTCTACACCGGCCTTGAGTGCCGCCACCGCCTGCTCCAGATGGCTGCGGGTATCGTCCAGCGGCTGCTGCAGCACATGCCCGCCCTGCCCCATGCGCGAGGCGGCCTGCGCACAGGCCGCGCGCGCCAGGCCGATGGACAGGCCGCATTGCATGCCCAGGAAGGCCGGCCGCACACGCGGCAGGAATCCGCCGGCGCGCTCGGCCAGCAAATCGTCTTCGGTGATGGCCACGTCCTTGAGTTGCAAGGCGGCGGTGTTGGTGCCGCGCAGGGCAATCAACTCCAGATCCGGCGAGCGCTCCAGGCCAGGGCGATCAGACGGCAGGGCCACGATCATGGGCGGCGCGCCGTCGTCACGCGCCACGGCAATGGCGGCCAGAAAGCGCGGCCCGCGCAGGTTGGTGCACCAGGGCACGCTGCCGTTGAGCAGCCAGCCGCCGCCTTCCCGGGCCGTGGCGCGGATGTTGAGTGCCTCCAGCCCGCTGAGGAATTTCATGATGTTGGACAGCCCCGAGGCACCGGCCGCCTCGCCCGCCAGCAGCGCGGGCAGCCAGCGCTCGCGCAGGGCCGCATTGCCGGTGTTCGCCAGCATCTCGATCAGCACGCGCTGGCCCCAGAAGGCAAAGGCGGCGGACATGGAGTGCGTGGCCACCTGGGCAATCGCCTCGATGGCATTGCCGGCGCGGCCGCCCTGCCCGCCCAAGGCATCAGCCAAGCCGTGGCCCAGCAGCCCGGCTTCGGCCAGATAGGGCACGACGGCGGCCGTGGCCTCGCCGTTGCCGGCATCCAGCGCCTGGGCACGTGCATCCAGCCATTGGCGGTTGGTGTCGGTCAGCAGGGGGAAATTGGGCATGGGCTCAGGCATGGGGTCGGGCATGGGGCTTGTCATCTTGCGGGTCACCATAAAAAAAGGGACCGCTGTGGGAACAGCGGTCCCTTGCCATCCTAGCGCAGCACACAGGCTGCGCAGATGACGCAGCGCAGGCTCAGTGCGCCGCCACCTTGCCGGGGCGTGTTTCCTCGCGCAGGGCCTTGACCTTGTCGCTCAGGCCGGGCCATGGCTGCAGGCCGTACTGGCTGCGCATGGTGTTGAGCAGCGTGGCGATCTGATCGTCGCTGAGGTTGTGGCGGAAGGCGGGCATGGTGCCCAGCTGCGGGCGCGCCGGTTGCGTGATGCCGTTGAGCACCACATGGATGGCGTTGGTCGGCGAGTCGCTGTACAGGTTGGTGTTCAGCGACAGCTGGGGACGCACCCCGAAGCTGCTGCCGGCCAGCACGCCGCTGGGGTCGGCACGGTGGCAGGCCATGCAGGCGCCCTGGTACAGGCGGTAGCCCTGGGCGTCGACCGGCAGCTTGGCAACCTCGGTCTTTTCCTTCACCAGGGCCTGGGCGTCCCCTGCGCCAGCGGCGTCTGCCACAGGCTTGCGGTACGACATCAGGTAGGTGGCCATGGCGTTGATGTCCTCGGCCGACTGGTGGGACAGGCCTTCGATCACGGGCGCCATGGGGCCGGCGGCCACGCCGTGGCGCTCCGAGAAACCGGTCTGCATGTAGCGGACCAGGTCCTCGCGCGTCCAGGGCAGCGGAGCCACGGCCTTGTCGTTGAGCGCGGGCGCATCCCAGCCGTCGATGAAGGCGCCGGCCAGGTGGTCGGCACCCTTTTTCTCGGCGCCGAACTGGTTGCGCGGCGAGTGGCAGGCGGCGCAGTGGCCCAGGCCTTCGACCAGGTAGGCGCCGCGAATCCACTCGCCCGACTGGTTGGCGGGCGCGGGCTGCTCGCCCGGCTCCAGGTACAGCGCATTCCACAGGGCCAGGCCACGGCGCACGTTGAACGGGAAGTTCAGCGCGGTCTTGGGTGCCTCGTTGGAGACAGCCGGCTCGGTCATCAGGAAGGCATACAGCGCCTTCATGTCCTCATCGGTCACGCGGGTGAATGCCGTGTACGGGAAGGCGGGGTACAGGTAGTTGCCCTCGCGGTCCACACCATGGCGCATGGCGCGCTCGAAGGCCTCGTACGACCAGCGGCCGATGCCGGTTTCGGCATCGGGCGTGATGTTGGTCGAGTAGATGGTGCCGAAGGGGCTGGGCATGGCCAGGCCGCCTGCGTTGCGCTGGCCGCCCGGTGCCGTGTGGCAGACAGCGCAGTCGCCCATGTGCGCCAGGCGGCGCCCCTGGTCGATCTGCTGCTGGCTGAATTCCTGCACCGGGATCTGCTGCAGGGGCGCGATTTCGCTGCGGCCCGTGGCCAGCCAGAAGGCGGCGCCGGCCACGGCGGCCAGGCCGACCACGCCGAGGGTGATTTTCTTGAGTGTGTGCATGTTCCGGTCCTCCGCTCTCAGTTCTGTGCCTTGTCGGCCGGGGCTGCATCGGCAGCCTTTGCCTTGAGTGCGGCCAGCACGCGTGCCGGGGTGAACGGCACTTCGCGCAGGCGCACGCCGGTGGCGTCGAACACGGCGTTGGAGACAGCGGCGGCGCTGGGCACGGAGGCCGATTCGCCCGCGCCCATGGGGTCTTCGCCGGGGCGCTCGACCAGTTGCACGTCGATCTCGGGCAGCTCGTCAAAGCGCAGGATGGGGTAGCCACCCCAGTCCAGCGAGGTCACGCCCTTGCTGTCGAAGGTCACGTACTCCTTGAGCACGCGGCTGGTGGACTGGATGATGTTGCCGTGCACCTGGTGGCGCACGCCGGCCGGGTTGACCATCTCGCCGCAGTCATGGGCCACGAAGACCTTGTCCACCTTGATCACGCCGGTCTCGCGATCCACGGTCACGTCGCAGATCCAGGTGGCCCAGGCCGCGCCGTATCCAGGGAACTTGCTGTGGTAGTAGCGGGCATAGGCAAAGCCGCGGCCCTTGACCAGGCGCTGGTCGGCCGGCGCGGGGTTGCGGTGGGCCGGGCCATCCTGCCAGCCGGCCTGCTTGTGCGCAGCATGCGTCAGCGCCACGGCGCGCGGGTCCTTCAGGTAGCGCAGGCGGTAGGCCAGCGGGTCTTCACCGGCCAGGTAGGCGCATTCGTCGATCCAGCATTCATGGGCAAAGACGTTGGGCAGGGCCGAGACGCCGCGCATCCACGACGCGCGCACGATGGGCGCCGCATCCTGCGAGACCACGCGCATCTTGGGGTACTCGTACTGCGGGATGGCCGTACGGTCACCCATCTGCAGCACCTTGGACTTGTTGGGCACCTTGCCCGTCAGGATCAGGGCCAGGGCTGCCGCGTCGTTGGACGGGTAGCAGGTCTTGAGCTCATAGCCCAGCACGGCATGGTTCTCGTCCAGGCCGCCGCGCACGCGGATCAATTGGCCCGTGCCCTTGGGCTCCCAGGCGGCTTCCTGCTCGCGCATCAGCTGCACGCGCACCGGGCGGCCCACGGCCTGCGACAGCAGCACGGCGTCGGATGCCACGTCGTCCGCGCAATTGCGGCCATAGCAGCCCGAGGCTTCCAGGCGCGTCACATTGATCTGGTCGGCCGCCATGCCGGTCAGCGTGGCGATGTCCTTGCGCACGTCGTGCGGGTTCTGCGATCCGGTCCAGACCTGGATCTGGCTGGCGGACACCTCGGCCACGGCGCAGGACGGGCCGATGGAGGCATGCAGGTGGTAGGGCCAGACGTAGTCGGCCTCGATCACCTTCTTGGCGCCCGAGAAGGCCTCGTCAATGCCCGCGTCCTCGCGCAGCATGCGGTCGGTCTTCTCGTGCTTGACCAGGGTGTCGTGCATGGCGTTCAGCGACAGGTCGGGCACGCCGGCCCAGTCCTTCCACTTCACCTCCAGCTGGCGCATGGCGGCAATGGCCTGCTCTTCGCGCTCGGCCACGATGCCCACGAAATCGCCCTGCACCACCACCTTGACGATGCCCGGCAGATGAGCGACGGACTGTTCGTTCACCGAAATCAGGCTGCTGCCCAGCGGCGCCGACGCATCGGCACCGCCATAGGGCGGGCGCACCACGCGGCCGTGCAGCATGCCCGGCACGCGCACATCGTGCACATAGGCCAGCGCGCCCAGCACCTTGGCCGGAATGTCCACGCGCTGCACGGACTTGCCGATGTAGTTGAAACCGCCGGTGCGCAGCGGCACTTCCTTGTCCAGCGCAATGTTCAGGTCCTGGCCCTGGGCTAGTTCGCCGTAGCCGATGCGTCGCCCGCCCTTGGCCACCACCGCGCCCTTGGACGTGGTCAGTGCGGACACGGGCTGCTGCAGCTTCTCGGCAGCCAGGCCCAGCAGCAGCTGGCGCACCTGCGCGGCGGCCTTGCGCATGGGGATGGCATCCACCTGGATGGTGTTGCTGGCAATGGTCGGGCCCTGGTTGGGCGTGCGGCCCGTGTGGCCCAGCACCATGGTGATGCGTTCGAACTCCACATCGAGCTCATCGGCCACCAGCTGCGCCAGCGAGGTACGGATGCCCGTGCCCAGGTCCACGTGGCCGTGGTAGGCCGTGACGCTGCCGTCCGCGCCAATGGCGATGAAGCTGCTCACCCGGTCAATGGGGGGAATGGGGAAGGCGCCGGCCACGGCGGGCGCCGTACCCGTGCTTTCAGCCACCAGGCCAGCGGCCGCCACCGAGCTGACCATGACCATGCCGCCCAGCTTGAGCAGGTTGCGGCGCGTCAGTTGAAGGGGGTTGGATGCACTCATGCTGCACCTCCCTGGGCGATCAGCACGCGGGCGCGAGCAGCCGCACGCATGATTTCCACATGCGTGCCGCAGCGGCACAGGTGGCCGGACAGGGCCTGGGTGACTTCCTCGTCGGTGGCCGTGGGCTTGTGGTCGAACAAGGCCACCAGGGCCATGACCATGCCGTTGGTGCAGTAGCCGCACTGGGCGGCCTGCTCGTCAATGAAAGCCTGCTGCACGGGGTGCAGTCGGTAGACAGCCTTGCCCGGTGCATCGGCTGCCGGCTTGCCGGCAGGCATCCCCGGCACGGCGGCCGGATGGGCGGCTTCCCAGTCACGCGCCACGCGGGCGTGCTCGGCCTGGGTCGCGTCCTGGGACAGGCCTTCCAGCGTCGTGACCTTCATGCCCTGGACCACGCTCACGGGAACGGAGCAGGAGCGGGCCACCTTGCCGTCGATCAGCACGGCGCATGCGCCGCATTCGCCCAGGCCGCAGCCGAACTTGGGACCGTTGAGCTGCATGTCGTTGCGCAGCACATAAAGCAGCGGCGTCTCCGGGCTGACGCCCTGGATCTCGACCTCTTGTTGGTTGAGAGTGAATTTCATCGTATGCAAACCTTGTGGTTGACAACAGGTGCAAACCATAGGTGCGCACTGAAAAATCAGGCGTCAGGCACGCCGCAGCAGGGCCCGAAAAAGAAAGCCCACCGCCGGCGGGGTGGGCTATTTCACGTGGTTTTTAGAGGCAAGTCGTATGGCTGGCTGCCTGTTGTATGCAAACGATTCTATGCCTCGCACTTGCTCGCCGCTGCCAGCGTGCCGCCATCCCGGCACCCGCACAGACTGCAGATTTCCGTGGCTTTTTATGCACAAGACCAAACTCATCCATCGGAAATATCCACGAAAGCACAGCGCAGCAGGCTGATCAGTGAGCTTGCACCAAGAGCGAAAAGGAGTGCACCACCGCAGTGCACAGGAGGGCAGAACACGCTGCAGCAATTCCGGTCCGGATCTTTCAGCCATGCACGGCCGGGCATAGAGATCGCAGCCCGTCCAGGCGTTCAACGCGTCGGCTCGAAAATCACACCAACCCAGCAAAACACTCGGCTTTTACCTGCATCAAATTCCAGTGAGAACGCTTGAAATTCACGAACGCATCATGCGCAGCGCCTGCAAAACTCATGCTCGTTTGCAGGATCGGCACCACGCAAGGCTGCTGGCTGCCACCCCAAGCATCAGCGGGTGCCCGGCGTGATCTGGATCGTGCCAAGGCCCGAATCCATGGCCACACGCCGCCGGGGAGTCAGCCAATGCACCCACAGTCCCCAAAGCCACCCCAGTGCAAACACGCAGGCCAAGGCCAACATGCCCCAGCGCCCGGCAGACAGCGCGCTGTAAATCCAATACGGCATGCCCCCCAGGCCGAAGAGGCAGGCCCATCGCCGAAGCGCGGCGGAACGGGATTGGGACAGCCAGACGGCAAGGGCTGCGGGGAGTGCGAAGGCGATCTGATCGATGCTCATGACTGCATCATACTGTACAAATAAACAGCATTGCACAGAAAAATCCAGACGCTTGCACAAGGCACGTCGACGGGACGGCCACACCCGCTGATTTGTTCGCATCTCATCTGGCAAGCAGCGTACAGACTGGACTTGAAGGATTCCGAATCCGCACCGGAGTTTGGGTAAAGCGCGGCCCTTGCATCGCTCAATACCAGCACCGCCGGCCATGAACCCGGAGTCACGGCTTATCCAGTTCCGCCCAGCCCGAAAGCGAGGGTGCACAGGATTTTGAAAACCCGCAGAACATACAGCGCCATACTGCGCAACGGCTCTTTACCCAAGGTTTACCTGACAGTTTGAACGCATTCGGGACGGGCAATGGTGGTCATAGGGGGAAATAATCGAAAGCATGCAAACCGGTTCTTAAAAAACAGTTAATATTCGCGCTTCAATCCATGAAAGGCAAACTACCGTGAGCAACACATACAAAGAACTTCTGGCGCAGCGCGAAGCACTTGAGGCCCAGATCCAGACAGCACGCAAGCAAGAAGTCAGTGATGTGATCGCCAAGATTCGCGGTCTGGTTCAGGATTACGGCCTGACAGCCGACGACATTTTCACGGCACGCCGCGCCTCCTCCACCGTGGCTCCCAAGTTCCGCAATCCAGAGACAGGTGACACCTGGACCGGACGCGGCAAGCCGCCCGCCTGGATCAAGGACAAGGATCGCGCCCAGTTCGCCATCTGAAGCCCTGGATAAACGCCTCCATGAAAACAGCCTGCAGTCACTTGCAGGCTTTTTTCATTCTGGCCCCACCTGGAACGTGCACCTGAATTGGCGTGCCTGCACTTCTGCAGGGCGGCATTGCCCTGGCCTGGCCCCGTGCAATCGCGGCAAGCACGCGCACATGCCCTTAGACATGCACTGTGGATGGATGCCGTGGTTCAATCAGTCGGCCTGATCTGCATCTTGAAATTTCTCGCTGTAGAGACCGGCCCCCGACGTTCGGCCTTACATGACAAAACAGATCTCCGCCCCGGACAGTGCCCCCACCGCACGCCGTCCTGACAAGCTACCGACCGCCTTTGGAACGACACCTGTCGCAGATGCACTCTTGCGGCCCCATCTGCCATTTTCAGGACAGCAGATTCTGTTCATCTCGTCATGCGACGACCAGCACGCCCATCTGCTCCCTTTGCTCAAGGAGTGGGGTCTGGTGACCACGGCATGCCGCCATCCCACCGCGATTCGCCAGGATCGGCTACAGAAGTTCCACGTTGTCGTGCTATGCGGGCCGAAGACCTCATGGAATCCCAAGGACGAAAACCGCCTGGTGGCAGGAGCAGCACGCATCATCGAATGTGAAGCCAGCCATCCCATGCAGCCCAGAGTGATCAATGCCCGCATCATCGCGGTATCCTGGCATTCACCGCAGGGGATTCTTGATGCGCTGACGATGGCGATCCATTCAACGCATCCCAACCCCGACAGCCTCCTGCCGACTGACGAAGTCGTCCATTTCGAGAAAATTGCGCCACCCATCAGAAATGCCTTCCTGGAATCTGCGCGCTCTTCTCTGGCAACCATCAAATCCAGCCCAAACTGCAAAGATGTGCAAAGAGAGCTTCACAACCTGTCTGGCTCACTGAGATTCTTTGATCTGGTCGAGTTGTCAATACGGTGCGCCGACCTGGAAAGCCGCATGGGCCATGATGGGCTGGCATATCACAGACATTCGCTCTCGCTGCTGGAGCTCCAGCTTGAAGCAGTCATCCAGGACATACAGGCACTGAAGGCGGAATGAACATGCATCATTGAGATCTCGATGATGTCACCCACCCACATTCCAAGGCATATTTCATAAGGTCTATGTCTCGCTCTATGCCGAGTTTTTGCATGGCCTTGACTTTTTGCGTGCTGATGGTCTTCTTGCTCCTGTTGAGCTTGGCTGCAATTTCATCAATGCGCAGGCCAGCAGCGTACAACCGGACTACCTCGGACTCCTTGGGGCTCAGCTCAGCAGGTACTCTTCTCTCCCCCTGCACTCCGCCCAACCCGCCTGCACCACCTCTTTCCAGCCGCTCGGCGATGGCTGGCGAAAAATAAACTCCGCCAGTGAATGCCGCGTGGATCGCGGGAACAAGATGCAGCACCGGATCGGCCTTGCTGACAATACTGATGTTCGAGACACGACCCAGAGCCTGCAGTATTGCCGAGTTATCCAGCATGGTCAGGACCACCAGACCCAATTTTGGGAATCTTCTCGATATATATCCGAATAGATGCAGTCCATCTCCATATTGCCCGGTCGGCATGGAGTAATCGGATACAAGCACATCAAAACCTCCCTCTTCCAGTTTTTTAATCAGATCGGTTGAATTTGAAACACTCCCATTCAATGCAATTTCTGACTCACCAGACAATTCATGCCTGACACCTGATATTATCCCAGGATGATCGTCCGCCAACAATACGGATATTTTCAGGTATTTTTTATAGTCCATGGCGCGTAAATATGAATAACCTGACACCAGCCGGCTTTCAACCTTTCTCACAAATCTTTCAGAACGTCCATGAAATTCACGAGCTCCCCATCGACCGCTCGAAAATCTCGCGCATTGACAAGAGAAGAAATCCTATCAAGCGCCTGGACTATGTCATTGAACCCTGCCACTGCAAATGCCCCCTTCATGGCATGAATTTCCCTATGCACAGCCACGAGATCTCTTTTTTCCAAGGATTTCTTCAAGGAGATCAAGGATGCTTGTGTTGTTGAGACAAGAATGTCACGGTAGCCAGAAATCTTGCTTGTTCTTGCCGGCAATGCATCCACTTGGCAAACCCCGGACTTGCCGATATTTCTATCAATGAATTCCTTGATGCTTTTCAGGGAGGCTGGTTTGACGATGATGTCAGATATGCCGAATTTGGCACATTTATCCCTTTCATGCTTGCCTGCGTTTGCCGTTATTGCCCCCACTCTAATCCCGGGGTAATCCTTACGGATGTGCTGTGCAAGCACATAACCGTTCATGCCGGGCATCTGCAGGTCGGTTAGAACCAGGTCATAGGCCAGCTGTGCCAGCATGCTCAAGGCAGATTCCCCTCCTTCTGCAGAATCGGCCTCATACCCAATGATCCTCAGCTGATCCAGCAACAGCATTCTGTTAACAGGGTGGTCATCCACCACCAGAATCCTTGCCGAGAAATCCTCTCGTTCGTCCTCCGAAAGCAGGACATCGCCATCCTCCCAAGCGACAGCGGATGATGCGGGCTGCGCATGGTATGCGGGCAGCACCAGCTCGAAAATGCTGCCTTTTCCAAGGACACTTGAAAACCGGATCTCCCCTCCCATGAGGTGGGCCATCCGCTGGCACAGCGTCAGCCCAAGTCCGGTTCCTCCAAACTTCGTGGCGATTTCCGAGCCGGCCTGCTTGAACGCATCGAAGATGAACGCATGCTGCGAATGATGAATACCTATTCCAGTATCGGATACCTTGATGTTCAGCTCGCCGGATCTGTCGGATGCATATACCTCTATTTTTCCACTCTTGGTGAACTTCAAGGCATTGCTGAGAAGATTGTTGAGTATTTGCTTGATGCGCTCAGCATCGCCAAGATATCCAGACTTCAGCGAATCATCGATGGTCAGGGAAAATTCAATTTTTGCCTCTGTCACCAAGGGTTTATAGATGGATGCCACCTGCCTGATCACAGACTTGAGATCGAATCCGGCCATCTCGACACTCATCTGACCAGACTCGACCTTCGAGAAATCGAGGACATCATTCAACAGAGACAAAAGAGAATGTGAGGAATTCGAAATGATGTCCAGCCGTGTTTTCTGCTCCATGGACAGAATGCTTCTTCCCAGTATTTCCAGATTCCCCAGTATCGCATTGAGTGGAGTGCGTATCTCGTGGCTCATTACGGCGAGAAAAGATGATTTTTCATGGTTTGCCTCTTCCGCAGCCTTCTTTGCATCCTCCAGGCTTCTTTGGACCTGCTTGTGAGCCGTGATATCGGCAAACCCGCACAACAGCACGTTCCGACCTTGGTATTTTGCCTTCACCATGATCATGGACAGCTCTGCAATGGTTCCATCGTTGGAAATCACCACCTCGCTGGACACGGGCACATAGTCACTTTTCCCGCCACCAAGATATTTCTCCACATAAACTCTGTGGAAATAGCCGATCAATAGCTCGCCAGGGACTGGGCCACGCAGTACTGCACTCTCCTTGTATTTGAACATCATGCTGTTCTCCAACAGCATCTTTTTCTCCTTGAAATCAAGAAGACCAAGTCCGTAAGGAGCCATGGCAATGATGGTTCGACTCAGCTGCTCGGTATCGAAAACATTCTTTGCCTTTTCATAGATTGGAATAAATACCTTTTCGTAGAAATATATCAAAAAGCACCAGAACAAGACAATGAATATCAACGAAAGAATCAAATATACGAACGATTTTCCCTTTAGAAAAACCGCATCCTTCCACGAAAACACGTGGAGCAGAATCATGTTTGTATTCGATATCCTGGAGTAGTAATGAAAAAAACCATCCTTGTATACAGTACCATACTTGAACAGAAGATAGCGACTCACCAGGTTGCCTTGGAATTTCGATGATTCAATATCAAAGAAATCCGCTTTGCTGTAGCCCTCTGGTTCAACACCCAGGGCAACGCTTCCCTGGGAGTCCATGATCAGAAAGGAACTTCTATCCTCACCTTGCTGCATCAGATTCTCAATATGCTGGGTAGGCATGTCACTCACCACGGTGAGAAATGGCTTACCCCTATGGAATGCAGAAACAACAACCTGGAACGACATTTCACCCGTCAGAATACTTTTGGTCGGGGGAAGCCAAATGGGGTGGCGCACTTGTCCGGAATGAAGTGGAACGCCTTTGTCTTTCGGCAGCCCGGCAATCTGTTGCTGAAGCTCCAAGAGCATCCGTTCCCGCTCAGGCTCATCTGGAATCTGAGGCAGGAGAGCACCGATGAACCCGCCATCCGGACTGAAGGCATATACAGATATGGCTCTTCCATCCTGAAGAAAACTCGAGTTTGCCAGGTATGCAAGCTCCTCCAGCATATCCCTGTATCGCCTGCATGCAGGCTTGTCGCCCTTATCCTCGAGCAAAACCACCGGACTCACACCCGTGATCATAGCGCCCGGCCTGCCAACTCCCGCCGGTTGCGATATATGCGCTTGCCCCCAAAGCAATTCTGATGCGATTATTCCACGCATCATGATGACCTGCTTTGTTTCTATCTCCACCAGAATTCTAGTTCTCTTGTTCTGAAAAATTGACCTTCTTTCCTCCATGAAATCATTGAACTCGAACGATGCCGCAAATAACGCGACAATGATCACAAGGAAAGAAAAGATCAGCCCCCCACCAAAAAGCAGTCTCTTGTTATATCTGGCCAGAAGCAGAAGATCTTCCTTTTCTGCAATTTCTTTTTTA
Organism: Delftia sp.; assembly: GCF_059499305.1. Taxonomy (NCBI): domain Bacteria; kingdom Pseudomonadati; phylum Pseudomonadota; class Betaproteobacteria; order Burkholderiales; family Comamonadaceae; genus Delftia; species Delftia sp. The sequence goes on from NZ_JCABYI010000037.1 coordinate 62,255, forward strand.
TGGATTTCCATCTGGACATCGATATACAGCCATTGCTCAGGCCAATGATCGCCTCATGTAGTCGATAAAATCTTTGCAGGAAAGTGCTCTGGAATACAAGAATCCCTGGGCGACATCGGCATCCATCCTCCTGATCATTCCCAGATCATCAACGTCCTCCACTCCCTCAACAACCACCTGTGCCCGAACATCTTTCGCAAGCGACACCGCTTTGCTCAGCACTCTCTTTGCATGGGCCTGGTTTCTTGCAGCATGCAGCAAAGCCTTGTCAATCTTGATCTGGTTGAAAGGAACGCTAAGCAGGCGCCCTAGGGTCGAGCCGCCCACGCCAAAGTCATCCATTGCGCACTGAAAGCCACTCATTCGTAAATTCGCAATGACACCGCCCAGGGACTTGTCGAGATCATCCGCCCCATCTTCCGTCACCTCAAAACCGATATTTTCAGGGGAGACACCTGCATCCCTGATCACGCGCAATGCCGAATCCATCCACTCCCAGGATGCCGCCAGGGAGGCGGATACATTGATGCTGCAGATGAACTGCCCTGAAGGTGCTGCCGATTTGATGAAAGAGATGGACTGCAGGAGCATTTGGAGAGTGAGCTCATGCATCAATCCATGGTCTCCGATGGCCTTCATGAACGCAGCAGGTGGCAACAGTTCCGTGGCCGAAATAGGCCACCGGGCCAAGGCTTCCGCCCCGATGATCCTGCCCGAGCCTGCATGATGCAAGGGTTGAAAATGGGCAACGATTTCGCCGCTGTGCAAAGCGTTCGTCAACCTTGCTCTCGGGATCGGCAAGATCGTCCTGGGCTGACCCTCCGTCTTGGTCCGCCCCAGGATACGCAGCAGGAAATCCCCGTTGACCGGCACCTCTCTTGCCATTCTGGAGCGAGATATTGCACAGACGATGTTGAGTGCCAGGCTCCGGGCATAGTCAGCGACCGCATGGAATATTCTTGGTTCGCAGCTGCTGACAAGGATGATGGGAACATCCACTTCAGACAGTGCCAGATCATTGAGGAACCTCATCAGCTTTTCGCCGATGAAATCCATATCCACAAAGGCCGCATCCGCATTGAATTTCTTCAGTTCCGCCAGAAGCTCATCCGTATTGCTGATCCATTGAATGCCGTGAAAAATTCCTTGCTGTTTGCAACATTGCTGTATCCAATATGGGGCCATCGGATCGTTTGTGCCAACGATCATTCTTTTGCCATGACCGGGACTATTTTCTGGCATCAATCCATCCCATCTCTATTCCATAGCGAATGAGGTCAATGTCCTTGCGGATGCCCAGTTTATTCATGACCGCCACCTTGTGCGTACTGACCGTCTTGATGCTGCGATAGAGTTTTTTCGCTATTTCAGACACTGTCATTCCAGAAATGAAAAGCAGCAGAACTTCCTCTTCACGCTTTGACAGTTCTATCGATGTTCGTACCGCCCCGAGCCATTCGCCGCCAAGCAGTTTGCTTGCGCTCGGCGAAATGAATTGACCATCTGTGTATGCCGCATAGATCGCCGGCACCAGGCTCCCCAAAGAATCTGTTTTATGGACTATCCTGTAGATCCCCTGATTGGCAAGCGACTTGATGATCCCAATATTCTCAATCATGGTCAGCATCACGATCTTGACGCCGGGAAATCGTCGCCGGATGACATTCAGCATGACCAGGCCGTCGCCATAGGTTCCGCCGGGCATTGAGTAATCAGTCACCAGCACATCGCATTCGTTCTGCCTGAGAAAATTGATGATTTCCGTGGAGTTTTTCGCTCGACCCACAATCTCTATCTCATTTTTTTCCTCCAAAACACTTTCTATGCCTGCCAGAACTGCCGGATGGTCATCGGCAATCAGTATCCGCAAGACGAAATTTTTCATGACTCAAAAAAAATAGCAAGAAGAACATTCCTATTCTAGGCAGTGGCGCACTAGGATTTAATTGGATTAATCTGATTTTTCCACTTCAAAATCTAAGATTTGTCTGATTTTTTGACCCAATTGCTGCGAATTCGGGCGTCAGTCCTAGGGAGCACTCCTAGAATTCAACAGATAGTTGAATCGGTGGTTGAATGCGTTGCAGGCCAAGCATCCGGACCAGACGGGAGTCTGTGGATGAGATGCACGCGCCCGGGCAGGAGCCCGCGACCGATGCCGGGGTGGGGCTGAAGCGACCTCACCCCATGGCCGAGCGCGTGAAGAGACCGCCAAATCCCGGCACAATCCGTGGATGCGAATCCTTCACACCATGCTGCGCGTTGGCAATTTCCAGCGTTCCATCGATTTCTACACACAGGTTCTTGGCATGCAGCTGCTGCGAACCTCAGAGAACCCCGAGTACAAGTACTCGCTGGCCTTCCTGGGCTTCGAGGGCGGCAACCCTGGCCAGGCCGAGATCGAGCTGACCTACAACTGGGGTACGGAGTCCTACGACATGGGCACGGCCTACGGCCATATCGCCATTGGCGTGCCTGATGCCTATGCCGCCTGCGAGAAGATCAAGGCGTCCGGCGGCAACGTGACGCGCGAGGCCGGCCCCGTCAAGGGCGGCACCACGGTGATTGCCTTTGTGACGGATCCGGACGGCTACAAGATAGAACTCATACAGGAGAACTCACGCGCCCATGCCGGCGTGCAGCCAGCTGGCGGCGAGAAGTTCGATCCCCTGCGCAATTCCTGATCCACGCAGCCCCAAAAACAAAGGCCCGGAGCGTTCATCGCTCCGGGCCTTTGTTTTTAGCTGCGGCTGCTGCCAGCCGCACTGCTGATCCGGTTCAATCCACCAGGATCACTTCCACCCGGCGGGCCTGGGCATTGCTGCCATCGGCCTGCAGTTGTTCGGGCTTCTTGAGTTCGACCTTTTCCTCGGCCACGCCCAGTGCCGACAGGGCAGCCTGGACTGCCAGGGCGCGCTTCTTGGCCAGTTCGGCGTTGAGTTCGGCGCTGCCGGTGGCGTCGTGGTATCCAGAGATCACGGCGCGCTTGCCGCCCTGCACACCAGCCACCACATCGGCCAGCGCTTCATTGGCGCCAGCAGCCAGCTCGGCCTTGGCCGATGCGAAGTAGAACTTGACCACGCCGTTTTCGACAACGACACGCGCCACGTCTTCCTCCAGGACCACAGGCGCCATCGCCGGCACAGGTGTGGCGCCGGTTGTCGTCTTTGCAGGGCCATGCGCAATACCGCGCTGGTAGACCACGACACCCACGACCGTGGAGACGACGAGCGCAATCAGCGCAAACAAAAAGCCCAGGGCAAAACGTTGTTGGCTGTCGTCGTCGGATTGACTGAAGGACATGAAGCACTCTCCGTGAATGAACTGTTGAAGGAAACCAGAAAGACTGCGAAAAACCGGCCGATTGTAGAGGGCCGCCGCCAACGGCCCTGCGCACCGCCCAAGCCCCGTGATGCCACCCGGCACGAACTGTGGCGCCGCAGAGACAAAAGGCCGGCCGTGCAAGGGCAACGCAGGCGCTTGTGCACCGTTTGGGCCGACAGGCGTTAAAACGTCATTGTTCCTTCACGCCACAGCGCCCATGTCCGCCCTGCCAGAATTCTCATTTGCCCGCCGAGAGTCCCAGCCCATGCTGGACGAGGCGCTGCACCGATGGGGCGGAAGCGACGACCTCTGGATCTTTGGCTACGGCTCGCTGATCTGGCGGCCGGATTTCGATTTCTGCGAACGCCGCACGGCCCGTGTCTTTGGCTGGCACCGGGCATTGAAGATGTGGAGCACCATCAACCGCGGCACGCCCCAGAATCCTGGATTGGTCTTTGGCATGCTGTCCGGCGGCAGTTGCCAGGGCATGGTGTTCCGCATTCCCCGGCACCACGGCCATGACGTCATGAGAAAGCTGTGGCAGCGCGAGATGGCCAATGCCGTCTATGACCCCCGCTGGCTGCCCTGCCGCACCGGCCAGGGCACGGTGCAGGCGCTGGCGTTCACGCTGTCCCGTCAAAGCCCCAATCACACGGGCGAGCTGGCGCCCGAAGACTATCGCCGCATCTTCAGCGAGGCCAAGGGCATCTATGGCAGCACGCATGACTATGCGCGCGCAACCTTCGATGAGCTCAAGCGCCTCGGCATCCGGGACCGCGCCTTGCAGCGCCTGCTCAGCTACGCGGGCCAGCCTGAAGCGGGTGCGCAAGCCGCGCGCTGACGCTTTGATGCGATTGATACGCTGATGCGCGCAGGCGCACAACGCTGCCCTCTCCGACATATCCACCGTATTGCACGCTGCAAGATGGCGGCTGCGCGCAATGCGCCTCACAACTTTTCCAGCACGGATATCAACCAGGAGATTGCCACCATGCGTTTGAACGCTTCCCCATCCACCCCGTCCACCGCCGTGAAGCTGCTGATGGCAACCGGCATGGTGCTGGCCCTTGGGGCCTGCGGCAGCCAGGCCAAGCCTCCTGCCGCAGCCGCAGCGTCCACCCCGGCAGCCGTCACCGCAGCCCCTGCCGCCCGCAACGTGGCCATGGCCCAGCTGCAGCCCACGCAAGGCAGCAAGGTCAGCGGCAGCCTGCAGTTCACTGCCCAGGCCGATGGCAGCGTGCGCGTTCAGGGCTCGGTTCAGGGGCTGGCGCCCAACAGCGAGCATGGCTTTCATGTCCATGAGAAAGGCGATTGCTCCAGCCCTGATGGCCTGAGCGCGGGCGGCCATTTCAACCCCACCGGCCACGCCCATGGCCGCTTCGATTCCGCTGTCCACCACGCAGGGGATCTGCCCAGCCTGCGGTCCGACGCGCAAGGCATGGCCAGCATAGATTTCGTTTCGCGCGGCCTGGCACTGGATCAGAGTCCCAACAGCGTGGTGGGCCGCGGCCTGATCGTGCACAAGGACCCTGACGACTACACCACGCAGCCCACCGGCAATTCCGGGGCGCGCCTGGCCTGTGCGGTGATCACGCGCGGATGATGTGCTCGGCCGGGTCTGCGTTCAGCGCAGGCAGTCGCGCAGCCACGCCGCGCACTGCTCGGCGCGCGCGCCCGGCCATTGGACGCTGACCGTGGTATCGCCACGGCGCAGCTCGACATGAATGGTGTCGGCAGCGCCCGCGCTGCCCTCACCGCTCAAGCTGCCGATTAGCCGTCCCCACCAGCCACGGCCCCGCAGGTCTTGGGCCGTGGAGGAGAGCTCCGAAGCTGGCGCTGGTGCTGGCGAATTCCGGGCTTGCACCACCGTTTCCCCGGCTGGCTCGGAGGCCGGCGCGGGCGCGACAGGTGCAGGCGCCTGCATGGTCGCCTTGCCCGCAGCGGGCTCCCCTCCCCCGCCTTCGAGCCGCGCGGCCAGACTGTTACCGAACTCCTCCCATATTCGGTCGGCCTTGGTCTTCATCACGCTCAGGCCGAAGGCGCCCAGACGGCCCAGCAGGTCCACGTCGATCTTGATGCGCAGTTCGGTGCCTCCATCCGGCGTGGCGCTCAGGAAGATTTCACTGCGCTGCTTGAGCGAGCTGGCCACCGAGGTGTCTTCTCCCGTTCCTTCCACGCGCAGATACTCGGGAGCGCGTTGCTCGACGATGCGTGTGCGCAGCTTGAATCTGGCGCTGATGAAGGAGATCTTCTGGTGCATCACCGCCACGTATTCGGTAGGGCTGACCACTTCGATGGACTGCATGCCCGGCACGGCACCTCCCATGACCTGGGGATCGAGCAACAAGGCCCATACCCGCTCTCGCGAGGCCGAAACAGTCAGGGTTTTCTCAATTTCCATGCATTTTCTCCGCGGCCACAAGGACCGATTCCACGATCTGGGTGTAGCCCGTGCAACGGCACAGGTTGCCGTTGAGGCCATGGCGAACTTCGTCCGTGCCGGGAAGGGGGTTGCGCCCCAGCAGATCGCAGGCGGCCATGATGAAGCCCGGTGTGCAGTAGCCGCACTGCAGGCCGCCGCATTGCATGAAGCTTTGCTGCAGCGGGTGCAGCCGTTGTGACGGGTCTGCGCCCGCACCCCCAGCAATACGGTCGGCCAGGCCTTCGATGGTGGTGAGCGCGCGGCCCTGGACCTGCACGGCCAGCAGCAGGCAGGACTTCACCACTTCGCCATCCAGCAGCACCGAGCAGGCGCCGCACACGCCCGTCTCGCAGCCGCGCTTGGTGCCCGTCAGGTGCAGGTCATCACGCAGAAAATCCGACAGCAGCCGGCGCGCAGGCACGTCCACGCTGCAGGGCTCGCCGTTGACGGTGCATTCGATGCGATGTCGGCTCATGCCAGCTCTCCTTGTTCCAGGGCCAGGTCCAGGCCAAACAGTTCGGCCACGGTGCGCCGCACGTTGACGCGCACCATTTCTCGGCGGAAATCCGCCGAGCCGCGCAGGTCCGAAACCGGTGTGATGTCGGCCGCGACGATGTCACCCGCCTCGGCCGCCAAGGCCCAGGTGAGGGCACGGCCTTCAAGAAAGCCCTCGGCGCGCCGCTGGCGCACGGGTATGGGCGTAGAGGCGCCCACGACGAGACGCGCGTCGCGGCAGATGCCCCCGGCGGTGTGCGCCACCAGGGCCACGCTGGCCAGCGGCCGGTGTTCGGCCGCTGTGCGCAGAAAGCGCGTGTACACACCGCTGCGCCGGTCGTCTCCTTGCCCCATGGGCGGCACGCGGATCTCGCTGACGATCTCGTCGCCTTCCAGCGCCGTGGCGTAGTAGTCGACCAGGAAGTCCTCGATGTCCAACAGGCGCTCGCCTCTTGCGCTGGCCAGCACGATCTGGGCGCCCAATGCCATCAGGCAGCCGGGCGGGTCGGTGGAGGGGTCGGCATAGCAGAGATTGCCACCCACCGTGCCCTGATTGCGCACCTGCGGGTTGGCCATGCGCTGCGCCATGCCGGCCAGGACAGGATAGTGATGCGACACCAGCGGCGAGGCCGCCAGTTCGGCATGGCGCACCAGGGCGCCGATACGCAGGCCACGCACCGGGTCGAAGTCCAGGCCGCGCAACGCATCGATGCCAGCCAGCGAGACCAGGTGCGTGGGCGCGAGCATGCGCTGGCGCATGCCCAGCATCAAGGCCGTGCCGCCGGCGATCACGCGGCAGTCCTCGCCCAGTTCGGCCAGCAACCGGCTGGCCTCCGCCACCGAGGTGGGCTCCAGGAAGTCGAAGTCATGCATGACGGCCCTCCTCGGCGCGTGCGCGCAGCGCCGCCAGGATTTTTTCGGGCGTGATCGGCAGATCGCATATGCGCACGCCGATGGCGTCGTACACGGCGTTGGCGATGGCAGGCGCTCCCGGCAGGATGGCGGTTTCGCTGGCCCCTTTGGCGCCATAGGGGCCGTTGGGGTCGTTGGACTCGACAAAGCCGCCGCGCAGCAAGGGCACGGCGTCGGCCGTTGGCATGGTGTAGTCGGCGAAGTTGCCGTTGGCCAGGCGCCCGCCTTCCAGGTGCAGTTGCTCGTAAAGGGCCCAGCCCATGGCCTGGACGGTGGCCCCGTTGGTCTGCCCATGGATGGCGACGGGGTTCAGCGCCTTGCCGCAGTCGTCGGCCACATAGCTGTCAAGCACCCGGACCTGGCCGGTTTCCGTATCGACCTCGACCTCCACTGCCTGGGCCGCGAAGGAATAGGCCGGCGCGATGTTGCCGTGCAGCTGGGCGTCGTGCATCTGCGTCTGGGCATCCCAGGTGTGGCTGACCTGTATGCCCTCGCCGCCATGGCGCCAGATGTGCTGGCGAGCGAGCTCGGCCATGCCTGCCGCACGGTCGGTGCCGCGCACGCGCACCTGACCATCGGCCAGCTCCAGGTCGTCGACCTGCGCCTCCAGCACGACGGCGGCCAGGGTCAGCAGCTTGCTGCGGGCCGCCTGCGCGGCACCTATGGCGGCATTGCCTGCAGCCATGGTCACGCGCGAGGCCAGCGAGCCTATGGCGAAGGGCGTGCTGTCCGTGTCGGGTGCGGCCACGCGGACCTGCGACAACGGCAGCGTGAGTTCATGGGCGACGATCTGGCTGAGCATGGTGGCCGCGCCCTGGCCCATGTCGCACTCGCCACTGAGCACAAGCACCTGGCCATCCTCATGGATGCGCACCACCACGGTGGAGCCGTCCCAGTTGCCCATGGTGCGGTTGCCGCTGACATGCATGGCCGCAGCCATGCCCACGCCCCTGCGGCGGGCGCCAAGGGCCTGGCGGGGGCGGGCGCGCTTGCCGCGCCAGTCGATGGCATCGGTGGCCTGGTCTATGCACTCCTTGAGGCCGGCGCTGCCGATCTTCCAGCCATGCACTGTCACGTCGCCGGCTTGCACTGCATTGAGCTTGTGGACTTCGGCCGGATCCAGCCCCAGCTGCTCGGCCATGATGTGGATGTGGCTGTTGAGCGCGAACAGCATCTGCGTACCGCCAAAGCCGCGGAACGCGCCGTGCGGCGGGTTGTTGGTATAGACCAGGGTGGCGTGCGATCGGACGTTGCCCTGCCTGTGCATGTTGTCGCTGCGCATGGCACTGACGTGCATGACCTCGGCCGACAGACCCGCATAGGCACCGCACTCGGCAACGATGTGCACCTGCTTGGCGAGGATGCGGCCATCACGCGCCATGCCCAGCTTGAGCGTGATGCGCTCGGGGACGCTGGAGCAGCAGGCCAGGAAGTCCTCCAGCCGGTTGTTGACCAGGCGCACGGGCCGCCCGGTGCGCAGGGCCAGCAGGCCCGCCACGAGCTGGTTGTCGTCCTCGACGATCTTGCCGCCAAAGCCGCCGCCCGTGGTGGCCTGCACCACGCGGATGGCGGACACCGGCAGCTCCAGCGCCGCCGCCAGCCGGGCACGCGCCAGGAAAACCGACTGCGTGGAGGTCTGTACCAACAGGCGGCCATCGGCGTCTATGGAGGCCAGGGTTGCCATGGGTTCCAGGTAGCCCGGGTACTGCGCATGCGTGGTGTACGTGGCTTCATGAACCAGATCAGCTGCGGCGAATCCGGCATCGGCATCGCCGCGCTCGAAGCGGATCTCGTGGGCGATGTTGCCCCGGCCCGGATGAACGCCGGGCGCTTCTTCATCCAGGGCTTCCTCGGGCGACAGGATGGCGGGCAGTTCTTCGTACTCGACCTCGATCAGGTCCAGCGCATCGCGGGCGATCTCTTCTGTGGCGGCAGCCACGGCTGCCACCTCTTCCCCCGCAAAGCGCACCAGGCCGTCGGCCAGGATGCGCCGCTCCTTGTGGCTCACGCCCCAGGGCGTGCGCGGTGCATCTGCCCCGGTCAGCACGGCTTTCACACCGGGCAGCGCACGCGCTGCAGCAATGTCGATGCGCACGATGCGCGCATGCGGATAGGGGCTGCGCAACAGCTTGGCATGCAGCATGCCCGGCAGCTTGAGGTCGCCCGCGTACTGGGCACGACCTAGTACCTTGGACAGCGCCGTGACCTGGGCCGTCTCGCGGCCCAGCGTGGAATTCGAGGTATTCATGTCATTCAGCGGTGATGCCGAGTTCGCGGATCACCCTGCCCAGGCGCTCGTAGTCGGCAGCGTTGACATCGGCCAGCACCTGCGGCGACCCGCCCACGGGCACGGCACCGAAGGTGGCCATCTTTGCCGCCACCTCCGGCATCCTGAGGATCTCGTTGAGATGGGTGTTCAAGGTCTGCACCACGGCGGTCGGCGTGCCCTTGGGCGCGAAGAAGCCATTCCAGGCACCCGCGGCGATGTCCCTGTAGCCCAGTTCCGCCAGCGAAGGCACATCGGGCAGCAGGGGCGAACGCTTCGGGTCGGTCACGGCCAGCGCGCGCAGCTTGCCCGCCTGGATGTACTGGGCCACCGGCCCCAGCGTGACGTAGGCCAGTCCTACATGGCCCGCTGCCACATCGTTGACGGCCGGTGCCACGCCGCGATAGGGCACATGCTGAATGCTCACTCCGGCAGCGCGGTTCAGCCACTCGGCACCTATGTGCATGGGCGAGCCTGCGCCGGGACTGGCGTAGCTGAGCGTCTTGCCGGCCTTGGCCGCAGCCACCATGTCGGCCACGCTTTTGAATCCCGTGGAGGGATGGGCCACGAGCAGCACGGCCTGGCTGGCGGTCTGCACCACGGGGGTGAAACCTTTCAAGGGGTCATAGGTCGCGGCAGGAGGAAGCCTCATCACCATGGGGGCGATGGTGAAGGGGTTGGGCGTGAACAGCAGCGTGTAGCCATCGGGCACGGCCCGCGCAACCAGGTTGTTGCCCACGGTGCCGCCCGCCCCGGGCCGGTTGTCCACCACCACGGGCTGGCGCAGACGCACCGTGAGCTTTTCGGCGAACAGGCGCGCCATGGCGTCCGTGTCACCACCTGCGGGATAGGCGACCACCACGGTGATCGGCCTGGCGGGGTAGTCCTGTGCAAATGCCGGACCACAGACAGCGGTGGCAAAAGCCAATGCTGCAATGGTCAGGCCTTGCCGACGATGGGGGGTCATCACTGGCTCCTTTGAAAGCGCGGACATGCATCGGTCAGATACGGGCATGGCAGCTGGGGCTGGCTATGGGGTGAATTCATAAAATTCACCCATGAAACATTGATCCTCAAAAGAATCAATGACGATTTTCTCCGGCAAGTTGATGAATCAACTTACTGAAAACACCGATTGACCTCTATTGATTTCTCTAAAGAAATTCCACAAGACAAACGTCAGGCAGCCTGTGAAACAATTGATGGGAACATGTCCATCCCACCTTCTCCTCTCCCTGTGCCCAGCACGCCCGCAGGCAATCCCTGGACCCACCTTGACGAGGCAGGCAGCAGCCTGACCGTCGATGCCTTTCTGACCACGCTGATGAGCCAGGTGGGCAATGCGCTGCGGCGCACCATCACCGTGCCCTATGCCGATACGGCGGGCTTGACGGTTTCGGAGTGGCGGCTGTTGGCCCTTGTCGCGCATGCAGGCGAGTTGCCGTTCAGCGCGCTGGTGGTGCAATCCACTTCGGACAAGGCCCTGGTGAGCCGGGCGCTGCGGCTGCTCGAGGAACGCGGCCTGGTGGCCCTGCTGGCGCAAGGCTCCACTCCACGCAAGAAGATCCTGTGCTCCATCACGCCTGCGGGCCGGCAGTTGCATGACGAGGTGATGCCCGTGGCCCGACAACACCAGGCCGCTGCTCTGCTAGCGCTGACGCAGGAGGAACGGGAGGTGATGTATCGGGCCTTGCTCAAACTGCGCGGTTATTGCCAAGGCAGCCAAGCCGACCCAGCGACCGAAGGCGGCCCCGCTACGGCAGACGGCGAAGCCTGAATTCAGCCCACTTCAGGCCGGTTCTGCAGCAACACCTCAGCGCGCGCCAGATCGTCCAGCGTATCGATGTCGGTGAGCACACCAGCATCGTCCACATCGACCTGAACCACATGTCCGGCTTTGCGCAGCGCCTTCAGCACAGGCGCCCCGCCCTTCTCTCCGCTCAACGCCATGAGCGCCGCGCCGCATGCGGCGCCGAAACCCACGGGATGTCCACGCTCGCCTTGATGGACAGGCTGGGCGGCTCGGGCACCCGCATGCAATGCATCGGCCACTTTCAGCAAGGTCTGTGGACTCACCAGCGGCAGATCGGCCGGCAAGACCAGCCAGCCTGGCGCATCGGCTGTGGCACGCACGGCCGCAGACAGCGAATCGCCCATACCGGGGTGGCCCGCATCTTCCAGATGCCAGGGCAGGCCGCTGGCGCGGACGGCGGCCAGTGTGTGTTCCAGCACGGTGCTGCCGCCCAGCGGCGCAGCGAGCTTGTGCATAGTGCCGCCCGACGCGCGGAAACGCTCGCCACGGCCCGAGGCGAGGATGAGCACGCAAGGCCGGCCTTTGAAGTCTCTGAGCATGCGCAACTCTAGCGCAGCAAATGGGAGGTCGGGCGCAGGCACAATGCAGGCCATGAGCAGCATTTCCACCTCGATCGCCGATCTGCGCAAAAGCTACGAGCGCGCGGAACTCAGCGAATCGGCCTCCCTGGCCGATCCGCTGCAGCAGTTTGACCAATGGCTGCAGGAAGCCCTGAGCGCCCAGGTGCCCGAGCCCAATGCCATGACGCTGGCCACCGTGGGCGGCGACCTGCGGCCCAGCACACGCATCGTGCTCATCAAGGGCTATGACGAGCGCGGCCTGGTCTGGTACACGAACTACGACAGCCGCAAGGGCCAGCAACTGGCGGGCAACCCCTTTGCCGCGCTGCAGTTTCACTGGGTGGAGCTGGAGCGCGTGGTGCGCATCGAAGGTCGGGTGGAAAAGGTCAGCGAGGCCGAAAGCGACGCCTACTTCAACAGCCGTCCGCTGGACTCTCGCATTGGCGCCTGGGCCAGCCCGCAAAGCCAGGTCATCAGCGGGCGCAGCGTGCTGGTGGCCAATGCGGCCAAGTACGGCGCGCAGTTCCTGCTGAACCCGCCACGCCCGCCGCATTGGGGTGGATTCAGGCTGGTGCCCGAGCGCTGGGAATTCTGGCAAGGCCGCAAGAGCCGGTTGCACGACCGCCTTTGCTACCAGCTTGAAGCTGGAACCTGGCTGCGCCAGCGCCTGGCGCCCTGATCCCCTCGATTGCTGGCGCTGCTGAAACCCATCAGCCCGGCAGGCGCTGGGCCAGCCACAGCATCAGCGGCACGGTAAGCAAGGCCAGCGCAGTGGACACCGCGATGCTGGCGGACACCTCCTCCTGCATCACGCCATAGCGCTGCGTGAACAGGAACACGTTGGCCCCCACGGGCAATGCAGCCGCCGTGAACATCACGGCCACGGGCAGGCCACCCAGGCCGAAGGCCCAGGCCAGCGCAAGCATCAGCAGCGGATGCACCAGGTTCTTGACCAGCGCGATGCCAGCAGCCTCTCGCAAGTTCTGGCCCACCCTGGTGTAGGCCAGTGTCACGCCGACCAACAGCAGCGCCATGGGGCCCAGCGCCTGGCCCAGGACCTGCAGGGACCGGTCCACCGCTTCGGGCAGCACCAGCCCAGTCTGAGCGAACAGCAAGCCAGCGAGTATGGGCAGCGGCACAGGATGCACGATGCCGTTGCGCACGGCCTGCAGCACCGTGCGCCACATGGGGCGCGGTGCGCTTTGGCCGCAGCGCTGGCGTTCGTGGGCCTCGGCCAGCTCGAACACGATGGTGGCTGCGGTCAGCAGGATCAGCGCATGCAGCGAGACCAGGGTGAACAACGTGACAAGCCCTTCCTCCCCGTAGACCAGCCCCACCAGCGGCACGCCGATCATGACGGTGTTGCTGAACATATTGGCCAGCCCCCGCGCGGCCGAGCGCGTGGAAAAACCGCCCAGCACCATGGACACCACGAAGATCAGAGCAGTCGCCAGGAAATACAGGGCCACGGGCTGAAAGTCCAGCTCCTGTACCCGCACCGCACCCATGGTGCGAAACAGCAGCGCCGGCGTAAGCACCAGAAACACAAGGTTGGACAAATCCTTGATGGCTGTGGCACGCACCCAGGCCAGCCGGGCGGCAAGAAAGCCTGCTCCTATGCAAAGAATGACAGGGATGAGGGAGGCAAAGACGGGAGAGTTCACTGAAGCAGGACCGGGAAGCTGCGCCTGCGCAGGCTTGCGGCGCGCGCAGATTATGCGCCGCAGACCCGGCCCTGCCTCGTTCAGGCGTCGTCCCGGGCCTCGAAGGCCCGGCCAGCCTCCACGGACGTGCCAAGGCTCAGATTCATGCCGAACAGCCCCCTTTTCTGGCGACTTGTCGCCACTGACATTCATCAGCCGATAACAAGGTTGCCACTCAACTTCATGTAAGTTACATTGAACATCCCTATTGGTTGATTCGTTTTGCTCTCGACGCCCATGACTTCATCACCATCCCAGGCACCCGCTGCCGGCAAGCCGCCGTCCACTGTCCCCGACGGACTGGCCCTGTTCCGGCATTGGCTGGAAACCGAGGGCGCCAAGGGCTGGGATGCCCTGGACACGGCGCCCGACAGCGGCTACGAAAAGGTATGGCGTGCCTGGCTGCGCAGCCTGGGCGATGCGGGCATGCCAGCCAGAGAAAGTTCCCCCTCCCCCACCACGCCGAAAGGCAAAGTCAATGCAAAGGCCCGCGCCTGGCAACAGGCCACCGCCGTGGATGTCCAGAATTTCCTGCGCCCGCGCGAAGGCCAGTTGTCGGGCCACCAGCCCGGCCGCCGCATCAGCGAGGTCACGCGCAGGCGCTACTGGCGCCTGCTGGAACGCATCTACGACCATGCGCTGGACCACGGCTGGGTCAGCGCCAATCCCGCCGCAGGGTTGGCTCCGCAGGAGCGCCCCCCTGCCGAAGACGGCCAGGGCCATTGCCTTCCCGCTCCGCTGTGGAATGCCCTGCCCCGCCACATTCCGGTGGCAGATGGCTTTCAGTCAGCGCGCGACCGCGCCATCTTGCTGCTGCTGTACGAACTGGCGCTGGCGCCCGAGGAGGTGCGCGGCCTGTGCTGGCGCGATGTGCAATGCGCAGGACCAGGCGATGGCCTCCCCTGTCAATTGCATATCGATGGCGCACGCGCCGCGCAGCAGCGCACGCTGGATCTGTCGGAAACGGTGGTGAAGGCGCTGCAGGACTGGAAAGGTTTCAGCGCCGGCCAGCGCGGGCCGGAGGCCGTTCAACCCGATGCCACGGTCTTTTATTCGCGCGAGGGGCAGCCGCTGTCGGTGCGCGTGCTGTTCCATGTGGCCTCGCAGCTGATACAGCGTGCCCATGCGGCCCAGCCCGCTTCTGCCCAGAAGGCGCCGCTGCATCGGGTCGGGCCGCAGGTGCTGCGCAACACGGCCATCGTGCAGTGGTTGCGCGCGGGCCGTGCCGAGACCGAAGTGGTGCAGCGGATAGGCGTCGACAGCGCGCGCGCCCTGCGCCATCTGCAGCATTACCTGTAGCAGACGGCGCGAGGAGCGCAGCGCGGGCAACCCGCCTTAGAACGACACCTTGACGCCCACGGTGATATTGCGCCCCATCAGCGGCGCAGCGTTCTTGATGAACGATGTGTGGGCGAAGGCAAGGCGGTTGGTCAGGTTGTTGCCCTTGATGAAGAACTGCCAGGGCGTGCCACCCGAGGTGCGCAGCGTGTAGCTGGCCGAGAGGTTGAGCATGCCGTAGCCGTCCGTCTCGGTCTCGTAGGCGGTGACGCGGTTCTGGCGCAGCACCTGCACCCACTCGGCCTGGGCATCCCAGCCCTTGTAGAAGGTGTCCACGCGCAGGCCTACGCGCGCCGCGGGAATGCGCGGCAAGGCGGAGCCGTCTTCCAGCCGCGCACGCACGGCGTCACCGAACAGGGTCACGCCCCACTGGCGCGACAGCTTCTGGCGCACCTGGCCCTCCACGCCGGTGAAGCGTGCGTCGGCCTGGGTGTACTGCAGCAGTTGCAGGCCGTCATGCTCGTCCAGCGTGGCGCCGTAGATGTAGCCCTTGACGCGATGGTGGAAGGCATTGACGCTGAACGTGGTGTCCCCCGAGGTCTTGCGCAGGCCTATGTCCAGTGCCTGGGAGCGTTCACGCTTGAGGTCGGGATTGCCGCGCTCATAGGTGGAAGTCGCCATATGCAGGCCGTTGGCGTACAGCTCCTCGGCCGTGGGCAGGCGGTTGCCCTGCGTCAGCGAGGCCGACAGGCTGTAGCCCGGGGTGAACTTCCACACCGAGCCCAGCGAGAACGATGTGCCGCTGTGGCTGCGCGAGATGCCGCTTTGCTGGGCATCCACGGTCTGGCGCTCATGGCGCAGCGCAGCCTGCCAGCGCCAGTCCTGCCAGCGGTATTCCTCCAGCAGGTAGATGCTGTTGCGGCGGGTTTCGGTGGGCTGCACATAGGCCTCCTCCCCCTCGGCACTGAATTTGCGCTGCACGGTCTGCAGGCCGATGACGCCGCGCCAGCCGGCGATGGGCTCCAGCTCGGCCTCCACGCGCAGGTCATGGGCGCGGTTCTTGAAGGTGGTCGAGACCTGGCCGTCCTCGATCTCGTCATGGCGGTAGTCGGTCCAGCCGCCGCGCACGCGCAACGCCGCAATGCCTGCCGTCGGATTGCGCCATTCGCCGCGCAGATCCCAGCGCTCGCTGTTGAGGTCGACCACCGGCACGCTGCCATGGTCGTGATCGTGTTCTTCGTCGCCATGGTCATGTCCGTCCTCGTCGCCGTGGTCATGGCCGCCGCAGTGCAGATGGTCGCCATGGGTGTGGCAGCCCTCGAAGCTGTGGTTGTGGCCCGGCAGGCCATAGCGCGCGGTCTGGCGCGTGTAGGCCAGGCCCAGGTAGCCTTGCGTGCCGATCCAGGACAGGCCCAGGCTGCCCGTATCCGTGCGGTTGAAGCTGCCGCCCACGCGCCCCTGCGACTGGCCGTTGGGCGCCCAGCCGCTGCCCACGCGGTAGTCGCCGGCATCGCGCGCCATGCCCTCGGCATGGATGGCCAACTGGCCCGCGCCGCCCGTCAGCGAGAACGCGCCGGCCGTCTCGCCCGCGCCCGTGCTGCCGCGCAGCTGGGCCGAGCCCGTGATACCGTTCTTGGGAATGGACGTGGGGATCTTGTCGTCCAGGATGTTGACCACGCCGCCCATGGCACCGCCGCCGCCGTAGATCAGCGCCGAAGGGCCGCGCAGCACTTCGATCTGCGTGGCCAGCATGGGCTCGCTGGCCACGGCATGGTCGGGGCTGATGGTGGAGGCGTCATGCAGCTCCGAGCCATCGCTGAGGATCTGCACGCGCGGGCCGTCCATGCCGCGGATGATGGGGCGGCTTGCGCCCGCACCGAAATGGCTGGCGTGGATGCCGGGCTCGCCGTCCAGCGTCTCGCCCAGCGTGGCGGCCTGGCGCAGCGTCAGCACATCGCCTTCCAGCACCGTGGCTGGCGTGGACATATCGGCCGAGGTCAGGCCCAGGCCGCTGGCCTTGACCGTCACCTCATTGAGCACAGGCGTGTCGCTGCGCGGGGCATCCGCCTGGGCGCCGGTGGCAGTTCCGGGCGCGGCGGCGACTCCAGCCTCCGCATGCTCTGCTGCCATGGCCAGCCCTGCCATCGCGGGGCCGAGCACGCCCGCCAGCAGCAGTTGCTGCAGCAGCGGGCGCAGCTTCATCCTCTCCCCCTGCACCTTGGCGTCCTGGTGGTATTGCTTTGTTGTCACTCTCATCACTGGTCTTCCCGGCAGCGGCCGGCCACGGCCCCGGGGACGCGGGAATGCGGGCGCTGCAAAAAATGGCGTCGGAAACGGACAACCGGGGTGCGCCATGCGGGCGCACGCAGCCATCCGATCGGATATGCATTCAGGATCTGTCCAACCTGGGCACAGCGCCTCTTGCGTGCAATGCAGGAAGGCGCGCGCAAACAGCTTCAATGGGAGGGCGCATGCAGCGCCGCCGCCCAAGGTTCAAGCCGCCAGGCGGGCAGTGATGGGATGCGGGGGACCACGCGCATCGAAGAAAGCCGCCAGCACGCGGCCATCGCGCACGATGGGCGGCTGGGCGGGCTCGGCCTGTTCGCCCCAGAAAGGCGGCAGCGCCACGGCGGGCGGTGGCCCCGCCATGCCTTCGTGCAACTGGTCCAGCAGTTGGCAGTCCGCCGGGCCGTGGCCCGAGAACAGCGCATGCACCCAGTCGACGGGTGCAGCGCAGGAGGTGGCCACCACCTCGACCGGGC
The DNA here is from genome assembly GCF_059499305.1 of Delftia sp. Classification (NCBI taxonomy): domain Bacteria; kingdom Pseudomonadati; phylum Pseudomonadota; class Betaproteobacteria; order Burkholderiales; family Comamonadaceae; genus Delftia; species Delftia sp. The sequence continues at coordinate 79,790 of NZ_JCABYI010000037.1, forward strand.
CATGGGCCGTGGCCGAGGCCAGGCCGCCAGCATGCACCACACGGTGCATCTGGCCCAGCAACGGCGCCAGTGCGATGGACCAGACCAGCAACCAGGCCAAAAGCCAACCCCGATTCGGCACGGCACCGCGCAACGCAAGCCGTGAGGCGGGCGCAGGCGAGTGGCGACTCGGGAGTTTGAAGGGCATGGATGAATCAGGAGCGGGTCAGGCAGCGCAGAGTGTATGCGCCAATTGGCGGGGCAGGTTCCAGCATCCCGTCACAAAGACGGGCGACTGCTCACAGCAGTGCACGGCGGGCAATGCCGCGCTCAATGCGCATGGCGCATGCCGCAGAACTTGCCCAGCGCCAGGCCCTTGCAGTCGGCCTGCAGCTGCTTGTGGCATTGCGCATGGTCACGCCCTGCCGCCAGACACTGTGCGGCGGCCTCGTGGGCCTTGGCCATCGAGCGGTGGCGCTCCATGTCGGCACGGGCATGGGCATCCAGTTGCACCGGGCCACCCTGTGCCTTGGCGTCCGCCGGGGTCTTGGCATGGTCATGGTCTTGGCCGTGATCGTGCGCCTGGGCCGCAGCGGCCAGAAAGACAGCGGCCAGGATCAGGGAAACGGAACGGAAGGGGGAAAAAGTCATGCGAGATCCTGAAGGGCTATGCAAGAGAAAAAGGGGAAGACGGCCACCTCACACGGACGGATCATTCCGGGAGTGCCCGGGGCCGCTGCAGACCTGGCACCGCCCCGTCACCGACACATCGATGGCCTGGCCCTGCAGGCCGCTGGCTGCCAGCGCCTGCCGCAATTGCAGCAAGGCGGCCTGCAGTTGCTCACCGCCCTCGCCTGCCTCGCCGCCCAGACGAAAGGCGCTGTGGCAATCCGCACACTCGAAGTGCGCAGCGGCGTCGCCTTCGCAGGCCGCGCCCTGAAGGGGCCTGCCGTACCGGGCCACGCGTGCCGCATCCACGCTGCGGCGCAACACGCCGGCTGCGGCCAGCCGGTCCAGCAGCCGGTAGACGGTGACGCGGTTGACCTGCACGCCCTGGGCATGCAGGGCGGCTTCCACATCCGCCTCGCTCAACAGCGCATCGGCGCGCGCCTCCCACAGCGCCAGCACGGCCCGCGTGGCGCGGGTCGAACGCATGCCGCAAGGCAAGAGCAAGGGGGAGGGAGTCGGCGATGACATGGGCAATGCAAGAGCGGGCTGCAGAGCGCGACAGGACACCGTTATCGCAACCGGGTTGCATTATGCCCGCAAATCACAACCGCTTACACAACCCGCCCACCTGGGCTCATTGCTTGACCCAGCGCGCAAAGGCACCCCGGAATTTCTGCACCTTGGGCCCCACCACGAAGGCGCAGTAGCCCTGGCTGGGATGGTTCAGGAAGTAGTCCTGGTGATAGTCCTCTGCGGGCCAGTAGCTGGCCAGGGGCTGGACCTCGGTCACGATGGGAGCGTCATACGCGCCCGCCTGGGCCAGCTCGGAGATCAGCGTACGTGCGACCTCCGCCTGATGGTCATTCGTGGTGTAGATCGCGCTGCGGTACTGCGTGCCCACGTCGTTGCCCTGGCGGTTGAGCGTGGTCGGATCGTGCGTGCCGAAGAACACGGTCAACAGGTCGCGCAGCGGAATCACAGCAGGGTCGAACTGCACGCGGATGACCTCGGCATGGCCGGTCTGCCCGGTGCAGATGTCTTCGTAGCTGGGATCGTCCAGATCGCCATTGGCGTAGCCGCTTTGCACGTCGCTCACGCCGCGCACGCGGTCGAAAACGGCTTCGGTGCACCAGAAACAGCCGCCGCCCAGATAAATGGTTTCAGTCGTCATATGCGCCTTTTCTGTGAGAAATCGAAAAAATGACCACACGCAATGCATGCAGGCCGTTGTGCCTACAGGTTAGCCCATGCACAAGCCAGGTGACGACGAACGGTTCTGCGGTTACGATAACTAACCCATCAGTCATTAATTTTCCGTGACCGACTCCCCCGCCTCTTCACCCGCCCCCGCCGAGCCTTCCGGAAAGCGCAGCCGCCGCAAGCACGAGCGTCCGGGCGAGCTGCTGGAAGCCGCGCTCGACCTCTTCGTGGAAAAGGGCTACGCCGCCACCCGCGTCGAAGAGGTCGCCGCCCGGGCCGGGGTTTCCAAGGGCACGCTGTTCCTCTATTTCGCGAGCAAGCAGGAGCTTTTCAAGGCCGTGGTGCGCCACAGCATCGCGGGCCGCTTCGGCGAGTGGAGCGAGGAACTCGACAACTACTGCGCACCGTCCACCGATCTGCTGCGCTACTGCTTCAAGTCCTGGTGGGAGCGCATCGGCAGCACCAAGGCGTCGGGCATCACCAAGCTCATGCTCAGCGAGGCGGGTAATTTTCCCGAGCTTTCGCAGTTCTATCACCAGGAGGTGGTTCTTCCAGGCCATGAACTGATCCGGCGCATCCTGCAGCGCGGCGTGGAGCGCGGCGAGTTCCGGCCCATGGATCTGGACCTGTCCGTGCACTGCGTGGTCGCCCCGATGATGTTCCTGATGATCTGGAAGCATTCGCTGGGCGGCTGCCTGCCGCACGGCGACTTCGATCCCGAGCGGTTTCTGGAATCCCAGATCGACTACCTGCTGCATGGCATGTGCCAGCCCCTTGCAGCCACCACACCACCCTCCTCCCCGCCCACACCATGAAGCGTCGCACCGGCTGGCTGATCGGCCTGGCCTTACTGATCGCCATCGGCGCCAGCGCATGGCGCGCCGCATCCACCCGGCACAGCAAGCAAGCCGCCATTGCCGCGGCCACCCAGCCGCGCGAGATGCCCGTGCGCGTGGGCCCGCAGGAGGTGGTGCAGCTGCAGCCGCGCCAGTTGCAATTGACCGTGCCCGTCAGCGGCGTGGTGCAGGCCGTGCGCAGCGCCGTGGTCAAGGCCTATGTGGCCGGCGAGCTGCGCGGCCTGCAGGTGCGCGAGGGCGACAGCGTGCGCAAGGGCCAGGAACTGGCCCGCGTGGATGCCACCGAGGTCGAGGCCCGCTGGCGCCAGACCCGCCAGCAGGCCGACGCGGCCCAGGCACAGCTGCAGCTGGCCCAGCGCCAGCACGACAACAACCAGGCCCTGGTCACCCAGGGCTTCATCTCGACCACGGCACTGGCCACGTCCCAATCCAATCTTGACGCCGCCCGCGCCAACCTGGCCGCCGCCCAGGCCGCCGCCGATGTGGCACGCAAGAGCGTGACCGACAGCGTGCTGCGCAGCCCCATGGACGGGCAGGTCGCCCAGCGTCTGGTGCAGGACGGCGAGCGCGTGGGCGTGGAAACACGGGTACTGGAGATCGTCGATCCCTCCGAGCTCGAGGTGGTGGCCCAGCTCGCGCCCGCCGATTCGGTGCGTGTGCAGGTCGGCCAGCAGGCCCTGTTGCAGGTCCAGGGCGCGGGCGACGATGTGGCCGCCGTGCCCGCGCGCGTGGTACGCATCAACCCCAGCGCCCAGGCAGGTTCGCGCAGCGTGGCCGTCTATCTGCGTGTGCAGGCTGCACCGGTCAACGCAGGCGCCGCCGGCAGATCCATCCCCATCGTGCGCCCGGGCCTGTACCTGCAGGGCAGCATCGTCACGGGGCAGACCGAACAGCTGGCCGTGCCCCTGACCGCCGTGCGCACCGACCAGCCCCAGCCCTATGTGCAGTTGCTGCAGCCTGCGGGCGAGTCCGAACCGGACAAAACCCTGCTGCGCGTGCAGCACCGCCCGGTCACGCTGGGCAGCCAGAGCGCGCAGGATGGGGCCACCTGGATTGCCGTGTCCACCGGCCTGCAGGCCGGTGACAGGGTGCTGGCCGGCAGTGTGGGCGGCCTGCGCGCAGGCACGGCGGTGAAGATGCAGCAAATGCAGCAGGCCCCGCAGCCCCAGGCTGCGCCAGCCCCCGGAGCCCGCTGACCATGTGGTTCACGCGCGTCAGCCTGGCCAACCCTGTGTTCGCCACCATGCTCATGCTGGCCCTCATGGTGCTGGGTGTGTTTTCCTACCAGCGACTCAAGGTGGACCAGTTCCCGAATGTGGACTTCCCCGTGGTCGTGGTCACGGTGGACTATCCGGGCGCCTCGCCCGAGATCGTGGAGTCCGAGGTCACCAAGAAGATCGAGGAAGGCGTCAACTCCATTGCCGGCATCAACGCGCTGACCTCGCGCAGCTATGAAAGCACCAGCGTCGTCATCATCGAATTCCAGCTGCATGTCGATGGCCGCCGCGCTGCCGAAGACGTGCGCGAGAAGGTGGCCTCGGTGCGCCCCACCCTGCGCGACGAGGTCAAGGAGCCGCGCGTGCTGCGCTTCGATCCGGCCAGCTCGCCCATCTGGTCCGTGGCCGTGCTGCCCCAGGCCGATGCCGGCGCCAAGGCGCCCGATGCCGTCGCGCTGACCAGCTGGGCCGACCAGGTCCTCAAGAAGCGGCTGGAGAACGTGCGCGGCGTGGGCGCCGTCAACCTGGTGGGCGCTACACCGCGCGAAATCAACATCTACCTGCAGCCCGAGGCGCTGGAAGCCTATGCCATCACGCCCGACCAGATCGTGAACGCCGTGCGCAGCGAGAACCAGGACCTGCCGCTGGGCGCCATCCGCTCGCGCGAGCAGGAGCGCGTGGTGCAGATCGACGCACGCATGAAGCGCCCGCAGGACTTCGAGCGCATCATCGTCGCCCAGCGCGGCGGCGCTCCCGTGCGGCTGGGCCAGCTGGCCCGCGTGCAGGACGGCGCGGGCGAACTGGAGACCGTGGCCCTGTACAACAGCAGCCGCACCCTGCTGCTGTCCGTGCAGAAGGCCCAGGACGAGAACACCATCGAAGTCGTGGACGGCCTGAACGCCACGCTGCGCGAGATCGCCGCCGAAGTGCCTGCCGGCGTGCGGCTGGAGCCGATTGCCGACAGCGCCCGCCCCATCCGCGTGGCCGTCAACAACGTGCGCCAGACGCTGATCGAGGGCGCGGCACTGACGGTGCTCATCGTCTTCCTGTTCCTGAACTCCTGGCGCTCCACGGTGATCACGGGGCTGACGCTGCCCATTGCGCTGATCGGCACCTTTTTGTTCATGTACTGGTTCGGCTTCTCCATCAACATGATCACGCTGATGGCGCTGTCGCTGTGCGTGGGCCTGCTGATCGACGACGCCATCGTGGTGCGCGAGAACATCGTGCGCCATGTGCAGATGGGCAAGGACGCGCATGCGGCCGCGCTCGACGGCACGCAGGAGATCGGCCTGGCCGTGCTGGCCACCACGCTGTCCATCGTGGCGGTGTTCCTGCCCATCGGCTTCATGGGCGGCATCATCGGCAAGTTCTTCCACGAATTCGGCATCACCATCGTGGCGGCCGTGATGATCTCCATGTTCGTGAGCTTCACGCTGGACCCCATGCTGTCCAGCGTCTGGCACGACCCGACCATACACGCCCATGGCGAGCAGCGCGGCCGCAGCCTCTACGACCGCACGCTGGGCCGGGTCACGGCCTGGTTCGAGCGCGCCACCGACTCGCTGTCCCACTTCTACCAGGACGTGCTGGGCTGGGCGCTGCGCCACAAGATCGCCACGCTAGCGGCGGCGCTGGCCATCTTCGTGGCCAGCATCTTCCTGGTGCCGCTGCTGGGCACGGAATTCGTGCCCAAGGCCGATTTCTCCGAGACCACGGTGAGCTTCAACACGCCCGTGGGCTCGTCCATCGAGGCCACGGAGGCCAAGGCCCGCCAGGTCGATGCCATCATCCGCGCCCTGCCCGAGGTCCGCTACACGCTGGCCACCATCAACACCGGCACGGCCCAGGGCAAGATATACGCCAGCATCTACATACGCCTGCTGGACCGCCATTTGCGCCAGCGCAGCGGTGACGAACTGTCGGGCGTGCTGCGCGAGCAGCTGCAAAGCGTGCCCGGCATCACCGTCACCCATGTGGGCCAGCGCGAGCCCGTGGGCGGGCAAAAGCAGGTCGAATTCTCGCTACAGGGCCCGGACCTGGGCGAGCTGGAGCGCCTGAACCGCGTGGTGATGGAACGCCTGCGCGGCATTCCCGGACTGGTGGACCTGGACAGCAGCCTCAAGCCCGACAAGCCCGTGATCGACATCACCGTGCGGCGCGATGCGGCCGCCGACCTGGGCCTGTCGGTAGGCTCCATGGCCGCCGCGCTGCGCACCTGGGTGGCCGGCCAGACCGTGGGCAACTGGCGCGCCAGCGACGACCAGACCTATGACGTCAAGGTACGCCTGGCGCCCGAATCACGCAGCACGCCCCAGGACCTGGAGCGCCTGCCCTTCGCCCTGCCCTCCACCTCCGGCGACGGCAACATGCGCATCGTGCGGCTGAACCAGGTGGCCACCGTCACGCCCGGCACCGGCCCCAGCCAGATCAACCGCCGCGACATGACGCGCGAGGTCGCCTTCAGCGGCAACGTCTACCTGCGCTCCAGCGGCGAGGTCTCGGCCGACATCCGCAAGGCCCTGGCCGACATCGCCCTGCCGCCCGGCTACCGCACGCAGTTCAGCGGCGCCACCAAGAGCATGAACGAGTCCTTCGGCTATGCCGTGTCCGCCCTGGCGCTGGCCATCATCTTCATCTACATGATCCTGGCCAGCCAGTTCAAGAGCTTCCTGCAGCCGCTGGCGCTGATGACCTCGCTGCCGCTGACGCTGATCGGCGTGGTGCTGGCACTGATGATGTTCGGCTCGGCCCTGTCCATGTTCTCCATCATCGGCGTGGTCATGCTCATGGGACTGGTCACCAAGAACGCCATCTTGCTGGTGGACTTCGCCATCCGTGCGCGCGGGCCGCACAGCGACCCGGACACCGGCCAGATCCGCGACGGCCTGCCGCGCGAGCAGGCCCTGCTGCTGGCGGCGCGCGTGCGGCTGCGCCCCATCCTGATGACCACGCTGGCCATGATCTTCGGCATGGTGCCCCTGGCCTTCGCGCTCAGCGAGGGCTCCGAGCAGCGTGCGCCCATGGGCCAGTCGGTGATCGGCGGCGTGGTGACTTCCTCCCTGCTGACCCTGGTGGTCGTGCCCGTGGTCTATTGCTACCTCGATGACTTCTCCCAGTGGCTGCGGCGCCTGTGGAACGGCAACCAGCACGATGCGGCCCCCGGCCAGGGCGCCGCCAGCGCCCCCACCCTGCCGCGAGACTCGTAGAATCAAAGGTTTGTCCTGACAAGTCTTTCTCCGGAGATACCCCATGAGCCTGCCCCTGAACAGCCTGCCCGAACACCACAGCGCCCAAGCGCACGCGCGCTACAACATGATCGAGCAACAGATCCGCCCCTGGAACGTGCTTGATGAAGAAGTGCTGGCGCTGCTGGGCAAGGTGCACCGCGAGAATTTCGTGCCGCCCGAGCATGCCGGCCTGGCCTTCATGGACCTGGAAATCCCCCTGGTCGCCCCGGCCGAGGAAGCCGCCGCCAAGGGCTGGTGCATGCTGGCCCCGCGCATCGAGGCGCGCATGCTGCAGGACCTGAAGATCAAGCCCACCGACCGCGTGCTGGAAATCGGCGCCGGCTCGGGCTACATGGCCGCCCTGCTGGCCGCCCAGGCCAAGGAAGTCGTGACGCTGGAAATCGTGCCCGAGCTGGCCGAGATGGCCCGCGAAAACCTGCTGGGCGCCGGCATCACCAATGCCGAGGTCAAGCTGGCCGATGGCGCCACGGCAGCGGCTGCCCTGGGCCAGTTCGACGCCATCGTGCTCAGCGGCTCGGTCGCCCAGGTGCCGCAGGCCCTGCTGGCCCAGCTCAACGACGGCGGCCGCCTGGCGGCCATCGTCGGCCAGCTGCCCATGATGCGTTTCACGCTGGTGCGCAAGAACGGCCACCAGTTCGAGACGAGCCAGCCCTGGGACGTGGTGACCGCCCGCCTGGCCAATTTCGAAGAGCCTTCGCGCTTCACGTTCTGAAACCCGCTGCAGCGGCCGATGCCCGCAGGACCATGGCCGCTGCCGCAACCCCATTCCATTCCGCAAGGATCTTTCCGATGCTTCCCCAAGTGCCTCCCGCGCAACTCAACGATTGGCTGACCCAGCACTCCAGCGGCTCCGATGCCCTGCCCCTGGTGCTGGACGTGCGCGAGCCCTGGGAAGTGGCCCAGGCCAGCGTACGCCCCGAGGGCTTCGAGCTGCGCTGCATCCCCATGGGCGAGATTCCCTCGCGCCTGCAGGAACTCGATCCGGATCACCCCACAGCCTGCCTGTGCCATCACGGCGCACGCAGCATGCATGTCGCTGCCTTCCTGATGAACAACGGCTTCGAGACCGTGGCCAATATCAGCGGAGGCATCGATGCCTGGTCGCGCGAGCGCGACCCAGGCGTGCCGCGCTACTGAGCGGCAAGACGCAAAAGAAACCCGGGACACGGCCAACCCGCCGTCCCCGGTGCTTCGTGACGACTGTGTTTTGATTCGAGGACCTCTATGCCCCTGCTTCGGCCCCTTGCCCCTGTCGCTTACGCCCCGCCCCGCCCACACGCCTGGCCCCTTCGCCAGATTGCCTTGCTGCTGTGTGCCTGCGGCATGGGGACCGCTCTGGCCCAGTCCACCGTCCCTGCCGCCCCGGCATCGGGCCTGCCTGCCGTGACAGCCTCATCGGCCACGGGCCAGAGCCTGTCGGAGTTGGTCGCCAAGGCACGCGGCTACGACGCCCAGTGGCAGGCCCAGCAAGCCGACGCCCAGGCCGCCGCCAGCCGTGCCGAGCAGGCGCGCTCGGGCCTTCTGCCCAGCGTGGGCCTGCAGGCGGGCGCCAACACATCGCATGTGGAAGTCAGCGTGCTGCCGGGGAGCTTTCGCTCGCCCCAGCAGAACCTGCAGCTCAGCGCCCAGCAGCCGCTGTACCGCCCGGCCAACAAGATCGCCTACGACCAGGGCCAGCGCGGCGTGGACGTGGCGCGCGCCCAGTTGGACAGCGGCGAGCAGAACCTGCTGGTTCGCGTGGCCCAGGCCTACTTCGATGTCCTCGGTGCCCAGGACAGCCTGGCCGTGGTCAAGGCACAGAAGGCAGCCATTGCACAGCAGCTGGAATTCGCCAAGCGCAACTTCGAGGTCGGCACGGCCACCATCACCGACTCGCGCGAAGCCCAGGCCCGGTTCGACCTGGCCGGTGCCCAGGAAATCGCCGCCGAGAACGACCTGCGCGTCAAGCGCCTGGTGCTGGACCAGATCGTCGGCGCCGTGGGCACCGTGCCCCGCCCGCTGGCCCAGCCGCTGCAGTTGCCGGCCCTGATGCCCGCCGATGCCCAGGCCTGGGTGGACACCGCACTGCAAGGCCAGCCCCAGCTGCGCCAGGCCCGCCTGGCGCTGGACATCGCCCAGCTGGAAACGAAGAAAGCCGAGGCCGGCCACAAGCCCACCGTGGACCTGCAGGCCGGCTACGTGGTCAACCGCTATCCCAACGGTTCGGTCACCCCGCAGATCGGCACCAGCTACCGCACCAATGCCGCCAGCGTGGGCGTGGTCATGAACCTGCCGCTGTTCGCCGGCTTTGCCGTGCAAAACCGCATCAAGGAAACCCTGGCGCTGGAAGACAAGGCGCGGGCACAGCTGGACGACGCCCAGCGCAACGTGGAGCAGAGCACGCGCACGGCCTTCTTCGGCGTGCAGTCGGGCCAGGCCCAGGTCAAGGCGCTAGAGGCCGCGCTGGCGTCCAGCCAGAGCGCGCTGGACGCCAACAAGCTTGGCTACGAGGTCGGCGTGCGCATCAACATCGACGTGCTCAACGCACAGAGCCAGCTCTACCAGACCCAGCGCGACCTGGCCCTGGCGCGCTACCAGGTGCTGCTGGGCCAGCTCAAGCTGCGCCAGGCCGCCGGCACGCTCAGCGACGACGACCTGCGCGCCATCGATGCGCTGTCGCTCCGCGCGCCAGCCCCTTGAATCCCTGAAGCGCCCGCACGGCCGGCAGTGCCCCGGGCTGATGCCCGGCCGCCGCGGGCCGCGCGCCTGGCGCCGCAGCCCTGTGCTCTGGCAAAGCCGAGGCACGCAAACCCGCCACGACCAGAATCCAGGCAGCCAGCGCGCACAGCACCGCCAGGCGGCTCAGCAAGGAACAGCGGGAGAGTCTTGGCATGCGCGCCTTGCCTTCTTCGGAGTTGTCGAGCGGGCCACTGTGGCAAACCCGCCTGAAGACCTGCCCCGGCTTTCCTGAAGGGATGCTGAAGCGCATCGTCCCCGCCTTGACCGATACTCGCGGCAGCCCTCCCGCAGGCGCCGGTCCGCGGCATGGGAGCGGCACAGGAAACACACGATGAGACTGCTGCTGGTGGAGGACGATCTGGATCTGGGCAATGGCGTGCGCATCGCATTGGGCGATCACGCCATGGACGTGGTCTGGGTGCGCCGCCTGTCCGATGCGCTGCGCACGCTGGAGCAGCAAAGCTTCGAGATGGTGCTGCTGGACCTGGGCCTGCCCGATGGCGACGGCATCAGCCTGCTGGCGCGCCTGCGCCGCGAATGGCGCCGCCTGCCCGTGCTGATCCTGAGCGCACGCGACAGCCTGCATGACCGGCTGCACGGCCTGGACAGCGGCGCCGATGACTATCTGGTCAAACCCTTTGCCCTTGCCGAACTGGTGTCACGCGTGCGCGCCCTGGCGCGCCGCAGCTATGGGCAGGGCGACGGAACGCTGCATCTGCGCGGCCTGTCGCTGCACGAGCCCACGCGCCGTGTCAGCGTTGCAGGCCAGAACGTCGAGCTGTCCCGCTGCGAATTCGACCTGCTGGCCCTGCTGCTGCGGCGCATGGACCGCGTGGTCACGCGCAGCGGCATCGAGGAGGAAGTCATCCCGGGCGGCAGCGCCAACGGCAGCAATGCGCTGGAGGTCCATGTCTCCAACCTGCGCCGCAAGATCGGGCCGGGCTTCATACGCACGGTGCGCGGCATTGGCTATGTCATCGACTCGCAGCCGATGGCTCCCCTGTCCTGACCATGACATCGCAGACCGTGCAGGGGCAGCAGGCCAGCCCGAGATGGCGCCGCTGGCTGCGGCCCACACTGGGCCGGCGGATGCTGCTGGCCCAGATGGGCGTGCTCACCGCGATCTGGACCGCGTTGCTGGTGGCAGCCATCTACATGGCCCACTTCCACAATGAATTGCTGGTCAGCAAGCCTGTCTACGAACTTGTCATGGCTGTGACCGAGGACCTGGCCGACCTTCCGGACCGCCAGCAGCACAGCCTGGCCGCGCTGGACACGGCCCTGCGCCATGAATACAGCGATGGAGACGACGACATCCGCTTCACGCCCACGCTGCTGGTCTGGCAGCGCGGCCAGCTCCTGTACCGCTCGCCCACGCCGGCACCCACGCTGCGCAACCGCGTGCTGGACACGGTCGAGGACATAGATTTCGAAGGGCAGACCTGGCGCATGAGCACGCTGCGCTCGGCCTCGGGCCAGACCGAAGTCACGCTGATGCTGCCGTCCTTCAAGGAACTGCTGATCACCCTCAACACCCGCAGCTACTACCTGCTGCCACTGCTGATCAGCCTGCCCTTCCTGGCCTTTCCGGCCTGGTGGTCGGTGCGCGCGGCGCTGCGCCCGCTGCGCCGCGTGGGCGACGAGCTGGCCACACGCGGCCCCGACGACCTCAGCGCGCTCACCTATGCGCCGCCACACGCCGAGCTGCGGCCGCTGGTGCAGGACATCAACGCCCTGCTGGCCCGCGTGCGCTCCAGCAGCGAGCGCGAGCGCAACCTCATCGCCGATGCAGCCCACGAACTGCGCACGCCGCTGGCAGCCATGCACGTCAACGTCGAGGCCCTGCTGCGCCTTGGCAGCGAACCGCGCCAGCAGGAACTCATGGACAGCCTGCTGCGCAGCAACCAGCGCGCCAGCCGCATGGTGGCCCAGCTGCTGCAGCTCATGCGCAGCGAGACCGAAGCGCCCGGCATGGCCATGCAGCCGTTGCGCCTGGACCTGCTGCTGGAAGACCGGCTCGCCGCACTCGACGCCCTGGCCTGCCGCCGCCCGGTGGAACTGGCCCTGGAAGCCAGCGAGCCACTGAGCGTGATGGGCGAACGCGAAGGCCTGGTCTCGCTGATCGACAACCTCGTGGACAACGCCATCAAATACAGCCCAGCGCACGCCACCATCAGCGTGCGCCTGCAGCGCCAGGGCGACCAGGCCGTGCTCCAGGTGCGCGACCGTGGCCCGGGCATTGCCGAGGCCTGGCGCCAGCGTGTCTTCGACCGCTTCTTCCGCGTACCCGACCAGAGCCAAAGCGGCAGCGGCCTGGGCCTGGCCATCGCCAGGACCGTGACCGAGCGGCACGGCGGCAGCATCGAGCTGCTCAGTGCGGAGGATGGAGGGCTGCTGGCGAGTGTGAGCCTGCCCGTGCTGCAGGAAGGATCGGGCCCTTGATGCGTGCATGGGCCCAGGATTGCAGAGCCAACAGTCCAGGAACTAGACTGGGCCTGTAACCCGTGAGCGAAGGAGTGCAATCATGAAATCCTGGCCTGTACAAGATGCCCAAGACCACTTCAACGAGCTTCTCGAAGCCTGCCTGACCGATGGTCCGCAAGTGTTGACCCGGCGTGGCGCGGACACTGCCGTGCTCGTTCCTATGCAAGAGTGGCGCCGTCTGCATCCCGCTGCCGAACCTGCTTCGCTCAAGGAACTGCTGCTCTCGGAAGCGGGCCGCGCAGACCTGCTGATCCCGCCGCGCGGCCAGGCGCACCGCAGGCCCATCGAGCCCGCCAACTGAGTGCGCCAGAAATGTATTTGCTGGACACCAACATCATTTCAGAGCTGCGGCGCCCCAGGCCCCACGGAGCCATCCTGGCCTGGCTTCAAGCCCTGCCTGAGCCGGAGCTCCATCTGTCCGCGGTCAGCCTGGGCGAAATCCAGGCGGGCATCGAGCTGACCCGGCAACAGGATGCTGAGAAGGCCCGGGAAATCGAACGCTGGGCAGATCTGGTCTCCGCCTCCTACAACGTGCTGCCGATGGATGCCGAGAGCTTTCGGATCTGGGCCAGGCTGATGCACGGGCGCTCCGATGCGCTGTATGAGGACGCAATGATTGCAGCCACGGCCATCCGCCACAGGCTGGTCGTGGCCACACGCAACATTCGAGACTTCGCGGATTTTGGTGTGGCGCTTGTCAACCCCTTTGAGTCGCCCTTTCGCTGAACGGGCACAAGCCCCTTTGGTGCGTAGTCTTGCCTGCCCGCGCCCCTTGCACAGGAGGATCAGGAGAGCGGCTGCACCAGCCCGGCCACCGCCTGCGCCGTGGCCCGTGCGGCCCCACGGTGCTGGTCCAGAAAGCCGCGCGCCTGGGCCACGGCATGGGCGTGGGACTGGCGGTCCCCGGCCAGGTCCACGGCCAGGCGCAGCCCGTGCTCCAGGTCGGGTGCGCGCAGCGCGGCGCCGGCCTCGCAGGCCAGGTCCGAGGCCTCGCTGAAGTTGAAGGTGTGCGGCCCCAGCACCACGGGGCAGTCGCAGGCCAGGGCCTCGATGAGGTTCTGGCCACCCAGCGGCGCAAAGCTGCCGCCCATGAGCGTGGCGTCGGCCAGGCCGTAGTACAGGGCCATCTCGCCCAGCGAATCACCCAGCCAGATGTCGATGTCATCCGCCGCAGCTCCGCAGGGCGGACCACCCACCCACTGGCTGCGGCGCGAGACATGCAGGCCGCCGCCAGCCAGCAGCGCCGCCACTTCGTCAAAGCGCTGCGGATGGCGCGGCACGACCAGCCATTGCACGGCCCGGCCCACAGGCCCCAGCGTGCGCAGGGCGGACAGCAGCATGGCCTCCTCGCCCTCCCGGCTGCTGGCCAGCAGCACCACAGGGCGGGACAGGCCGGACTTCCATTGCCGGGCGCGCTCCAGCAGCGCAGCGTCCGGACGCGCATCGAATTTCAGGTTGCCGAGCACGCCGCGCACGGGCGCACCCAGCAGGCGCAGGCGCTGCGCATCGTCCTCGGTCTGCGCCCAGGCGGCGGCCAGGGCGGCATAGGTGGGCCGCGCCAGCGGCGCCACGCGCAGTGCCTGGCCCAGCGATTTGTCGCTGAGCCGCGCATTGGCCAGCGCCAGCGGCACGCCCTCTTCGCGGCAGATGGCGACCAGGTTGGGCCAGACCTCGGTTTCCATGAGCACGCCGACTGCGGGCCTGAACTGCTGCACGAAGCGGCGCACGGCCGCCGGCGTATCCCAGGGCTGCCAGACCTGCAGGTCGCCGGACTGCAGCAGCCGGCGGCCTTCTGTGCGGCCTGTGGCCGTGCCATGGGTCAGCAGCAGGCGCATGCCGGGCAGGCGCTCGCGCAGCGCGGTCAGCAAGATGGCGGCAGCGCGCGTCTCGCCCAGCGATACGGCATGAATCCAGATCCACAGGCCGCGTCCGTCCTGCCCCAGCGTGGCCGGCTGGTAGCGGCCAAAGCGCTCGGGAATGTGCTCGGCATAGACGGGCTCGGCCTCGGCGCGGCGCAGCAGCTTGCGTCGCAGCAGCGGCTGCGCCGCCCAGGTCACGGCGCTGTACAGCGCGCGCGCCCAGGACGTGGGAGAGCGGGAAGTCATCGCCTGGCGCGCAAATCAGTGCGCGGCACCGCCAACCTGCGCGCCGGGCTTGACGCGCTCCAGCAGCGCCAGCATCTGCGTCTCGATGCGCGACAGCGCCTCCTGGGTCTGGCCCTCGAAGCGCAGCACCAGCACGGGCGTGGTGTTGCTGGCGCGGATCAGGCCGAAGCCGTCGGCCCAGTCCACGCGCAGGCCGTCGATGGTGCTGACCTGGGCCGGTGCGGCAAAGGTCTCGGCGGCCAGGGCCTGCAGTTCGGCGGCCAGGCGATGGGGCTCGCCCTCGGCGCAGGCCACATTCAGTTCCGGGGTGGAAAAGCTGGTGGGCAGCGCGTTGAGCAAGGCGCTGGGGTCGGCCTCGCGGCTGACGATCTCCAGCAGGCGGCAGCCCGCGTAGGTGCCGTCATCGAAGCCATACCAGCGCTCCTTGAAGAAGATGTGGCCGCTCATCTCGCCGCCCAGCGGCGCGTCCAGTTCCTTCATGCGGGCCTTGACCAGGGAGTGCCCGGTCTTGAACATCACGGGCTCGCCCCCGGCCTCGCGGATGGCGGGCGCCAGGCGCTGCGTGCATTTGACGTCGTAGACGATGCTGCCGCCCGGCACGCGCGAGAGCACGTCCTTGGCAAACAGCATCATCTGGCGGTCGGGGAAGATGTTCTGGCCGTCCTTGGTGACGATGCCCAGGCGGTCGCCGTCACCGTCGAAGGCCAGGCCCAACTCGGCGTCCGAGGTGCGCAGCGCCTCGATCACGTCGCGCAGGTTCTCGGGCTTGCTGGGATCGGGATGGTGGTTGGGGAATTCACCGTCCACTTCGGAGAACAGTTCGATCACCTCGCAGCCCAGGGCGCGGAAGATGCCGGGCGCCGAGGCCCCGGCCACGCCGTTGCCGCAGTCCACCACGATCTTGATGGGGCGCGCCAGCTTCACATCACCCACGATGCGCGCCTGGTAGTCGGCCTGCACATCGGCGCGGCGCACGCTGCCGGTGCCCGTGATCGTCCAGTCATCGCTTTCGACGCGGCGGCGCAGGGCCTGGATTTCCTCGCCATAGATGGCGCGGCCGGCCAGCACCATCTTGAAACCATTGTAGTCCTTGGGATTGTGGCTGCCCGTGACCTGGATGCCCGAGCGCGCCAGCGTGCTGGCTGCGTAGTACAGCATGGGCGTGGTGGCCAGGCCGATGTCGATCACCTCGATGCCGACCTCGGTCAGCCCGGCGATCAGCGCCGCGGACAGCGAGGGGCCCGACAGGCGGCCATCGCGTCCCACGGCCACCACGGTCTCGCCGGCCGCCAGGGCCGCCATGCCGAAGGCGCGGCCCACGCCGAGCGCCACCTCCTCGTTGAGCGTGGACGGCACGATGCCGCGGATGTCATAGGCTTTGAAGATGGAAGATGCGACCTGCACGTCGAAAACGCTTTCTCGTCGGTTGAAAACAGGGCGCCGCAGCCTGGGGACCTGGCCCGGCTGCGGCCCAAGGCGCGATTGTAGGCGCGGCAGGCTTGTAGGCGCGGCAGGCAGGGGCGCCGCCGCACATCACCCCGGCTGCAAGCGGCTGCGGCGCGTGCCCTGCCTCACAGCTGCTGCTGCACCTGGGCGAGCGCGGCCGGATCTTCCATGGTGCTGAGGTCGCCCGGGTCGCGCCCCTCGGCCACGGCCTGCATGGCACGGCGCAGCAGCTTGCCGCTGCGCGTCTTGGGCAACGCACTGACGAAGACCACGCGCGAGGGCCGGGCCACGGCGCCCAGGCGCGCATCGACCAGCTTCATCACGTCGGCCTCCAGCGCCGCGCGCTCGGCCTCGCCTTCCAGCGCCGTGCGCGGCACGGCAAAGGCCAGCGCCGCCTGGCCCTTGAGCGCATCGGCCACGCCGACCACGGCGACTTCGGCCACATGGGGGTGGGCGGAGATGCATTCCTCGATCTCGCGCGTGCCCAGGCGGTGGCCGGCCACGTTGATCACGTCGTCGGTACGGCCCAGGATGAAGAAGTAGCCGTCCTCGTCGCGTATGCCCCAGTCGAAGGTGCTGTAGATCATGCGGCCCGGAATGCTCTTCCAGTAGGTGTTGACGAAGCGCTGGTCGTCACGCCAGACGGTCTGCATGCAGCCCGGCGGCAGCGGTCCCTCGATGGCCAGCACGCCCTTTTGCCCGGCGCCGCGCAACTCCTCGCCCGTGGCCTCGTCGATCAGCTTGACGTCATAGCCATAGACGGCCTTGCCCGGGCTGCCAAAGCGCGTGGTCTGCTGCTCCACGCCGTTGCACAGCGTGAGGATGGGCCAGCCGGTCTCGGTCTGCCAGTAGTTATCGATGATGGGCTTGCCCAGGGCCTGGCTGATCCACTGCGCCGTGGGCTCGTCCAGCGGCTCGCCGGCCAGCCACAGCGCCTTGAGGCTGGAGATATCGTGGCGGTGCAGGTACTCGGCATCGTGCTTCTTGAGCACGCGGATGGCCGTGGGCGCCGAGAACATGTGGGTGACCCGGTACTTCTCCACGATGCTCCACCAGATGCCCGCGTCTGGGCGTATGGGCAGGCCCTCGTAGAGCACGGTGGCCATGCCCGCGATCAGGGGCCCATAGATGATGTAACTGTGCCCCACGACCCAGCCGATGTCGCTGGTGCAGAAAAAGGTCTGGCCCGCCTCGGCCCCGAAGATCAGCGGCATGCTGGCAGCCAGCGCCACCGTGTAGCCGCCCGTGTCGCGCTGCACGCCCTTGGGGCGCCCCGTGGTGCCGCTGGTGTAGAGCGTGTAGCTGGGGTCGGTGGATTCCACCCAGGTGCAGGCGACCTGGGCGTCGGCGTGCAGGGCACGCAGGCTGGTCCAGTCGTGGTCGCGGCCGGCGCGCATGGGTGCAGGCGCCAGGCCACGGTCCACGATGAGCACGGCAGCTGGCTTGTGGCTGGCCAGTTGCAGGGCCTCGTCCAGCAAAGGCTTGTAGGCCACGACGCGCCCGCCACGCGAGCCCGCGTCGGCACTGATGATGACCTTGGGCTCGGCATCGTCGATGCGCGAGGCCAGCGCCGCCGACGCAAAGCCGCCGAACACCACCGAATGGATGGCACCCAGCCGCGCGCAGGCCAGCATGGCAAAGGCCGCCTCGGCAATCATGGGCATGTAGATCTGGACGCGGTCGCCCTTTTGCACGCCCAGCGACTGCAGCACGGCGGCCATGCGCTGCACCTCGGCATGCAGTTCGCGGTAGGTATAGACCTTCTCGGTGCCGGTCTCGGTGGAGATGGCGATCAGCGCATTCTGGTCGGCGCGCTCGGCCAGGTGCCGGTCCACGGCGTTGTGGCAAAGATTGGTCTGGCCGCCCACGAACCACCTGGCGAACGGCGAGTTGTCATAGTCGCAGATGCGCTGGGGCGGCACATGCCAGTCGATGCGGCCGGCCTGCTCGGCCCAGAAGGCATCGCGCTCCTGGATGGAGCGGCGGTGGAAATCGTCGAAACGCGGGGCCATTGTCTGTCTCCTGTCGTTGTCATGGATTGGCGGCTTCTGAATTCATAATTATTCATAATGCGCTTGCCCAAAGCTGACAAATCCTGCACAGCGACCCGGGCCGGCCCCCTCCGTCCCATTCGTCTTTCATGGCCCCGCCTTGCGACGGGCGTAAAAAAAAGGCGCCGTGCAGGCGCCTCGACGGAAAACCATCGCTTCAGCCGCTTACTTGACCAGGGCCAGCAGATCCTTGAAGGCCGGGTGCTCGCAGCTGCGCAGCCACTCGAAGGCCACCATCTCCGTGGTCACCAGTTCGGCACCCGCGCCGGCCAGGCGATCGAAGGCAGCATCGCGGTTGCGCTCGGTGCGCGAGCTGCAGGCATCGGTGACGACCCAGACGTCGAACTCGTCTTCCAGCAGTTCCAGCGCCGTCTGCAGCAGGCAGACATGGGCTTCGCAGCCGGCAATCACCACCATGCTGCGCTCGGGCGCCTGCTGCTGGGGCTTTTGCAGGTGCTTGGGCAGGCTGCGCGCATTGCCGCCCTGGGGACGTGCAGGCGGACGCAGCCACTCGCCCAGTCCTTCGGACACGGCGCTGAAATGCATCTTGGACAGTGTCCTGTCGCACAGCGCGCGCAGTTGGGCATCGTTGGCACCCAGGCGCGAGGGGTTCTGTTCGGTGCCGAACACCGGCACTTCCACCAGATGCGCCAGACGAGCCAGTTTCACGGCATTGGCCAGGACTGCCGGGCCCTCGAAGATGGCCGGCATCAGGCGCTCCTGGTAATCGACGAGTACAAGCTGGGAGTCGGAGGCTTCAAGCAGCATGGCGGATCTTTCTTGGAATACGAGGCGGCGCGGGCCGCCCTTCTTATCGGAAAACAGGACAGCCCGCTATTGTCGCAGCTTGGGGGCCATCACCGCCGGGCGCCGGCGATTCCTGAGGTGGCTCAAAAACCCGGGCCTTCGGGGGTCTTATCGAATTTGTCCTACGTTTTTGCGTGGTAATCTCGCGCCCCATGTCCCGATGGCTTATCGCACTCCTGTTCGTCAGCGCCACTGCACACGCGGCTCCGCCCGAGCTGCGTGACGACGATATGAACCAGCTGCTGGTCAACCGCAGCCTCATCTCGCAGCTGCGCGAAGCCCGCCACCACATGGCGGAGCGCACTTCCGACTTCGTCAAGGAAGCACGACAGAGCGTCGCCGAAAAGACCTCCGACCTGGTCGTGACCGCCATGGGCTTCATCGGCGTTCCCTACCGTCGCGGCGGCAACAGTGCCGAGACCGGCTTCGACTGCAGCGGCTTTGTCCGTGCCATCTACTCCGAGACCCTGGGCAAGGTCCTGCCGCGTCGCGCTGACCAGCAGGCACAGGCCACGGAAAAAATCGACAAGAACGAACTCAAGCCCGGCGATCTGGTGTTCTTCAACACCATGCGCCGCGCCTTCAGCCACGTCGGCATCTATGTCGGCGACGGCAACTTCATTCATGCCCCCCGCACCGGTGCACAGGTGCGCGTGGAAAGCATGCAAAGCGCCTACTGGGCCCGCCGCTTCGATGGCGCCCGTCGCGTGCAGGACTCCGACGGCCTGGGCCTGGATGCCAGCAAGGCTGCCTTGGCCATGCAGATGCAGGCAAGCCAGCTGCAGTAACCACGGCGGGCTGTCTGCCCTCCCCCAGTCCAGGCGCCTGCAGATGCAGGCGTTTTGTTTTTCAGGGCACTGCACTGCCTTCGTCCCAGGTTGAGACGCTGTCCGACAGGGCCGGCATGCGCCGGGCCCTAGAGTCGCGGCATGGAAGCTTCAGTTCGGAGAAAAGCATGATGTCCTTGATTGGCACCCTCATCGTTGGCCTGGTCGTTGGCCTGCTGGCGCGCGCACTCAAACCCGGCGACGACAGCCTTGGCTGGATCATGACCATCCTGCTTGGTGTGGCAGGATCGTTTCTTGCCAGCTATGTCGGTGTCGCCATGGGCTGGTATGAAGCCGGTCAGCCCGCTGGCTGGATCGCCTCCATCGTTGGCGCCATCGTCATCCTCTTCATCTACAGCCTGGTGCGCAGCAAGAGCGCACGCTGACCGCACCGGCGCCAGCCGCCTCCTCCGGCTGGCGCATTCTCCTGATCGACATCTGCCCCGGACCCACTGGCACGCATGATCTTTCGCACATCGGACAAGACCCCTCCCCCTCCACCACCGCGCCACGATGTGGCGCAGGCCGCAGAGAGCGCGCGCAAGCTGCTGCACCGGCGTGCGCTGGTGGGAGCCGCAGCCAGCAGCCTGCCGATCCCGGGGCTGGACTGGCTGGTTGACGCAGCCCTGCTGGCGCGCCTGCTGCCGCGCATCAACCGTGAGTTCGGCCTCACGCCCGAACAGCTGGACAGGCTGGACCCCGGCAAGCGCGAGCAGGTGCAAAAGGCCGTGGCCATGGTCGGCTCGGTACTGATCGGCAAGCTGATCACGCGCGACATGGTGGTGCGCCTGGCACGCGCTGCCGGCATGCGCATGACGGCAACCCAAGCGGCAAAGTACGTGCCGCTGGCCGGCCAGGCTGCAGCGGCCGCCCTGGGCTACGCCACGCTGCGCTACCTGGGAGAGCGCCACATCCAGGACTGCATTCGCGTGGTCGAGCAGGCGGAGCTCGACATTCCCTCGCATCTGCCCACGCAGCTGGAACGCACGGCCCGCAAGGTCGAGCAGACCGGCAAGCAATTGCATGAGCACGGCAAGGGCAAAGGCAAGGGCAAAGGCAAGGGCGAGGGCGAGGGCGAGCCCGGGGCCCAGCCATCCGGCAAGCGCCCGCGCTTTTGGCGCCAGCCGGACCGCGGCCCCTGGGGCCGCTCCCAGTAAATGGCGATCAGCCCAGGTCCGAGGCGCGGTGGCGCTCCGGCACCTGGGTGGCCTCGTCTCCCCAGGTGCGATTGACGCGGCGGCCGCGCACCACCGCCGGCCGTTGGGCAATCTCGCGGGCCCAGCGCATCACATGCGTGTACTCATGGGCCGCCAGGAACTCGGCCGCGCCGTACACCTCGTTGAGCACCAGTGCGCCATACCAGGGCCAGATGGCGATGTCGGCAATGCTGTAGTGCTCTCCCGCAATGAAGGCGTGCTCGGCCAGCTGGCGATTGAGCACGTCCAGCTGGCGCTTGGTTTCCATGGTGAACCGGTTGATCGGGTACTCGAACTTTTCGGGAGCATAGGCATAGAAATGACCGAAGCCGCCGCCCAGGTAAGGCGCCGATCCCATCTGCCAGAACAGCCAGTTCAGCGTCTCGGTGCGTGCAGCGGGCTCGGCAGGCAGCAGCGCGCCAAACTTCTCGGCCAGGTACAGCAGGATGGAGCCCGACTCGAACACGCGCACCGGCGGCTCCACGCTGCGGTCCACCAGCGCGGGAATCTTGGAATTGGGGTTGACCTCGACAAAGCCGCTGGAGAACTGGTCGCCATCGCTGATGCGGATCAGCCAGGCGTCGTACTCGGCGCCGCCATGGCCCAGCGCCAGCAGCTCCTCCAGCATGATGGTGACCTTCACGCCGTTGGGCGTGGCCAGCGAATACAGCTGCAGAGGCTGCTGCCCCACCGGCAGTGTCTTGTCGTGGGTCGGCCCGGCGACCGGGCGGTTGATGTTGGCGAAGGTGCCGCCCGAGGGCGCAGGCTGCCATACGGCGGGCGGGACATAGGTGGAGCGGTCGGACATGCAGGATTCCTGTGGTTCGCGGGCATGGGAAAGGCGCCCGGCTGAAGGCCATTGTCCAGCCCCTGACACACTCCTGCCGCCGCGCGCAGAACGCCGCCACGGCGTCCGGGGATTTGCCACAATCGTTGCATGACTGCAGCCCCCACACCCTCCGCCCGCCAGTTCTGGCTCATGAAGAACGAGCCCGACGAATACTCCATAGACCATGCGCTGGCCGCGCCGCAGGCCACCATTGCCTGGGACGGGGTGCGCAACTACCAGGCGCGCAACTTCATGCGTGATGCCATGCAGGTCGGCGACGGGGTGCTGTACTGGCATTCCAGCTGCGCCGAGCCCGGCATCTACGGCATCGCCCGCATTGCCGGCAATCTGCGCACCGACGCCTCGCAGTTCGACCCGGCCAGCCCGTACTACGACCCCAAGTCTTCTCCCGACAAGCCGCGCTGGCTCACGCTGGACGTGCAGGCGCTGCGCAAGACACGCACGCTGCAGATTGCCGAGCTGCGCGCGCATCCTGAACTGGCGCAGATGCGTGTGCTGCAAAAGGGCAATCGGTTGTCGATCACGCCGGTCACGCCCGAGGAATGGAGCTTCATCGAAGGCCTGCTCAGGCACGGCTGAACACGCCTCGCACGGGCTGCTTTCTTACAAGCAAGAAGCCTCTTTCCTGCACTCCTGCCCTGCATCGGCCGCTATGCTTTTGGGCATTTGCGAACCTGGATTTCGCAAGCTGGAGGGACCATCTTCGTGCGCTGGCGAAAATCAAAAGCAAAAACAACCACTGGACCACTCAAGAGCGGCATGGCCGCGGCGCCAGGCCGCCTGCGGCTGGCGCTGCGCGATGCCATCGCCGCCTCGCTGGGCGCCATGCTGGCCTGGGAACTGTCCCACTACCTGCTGGGCCACCCCAGACCCGTCTTTGCCGCCGTCACCGCCCTGGTCTGCCTGGCGCCCGGCCTGCCCAGCCATCTCAAGCAAACCTGGGGCCTGGTGCTGGGCTGCGCCATCGGCATCATCGTCGGCGAACTGGCCTGGCTGCTGCCCGACACCATTCCCCTGCTGCGGCTGAGCCTGGCCTCGCTGGTCGCGCTGTCGCTGGCCGCCATGCTGGGGCAGCCGCCTGTGGTTCCGATACAGGCCGGCGTTTCCGTGGTGCTGGTCCTCAGCATGGGGCCCAGCGCGGCGGGCGAAACCCGGCTGGTCGACGTGCTGGTCGGCGCAGGCGTGGGCCTGATGTTCAGCCAGGTCATCTTCACGGCCAATCCGCTGCGTGCCGTATCACGTTCGGCAAGCGCGTTGCTGGGCCAGCTGGCCGACGGGCTGGACGCCACGCTGCGTGCCACCGCCACCCACGACACACCCGACGCCACCGTGGCACTGGGCCAGCTCACGCGCAGCAGCGATGCGCTGAGCGCGCTGCGCACCGCCATGGCGGAGGCGCAAAGCGCCAGCCGCTGGTCCGTGCGCGGACGCCTGGGTGGCGCGGCACTGCAGACCGTCACGGCGCGCTACGACCGCCATGCCGTGCGCCTGTACGCCAGCGCGCTGCTGCTGGGCGAAAGCCTGGTGCGCGGAATGTCGCATGACAGCGGCCTCATGCCGCGCGCCATCGTCCTGCACTGTGAATGGCTGATCGAAGCCTGCCGGCAACTGGCCGCCAATGGCAACGTGGTGGCCCTGCAGCCCGACGACGCCCTGGCCAGGTTGGCCGCCTCGGCCCCCCAGGCGCCCACCCAACCGCTGCCTGAGGCCTGGCTGCCCGCGCTGGACCACGCACGACAGATGGAAGAGGCCCTGAAGGCGCTCACAGGTTCGCGCGACGCGTGATCAGGCGGCAGCGCGTTCGCGCTGCCTTGCAGGCGCCGCGCTGATGCGGGCAATGGCGCCGGCCAGCCACCAGCCGATGGCGCACATGGCCGCCGTCACCACCCAGGTCCACTGCCATCCGCCCGCCTGCACTGCCACGGCCGCCACCAGAGGCGGCCCTGCAAACTGGCCCACGCTGGACCATTGCTGCATGAAGCCCACCGTGGTCGAAACAGTGGACTCATCGGGGGCAAGCCGCACGGCCATGGAAAACAGCGTGCCCGGAATCAGTCCCCCCGCTGCCGAGAACACAACTACCGCAGCAAAGCGCAGCCACAGAGGTGCCAACGGCTGGCCTTGCCATTGCACATAGGCCAGCAGCGCGCACAACGCCATGCAGCCGAAGCCCAGGCGCAGCGCCCGCGATGCGCTCCAGCCGCCTTGCAGCAGACGGCCCGATGCCACATTGCCCACCATGTTGGCCAGCGCCACCACGGCCGTCAGCGTGCCCGACAACGCCGCTCCCAGGCCCGCCTCGGCATAGACCGTGGGAAGAAAGCCGATGACGGCCATCCACTGTCCCGAATACACGGCAAAGCCCAGCGCCACGCACCAGGGGCCAGGGCTGCGCAAAGTCAGCGCCAGGCGCGGACGCCACCCCCCACCAGCCGCCGACGTGCCAACGGGTGCCTTCGGGCCGTCTGCCGGCACGCCGTACCACACGGCGGCGCAAGCCAGGGCAGAGACCAGCCCCAGAAGCAGCCACCACAGCGGCCAGGAAGCCCAGGCCATCACCCAGGGACCCAGCAGCAAGCCGATGGCACTGCCCAGCGGCATGTAGGTGCCCCACCAGCCCATGCGCGCGCTCAGATCGTGCGGCGCCACGCAGCGGCGAATCAGGCCTGGCCCGGGCATGGCGACCAGCAGAAAGCCCAGTCCTTCCACGGCGCGCAGGGCCAGCAACGGTGCAAAACCCGTGGCGATGGCGCCCAGTGCGCTGGCACCCGCCATCAACAGCAGGCCCGCCAGCATGCTGCGCCGCAGTCCCCAGCGGTCAGCCCCCAGGCCCACCACCAAGCCCAGCAGCATGCCGGCCACCTGCACGGTGGAAAGCAGAAAGCCGGCCTGCAGCAGGGACACGCCCAGCTGCTGCTGCAGCACCGGCACGGCCGGCGGCAGCTTGCCTACATGCAGGGCCGCGCTGACGCCGGCCATCACG
The DNA here is from genome assembly GCF_059499305.1 of Delftia sp. NCBI lineage: Bacteria > Pseudomonadati > Pseudomonadota > Betaproteobacteria > Burkholderiales > Comamonadaceae > Delftia > Delftia sp. Next base: position 104,430 of record NZ_JCABYI010000037.1, read on the forward strand.
ACGATCCATGAGGGATGCACCCCCTGCCTTGTTGTTTCCATTGGATGCGGTTTCCTGGGGGCACATGCCGTGCGCCCTGTGGGTGATGTGTGAAGTATCGAAAGCATAGGCCAAGCGGCGCCCGCAAGCAGCGCCCCTGGCATCTGCCCACCAACCGGCTTGCGGCAGCGGGCATCGGCAGCGCATTCGACATAGCCCGTGGCACTGGAACGCCCAGGTGAGGCGCTCCAGCTGCGCGGCCAGGCATTTCCGCTGCCCCAGAAACAGCTTGGCCTGCGAGGCACCCCATGGCACCTCGCAGGCCTTGCATGCCGGGCAGAGGCCGCATGCGCTGCGGCCTTTTGCCCGTCCTCCCCCACCGATTCCTGTCAGGCCTTCATGGCATCACAGCCTCAGCTTGGCACTGGCCAGCAACACACCGAAGCCCACCAACATGCCGCCAAAGGCCCGGTCTATCCAGTGCCGTACGGCCAGCAGCCGGGCACGAACCCGCTGCGCGGAAAAGCACAGCGCCACGATGCAAAACCAACCCACATGGGCCAGCGAGATGAACCCGCCGTACGCCAGTTGCGTGGCCAGAGATGTGTCCTGCCCCACGATCTGCAGGAACAGGCTCACCACAAACACCGTGGTCTTGGGATTGAGCGCATTCGTCAGAAAGCCCGTGCGCAGCGCCGCCATGTCGGACAGTACGGCAGCCGGCTGGCTGGCCATTTCTCCGTCCGGCCGGCTGCGCAGCATGTTCACGCCCAGATAGATCAGATAGGCTGCACCCAGCAGCTTGACCACATCGAACAGCCAGGTGGCCTGCTGCATCAGCAACCCCACACCAAGCAAGGTATAGCTGACATGGACCAGCACGCCCAGGCCTATGCCCAGCGCCGTGAGCATGCCCGCGCGGCGCGAGCGCAGCAGGCTGTTGCGCGTGACCATGGCGAAATCCGCCCCGGGGCTGATCACGGCCAGCAAGGTAATGGTGACTACAGCTATCCATTCGGTCATGCATTCTCCGTTCGACTCAGTGCAACGCGGGATAGTATTGGCCTTCCATGAAAATACATAACGATGTTTTCTGACACAGTTAGTGAACTCAATTCACAGACTCCCAGCAAGCGGCTGCCGTCGTTGCAGGCCCTGCGCTGCTTCGAAGCAGCCGCCCGGCGGGAGAACTTCAGCAAGGCGGCTGAAGAGTTGCATCTGACCCACGGCGCCATCAGCCGGGCCGTGCGCCTGCTGGAAGACGATCTGGGCGTGACCCTGTTTGACCGCCGCAGCCGCCGCGTCTTCCTGACCGACGCTGGGCGCCATCTCGCACAGGCCGTGCATGAAGGCCTGGAGCGCATGCGCCAGGCGACGCAGGAGTTGCGCGCACGCGCGCGGCATGCGCGCCGCTGGGTGCTGTCCTGCGAACCCACCTTGCTGATGCGCTGGCTGATTCCGCGCTGGCCACAGTTCCAGCAAATGCATCCCGAGCTGCAACTGCACCTGGTGGCCGGCGGTGGCCCGTTCTCGTTTGCGGACGGGATCGACCTGGCCATACGACGCGACGATTTCGCCCTTCCCGCAGGCTGCCATGCCGAAACGCTGTTCGCAGAGCGCATAGGCCCGGTCTGCCGGCCCGATCGCCTGGCGCAATGGTGCGACCGCCCCGCGCAAGAGCACACGCCCAGGCTGCGCGCCGATGCGCCCTTGCTGCAAAGCCGCACGCGCCCTGGCGCCTGGGCCACCTGGGCCGAGTACAGCGGCCAGCCCCAGCCCTCGGGACCGCAGCTGCAGTTCGAACATTTCTATTTCACGCTCCAGGCTGCCGTGGCCGGAATGGGCGTGGCCATAGGCCCCTGGCAACTGGTGCGCGACGACATTGCCAGCGGCGTGCTGGCGGCGCCCATGGGCTTTGTGGAGGATGGATCGCGCTATTGCCTGCTGTCCCCTGCCCCGCCTGCACCGAATGGCGTGCACGCGCAGTTGCTGCAGTGGCTGCGCTCCCAGGCCTGAGCCGGCCTGCGACCCGTACTACCCCCCAAAGCACAAAGGCAGCCGAAGCTGCCTTTGTGTCCTTGCCCGTTCCGAAGGCCGGGCGTTGCGCTTACTTGCGCTGCGGCGGCAGGTCCGTGCAGGAGCCGTGCGCCACCTCAGCCGCCATGCCCAGGCTCTCGCCCAGCGTGGGGTGAGGATGGATGGTCTTGCCGATGTCCACGGCGTCGGCACCCATTTCAATGGCCAGCGCGATTTCGCCGATCATGTCGCCTGCATGCGTGCCGACGATGCCGCCGCCCAGGATGCGGCCATGGCCATGCGCCTCGGGGCTGTCGTCGAACAGCAGCTTGGTGACGCCTTCGTCGCGGCCATTGGCAATGGCGCGGCCCGATGCCGTCCAGGGGAAGACCCCCTTCTTGACCTTGATGCCCTGGGCCTTGGCCTGGTCCTCGGTCAGGCCCACCCACGCCACTTCCGGGTCGGTGTAGGCCACGCTGGGGATCACACGGGCATTGAAGGCGCTGGCGGCCAGCTCCTTGTTGCCCTGCAGTTCACCGGCGATGACTTCGGCGGCCACATGGGCCTCGTGCACGGCCTTGTGCGCCAGCATGGGCTGGCCCACCACGTCGCCGATGGCGAAGATGTGGGGCACGTTGGTGCGCATCTGGATGTCGACTTCGATGAAACCGCGGTCCGTGACGGCCACGCCGGCCTTCTCGGCAGCGATCTTCTTGCCGTTGGGCGTGCGGCCCACGGCCTGCAGCACCAAGTCGTAGACCTGGGGCTCGGGCACGGTGATGCCGTCCTTGGCAGGCGCAAAGCTGACCTTGATGCCTTCGGGCGTGGCTTCGGCACCCACGGTCTTGGTGTTGACCATGATGTTGTCGAAGCGCGGCGCGTTCATCTTCTGCCAGACCTTGACCAGGTCGCGGTCGGCGCCCTGCATGAGGCCATCCATCATCTCCACCACGTCCAGGCGCGCGCCCAGCGTGGAGTAGACGGTGCCCATTTCCAGGCCGATGATGCCGCCACCCAGAATCAGCATGCGTTTGGGCACGCTGGCCAGGTCCAGCGCACCGGTGGAGTCCACCACGCGCGGGTCCTTGGGCATGAAGGGCAGGTGCACGGCCTGGCTGCCGGCGGCAATGATGGCGCGCTTGAACTGCACGATCTTCTTGCTGCCAGTCTTTTCCTGGCCATCGCCCGTGGTCTCTTCCACTTCCAGGTGGTTGGCGCCGACGAAGTTGCCGTAGCCGCGCACCACGGTGACCTTGCGCATCTTGGCCATCTGGCCCAGGCCGCCGGTCAGCTTGCCGATGACCTTGTCCTTGTGGCCGCGCAGCTGGTCGATGTTGACCTCGGGCGCGCCGAACTTGACGCCTGCCACTTCCAGATGCTTGACCTCGTCCACGACGGCCGCCACGTGCAGCAGCGCCTTCGAGGGAATGCAGCCCACGTTCAGGCAGACGCCGCCGAGGGTCTTGTAGCGCTCGACGAGGACCACGTTCAGGCCCAGGTCGGCTGCGCGGAAGGCGGCAGAGTAGCCGCCGGGGCCACCGCCAAGCACGACCACGTCGCAGTCATAGTCGGCCGCGCCACCAGCGTAGCTGGCTGCCGCAGGAGCAGGGGCCGGGGCCGCTGGAGCCGCAGCGGCAGCCTGGGGCGCAGCGGCCGCCTCGCCGGCAGCCTCCAGCGTCAGGACCACGGAGCCCTCGGCGACCTTGTCGCCGAGCTGCACCTTGAGTTCCTTGACCACGCCGGCGTGGCTGGAAGGAATCTCCATGGAAGCCTTGTCGGACTCCACGGTGATCAGGGACTGGTCCTTCGCCACGGTATCGCCGGGCTGGACCAGCAGTTCGATCACGCCCACTTCGGCGAAGTCGCCGATATCGGGCACCTTGATGTCGATGATTGCCATGTGTCGGGCCTCCGTTTACAGCAGGATGCGGCGGTAGTCCGCCAGCACTTGGCCCAGGAAGGCATTGAAGCGCGCGGCCGAGGCACCATCGATGACACGGTGGTCATAGGACAGCGACAGCGGCAGCGTCAGGCGCGGCACGAACTGCTTGCCGTCCCACACGGGCTTCATCTGGCCCTTGGACAGGCCGAGGATGGCCACTTCCGGGGCGTTGATGATGGGGGTGAAGTTCGTGCCGCCGATGCCGCCCAGCGACGAGATCGAGAAGCAGCCGCCCTGCATGTCGGCAGCGCCAAGCTTGCCGTCGCGGGCCTTCTTGGCCAGCTCGCCCATTTCCTGGCTGATCTGCAGGATGCCCTTCTTGTCGGCATCGCGCAGCACGGGCACCACCAGGCCATTGGGCGTGTCTGCCGCGAAGCCGATGTGGAAGTACTGCTTGTAGACAAGGGTGTCGCCGTCCAGCGAGGCGTTGAACTCCGGGAACTTCTTGAGCGCCGCGACCACCGCCTTGATCACGAAGGCCAGCATGGTCACCTTGACGCCGCTCTTCTCGTTCTCCTTGTTGGTGGAGACGCGGAAAGCTTCCAGGTCGGTGATGTCGGCCTCGTCGTTGTTGGTGACGTGGGGGATCATGACCCAGTTGCGCGACAGGTTGGCGCCGCTGATCTTCTTGATGCGCGACAGGTCCTTGCGCTCGACCGGGCCGAACTTGGCGAAGTCCACCTTGGGCCAGGGCAGCAGGTCCAGGCCGGCGCCGCCGCCGGAGCCGCCCTTGGGAGCCGCCGCAGCCTGGGCCTTGGTCTGCACGGCACCGGCCATGACGGACTTGGTGAAAGCCTGGATGTCGTCGGCCGTGATGCGGCCCTTGTTGCCCGAGCCCTTGACCTCGTCCAGCGGCACACCCAGTTCGCGGGCGAACTTGCGTACCGAGGGCGATGCATGGGGCAGCTTGCCCGTGGGCGCCACGGTGGGGTTGTGTGCAGGTGCAGCGGCAGGAGCCGATGCTGCAGCGGCAGCCACCGGAGCTGCAGCGGCCGGGGCAGCGGTTGCCGGTGCAGGGGCTGCAGCAGCAGGTGCCGGGGCCGCAGCCTGGGCTGCAGGCGCGGCAGCGCCCTGCACGCTCATCTGGCCGACCACGTCGCCCACATTGACCGTGTCGCCGATCTTGAGCGTCAGCGCCGTGATGGTGCCGGCCGCTGGCGACGGGATTTCCATCGAGGCCTTGTCGGATTCGACGGTGAACAGCGATTGCTCTGCCGTCACGGTGTCGCCGACCTTGACCAGCATCTCGATTACGGCCACGTCCTTGAAGTCGCCGATGTCGGGAATCTTGATGTCGATCTGCGTGGCGGCGCCCGAGGCCGCAGGCGCGGCAGCGGGAGCAGCGGCCGGCGCAGGCGCAGCAGATGCAGGCGCAGCCACGGGAGCCGGGGCAGCAGCTGCGGGTGCCGGTGCCGGTGCCGCAGCGTCTGCGGTCTCGATCACGGCAATGATGCTGCCTTGCTTGACCTTGTCGCCCAGGTTCACGCGCAGCTCCTTGAGCACGCCGGCGTGGCTGGACGGAATCTCCATCGATGCCTTGTCGGACTCGACGGTGATCAGCGATTGCTCGGCCTTGATCTGGTCGCCGGCCTTGACCAGCACTTCGATCACACCGACTTCATCGAAATCGCCGATGTCCGGAACTTGAATGTCTACCAATGCCATAGGTGTCTCCCGTTCTTACTCAGGCGTGCAGCGGGTTGATCTTGTCGGCCTTGATGCCGTACTTGGCGATCGCCTCGGCCACGGTGGTGGCGTTGATCTTGCCTTCTTCGGCCAGCGCGCGCAGTGCGGCGACCACGATGTAGTGGCGGTCCACCTCGAAGTGCTCGCGCAGCTTGCGGCGGAAGTCCGAACGGCCGAAGCCGTCGGTGCCCAGCACCTTGTAGGTGCGGCCCTTGGGCATGTAGGGGCGGATCTGCTCGGCGTAGGCCTTCATGTAGTCGGTGGATGCGATCACCGGGCCATTGTGCGACTGCAGCTGCTGCGTGACGAAGGGCACCTTCTGCGTTTCCAGCGGATGCAGCAGGTTCCAGCGGTCGGCTTCCTGGCCGTCGCGGGTAAGTTCGTTGAAGCTGGGGCAGCTCCACACGTCGGCGGCAATGCCCCAGTCGGCCAGCAGCAGTTCCTGGGCGAAGAAGGATTCGCGCAGGATGGTGCCCGATCCCAGCAGCTGCACGCGCAGGCCGCTTTCCGGCACCTTCTGGCCGGGCTTGCACAGGTACATGCCCTTGATGATCTGCTGCTCGGTGCCGGGCGTGAGGCCGGGCATGGCGTAGTTCTCGTTGAGCAGCGTGATGTAGTAGAAGACGTTTTCCTGCTCCTGCACCATGCGGCGCAGGCCGTCCTGCATGATCACGGCGACTTCGTGGGCGAAGGTCGGGTCGTAGCTCACGCAGTTGGGAATGGTGTTGGCCAGGATGTGGCTGTGGCCGTCTTCGTGCTGCAGTCCTTCGCCGTTCAGCGTGGTGCGGCCCGAGGTGCCGCCCAGCAGGAAACCGCGCGCCTGCATGTCGCCGGCCGCCCAGGCCAGGTCACCGATGCGCTGGAAGCCGAACATCGAGTAGTACACATAGAACGGGATCATGATCCGGTTGCTTGTGCTGTAGCTCGTGGCTGCCGCGATCCAGCTGCTCATGCCACCGGCTTCGTTGATGCCTTCCTGCAGGATCTGGCCGGCCTTGTCCTCGCGGTAGTACATCACCTGGTCCTTGTCGACCGGGGTGTACTGCTGTCCAGCGGGGTTGTAGATGCCGATCTGGCGGAACAGGCCTTCCATGCCGAAGGTACGTGCCTCGTCCACCAGGATGGGCACGACGCGCGGGCCGATTTCCTTGTCGCGCAGCAGCTGCGTCAGGAAACGCACATAGGCCTGCGTGGTCGAGATCTCACGGCCTTCGGGCGTGGCTTCGAGGATGGCCTTGAAGGTGTCCAGCGCAGGCGCCGTGAACTGCTCGCTGGCCTTGACGCGGCGGTGCGGCAGGTAGCCGCCCAGGGCCTTGCGGCGCTCGTGCAGGTAGCGCATTTCCGGCGTGTCGTCAGCCGGCTTGTAGAAAGGCAGGTCGGCGATCTGGCTGTCGGGAATCGGGATGTTGAAGCGGTCGCGGAAGGCCTTGATGTCCTCGTCGCCCAGCTTCTTGGTCTGGTGAACGGTGTTCTTGCCTTCACCGATCTTGCCCATGCCGAAGCCCTTGACGGTCTTGACCAGCAGCACGGTGGGTTGGCCCTTGTGCGAGTTGGCCGCATGGAAGGCCGCATAGACCTTCTGCGAATCGTGGCCGCCGCGGCGCAGGTTCCAGATCTCGTCGTCGCTCATGTGCTCGACCATCTTCAGCGCGCGCGGATCGCGGCCGAAGAAGTTCTTGCGCACGTAGGCGCCGTCATTGGCCTTGAACGACTGGTAGTCGCCGTCGTTGCACTCGGCCATGATCTTCTTAAGCACGCCGTCCTTGTCCTTGGCCAGCAGCTCGTCCCAGCCCTTGCCCCACAGCAGCTTGATGACGTTCCAGCCGGAGCCGCGGAACTCGCCCTCGAGTTCCTGGATGATCTTGCCGTTGCCGCGCACCGGACCGTCCAGGCGCTGCAGGTTGCAGTTGATCACGAAGATCAGGTTGTCCAGCTTTTCGCGGGCGGCCAGGGAGATCGCACCCAGCGACTCGACCTCGTCCATTTCCCCGTCGCCGCAGAAGACCCAGACCTTGCGGTTTTCGGTGTCGGCAATGCCGCGGGCGTGCAGGTACTTGAGGAAGCGCGCCTGGTAGATGGCCATCAGCGGGCCCAGGCCCATGGACACCGTGGGGAACTGCCAGAACTCGGGCATCAGCTTGGGGTGCGGGTAGCTCGACAGGCCCTTGCCGTCCACTTCCTGGCGGAAGTTCAGCAGCTGCTCTTCGGAGATGCGGCCTTCCAGATAGGCGCGGGCATAGATGCCGGGCGAGACGTGGCCCTGGATGTACAGGCAGTCGCCACCGTGGTTTTCGTTTTCGGCGTGCCAGAAGTGGTTGAAGCCGGCCGCAAACATGTTGGCCAGCGAAGCGAAGGAGCCGATGTGGCCACCCAGGTCACCGCCTTCGGGTGGGTGCAGGCGGTTGGCCTTGACCACCATGGCCATGGCGTTCCAGCGCATGTAGGCGCGCAGGCGGCCTTCGATTTCCAGGTTGCCGGGACAGCGCGCTTCCTGCGAGGCCTCGATGGTGTTCACGTAGCCGGTGTTAGCCGAGAAGGGCATGTCCACGCTGTTCTGGCGTGCATGTTCGAGCAGGTCCTCGATCAGCTTGTGCGCATATTCGGCGCCTTCACGATCGATGACGGCCGACAGTGCGTCCATCCATTCGCGCGATTCTTGTTGGTCCAGGCCGGCGGGAACGCCTGCATTGCCTTGCGGGTCAGTCTGAGCTGTCATGGGAATGTCTCCTTGCAGAAGGTAGCGTCTTGGGGTCGAACCAGTGAGCGGCGCAGCGCGCCATCGCAGGCGGGTAGTTCACCACGCCTTGCGCGGCACAGACCCTGTCTGGCGAACTTGAAGATACCGATTCACTGCCTCAATGCTCGGCGAGTGTCGCATACTTTTTTCGAATTTCAAATGGTGCTTTTTGATTTCATAATTTGAAATTTTGCTGCAAACGCACATACAGTGAAGACCCCAAAGAACGTCGCCGAAGCGCCTGCGTGGCGACTCCAATACTCCTTAAAAACAGTCAGACTCTCCCCTACACTGGGCGCATGCAATCCTCCCCTTCCGAGCACGGCCCGCACAGCCCTGCCCCCATGGCAGGCGTGGCCGCGCCAGTGCGCTGGTGGCGCAGCTGGTGGCGCAGTCTTTCCCCCACGCGCCAGGACCGCTTTGCGGCACTCGCCCCGCTGGCCGCCGTACTGATGTTCATGGCCGCCATCGTCGCGTCGTTCTGGTATCTGCGCATGGAGGAGATCGACCGCGAGAAGGAAGCGTTGCACCGCGACGTGGAATATGCCCAGCAGCGCGTGCGCCTGCGCCTGCTGGAGCGCCAGGAGCAACTGATGCGCATGGCGCGCGACATCAGCAACCACGATCTGGCCGAGTCCGATTTCGCCAGCCGCGCCGAAGCGCTCATCAGCCAGTATCCCGAACTGCAGTCCATCACCTGGATCGACTCCCAACGCCGCATTCTGGCCAGCCAGTCCGCCCCCACCGTGAGCAGCGACCAGTTGCGTATCCCCCGCGAGGTACTGCGCGCCGGTGACGCCCTGGAGGCCTACCAGCTCGCGCGCGAGATGCAGCAGCCCATCTATGTGCAAGGCCTGGCTCACAAGGGCGAGGCCGCGCCGCTGCTGCAGCTGCATGTGCCGCTGGCGCAGGACGGCCGCTACATCGGCGAGCTGCTGGGCGAGTATTCCGTGGACAGCCTGCTGCGCTACGGCACGCCCACCGAAATCATGGCCCGCTATGCCATGACCATGCTCGACAGCCGGGGCCAGGTTCTGGCCGGCACACCGCTGACGCCGCGCAAGCAAAATGCCACCGACCTGCTGCGCTGGCGCACGGTGGCCAATGAGGACGAGGCTCCGGTCGCCCCCGTGGGCAACAGTCTGGTGCTGCGCGCACAGGCCTACCGCACCTCGCTGGGCGTGGTGGGCAGCGGCCTGTTCTGGCTGGTGGGCACGCTCAGCGCGATGACGGCATGGCTGCTGCTGGCCACCTGGCGCCACACGCGACGCCGCCAGCGCGCGCAGGAAGCCCTGGTTGCCGAAACCAATTTCCGCCGCGCCATGGAGAACTCGGTGCTCACCGGCATGCGCGCGCTGGACCTGCAAGGCCGCATCACCTACGTGAACGCCGCCTTCTGCCAGATGACGGGATGGAGCGAATCCGAACTCGTCGGCCAGATGCCGCCCTATTCCTACTGGCCCGACAACGACTACGACAACCTGCACTCCAAGCTGCGCGAGGAGCTGTCGGGCAAGACCATCGTCGGGGGCTTTCAGGTGCGCGTGCAGCGCAAGAACGGCACGCAGTTCGACGCGCGCCTGTATGTCTCGCCGCTGATCGACGCCCACGGCCAGCACACGGGCTGGATGTCGTCCATGACCGACATCACCGAGCCCAACCGCATCCGCGAGCAGTTGTCGGCCTCCTACGAGCGCTTCACCATCGTGCTGGAGGCGCTGGACGCCTCGGTGTCCGTCGCCCCGCTTGGCAGCGCCGAGCTGCTGTTCGCCAACAAGCTGTACCGGCAATGGTTCGGCTCGCAGACCGATGGCCATCTGCAGCTCGTCGCCCAGGCCGGCGTGCTGCCCGTGCGCTCTCAGCCGCAGGGCATGGACGATGAGGATGGCCTGATGGGCCTGCCCACCGACTCGCTGACCAGCGCACGCAGCGAGAACGCCGAGATCTATCTGCCCGAACTGGGCAAGTGGCTGGAAGTGCGCTCGCGCTACCTGAGCTGGGTGGACGGACGCCTGGCGCAAATGGTGATCGCCACCGACATCACGCCGCGCCGCCTGGCCGAGGAGCAGGCCGATCGCCAGGCCGAGCACGCCCAGTCCGTCAGCCGCCTGATCACCATGGGCGAGATGGCCTCCAGCGTGGCCCACGAACTCAACCAGCCGCTGACCGCCATCAGCAACTACTGCAGCGGCATGCTCACGCGCCTCGAAAAAGGCACGCTGACCGAGGAGCAGATGAAGTTCGCGCTGGAGAAGACCGCCCACCAGGCACAGCGCGCGGGCCAGATCATTTTGCGCATACGCTCCTTCGTCAAGCGCAGCGAACCCAACCGCACGCTGGCCCAGGTCACCGACATGGTCAGCGAGGCAGTGGAGCTGGCCGGCATCGAGCTGCGCCGCCGCAATGTACAGCTGACCTACCACGTGGCCGAGCGCATGCCGGCCATCATGGCCGACACCATCCTCATCGAGCAGGTGCTGGTCAACCTCATGAAGAACGGCGCCGAATCCATCGAGCAATCGGGCCGACCCAGCCACCAGCGCAACGTGGAACTGCGCGTGGTGCCGCGCACCATCGAGGACCAGCGCGTCATCGAATTCAACGTGCAGGACACCGGCAAGGGCTTGCCGCCCGAGGTGCTGGAGCGCCTCTTCGAGGCCTTCTTCACCACCAAGAGCGAAGGCATGGGCATGGGCCTGAATCTGTGCCGCAGCATTGTCGAGTCCCACCAGGGCCGTATGCGTGCCGAGAACCTCTACAATGGTTCCGAGGTTGTCGGCTGCCGATTTTCATTCTGGCTGCCGCTGGCCCCGCCGGGCGACGCGACAACGCCGGCAGCGACCATTGAACCCACAACAAGGACGATTGCATGAGCTTGATCCCCAAAAAAGGCACTGTGTACGTAGTTGATGACGACGAAGCGGTTCGTGATTCGCTGCAATGGTTGTTGGAGGGCAAGGACTATCGTGTGCGCTGCTTCGACTCGGCCGAGACCTTCCTCTCGCGCTACGACCCACGCGAAATCGCCTGCCTCATCGTCGACATCCGCATGGGCGGCATGACCGGCCTGGAACTGCAGGACCGACTGATCGAACGCAAGTCTCCCCTGCCCATCGTCTTCATCACCGGCCACGGCGACGTGCCCATGGCGGTGAACACCATGAAGAAGGGCGCACTGGACTTCATCCAGAAGCCGTTCAACGAGGAAGAACTGCTGAACCTGGTCGAGCGCATGCTGGACCATGCCCGCGAAGCCTTTGCCGGCCACCAGCAGGCCGCCAGCCGCGACGCCCTGCTGGCCAAGCTGACCAGCCGCGAAGCCCAGGTGCTCGAGCGCATCGTCGCCGGCCGCCTGAACAAGCAGATCGCCGACGACCTGGGCATCAGCATCAAGACCGTGGAGGCGCACCGCGCCAACATCATGGAAAAGCTCAACGCCAACACCGTGGCCGACCTGCTCAAGATCGCCCTGGGCCAGGGCCAGACCGCTGCGGCGGCCAAGGCGGCCGTCGCAGGATAAGCACCGACGCCTCCCCTGCTTTTTTCAAAGGGCTGCTAGCGCTTGACCAACAAGCCCTAGCAGCATTTTTATTTTGGTATCCACTGCAATGACAGCCCAACTCATCGACGGCAACGCCCTCTCCCGCCAACTGCGTGCCGAAGTCGCACAGCGCGCCACTGCCCTAAAGGCCCGAGGGACCACGCCCGGCCTGGCCGTGGTCCTGGTCGGCGACAACCCGGCCTCCCAGGTCTATGTGCGCAACAAGGTCAAGGCCTGCGAGGACGCAGGCTTTCATTCCGTGCTGGAGAAGTACGACGCCTCGATGACAGAAGCCGAACTGCTGGCCCGCGTCGAGGCGCTGAACAACGACCCCGACATCCACGGCATCCTGGTCCAGCTGCCGCTGCCCGCCCACATCGACGACCACAAGGTCATCGAGACCATCTCGCCGCTCAAGGATGTGGATGGCTTTCACGTAGCCAGCGCCGGCGCGCTGATGGTGGGTGAAGTCGGCTTCAAGGCCTGCACGCCCTATGGCTGCATGAAGATGCTCGAATCCATCGGCATGAAGGACCTGCGCGGCAAGCACGCCGTGGTCATCGGCCGCTCCAACATCGTCGGCAAGCCCATGGCCATGATGCTGCTGGCCGCCAATGCCACCGTCACCATCTGCCACAGCGGCACGGCGGACCTGGCCGCCATGACGCGCCAGGCCGACATCGTGGTCGCCGCCGTGGGCAAGCGCAATGTGCTGACCGCAGACATGTGCAAGCCTGGCGCCGTGGTCATCGACGTGGGCATGAACCGCAACGACGAAGGCAAGCTCTGCGGCGACGTGGACTTTGACGGTGTCAAGGAAGTGGCCGGCTTCATCACCCCCGTGCCGGGCGGCGTCGGCCCCATGACGATTACCATGCTGCTGGTCAACACCATGGAGGCGGCCGAGCGCGCCGCCGGCTGACCAGGAGCTGACAAGCATCGGGCAGCTCCCCGGGGAGCCGCTTGATTTCAATGCACCCGACGGCATCTGACACGCATGAGCAATCCCCTCCTCGAATCCTCCGACCTGCCCCTGTTCGATCGCATCCGCCCCGCCGACGTCGGCCCGGCCATCGACCATCTTCTGACCGGGGCCTGCGAGGCCCTGGAGACCGTCACGGCACCTGACTTCCCCGCGCGCTGGGATTCGATCTCCGCCGTGCTCGATGTCGCCACCGAGAAGCTGGGGACCGCCTGGGGCGCCGTCAGCCACCTCAACAGCGTGGCCGATACACCCGAGCTGCGCGCTGCCTACAACGAATCCCTGCCCAAGGTCACCGAGTTCTGGACGCGCCTGGGCGCCGACGAGCGGCTGTACGCCAAGTACAAGGCCATCGACCCTGCCACGCTCAACGTGGAGCAGCGCGCCGCATGGGACCATGCCATGCGCAATTTCGTGCTGTCTGGCGCGGAGCTGCAGGGTGAAGCCAAGCTGCGCTTTGCCAAGATTCAGGAACGCTCGGCCGAACTCACGCAGAAGTTCAGCGAGAACGCGCTGGATGCCACCGATGCCTTTGCCTACTACGCCACGGCCGATGAGTTGGACGGTGTGCCCCAGGACGTGTGCCAGGCCGCCCGTGCCGCCGCCGAAGCCGAAGGCAAGCAAGGCTTCAAGCTCACGCTGAAGATGCCCTGCTACCTGCCCGTGATGCAGTTCGCCACCAGCAGCGCGCTGCGCGAAAAGCTCTACCGCGCCTATGTGACACGCGCCTCCGACCAGGCAGAGGGCGATGCCCGCCGCTTCGACAACACGGCCAACATTTCCGAAATACTTGCCCTGCGCAAGGAAGAGGCGCAACTGCTGGGCTACCGCAACTTCGGCGAGATCTCGCTGGTTCCCAAGATGGCGCATTCGCCGCAGCAGGTGATCGACTTCCTGCGTGACCTCGCGCACCGCGCCCGCCCCTATGCCGAAAAGGATGTCGCCGACCTGCGCAGCTTCGCACGCAAGGAACTGGGCCTGGCCGATCCCCAACCCTGGGACTGGGCCTATATCTCCGAAAAGCTCAAGGAAGCGCGCTATGCCTTCAGCGAGCAAGAGGTCAAGCAATACTTCCCCGCCCCCAAGGTACTGGCCGGCCTGTTCAAGATCGTGGAGACGCTGTTCGACGTGGCCATCCGCCGCGACGTGGCGCCGGTGTGGCATCCCGCTGTCGAGTTCTATCGCATCGAGCGCAGCACGCCACAAGGCCCCCAACTGGTCGGCCAGTTCTACCTGGACCAGCCCGCGCGTTCGGGCAAGCGCGGCGGCGCCTGGATGGACGATGTACGCACCCGCTGGCTGCGCCCCGACAGCCACAAGCTGCAGACGCCGGTCGCGCACCTGGTCTGCAACTTTGCCACCGGCGTTGACGGCAAGCCGGCCCTGCTCACGCACGATGACGTGATCACGCTGTTCCATGAGACAGGCCATGGCCTGCACCACATGCTGACCCAGGTCAACGAGCGCGATGTCTCGGGCATCGCGGGCGTGGAATGGGACGCGGTGGAACTGCCGAGCCAGTTCATGGAAAACTTCTGCTGGGAGTGGGAAGTGCTCAAGCACATGACCGCCCACGTGGACACGGGCGAGCCACTGCCGCGCGCACTGTACGACAAGATGATCGCGGCCAAGAACTTCCAGTCGGGCATGCAGACGCTGCGCCAGATCGAGTTCTCGCTGTTCGACATGCTGCTGCACACCGAGCACGATCCGAAGGCCGACATCATGCCGCTGCTGGCCCAGGTTCGCGCCGAAGTGGCCGTGCTGCCCTCGCCCGCCTACAGCCGCTCGGCCCATACCTTCAGCCACATCTTTGCAGGCGGCTACGCAGCGGGCTACTACAGCTACAAGTGGGCCGAAGTCCTCTCGGCGGATGCCTATGCGGCCTTCGAGGAAACCATGCTGGCCGATGGAACCCCCAACCCCGAGACAGGCCGCCGCTACCGCGAGGCCATTCTTGAAGCCGGCGGATCCCGCCCGGCGATGGAGTCGTTCAAGGCCTTCCGTGGCCGCGAACCCCAGTTGGACGCGCTATTGCGCCACCAGGGCATGGCCGAGGCCTGAGCCTGGCAACCCGGTCTGCAGCGCCCCGATGGGGCGCTTTTTCCTGGCCCGGCAACTCCACCGGATGCGCGCAGCCACATCCTGCGACTCCAGAAGATGGCCCAGGATGAATGGCACGCTATGCTTGCAGGCACTCCTGTGCGGGCATCCATCCGGCGAGTGGTCGCCGCCCCGGCACGAAACCCTTCTTCCGAAACCGAGATCGTCCATGCAGTCTTCTCCCAGCCTTGGCCACGGCGCCCTGCGCCACCTGATGCCATGCCTCGCCCTCGCCTGCCTTGCCGCCGCGCTGCCAGCCGCCGCGCAGCAGGTCTACCGTATCGTCGGGCCGGACGGAAAAGTCACCTTCTCGGACCGCCCCGCCCAAAGCGCACAGCAGCAGGCAGCGCCCGCCGCCCAGGCAGTGGCGGGCGCCCCGGACAGCAACGCAGGCCTGCCCTATGCGCTGCGCCAGATTGCGAGCCGCTTTCCAGTGACGCTGTACTCCTCGTCCGATTGCACGCCCTGCGATAGCGCTCGTCAGTTGCTGCAGTCCCGGGGCATCCCCTATGCCGAGCGCCTGGTGCAGACCGAGGCGGACGCGGCAGCCCTGAACAAGCTCAGCGGGCAGACCGGACTGCCGTTTGCCACCATCGGCAAGCAGTTTCTGACCGGCTTCTCCTCCAGCGAATGGACGCAGTACCTGGATGCCGCAGGCTACCCCGCAAGCTCCCAGCTGCCAGCCCAGTACAAGCGGCCACCCGCGCAGCCCCTGACCACACCCAAGCCTGCCGCACCGGCCGCATCAGCGCCCGCCGCAGCACCCACCGCCGAGGAGCAGGCAAACAGGCGCGCCCCCATACCCGCCCCCGCGCCAGGTGCACGCACCAGCGACAACCCCGCAGGCCTGAGCTTCTAGGCAGACACTGCCGCCGTCAGGAGCCCGGCCGTGGATTCCATGCTGTCCGACGTGGCCTGGACCTTGGCCAGGCTGGGCATTCTTGTGGGCCTGCCTGCGCTCATCGGGTGGGTACTGGTGGCAAGGCCTTCGTGGCGAGAGCCGTTGCGGCTAACCTGCCTGGTGCTGGTGCCCTGCCTGATCACGCTGTGGTTCATGCATGACGGAGGCCTGGGCAACGGTCTCAACCGCCTGGCCTACTACATGACGACGGCTGGCTTCTTTGCCATCTACGCCGGGCTGGCGGCCGTCACCTGGCTCATTCAGCGCATCAAAAAGCAGCGCACGCAAGCCTCATTGCGCGCGCTGTGTATCGGTGGCATGGCCCTGCTCGTCTGGACCGCAGGCGCTGCGGTGTTCGAGAGCATCGGCTAGCAGCCGAGAGGCCAGGACCGGGTTCCTGCCTCAATAGTCGAGCGTCTGCACGCCTTCAGGCGTGCCCAGCAGGCAGACCGATGCCTTCTGGTGCGCAAAAACGCCCACGGTGACCACGCCGGGCCACTGGTTGACCTCGGACTCAAAGGCCAGCGGCGCAGCAATCTTCAGGCCGCGCACATCAAGAATGTGCTGGCCGTTGTCCGTCACCAAAGGAGCGCCGTCCTTCATGCGGATCTCGGCCCGGCCACCCCTGGCCTCGAAACGCCGGGCAATCTGGGCAGCAGCCATGGGAATCACCTCCACCGGCAGCGGAAAGTCTCCCAGCACCTCGACGCGCTTGGAGGCATCGGCGATGCAGACAAAGCGCTCGGCCAGCGCCGCAACGATTTTCTCGCGCGTCAGTGCCGCGCCCCCGCCCTTGACCATGTAGCCCCGACCGTCGATCTCGTCGGCGCCATCGATGTATACCGACAGGCGGTCCACCTCGTTGGCATCCAGCACCTTGATGCCCAGCGCCTTCAGGCGCTCGGTGCTGGCCACGGAGCTGGACACGGCCCCAGGGATCTGGTCCTTGATGGTGGCCAGCGCATCGATGAACTTGTTGACCGTCGAGCCCGTGCCGACGCCGACGATTTCGCCAGGCACTACGTAGGCCAGAGCGGCTTGCCCGACCAGGGCTTTGAGTTCATCTTGGGAAAAAGAGGCAGCAGATGTCGTCATGAGGGAAAATCCAGGTAATCCTTCGATTATCCCCATGTCTTTGATCCCCTACGCCCTGACCCGTCCCTTTCTCTTCGGCATGGACCCCGAATCCGCCCACGATCTCACGATGAACCTGATGGCAAAGGGGCAGAACACGCTCCTGCAGCAGGCCTGGGCCCAACCCATGGTGAGTGATCCCGTCGAGCTTGCCGGGCTCAGGTTCCCCAATCGCGTCGGCATGGCTGCAGGCCTGGACAAGAACGCACGCTGTATCGATGCACTGGCCGCCATGGGCTTCGGCTTCGTCGAGGTGGGCACCGTGACTCCGCGCGCGCAGCCCGGCAACCCCAAGCCGCGCATGTTCCGCATCCCCGAACGCAATGCGCTGATCAACCGACTGGGCTTCAACAACGAAGGCCTCGATGCCTTCCTGAGCAACGTCAAGCGCTCACAGGCCCGCGCCATGGGCAAGCCCATGCTGCTGGGGCTGAACATCGGCAAGAACGCCAGCACGCCCATCGAAGAAGCCACCAGCGACTACCTCAAGGCGCTCGATGGCGTCTACCCGCATGCCGACTACGTGACGGTGAACATCAGCTCGCCCAACACCAAGAATCTGCGTGCCCTGCAAAGCGACGAAGCGCTGGATGCCTTGCTGGGAGCGATTGCCGAGCGGCGCGAGCAACTGGCCACGCAGCACGGCAAGCGGGCGCCGGTGTTCGTGAAGATCGCACCCGACCTGGATGAGGAGCAGGTCGGCGTCATCGCCACCACGCTGCAGCGCCACGGCATGGACGGCGTGATCGCCACCAACACCACGATCAGCCGGGATGCCGTCAAGGGCCTGCCCCACGCCGAAGAAACGGGCGGCCTTTCCGGCGCGCCGGTGCTGGAGGCCAGCAACCAGGTCATCCGCCAACTGCGCTCTGCGCTGGGAAGCCGCTACCCCATCATCGGCGTGGGAGGCATTCTCAGCGGCGAAGATGCGGTCAGCAAGATCCGGGCGGGCGCCGATGTGGTCCAGATCTACAGCGGCCTGATCTATCGGGGCCCCTGCCTGGTACCAGAGGCCGCACGGGCCATCGCGCAACTGCGTTGACTGCCGCGTTATCCGCGTGCTGACCAAAGAAAACGCCCGGCATGCCGGGCGTTTTTTGTGCAAGAAGCCTTGCAAGGCCTTATCTCAGCCCCTGCGCTGCTGAAGGCGTGCCAGCAAAGGCATGAGTGTGGTGCCGATGCGGATCAGTTTGCGCGGCCCCATGACCAAGGCAGCGGCAGCCGCCACGCCCACGGCCACGGGGTGCAGACGCGCAAACGTTGCGACGCGCTCGATCAGCGGTGCATCCGGGCGCACGTGTGTGGCGGCACGGCTCAGCGCCCGGGCCTGGGCCACGGCCGCCGAGCGCGCCCTGAGGCGCTCGCGCTGCTGGGCAATGCGCTGCATCACCTGCTGCTGCTCCACGGTGGAAGTGGGCCACAGCGCCGCATTGGGGCCCGTGGGCCTGGGCGGCGCAACCTCGTCGCGGGATTGGGAAGCGTTGGAAGCATTGACCATGATTACAGCCTCTTCTTCAGCGCCTGCCAGTCCTGGCTCAGCTCGTTGCGGGTGAGGATGAAAGGGCGTGCCAGACGTCGTACGGCCGCAAGCAACTGCCACAAGGCAATTGCAAGGATAGCCAGCCAGCCGCCAAACAGCAGCCAGGCCACCATCACGCGGTGCTCGGTGTCCCAGAACTGCACCAGCACCGCCACGGACAGCATGAGCATGACCACGACGCTGAGTCCGGCCAGCGCAATCAGCAGCACGACCACGGTCTGCATGCTGCGCTTGTGCTGAACCCATTCAAGCCGAGCCAGGTCGGTACGGTCCTCGGCGGCAATGGCCAGCTCGATCACGGCAGCACGCCAGCGCGCCACCCAGGCATCCAAACCCAGAAGGGAAATCCAGTTCACAGGCATCCTTTTCTGGTCAGGCATGCCGTTGATCAGCGACGGCCCAGCATGAAGCCCAGCAAGGCGCCCACAGCCAGGGCTGCGCCAGCCACACGCCACGGCTCGTCGTGGGCATAGCGATCCGCCGCATAGGCGGCATCCTTGGCTTGGCGGGCCGCTTCCTGCGCGGCGCGCACAGCCGAGTCACGCACATTGGACATGCCGTCATCGATGCGCTGGCGCAGCATGTGGATTTCCGGCACGGCATCCAGCTCCTTGGCAGACAGCAGGCCACGCAGGTCGCTGACCAGTTTTTCAAGATCGGCTTGCGCGGTGGAGACGGTTTCAGTGATCGACTTCGTCATGATGAGCCTTTCTATTGAGGTGAAAACAAATACAGCGGGGAGCAGGCAATCATGTCGCCCGATACCTGTCACGCAACATGGGCAGGCCCTTGTTACATGCAAGCATCTTATCCAATTGTTCCCTGGCTTCCGGGAAGCGAGGGGGCCTGAGCCTTGTCAGACAAGGCCTGCCGCGGCCGTGTGTCGTGGACCGGCAGACCATCAGGCCAGCAGCTTCGCCACATGTGCGCCGATGGCCAGGCAGCTGGTCAGACCCGGCGATTCGATGCCCAGCAACTGCACCACGCCCGCAACGCCATGGACCTGCGGTCCCTGGATCGTGAAGTCTGCCGCCGCCTCGCCAGGACCGCTGATCTTGGGACGGATGCCAGCGTAGCCGGGCACCAGCGCGCCATCGGCCAGGGCCGGCCAGTACCGGCGGATCTCTGCATAGAAGGCGTGGGCGCGCGCTGGATCGACCTGCAGATCGCTTGCGCTTTTCACCCACTGCACATCGGGGCCGAACTTGGCCTGTCCACCCATGTCCAGCGTGAGATGAACGCCCAGACCTGCAGCCTCGGGCACGGGATAGATGAGGCGCGAGAACGGCGCGCGCCCGGACAGTGTGAAATAGTTGCCCTTGGCATAGAAGGCGCGTGGAACCAACTGCTGCGGAAAGCCTTGCAGGCGCGCCGCCAGCAACGGGGCATTCAGGCCTGCCGCATTGACCAGGCTACGCGCCTGCAGCTGCGTGCCGTCGGCGGTGCGCAGCCACACGCCGCCAGACGTGGCAGCGGCCTCCTGCACCTCGGCATGGCAGACCACCATGCCGCCTGCGTTTTCGAGATCGCCCTGCAGAGCCAGCATCAGGCCGTGGCTGTCGATGATGCCGGTGCTGGGCGAATGCAGTGCCGCCACACACTGCAGCGCAGGCTCCAAGGCCCGTGCCTCGGGGCCATCCAGCCAGCGCAGGTCATTGACGCCATTGGCCTCGGCCTTGCGCGCAATGGCCTGGAGCTGGCCGCGCTGCGCCTCATCCGTTGCCACGATGAACTTGCCGCAGCGCTGGTGGGCAACGCCGCGTTCCTCGCAATAGGCATAGAGACGCTGGCGGCCTTCGACGCAAAACCGGGCCTTCAGCGAACCCTGGGGATAGTAGATGCCGGCATGGATGACCTCGCTGTTGCGCGAACTGGTGCCCGTACCAATGGCTTCAGCTGCCTCCAGCACCATGACTTCCCTGCCCTGCAACGCCAGGGCCCTGGCCACGGCCAGCCCCACGACGCCCGCCCCCACCACCACGCAATCGACCTGCTCGCTCATCCTGCCTGCCCTTTCGTCGTTCAGCCACTGATTATCAGACCGCGCCAGATACGAATACGCCGCAGATCACCGGGCTGCACTGGAATATCCAGGACCTGGAACAAATGGGAGCAACCAAAACGGAAAAGCCCTCCTGAACAAGTTTCAGGAGGGCTTGAATGGTGGGTGATACATGGATCGAACATGTGACCCCTGCCGTGTGAAGGCAGTGCTCTACCGCTGAGCTAATCACCCATGAAGCCGGCTGTGAGGCCCGCTTCCCTGGAAAAACTGGTGGGTGATACATGGATCGAACATGTGACCCCTGCCGTGTGAAGGCAGTGCTC
>NZ_JCABYI010000037.1:125418-226218 GCF_059499305.1 Delftia sp.
TACCGCTGAGCTAATCACCCATATGTCGTTACTGCGACAAGACTTAGATTATGTCATAACTTCTAGGACTGATTTTCGAAGCTGCGCCAAATTGTCTTGCCGCCGCTCGATTTATCCATCTGCACCATCACGTCCTCGTGCGCGGCCAGCTCCTGATCATTGGCGCTCACCACGCGTAGCCTGAAGCTGCGCAGATCGACCTGCGCGACCACCAGGCCGCCCTCGGACTGGGCCGGCTCCTCCACCATCAGCAGGGCCTCCTGGCCTCGCGTGAGGTTGATGTAGACATCGGCCAGCAGTTCCGCATCCAGCAAGGCTCCGTGCAGCGTGCGCCCGGAGTTGTCCACTTCCAGACGGTCGCACAGCGAGTCCAGCGAGTTGCGCTTGCCTGGGAACATTTCCTTGGCCATGACCAGGGTGTCGATGACGCCGCTCACGCACTGCCTGATCGGCGGGCGGTTGGCAAGCTCCAGCTCCTTGTTCAGGAATCCCAGATCGAAAGGCGCGTTGTGAATGATGAGTTCAGCGCCTTGCAGATACTCCCAGATCTCATCGACCTTTTGCTCGAAGCGAGGCTTGTCCTTGAGGAACTCGGTGGTGATGCCGTGCACGCGCAGCGCGTCCGGATGGCTGTCGCGCCCCGCATTGAAGTACAGATGCAGGTTGTTGCCGGTCAGCTTGCGGTTGACCATCTCCACGCACCCCAGCTCGATGAGCCGGTCGCCGTTGTCGGCGGACAGGCCCGTGGTTTCCGTGTCGAGAATGATTTGACGCGACATGTGCTGGGTCCTCAGTGGTTTTCCTTGGCGTGGTTGAGCGAGTACTTGGGAATCTCGATGGTCACGTCCTCGCGCGCCAGGATGGCCTGGCAGGACAGGCGGGACTGCGGCTGCAGGCCCCATGCGCGGTCCAGCAGGTCTTCTTCCTCTTCCTCGGCCTCGTTCAACGAGTTGTAGCCTGCCTTGACCACCACGTGGCAGGTGGTGCATGCACAGCTCATGTCGCAGGCGTGCTCGATCTTGATGTTGTTGTCCAGCAGTGCCTCGCAGATGGAGGTGCCGGCAGGCGCCTCGATTTCGGCACCCTGGGGACAGTATTCGGCGTGGGGAAGTATTTTGATAACGGGCATGGCGGATCTGCGTTCGGATCAGAAATCAGGAAAGGGATTGCACGCTCTTGCCGGCCAGGGCCTGCTGGATGCTGCGGTTCATGCGCTCGGCGGCAAAGGACTCCGTGCCCTTGGCCAGCGCCTGTGTTGCGGCCTCGATGACGGCAGCATCCTCGGAGCCCACGCTGGCGCGCAGGGCGTCGACCAGCGCGTCGATGGCTGCGCGCTGGTCTGCAGCCAGCACATCGCCATCGGCCTGCAGCGCGCTCTCCGTGGCCATGAGCATGCGGTCGGCATCGACACGCGCCTCCACCAGAGCGCGCGCCTGAATGTCCTGCTGGGCCGTGGCAAAGCCGTCCTGCAGCATGCGGGCGACCTCGTCGTCCGAGAGGCCGTACGAGGGCTTGACATGGATATGCGCCTCGACGCCGCTGATCTGCTCCTTGGCACCCACCGACAGCAGGCCGTCGGCATCCACGGTGAAGGTCACGCGGATGCGGGCCGCGCCGGCTGCCATGGGCGGGATGCCGCGCAGTTCGAAACGCGCCAGGCTGCGGCAGTCCGCCACAAGATCGCGCTCACCCTGCACCACATGAATGGCCAGGGCCGTCTGCCCGTCCTTGTAGGTGGTGAAGTCCTGGGCGCGGGCCGTGGGAATGGTCTCGTTGCGCGTGATGATGCGCTCCACCAGACCGCCCATGGTCTCCACACCCAGCGACAGGGGAATCACATCCAGCAGCAGCATGTCGCCGCTGGAACTGTTGCCCGCGAGTTGATTGGCCTGAATGGCAGCGCCCAACGCCACGACTTCATCGGGATTGAGGTTGACGAGAGGATCGCGGCCAAAGAACTGGGCCACTGCCTCGCGCACCTGGGGCATGCGGGTGGAACCACCGACCAGGACCACGCCCTGCACCTCGTCGCGCGTCAGGCCAGCGTCCTTGAGTGCGCGGCGCACCGCCGCCAGCGAGCGCGCCGTCAGATGGGCCGTGCTCGCATCGAAGTCGCCACGCTTGACATCGAAATGCACAGTGCCGGTGGACAGCTCTGCCGTGAACGTGGCGGCCTGAGCATCCGTCAATGCCTGCTTGCAAAGGCGTGCCGCCATGCGCCAGCGGGCCTTGTCCTCGGCGGTCTGCGGAACCACGCCGGTCTGCTGGGCCACCCACTCAGCCAGTGCCGCATCGTAGTCATCGCCACCCAAGGCCGAGTCCCCCCCCGTGGAGACGACCTCGAACACACCCTGGGACAGGCGCAGGACCGAAATATCGAAAGTGCCGCCACCCAGATCGTAGACGGCGTAAACGCCTTCGGAGCCGTTGTCCAGGCCATAGGCAATGGCGGCAGCCGTGGGCTCGTTGATCAGCCGCAGCAGGTTGATGCCGGCGAGCTTGGCCGCATCCTTGGTGGCCTGGCGCTGCGCGTCGTCAAAGTAGGCTGGCACGGTGATGACCGCGCCATGGATGTCGTCGTTGAAGGTGTCCTCGGCGCGAAAGCGCAGCGTGGCCAGGATCTCGGCGCTGACTTCCACGGGGGTCTTCGTGCCATCGATGGTCTCGATCCCGATCACGCCACGACCGGCTTCTTGCTCAGCAAAGCGGTAAGGCAGCTTCTCCGGCGCGTCGATGTCCGCCAGCGTGCGGCCCATGAAGCGCTTGGCCGAGGCGATGGTGTTGCCCGCATCGGTGGACAGCGCCGCCTGCGCGGCGTAGCCGATCTCGCGGCGCCCCTGGGGCAGATAGCGCACGACGGAAGGCAGCAGTACCTGACCCTGATCATCCGGCAGGCATTCGGCCACGCCATTGCGGACTGCGGCGACCAGCGAATGGGTGGTGCCCAGGTCGATACCCACGGCAATGCGTCGCTGGTGGGGATCGGGGGACTGACCGGGTTCGGAAATCTGCAAAAGCGCCATGGAAATACTCGGGGAAATTGCAGGTCCGGGCCGGCCGGCCTGCCTTGTGAATAAGGGACTCTCGTGGGAGGTTCGGGTCGCGGACTATTGTCCCAGTTGATCGCGGCGACGCTCTATGTCCTGCGCAAATCGCGCAACAAACATGAGGGCTCTGACCTGCTGCACGGCCGCCTGGGCATCGTGCAGTTCATCGAGCTGGCGGCCGCATTCGGCCAGCATGCTCTTTCTGGCCTGCGACACTTCGCCGTCCAGCGCATCCAAGGCGGCCTCGTCCTGCGCATCGTCCAGCGCCTCGCGCCATTCCATCTGCTGCATCAAAAAGGCGGTGGGCATGGAGGTGTTGTCCTCGGCACGCACGGGTGCACCCAGCAATTCGCAAAGATAGGCTGCTCGCCTGAGCGGCTCTTTCAGCCGTTGGTAGGCCTCGTTGATGCGTACCGACCATTGCATGGCCACACGCTGCGCAGCTGCGCCCTGCGAGGCAAAGCGGTCAGGATGGGCCTCGCGCTGCAACTCCTTCCAGCGCGCGTCAATGGTGCTGCGCTCCTGCGCAAATTGGCGCGGCAGCGCAAACAGCTCGAAATCGTCCGATTGCAGGTTCATGTCGATAAAAAGCCGCCAGCACCGAAGCGATGGCGGCCTCTTGAGGGAGTAGAAAAGTCAGGGCCTGCCGGGCATGCCGCCAGGCCACCAGAGCCTGGCCCCCCGGCAAATGCCGGTCAGATGCGAAAGCTCTCGCCGCAGCCGCAGCGATCGCGCTCGTTGGGGTTGTGGAACTTGAAGCCTTCGTTCAAGCCTTCACGCACAAAGTCCAGTTCCGTGCCATCGATATAGGCCAGGCTCTTGGGGTCGACCAGCACCTTGATGCCGTGGTCCTCGAAGATCACATCCTCGGGCAACTGTTCGTCCACATACTCCAGCTTGTAGGCCAGCCCGGAGCAGCCCGTGGTCTTGACCCCAAGGCGCACGCCGATGCCCTTGCCGCGGCGCGACAGGTAGCGGCTCACATGGCGGGCCGCGGACTCGGTCAGCGAGATCGCCATATCAGGCGGCCACCACCGCAGTGCGCTTGGCACGGTAGTCGTCCACTGCGGCCTTGATGGCGTCTTCGGCCAGGATGGAGCAGTGCACCTTGACGGGAGGCAGGGCCAGTTCTTCGGCGATCTGGCTGTTCTTCAGCGCAGCCGCTTCATCCAGCGTCTTTCCCTTGACCCACTCGGTCACCAGCGAAGACGAGGCGATTGCCGAACCACAGCCATAGGTCTTGAAACGGGCATCTTCAATGACGCCGGTTTCGGGGTTGACCTTGATCTGCAGCTTCATCACGTCGCCACAGGCAGGCGCGCCGACCATGCCGGTGCCCACCGATTCGTCGCTCTTGTCGAACGAACCCACGTTGCGGGGGTTTTCGTAGTGGTCTACCACTTTGTCGGAATAAGCCATGATGTCTACCTCTTCAATACTTGATTCGCGTGCCGGCCGACGCTCAGTGCGCCGCCCACTGGATGGTGCTGAGGTCGATGCCGTCCTTGTACATCTCCCACAGCGGGCTGAGTTCGC
Source organism: Delftia sp. (assembly GCF_059499305.1). NCBI lineage: Bacteria > Pseudomonadati > Pseudomonadota > Betaproteobacteria > Burkholderiales > Comamonadaceae > Delftia > Delftia sp. The sequence goes on from NZ_JCABYI010000037.1 coordinate 130,002, forward strand.
GCAGCTTGACCACATTGGTGCGGATGGTGCTGATCGCGTAGTCGATTTCTTCCTCGGTCGTGAAACGGCCGATGGTCATGCGCAGGCTGCTGTGCGCCAGCTCGTCACTGCGACCGAGGGCACGCAGCACATAGCTGGGCTCCAGGCTGGCCGAAGTGCAAGCGGAGCCCGACGACACTGCCAGCCCCTTGATGCCCATGATGAGCGACTCGCCTTCGACGAAGTTGAAGCTCATGTTCAGGTTCTGAGGCACACGGTGCTCCATGCTGCCGTTGATGAAGACCTGTTCCAGATCCTTCAAACCGTTGAGCAGGCGCTGTTGCAGCGCATAGGCCTTGGCATTGCTCTCGACCATCTCTTCCTTGGCGATGCGGAAAGCCTCGCCCATGCCGACGATCTGGTGCGTGGGCAGCGTACCCGAACGCATGCCACGCTCATGACCACCGCCGTGGATCTGCGCCTCCAGGCGCACACGCGGCTTGCGGCGCACGTACAGGGCACCCACGCCCTTGGGACCGTAGGTCTTGTGCGCGGTCATGCTCATCAGGTCGATCGGCAACTTGGACATGTCGATCTCCACGCGGCCCGTAGCCTGCGCAGCATCCACATGGAACAGGATGCCCTTCTCGCGGCACAGCGCGCCAATCGTGGGAATGTCCTGGATGACGCCGATTTCGTTGTTCACGAAGAGCACGCTCACCAAGATGGTATCGGGACGCAGCGCGGCCTTGAATGCCTCGATATCGAGCAGACCATCAGGCTGCACGTCCATGTAGGTCACCTCAAAGCCCTGGCGCTCGAGTTCACGCATGGTGTCGAGCACGGCCTTGTGCTCGGTCTTGAGCGTGATCAGATGCTTGCCCTTGCCTTGATAGAAGTGCGCCGCACCCTTGATGGCAAGATTGATGGACTCGGTCGCGCCACTGGTCCACACAATTTCACGGGGATCCGCGCCAATCAGATCCGCCACCTGGCCGCGGGCCTTCTCGATGGCCTCTTCGGCCTCCCAACCCCAGGCATGGCTGCGCGATGCAGCGTTGCCGAAGTGCTCACGCAACCATGGGATCATGGCGTCCACCACGCGAGGGTCCACGGGAGTGGTCGCGCCATAGTCGAGATAGATGGGGAAATGCGGGGTCATGTCCATGACTGGCTCTTATCAAAGTTCCGGCTGGCAAAAATCGGGAAGGCGATGAACTCCGGTGAATCCATCCGGGCGGGCAGCACCGCGCCACACAGCCATGCGCAGCGGCGCCCTGCCCTCAGGGTGTCAAAAGTCGATCAGGACTTGGCGAAGGCGTTGCCCAGCGCGAATACCGAGTTCGGTGCATTCACGCGGATGGGCTTGACCACGGGAGCCGTGGAAATCGCACGACGCACTACGGGCTTGTCCTCGATCTGGATGCCCTTGGCCAATTGTTCGTCGACGAGCTTTTGCAGCGTCACGGAATCGAGGAACTCGACCATGCGCTGATTCAATGCCGCCCACAGTTCATGCGTCATGCAGCGGCCTGCTTCGCCCAGACAATTTTCCTTGCCGCCGCATTGGGTGGCGTCAATGGGCTCGTCCACGGAGACGATGATGTCGGCCACGGTGATGTCGCCAGCCTTGCGGGCCAGCGTGTAACCGCCGCCGGGTCCACGGGTGGACTCGACGAGTTCATGGCGGCGCAGCTTGCCGAACAGCTGTTCGAGATACGACAGGGAAATCTGCTGTCGCTGGCTGATGGCAGCCAGCGTAACAGGGCCATTGTTCTGGCGCAGGGCCAGATCGATCATGGCAGTGACCGCAAAACGGCCTTTGGTGGTGAGACGCATTACGAGCTCCTTCAGTCAGGCTTGTACGTTACAGAAACACCCGCTCCAGCGATTTGACTGGAGTTGGGCACAGTCTCCGCCCTTACTCCGTCCTGTTCAAAAGGTTCAGAGCCCTTCTTTTCATCGAAGTTTTTGTTGTTGTTGAGTGTTGACCCTGAGTGTACCACATTCCCCATCAATTTTGTCGGGTAACAAGAGCCAACAGGCTTCAGACAAGGCACCGCCTCAGGAAACCTGCGCGGAAGAGCCTCCGAACAGTTGCTCCTTGAGCAGTGCCAGCTGATCGCGCACCCGCGCCGCCTGCTCGAACTCCAGGCTGCGCGCATGTTCGAGCATCTGCTTCTCCAGACGCTTGATTTCCTTGGCCACATCTTTTTCGGACATGTCCTCGACACGCGCTCTTTCGAGCTGATTGGCCTCCAGACGTTCCGCTTCCTTGCCGCTTTTTTCGCTGTAGACACCATCAATCAGGTCTTTCACCCGCTTGACAATCTGCTTGGGTTCAATGCCGTTTTCCTCGTTGAACGCCATTTGCTTGGCGCGGCGGCGCTCGGTCTCGCCGATGGCCTTCTTCATCGACTCCGTGATCCTGTCCGCGTAGAGGATGGCCTTGCCGTGCAGGTTGCGTGCTGCGCGGCCGATGGTCTGGATGAGACTTCGCTCGGCGCGAAGAAAGCCTTCCTTGTCGGCATCGAGGATGGCGACCAGCGAGACTTCAGGGATGTCCAAGCCCTCTCGCAGCAGGTTGATGCCCACGAGAACGTCGAAGACGCCCAGACGCAGGTCACGAATGATCTCCACGCGCTCCACCGTCTCCACATCGGAGTGCAGATAGCGCACCTTGACCCCGTTTTCGCTCAGGTAGTCGGTGAGCTGCTCGGCCATGCGCTTGGTGAGCGTGGTGATGAGAACACGCTCCCCGCGCTCGACGCGCAGGCGGATTTCCTGCAGCACGTCATCCACCTGGTTGGTGGCCGGGCGCACTTCGATTTCGGGGTCGATCAGCCCCGTCGGGCGCACAACCTGGTCCACGATCTGACCTGAGTGGGTTTTTTCGTAGTCTGCCGGCGTGGCCGAGACAAAGATGACCTGGCGCATGCGCCGCTCGAATTCCTCGAATTTCAGCGGCCGGTTGTCCAGCGCCGACGGCAGCCGAAAGCCGTACTCCACGAGCGTGGTCTTGCGCGAGCGATCGCCGCTGTACATGGCGTTGAGCTGACCGATCATCTGGTGGCTCTCGTCCAGGAACATGAGCGCGTCGCTGGGCAGGTAGTCGGTCAATGTGCTGGGGGGCTCGCCCGGGGCTGCGCCGGAGAGGTGGCGCGTGTAGTTCTCGATGCCCTTGCAGTGGCCGACCTCGGTGAGCATTTCAAGGTCGAAGCGCGTGCGCTGCTCCAGGCGCTGGGCCTCGACCAGCTTGCCGTCACCCACCAGTTGCTTGAGCCGCTCGGCCAGTTCCAGCTTGATGGTTTCCACGGCGGCCAGCACCTTGTCGCGCGGCGTGACGTAGTGGCTGCTGGGGTAGACAGTGAAGCGCGGAATGCTCTGGCGCACGCGGCCCGTGAGCGGGTCGAACAGCTGCAGGCTTTCAACCTCGTCGTCGAAGAGTTCGATGCGGATGGCCAGCTCGGAATGCTCGGCGGGGAAGACATCGATGGTGTCGCCGCGCACGCGGAACTTGCCGCGGCTGAAGTCCTGGTCGTTGCGCTGGTACTGCATGCGGATCAACTGCGCGATGACGTCGCGCTGGTTGATGCGGTCGCCGGTACGCAGCGTCATGATCATGCGGTGGTAGCTTTCGGGTTCGCCGATGCCGTAGATGGCCGAGACCGTGGCCACGATGACCACGTCGCGCCGCTCCATGAGACTTTTGGTGCACGAAAGCCGCATCTGCTCGATGTGCTCGTTGATGGCGCTGTCCTTTTCGATGAAAAGGTCGCGCTGGGGCACGTAGGCCTCGGGCTGGTAGTAGTCGTAGTAGCTGACGAAGTACTCGACGGAGTTCTTGGGAAAGAACTCGCGGAACTCGCTGTACAGCTGTGCGGCCAGTGTCTTGTTGGGTGCGAAGACGATGGCCGGACGACCCAGGCGGGCGATCACGTTGGCCATGGTGAAGGTCTTGCCCGAGCCCGTCACGCCCAGCAGGGTCTGAAAGGATTCACCGTCCTGGATGCCCTCGACCAGCTTCTCAATGGCGGCGGGCTGGTCGCCAGCCGGTGGATAGGGCTGGAACAGCTCGAAGGGGGAGTCCGCGAAATGCACGAACTGGCCCGAGGCCGCAGGTGCTGGAGAGGAATCAGAGACTTCGTGCATGACGTGGGTTCGCAAAAGTGGGTATCGGCCGGCGAGATCGCTAGAATTCATGGGTTAACCCGAAAGCCTACCGCAGCTTGGGGCTAGCCGCGTTTTTTCCACCTCCCAAGACATCCCAAGGACGCTTCATGTCTCTGTTTACCGCCGTCGAAATGGCCCCCCGCGACCCCATCCTGGGTCTGAACGAGCAGTTCGCTGCCGACACCAACCCCAGCAAGGTGAATCTGGGCGTGGGCGTGTACTTCGACGACAACGGCAAGTTGCCCCTGCTCGAGTGCGTGCAGGCCGCCGAGAAGGCGATGATGGACAAGCCCACGGCCCGCGGCTACCTGCCCATCGACGGCATCGCTGCCTATGATGCCGCAGTCAAGGGCCTGGTGTTCGGCGCCGAGTCCGACGTCGTCAAGTCCGGCCGCGTGTCCACGGTGCAGGCCATCGGCGGCACCGGCGGCCTGAAGATCGGCGCCGACTTCCTCAAGAAGATCAGCCCCGCTGCCAAGGTGCTGATCTCCGACCCTAGCTGGGAAAACCACAAGGCCATCTTCACGAACGCCGGTTTCGAGGTGGGCACCTATGCCTACTACGACGCCGTCAACCGCAAGGTGAACTTCGAAGGCATGCTGGCCGACCTGAACGCAGCGGCCCCTGGCACCATCGTGGTGCTGCACGCCTGCTGCCACAACCCGACCGGCTACGACATCACGGCCGAGCAGTGGGACCAGGTGATTGCCGCCGTCAAGGCCAAGGGCCTGGTGGCCTTCCTTGACATGGCCTACCAGGGCTTTGGCCACGGCATTGCCGAAGACGGCGCCGTGATCGGCAAGTTCGTGGCCGCCGGCCTGAACATCTTCGTCTCGACCTCGTTCTCCAAGAGCTTCAGCCTGTACGGCGAGCGCGTGGGCGCACTGTCGGTGGTCGCCAACGACAAGGAAGAGGCGGCCCGCGTGCTGAGCCAGCTCAAGATCGTGATCCGCACCAACTATTCCAACCCGCCCACCCATGGTGGCGCCGTGGTGGCGGCCGTGCTGAACAACCCCGAGCTGCGCGCACTGTGGGAAAAGGAACTGGGCGAGATGCGCGTGCGCATCAAGGCCATGCGCCAGAAGCTGGTGGATGGCCTGAAGGCTGCCGGCGTCCAGCAGGACATGAGCTTCATCACCACGCAGATCGGCATGTTCAGCTACTCCGGCCTGAGCAAGGACCAGATGGTGCGCCTGCGCACCGAGTTCGGCGTCTACGGCACGGACACGGGCCGCATGTGCGTGGCCGCGCTCAACAGCAAGAATATCGACTACGTCTGCCAGTCGATCGCCAAGGTGGTCTGACCGCCACTCCAGCCACCTGGCCCTGCGCCGGGTGAGAAGGCATGCCGCCAGCGCTCCCTGCCCTGGCGGCATTTTCTTTGTGCGGGCGATTTTTGCATCCTGGCAGTCCGGTATGCGCCAGGGCTGCGCGGGTACCGGTGCGATCATGCGGGCAGCCGAAACATCGAATGAAGAACGAGACGCTCCATTCCCATGCCAGATCACGCCTGCCTCACTCCCTTCACCTCCTCGCCTGCAGACGGGCTGCCCCTGTCCGGCGTACGCATTCTGAGCCTGGCACTGAACCTGCCGGGTCCCGCCGCCCTGATGCGCTGCGCGGCCATGGGCGCGCAGTGCAGCAAGCTGGAGCCGCCCTCTGCGCAGCCAGGGCCTGCCGGCGCGGACCCTATGGCGCTCTACAGCCCGCAGGCCTATTCCGACATGCACCAGGGCATCGCAGTCTGGCAGGCACAGCTCAAGACCGAGGACGGACAGGCCGCGCTGCACAAGGCGCTGGACAGCGCCGACATCCTGCTGACCTCGTTCCGCCCCGCCGCGCTGGCCAAGCTGGGGCTGGACTGGGCGTCGCTGCAGCAGCGCCATCCGCAGCTGTCGCTGGTGCGCATCGTCGGCAGCGCGGGAGCCCTGGCCGATGTGCCGGGCCATGACCTGACCTATCAGGCCGAGGCGGGGCTGGTACAGGGCGGCGCCATGCCACCCAGCCTGTTTGCCGACATGGCTGGCGCGCTGATGGCCAGCGAGGCCGTGCTCAAGGCCTGGCTGCTGCGCCAGCGCAGCGGCCACGGCAACCTGCAGGAAACAGGACTGGCACAGGCCGCGCAATGGCTGGCCCTGCCCTGGCACTGGGGCCTGACCCGGCCCGACGGAGATGTGGGCGGAGCACACGCAGGCTATCGCGTCTATGCCTGCGCCGACGGTTCGGTGGCCGTGGCGGCACTGGAGCCGCATTTCGCGGCACGCCTGTGCGCAGCAGCATCGGTGCCGGGCGATGGCAGCATCGCCTGCATGCGCAACCCGGCCACGCATGCGGCCCTGGAAGCCTTCCTGGCTGCCCTGTCCTGCGCCGAACTGGCAGACCTGGCCGAGCGCCACGACCTGCCCCTGCATCCGCTCGCCGCTCAGCCAGCGGCCTCGCGCCGCTTGTAGGCGAATGCCGAAAGGCAGCATCTGCGCACGACCTACAAGCCGCCTGGGTCGCGGCTGCCCGCTGAGTATGAACATGCTGCTGCCGACGACCCTCTTTACCGCGATAGCCTGCTCCTCTTAAATCAGAGTTGCGCATACAACCAGACAACCCGAACACATCTGGAAACACCCATAATCGGCTCATCTGGAGGCAGCCCCATGGTTCGAGAACATCCATCGACCGCCCCGCTATCCGGGATGCGTCAGCCACCTAGCCACTCAGCGCCTGGCCTGCAGCGCATCGGCGCCAGCGCCTAAGGCCGCCGCTGGGTCCCCCTTCCGTCCACCGCCTATGCAAAGCCAGCCCCCAGCCCATGTGCCGGTACTGCAGCTGGTGCAGCGCATCTGGCCCCTGGTGCTGGTGGTCGTGGTGCTGGTGGTCATGGCCAGCGGCAGCCTCTACCTTGTGTCTGCGGTGCGCGCCTTCGTGGCCGGAGAAAGCCTGTGGTCCAAGGCACAGAAGGATGCCATCTACGCCCTGAGCCGCTATGTGGACAGCGGCTCGGCGCGCGACCTGGCGCGCTTCGAGCAGGCCATGATCGTTCCTGCAGGCGACTGGCAGGCCCGCATGGCGCTGGACGATGTGCCGGCCAGGGTCAAGGACGCGCGCGCCGGCATTCTGCTGGGAGGCAACCACCCGGACGATGCCGACGCGCTGATCTGGCTGATGCAGACTTTTCGCCATGTCGAACTGCTGGAGGAGCCCTATCGTTACTGGAAGCAGGGCGACCAGTACCTGCAACAGCTCGACCGGCTGGCGCAGGAGATAGAGCAGCGCCACACCGTGGGAAGCGTGAGCGCCGAGGACGTCATCACCTGGAAGCGCGAGATCGAGCAGATCAACGCCGGCGTCACACCCGCCACCCAGCAGTTCAGCGCCTCGCTGGGCCGCAGCTCCCGGCAGATGGTGGTGTGGCTGCAGTGCATTCACCTGATGCTGGGCGTGGCGCTGATCCTGGTGGCACTCTGGCATACGCGGCGCATGCTGCAGCAGCGCCAGCAGGTGCAAAACGACCTGCTGACCGAAAAGGAAAGGGCCCAGACCACGCTGGCATCGCTGGGCGATGCCGTGATCACCACGGACGCCCAGGGCGTGGTGGACTATGCCAACCCTGCCGCGCTGGGCCTGCTGGGCAGCAGCGAGCAGCAGCTCAAGGGACGGCACCTGGCCAAGGGCCTGCATTTCAACAGCATCGACACCACCCAGACGGCGGAAAGCCTGCTGACCCATCTGCTGTCGGGTCGGCAATTGCGCGAAGAGCACACGCGGTGGCTGCGGCGCCATGACCGCAGCATCGTGCCGGTCAAGCTCATGGGCTCGGCCATCAGCGGCGGCGGGGAGCGCCCGGCAGGTGCGGTGATCGTGCTCAGGGATGTCTCGCGTGAGCAGCAGTATCTGGACCAGCTTTCCTGGCATGCCAGCCATGACGGCCTGACCGGGCTGGAGAACCGCGTGGAATTCGAGCGCCGCCTGCAGCGCCTGCTCAACCAGGGCCAGCACAGGCTGCGGCCCGCAGCCCTGCTGTACATGGATCTGGACCAGTTCAAGCTCATCAACGAGACCTGCGGCCATCCGGCGGGCGATGAAATGCTGTGCGAGGTCAGCCGTCTGCTGCTGCACAACCTGCGCGAGACAGACACCCTGGCCCGCCTGGGCGGCGACGAATTCGGCGTTCTTCTGGAGAACTGTCCGCCCGAGCCCGCGCTGCGCATTGCCGAAAAGCTGCGCCAGGCTGCCGAAGCCCTGCACGTGCACTGGGGCAAGCAGGTGCTGCGCACAGGACTGAGCATTGGACTGGTCCACATCGGCGGCGAGGTCCAGTCGGCCCAGGACCTGCTGCGCATGGCCGACATGGCCTGCTACCGCGCCAAGGAGCGCGGCCGCAACCGCATCTATGTCTACCGCAGCGACGACGGCGAATACACCCGCCACGTCAGCGAGATGGAATGGGTCACGCGCATACGCACGGCGCTGGAGCAGGAGCGCTTTTGCCTGTATGCACAAAGCATTGCACCGCTGCAGCCCGATGGCCAGCGCGGCCTGCATTTCGAGGTGCTGCTGCGGTTGCGCGACGAGCAGGGCCAGATCATCTCGCCAGCCGCGTTCATACCCGCGGCAGAGCGCTACGGCATCATGCCCACCGTCGACCGCTGGGTGATCGCCAGAACGCTGGCCACGCTGGCCGAGCATCCGGCCGCGCTGCGCCATATCGACACCTGCGCCATCAATCTGTCAGGCCCCAGCCTCGACGACGACGGGCTGCTGGACTTTGTGCAGGCGCAGCTGAGCACGCACGGCATCGCGCCGCAGCTGCTGTGCTTCGAGATCACCGAGACCAGCGCCATCGCCAGTCTGTCCAGCGCCACCCGGCTGATCCAGGCCCTGCGCACGCTGGGCTGCCGTTTTGCGCTGGACGACTTCGGCGTGGGCATGTCCTCGCTGACCTATCTGAAGCAGTTGCCCGTGGACTATCTGAAGATCGACGGCGGCTTCGTGCGCGACATGCTCCAGGACCCCAGCAACCACGCCATGGTGGAGATGATCAACCGCATAGGCCATATCCTGGGCAAGCGCACGGTGGCCGAGTATGTGGAAAGCCGGGAGATCGCCCAGGCCCTGCAGGCCGTGGGCGTGGACTACGCGCAGGGCTTTGCCCTGGCGCGGCCCGTGCCGCTGGACACGCAGTACTTCGAAAGCGGTGCCCAGGCCGCCCGCCGCGAATGGCAAGGCACGCTGGCGCCGGCAGTCGGCTGAGGCGCGTCAGCGCGGCTTGCGCCCGCCCGGCGCGGCCTTGCGGCCGGCCCCGGCAGCGCCTGCGGAGCCGCCCACGCCAGGGCGCGGTGGCAGGCCCGTGTGCTGGGTCAGCATGCGGCCGGGCTTGGGCTGACTGGAGCGCAAGCGCACGTCGCCTCCGGGGTCGCGGGCCTGTGCCTGCGCCTTGCCCGGCCCCGCACTCTTGCCACCGGCCTTGTTGAGGGCATAGGCCTTGCCCTGCTGGGAGACCACGGCACGCGCGGCCACGCCCGTTCCCTGGGTGCTGTTCTTGCGGCGCGCGCTCTGGTAGCCGCCATCGACCAGGGGCTGGAAGGTGGGGATCAGGTGCTGCTTGCCGTTGCCGATGAGGTCGGCACGGCCCATGGCCTTCAAGGCCTCGCGCAGCAGCGGCCAGTTGTTGGGGTCGTGGTAGCGCAGGAAGGCCTTGTGCAGTCGGCGGCGCTTTTCACCGCGCACGATGTCCACCGACTCCTCGCTTACGTCGCGCATCTGGCGACGCACCTTGGTGAGGGTGTTGCGACCCGAGTGGTACATGGCCGTGGCCGTGGCCATGGGGCTGGGGTAGAAGGTCTGCACCTGGTCGGCGCGAAATCCGTTCTTCTTCAGCCAGATGGCGAGGTTCATCATGTCCTCGTCGCTGGTGCCCGGGTGGGCGGCGATGAAGTAGGGAATCAGGTACTGCTTCTTGCCCGCTTCCTCGCTGAACTGCTCGAACATCTGCTTGAAGCGGTCATAGCTGCCTATGCCCGGCTTCATCATCTTGGTCAGCGGCCCGGATTCGGTGTGCTCGGGCGCGATCTTCAGGTAGCCGCCCACATGGTGCTGCACCAGTTCCTTGACGTACTCGGGCGACTTCACGGCCAGGTCGTAGCGCAGGCCCGAGCCGATCAGGATCTTCTTGATGCCCGGCAGATTGCGCGCGCGGCGGTAGATCTTGACCAGCGGGGCATGGTCGGTGTGCAGGTTCTGGCAGATGCCGGGGAACACGCAGCTGGGCTTGCGGCAGGCGGCCTCGATCTCGGGGCTCTTGCAGCCCAGGCGGTACATGTTGGCCGTGGGGCCGCCCAGGTCGGAGATGGTGCCGGTGAAGCCCTTGACCTTGTCGCGGATGTCCTCGACCTCCTGGATGATGGACTCCTCGGAGCGGCTCTGGATGATGCGGCCTTCATGCTCGGTGATGGAGCAGAAGGTGCAGCCGCCGAAGCAGCCACGCATGATGTTGACCGAGGTGCGGATCATCTCCCAGGCCGGGATCTTGGTCTCGCCCTCATGGCTGCCGTTGGCGTCGGCATAGCTGGGATGGGGGCTTCGCGCATACGGCAGGCCAAAGACCCAGTCCATCTCGGCCGTGGTCAGCGGGATGGGGGGCGGGTTCAGCCACACATCGCGCGCGGTCACGCCTTCGCCGTGGGCCTGGACCAGGGCGCGGGCGTTGCCGGGATTGGTCTCCAGGTGCAGCACGCGGTTGGCGTGGGCGTAGAGGATGGGATCGGCCTTGACCTGCTCGTAGCTGGGCAGGCGCAGCACGGTCTTGTCGCGCGGCGGCTGCTTGCCCTTGCCGCGCAGCGACGGGTTGGGCACGAACTGGATGGTCTGAACGGCGGCGACCGAGGCGCCGTCCGGCTTAGCGTCGGCATCACCCTCTTCCTTGGAGCAGGTCTGGCCCTGGGCCTCGGCCTGCTCGCTGGTGGTCATGTAGGGGTTGATGTGGGGCTCGACCACGCCGGGCTCGTCCACCACGGAGGAATCCAGCTCGAACCAGCCCGCTTCCGACTCACGGCGGAAGAAGGCCGTGCCGCGCACGTCGGTAATGCTTTCCACGGGCTCGCGCGCAGCCAGGCGGTGGGCCACCTCGACCAGGGCGCGTTCGGCGTTGCCGTACAGCAGGATGTCGCACTTGCTGTCCACGACGATGGAGCGGCGCACCTTGTCGCTCCAGTAGTCGTAGTGGGCGATGCGGCGCAGGCTGCCCTCGATGCCGCCCAGCACGATGGGCACGTCCTTGTAGGCCTCGCGGCAGCGCTGGCTGTAGACGATGGCCGCGCGGTCAGGGCGCTTGCCGCCCACGTCGCCCGGCGTGTAGGCATCGTCGGAGCGGATCTTGCGATCGGCCGTGTAGCGGTTGATCATGGAATCCATGTTGCCCGCCGTCACGCCCCAGAACAGGTTGGGCCGGCCCAGGGCCTTGAAGGCCTCGGCGCTTTGCCAGTCAGGCTGGGCAATGATGCCCACGCGAAAGCCCTGTGCCTCCAGCACCCGGCCGATCACCGACATGCCGAAGCTGGGGTGATCCACATAGGCGTCGCCCGTCACCAGGATCACGTCGCAGCTGTCCCAGCCAAGCTGTTCCATCTCAGCCCGGCTCATCGGCAGGAACGGGGCCGTGCCAAAGCGCTTGGCCCAGTAAGGACGATAGCTGGTCAGCGGCTTGGCGGCGCGATGGAAGAAGGAAACGTCAACGGGGGCGTTCATGATGGGCGGTTCGGCTTCTGGGAGCCTGTGCGGAAGGAACCGGCCAGTGTACGTTTCGGCACTCAACCCTGCTGGTCAAGGGTCTTGCTCCAGCCCCCTGATACGGCCTTCCTGCTGCTGCCAGCCCGACCTCTTTGCGGCCTCCTGCGCCAGCCAGGCCTTGGGCGTGTGCCCGGACCAGCGGCGAAATGCCCGTGCAAACACCTTCGGCGAGTCGTAGCCCGCGTTCTCGGCGATGCGGGCCGATGACAGCCCGCCGGCCTCCATCTGCTGGGCGGCCAGCGCCATGCGGTGCGCCGTCAGATAGCCGATGGGCGTGGCACCCACCAGCTCCTTGAAACGCATGCTGAAGCGGGTGCGCGACATGCCGGCCTCGATGGCCAGCGTCTCCACGCTCCAGGCCCGCTGCGGTTCGCGGTGCATGCACACCAGAGCACGCGCAACACAGGCATCGCCCAGGCCCCGCAGCCAGCCTTCACCCACGGCGGCCTCGCGCGCCAGGTGCTCGCGCAGGATGTTGACCAGCAGCAGCTCGCCCATGCGCGCGGCCGACAGGCGCCAGCCCGGGCGCCGCGCCAGCGTCTCCAGCGTGAGCGACTCCATGGTGGTGGCCAGGCAGTCGGCCAGCGGCAGGTCGCTTGCCCGGATGTGGATCAGCGGCGGCAGGATGCGGAATACCGAATGACGGCAGTAGGCGGAAAACCACAACAGGGCCGAAAACATGTCCGTGGCCTCGCCGCCGCCGCCATGGCTGAAGACCAGGGGATTCTCGTCCCGCGGTCCTTCGGCGTGGCGGGCGATCATGCGCGAGAACAGCTCGCTGGCAACGTCCATGTCGGACGCCACCACATGCGCGGCGCCCATGGGCAGCATGACCAAATCGCCGGGGTCGACACGCAGCGCCGGCATGCCCTCCACCTGGATCCAGTAAGGCGCGCCGCGCGCCATGCGGATCATGGCGCCGGTGACGCCCGTGGACTTCAGGCTCCACGGCGCCGTCAGCGCAAAGCGCGCCGTGACGGCGCGCTCCGAGCGGCAAATATCGAGAACTTCACTGAGTACATCCATGGCTCGCGGGACCCTTGTTTTCGGGCCGATGTTAGCCAGTGCCGGCCATGCCACGGCCCGTCGGCACCCCGACAGCGATAGCGGTTTTCCCTGGAGCGCGACTACGCACTAGAGATCCTGCTGCGCCGCCTGCACCAGCTCCGAGAACACGGACGCGCTGCCCAGCCGTTCGGCCGCCAGCAGCGCCAGCTTGACCAGGAACAGCTCAGACCGCTGCGGGCCCGCCGTGTCGATGGCTGTGGCCAGCTGGTCGTAGACAGTTTCCAGGCCGGCGATATCAAGGGTGTGGGGTGATGTCTGTTCTTGGCTCATGCCGGAACTCCTTGCGTGCAGGTGGCGTTGTCGATGGCCGATTGCAGGCGCCGGGCATCCAGCGCCAGCCAGCGCGCGCAGACATGCTGATCGGGCCGCAGCAGATAGGCGGCACCAGGCGGGTGCCCTGCCGGCACGCCATGGCGTGCACGGCAGCGGCCATCTGCATCGGCCAGGGTCAGATCGGCACCCTGGACCGGCTGCGCGGCCGCCTGGCTGGAGATGGCCACGATGCGCAGGCCCACGCCACGGCCGCGCGCCATCCTGGCAACTTCGCACCACTGGGCAGGCACGGGCGTGCCATCGGTGAAATACAGCAGGTCGAATCCACCGCCCAGGTGGTCCAGCAGATAGTCATCGGGCCCCAGGCGCAGGTTCAGCGGCGGTGCGCCATGGCCAGGGCCGGCTTCAAACAGGTGGTTGTCGTCATCCGCGCTGTTGAGCGGCGAGTGCGCGTATTCGTGCGGCCGGGAGGTGCGCCAGTGGTACAGCGGCCGCACGAATTCCTGGGTGAGCGACAGCGACAGCACGGCATCGCGCAGCAGCCGGAAGCCGCGCGAGGGCGGCGCCATGAAGCGCGTGCTCTTGCCGGCCTCTTCGACAATCTCGCGCGCCGCGCCCACGCGCTCGCCGCTGTAGCTGTCCAGCAGCCTCACCGGCGCCACGCCGCGCGCCACCAGGGCCAGCCGCCAGGCCAGGGCCTGGGCATCCTGAAAACCCGTGTTGGCACCGCGCACGCCGAAGATGGGCAGCATGTGGGCCGCATCGCCCGCGAAGATCACGCGGCCGTGCACATAGTCCGGCAAGGTCAGCGCGCGGGCGGAGTAGACCGAACTCCAGTCCATTTCCCAGGGCGTGCCGACGAAGCCGATCATCTCCAGCTGCGCGTCGATGCGCGCCTTGAGCGATTCGGGCTGCAGCGCCTGCTGCGCGTCCTCGCCCGCAGGCAGTTGGTAGTCCACGCGCCAGATGCCATGCGGCTCGCGGTGCATCAGGATGGTGTTGCCGGGGTTCCAGACCGGGTCGAAGAAGGCCAGGCGCTCCGTGGGCAGTGGCAGGTCGATGCGGATGTCGGCGATCACGAAGCGGCCCTCGTACGACGCCCCCTCCATCACCAGGCCCATGGCCGTGCGTATGCCGGAGCGGGCGCCATCGGCGGCGACCAGCCAGTCGGCCTCCATCGCATACGGGCCTTGCGGCGTGTCCACTTGCAGCCGCGCCTTTGCGGCGGCGCCGCTGCCGACCTGCTCCACCCGGTCCACGCGGTTGCCCCAGCGCAGCTCGATCAGCGGATGGGCCAGCACCGCATCGACCAGGTATTCCTCCAGGTACTGCTGCTGCAGATTGGTCATGGGATGGAAGCGATCGTCCTCGCTGTGCGGCGCCTCCATGCGGAACACGCGCTGCCCCCGGTAGAACGAGTTGCCACAGCGCCAGGGCAAGGCGTTCGCCATGACCCGCTCGGCCACGCCCACCTGCTGCAGGATCTCCATGGAGCGGCGCGTGAAGACGATGGCGCGGCTGCCTTCGGACACCTGCAGTTCGGACTCCAGCAGCACGCAGCGCTGGCCGTGGCGCGCCAGCTCCAGCGCCGTGGTCAGCCCCACAGGGCCCGTGCCGACGATGACGACAGGATGGCGCTGCACCCCTGGATGCTGCGAAGGCAGCCAGGGCTGGTGCACCCGGTACCGGTAGTAGATGGAATGCCGCGGCTGGGCATGGGGCTGATGCATGGATGTCTCCGTCTTGCGTCTTTGTGAGGCCGCAGTGTAGGCAGCCCCCGCTCCGGCAATGTCCCCGGATGGGGACAGACAGGACCCTCCAGCCCCCAGGCTCAGGACAGCGCCTCGGGCTCCATCAGCAAGGCAAACAGCTCGCGCTGCCCCTGCACGCCCAGCTTGCCGCAGACGCGCTTGAGATAGGTCCGGGCACTGGCCACCGTGATGCCCAGGCGCTGCGCCAGCCGCTCGGTGTCCAGCCCCTCGACCACGCAGCGCACCACGTCCATATCGCGTTGCGTGAGATGCACAAAGCGCCGCGCCAGGCGCGCCAGCACCAGGCCCGCCAGATCGTCCTGCAGGGCCTGGCCTGCGTAATGCAGGCGCATGGCCTGCATGACCAGCGGAGCAAAGGACTCGATGCGTGCAATGGACTGCGGGTCAAAGCTGCCGTGCTCCTCACCCCGGTACAGATTCACCGCCAGCCAGCGTGCGCCGGTCTGCAGGGTCAGCAGCGAAAGCCGCTCCACCAGGCGGGGCAGGTCATAGCAGACACGGCGGTACTCGGGATGGCTCACGTCCGAAGGCTTCTGGCGATGGAGCCAGACGCGCGCTGGCGCCTGGGGATTGCGCTGCTGCCGCGCCAGCTCGGCCTGCATCACGCGCTGCGCGCCGTCCAGTGGATAGAAGCGCTCGCTGTAATCCTGGGAAATCAAAGGCAGTGCGCCTGTGCGTGCCCGGTCCCCGAACCCCACGATGCGCGGCCGAGATCGCCCCTGGAACGAAAAGATCGTGCACTGCGCCAACGGCACATGCCGGCCCAGCAGGTGCAGCAGCTGCCCGGCCACCTCGTCGCTGCTGCCGCTGGAACGGCCCACCTGCTCCAGCAGCGCCGTCACATCGCCCAGCGGCACAGGCAGGCTGGCATCGCTGGCGCAGGCAGGTGCCAGCAGCCAATGGCTGCGGACGGTGTCATTGCTCATGGGTGCGGGAACAGGCCGTGGCAGGAATGCAAAAAAGGCCGGTGCATTGCGCAGCCGGCCTGGGTGAAGATGTTGGAATGATAAATCCAGCGCAGCGAGGCCATTGCCTGCTGCGTTCCTGTCGGCGGTCGTTGGAGCCGCTCAGCCTGGCCGGATGGCCCTTGGCTGCACGGCTGCAGCCATCACCATTCGCCTACGTTGCGAATGCGCTGGTCCAGGTCCAGAGGAAGGCCGCCACCGGCGGCTTCATGGTCCTGGCCTGCCTGCTCCAACGCCATGGGCGGAGGACTGAAATGATCGCGGCCAAAGGTGTGTTCGGTGAGAACGGGATCGCGGGAAGGTGGGGTGTTCATGGTTGCGCCTCCTTGACAGAAAGCTTACTGCGAATCTTTCACTATTTCTGTAGGACAAACCTGGATGCAACCCTCTGAAGCTGAAATGACACAAGGTACGCATGCTCACAAATGTGTAGCGCTTCGTAATAAAGGCGTAATGAATCCATGCGCCAAACCCCGGGCCAGGGGCGATCGGGTAAGCTTGCCGCCCTCCATGCCACAGACACTCCGCGCGCCTGCGCACAGCGAACTCCTCATCAAGAAAAGCCGTTTCATCGGCTGCGTGCAGCCCATGGCCGACCGCGCCAGCGCCCAGGCCGTGGTCGATGCGCTGCGCCGCGAGCACCCGGGCGCCGCCCATGTCTGCTGGGCCTTGCTGGCGGGAGGCCAGTCGGCAGCCGTCGATGACGGCGAGCCCGGCGGCACGGCAGGCCGCCCCATGCTGGATGTGCTGCGCCACCAGGACCTGGAAGGCGTGCTGGCCACCGTGGTGCGCTACTTCGGCGGCGTCAAGCTGGGCGCCGGCGGCCTGGTCCGTGCCTACACCGATGCCGTGGCCCAGGCCTTGCTGACCGCCGAGAAGGTGACGCTGCAGCGCATGCAATTGCTGCGCTGCAGTGTCCCTTATGCGCTCGAAGGCCTGGTGCGCCGCGAGATCGATGCGGCAGGCGCCGAGCTGCTCCAGGTCGAGCATGGATCGCTGGTGCAGTTCGATCTGCGCCTGCCGCAGTCGCAGGCTGAAGGCTTTGTGGGCCGCCTCAATGAGGGCGGACAAGGACGCGTGGGCTGGATGGAGATCCACCACGGCGAGTGAAATGCGCCGGGCCGAACCCGTTCAACCGGCCACCAGAAACCGCTGCGCCAGCAGAACCCAGTACGCCGCTCCCACGGCGATGTTGTCGTCGTTGAAGTCATAGCCCGGGTTGTGCACCATGCAGGCGCCCTGCTCGCTTGCATGGCCATTGCCGATCAGCAGATAGCTGCCTGGCACGCGCTGCAGCATGAAGGCAAAGTCTTCGCTGCCCGGCAAGGGTGGCGCCTGCAGCGTGACATGTTCCGGGCCCAGCAGCTCCAGCGCGATCTGGCGCGCGAAGTCCGTCTCCTTGGGCGTGTTGACCAGCACGGCATAGCCGGGTCGCCAGTCGAGTTGCGCCTGCACGCCGAAGCTCTCGGCCTGCGCACTCACCAGATCGCGAATGCGCTGCTCCAGCAGCCTGCGCACATCGGCATCCAGCGCACGCACGCTCAACTCCAGCACCGCACTGTGGGCGATCACGTTGTTGGCCTTGCCCGCATGGATGGCGCCCACGGTCACCACCGCCATCTGCAGCGGATCGATGTTGCGCGAGACGATGGTCTGCAAGGCCATGACGATGCTGGCGGCCGCAACGATGGGGTCGGCCGCGCGGTGCGGCATGGCACCATGCCCACCCACCCCGGTGAGCGTGAGCGTGGCGTAGTCGGAAGACGCCATGGCCGCGCCCTCGCGCAGGGCCAGCCTTCCCTGGGGCAGGCCCGGCATGTTGTGCATGGCAAAGATGGCGTCGCAGGGATGTCGCTCGAAGAGGCCGTCCTCCATCATGCGCAGGGCGCCGCCGCCGCCCTCCTCCGCAGGCTGGAAGATCAGCGTGAGCGTTCCGTCGAAGCCGCCGTGCTCGGCCAGATGCCGGGCCGCTGCCAGCAGCATGGCGGTATGGCCGTCATGGCCGCAGGCATGCATGACGCCGGCATGCGTGCTGGCATGGGCGAATTCATTGGCCTCGGCGATGGGCAGGGCGTCCATTTCGGCACGCAGGCCCAGGCGCCGGTGGCCGCTGCCGCGCACCAGCTGCCCCACCACGCCCGTGCCGCCCAGGCCGCGCTCCACCTCGTATCCCCATTGCTCCAGTTGCTGCGCGACCAGGGCGCTGGTGCGGTGTTCCTCGAAGCCGAGCTCGGGGTGCCTGTGGATGTCGCGGCGCACCTCGACGAAGGCTGCGGCCGAGCCGCGCAAAGTGTCCAGAAGGGTGTTCATGTGCGGCGTCTCACTGGGGTTGCAGGCGGATGGAGCGGGCAATGCTGCGGTAGCGGGCCGTCTCGGCCTCATAGAACTGCGCGGCTTCGGCCAGCGACATGGGCGCCGCGGCCAGTTGGGTCTGCAGGGCCAGTTGCTCGCGCACGCCCGGGTCCTTGAGCATGGCGCCTATCGCCTGGTGCAGCCTTTGCAACACCTCCTGCGGCGTGTCCTTGCGCACCAGGAAGCTGGTCCAGGTCTTGTAGGCGAAGTTTTTCAGCTCCCGGCCCTCACGCACCGTGGGCACATTCTTGAGCAGCTCCGATCGCTGCTCCCCCAGCTGGCCCAGGATCTTGAGCCGGCCCTGCTCGGCCAGCGCGCCCATGGCAGCGCTGTAGACGAGCACAGCGAAATCGACTTGCCCGCTGCCGATGTCCTGCAGCAGCGGCGCGTTGCCCTTGTAGGGCACATGCATGAGTTGTATGCCAGCGTCCTGCTGCACCTTCTCCAGGATCAGGTGGTAGAGCGAGCCAATCCCGACGCTGCCGTACGACAGCGGCCGGCTGGCGCTTTTGCGGGCCAGCGCGATCAGCTCATCCACATTGCCGGCCTCCAGGTCCTTGCGAGCGACGAAGACCATCACGGCCTCGGCCACGGGATGGACCAGGCGGAAATCCTCGCACTTGAGCCGCACGGCGGCATTGGCCAGCGGCGACAGGATCACCTCGTTGGGCGAGCCCTGGAAGACGTAGTGCCCGTCAGGCGGAGCGGCCAGCACCTTTTGCGCGGCCATGGCGCCGCTGACGCCGCCCAGGTTCTCCACGATGACCTGCTGGCCCAGTGCCTTGGACAGCGGCACGCTGAAGATGCGGGCAACGGCATCCGAAGGGCCGCCGGCCGGATAGGGAACCATCAGGCTCACGGGCCTGGAGGACGGGCTCTGCGCACAGGCCAGGCCCGCGCTCAGCAGCAGGCCGGCGCCCGTCAGCCAAACGCGCTGGAACAAAAATCTCATCATGTCTCCTTGGTGGATGGCTCCGGCTCGGTCGGCCGGATACGCGGCATCCTAGGAGCCGGGTCATCGAACGTCCAATGCATTGTTGGCTGCATTAGCATGAGTTTCATGCAGACTTCAGGGCGCGAAAAATCATGACGCTGGTGCAGCTCAGACATCTCATATCGGTGGCGCAGACCGGCTCCTTCAGCCGCTCGGCCGAGGCCATGCATCTGACACAGCCGGCCCTCAGCCGCAGCGTGCGCGCGCTGGAGCAGGAGCTGGGCATACCCTTGTTCGACCGCATCGGCCGCCACAGCGAACTCACAGCATTCGGCCGCGAGATGCTGGGACGGGCACGCGCCCTGGTGACTGAAGCCGACGAGCTGCGTGACAGGGGGCGCCAATTGCGCGAGGGTGCGGCCGGCACTGTGCGTGTGGGCCTGGGATCGGGCCCCGGCGCAATATTGATGACGCCGTTCCTGCAGCACATGACCGTGCACCATCCCGGCGTGCGAACCGAGGTGGCGCGCGGCAGCACCGATCTGCTGGTGCACTCGCTACGCGAGCGCCTGCTCGACGCCCTGGTCGTGGACCTGCGCGCGCTGCGGCCCGCACCCGACCTTGCGCTGGACGTCGTGCACGAAATGCGCGCCGCCTTCATGTGCCGCACCGACCATCCACTGGCCCGCCTGCAGCGGGATCTGCGCTTCGAGGATGTGCAGCGCTACCCCGTCGCCTCCACCCCATTGAGCGACCAGGTGGCCTGGCTGCTGGTGGAGACCTATGGCGCCATGGCCCACCCGGCGCGGTTCGTCACACTGCAGTGCGAGGAGTTGCCTAGCCTTGTGGACGTTGCGCGCAACAGCGACACCGTGCTGCTGGCCGTGCGCGCCGTCGCCCCGGACCTGGCCGAATTGCCCATGGACCCGCCCATGCGCAGCACCGCCCGCTTCGGGCTGGTCACGCTGCGTCAGCGCAGCGAGGCGCCGACGCTGGCAATCCTGCGAGGCCTGATGGGGAAGTTGATGGCCGACGATGCCCCTGCGCCGGAACAGGCGCCCAGCCATGGCGGAAGGCCGGGCCGCATGGCATTGCCAGACTGATTTGATGCTGGTAATTACTCATCAAATGGCCAAAAAGCAAATCGCAAGCAGGCAAAACAAGCCATGTGAAATTAGACAGTTAGCTTTCAAGCCCTGATCAATGTAGTTCCCTAAAGGAATACCCAAGGCAATAAGCAGCTGTCACCAACTTATTTCCCGATATCAAAACACTGCCACAAGTATGATAAAAGCCAGCTCCAACTGAACTACCATTTGCATACAGGCTGCTATTTTCCAAATTTATTAGACCATCTTCCGAAAAATAAATATTATTTGCATGCGCCGCAGATGAGGACATTAAAACACCAAATACCACCATAGTGGACAATGATTTTTCATATCGAAATCTCATTTCAACCCCTTTATCTCATCGTTTTTAAATTGATACTGACGAGCAGGAGTCCACAGATTCTGCACACAGCACGCGTTGTCTGTGGACGCCCAGATGATGGCGCGAAAGCTTTCATCGCCCAGTTCGCTGTAGCAAGCCACCATTGCGGTATCGCCTATATTCACCACAGGCGCATTCATACCGCAAACATGCTCATATTCATTTCGCCATCATCTGAAGTGGCATTAGTTCGGTTTTACCTGTATTCGCAGTCATCATTTCCATCAATTTCGACAACTCGCTCGTTCGCGCCATCATCAGGGGCAACATACTATATGAGCCCAAAAAAGCCTGTGCCGCATTGGAGGAGGAAAAATTCTCGAATGAAATGCCGTTCGCTTGCACTGCAGGGGCCCAGAGCCCGCACACAGCGATTGCCAGTGTGGTTGCAAGTCTTGGATATCGCATCTTCATGGTATTTCCTTTATGCACGGTGTGAGACGAGGCTGCGCCTTCATGGCGTGCACAGGTTCTGCACGAAGGCATGCGTGGCCAATTGCGCGACTTCGCTCCTTCCTGTCATGTAGCAGCCATCCTGGCTCAGTGCCGAGGCCGCACTGTTCTCGCCGCCTGCGAGGGTTCCCTGGTCCACGGTGCCGCCCAAGGGGGTCCAGGTGATGGCGTGCGAACTTCCGTCGGCCAGTTCGCTGTGGCCTGCCACCGTTCCGTTGTCACCGATATCCACCACACGTGCATTCATGCCGCCAGGCAGCGGAGGAATATCGCGGATGACACCGGTCTGGCTGTTCCAGTAATAGGGCATGCTGCGCCCGTCTGCCAACTGGTAGTGCCCAATCACCTCGCCGAGGATGTTGAGATCGACGCCGCTGTTTCGCGCGGGCGGGGACGATATGGACAACACCTGCGGACTGGAGGACGAGTTGAGCCAGACGACGGTGCGTCCACCCTGGGCACCGAAATCGCAGTAGCCCATGATGCGGGTATTGACGACGGTCTTTGCGCGGCAGAAGACGGCATTGAGAGGCAGGTTCAGGGCCGTGGCCATATAGCCGCCCAGAACTGCGGCAGACCAATAGACAGGACGCGGATGCCCGCTGTTGTCGGGACAGTTGCCCACGATGCCCGGCATGTTGCCGCCCACCACGAAATTGTCCACATCGGACGGAATGCAGTTGGTGCTGTTCAGGCCCAGCAGGCCCGCCGGCAGCGCGCGTGCCGTGGTTTCATTGTTGCGCCACATGACAGGGCGGGCCGTGTTGCTGCCGCTCAGGCTGACGCCTGCCACATAGCCGCCCTGGTTGAATGCCGTGGGCATGCTGCGCACATCGAGCGTCAGCGGCTGCAGTGTCTGCACCGTGGCCGGCGTGGCCGCATTCCAGAACACCCCCACGGACACCGAATTGCCGTCCAGGCAGCTGCCCACCACCTGGCCGCTGTTGGTGATGGCCGCCGCGTTGCAGTTGCGGCCCGGCGACAGGCGCACAAGGTCCGCCGCACTGCCCGGCGCCAGCGACACGAAGCCTGCGGACGAGCCGTCGCTCTCTGCACAGGCGCCCACGACATGGCCGCTGTTGTTGATGTCCAGGCCCACGCATTGCGGACCTGCCGACGTGCCCACGTCCTGCATGGGCAGGGCCTGCGCGGCCGGCAGTGCCAGCAACGCTAGGCACGCAACGGAAAAATTCAAATGCTTTGGCTGAAGGCGCATGAAGGGTTCTCCTGAAAAAGCAAAGAAGTCGTTCATGGAAATCGGGCGCCGAACAGGAAATCCGCATGGGGCTTGGCATATGCGCGCCGGCGCAGACGCTATTTCCGTGATCCGCATCCCGGCCCCACGATAGGCATCGCGGTATGGAGCCGTCCATCCGAGCAGCAATCAAAACAACAAAAACAATCAACAAAATCAAAAGCTTGCAAAAGAATCCTCCATCAATAATTGTCTCATCGGCATCCGGGATTCAGGCCATGCCATAGCGCAGCGCCATATGAATGGGGGCTCTCCATGGCAATCACACACTGCCTGACATCCGACAGCGCATGGCCGAATGGAGCAATTCGCCGCCGCTGGAGTCCGGCAGAACTGCTGGCACTCGAACGCTGGGCCGGCGTCCTGCCCGTGCAGGTGATCTGCCGCCGACTGGACCGCAGCGAACGCTCCGTTCGCTGCCAGATGCACAGGCGCGGCCTGAGCACCCGGGTCCGCGAAGGCGTCGGGCTGAGGCAGGTCTGCGAGGACCTGCAGCTTTCTGCACGGTCGGTGAGGGCCTTCATCCTCGATGGCCGCCTGCGCCTGCACAGCGCACAGGTGCATGGCGAGATGGTGGCGCAGCTTCATTGGTCCCTGCGCCGCTGGTTGCAAACAGCGCAAAGCCGCTTGTGCCGTGTCAGCCATTTGAGGGTTACCGAGACCTCCCTCAGGCGCTTTGCGCGGGAAGCGGATTTCGGCGCATCAGGCAGCCGCACGGGCGCGGCATGGCAACACTGGGCATCCGGCTAGCCCCTGCGCGGCACGGGCCGGGCCCTGGATGTCCAGCAGCGGTTTCGGCCCTTCGCCTACGACTGCCGCGAGCGCCAGCATGCAGACTGGCACGCATGTCCCATGGCAGGCGAGGCAGTCATCTCGACCATCTGTCGGCACTTCAGTCGGCACTTCAGTCGGCACTTCCGTCGGCACACCTTTCGGCACATCCACCGGCAGCGGAGACCTCCACGGGACCTGGTGCCACAGTCAAAGGAATCAGACAGCATGAAAAACCCACCCACCACCGCCCTCGACGTGATCATCGTCGGTGCCGGCTCGGCCGGACTGTCGGCACTGCGCGAGGTGCGCAAGCACACGGAGCATTTCGCCATCGTCAACGACGGGCCCTGGGGAACGACCTGTGCGCGGGTGGGATGCATGCCGTCCAAGCTCCTGATCGAGGCGGCCAACGCCTTCCATGCACGCCATCACTTCGATGCCTTCGGCATACGCGGCGCGAGCGGGCTGCAGCTGGACCTGCCCGCCGTTTTGCGCCGCGTGCGCAAGCTGCGCGACGAGTTCGTGGCAAGCACGATCAAGGCCACGGAGGGCCTGGGCTGGCGGGCCATCGACGGGCGCGCCAGGCTGCTGGCAGCCAATCGGATCGAGGTCAATGGCAAGGTGCTGGCTGCGCGCAAGCTCATCCTCGCTCCGGGCTCAAGCCCCGTGGTGCCGGAGGAATGGAAGCGCTTTGGCAAGCGCATCCTGACCACCGACACCTTGTTCGAACGCAAGACGCTGGGCCCGCGCGTGGCCGTCGTCGGCCTGGGTCCGCTGGGCGTGGAGATTGCACAGGCGCTGGCGCGGCTGGGACTGGAGGTCACCGCATTGGGACGCGGCCCGAAGCTGGCGGGCCTGTCCGACCCGAACGTCACCGATGCGTTGCGGCATCTGCTTGAGAAAGAGATGACGGTGATCACCGACCATGAAGTGCAGTTGAGCAAGGGCCCGGACAGCAGCATCGTCGTGCGTGCAGGCGACACCCGCATCGTCGTGGACCATGTGGTGGCCGCCATGGGTCGGCGCCCGCAGCTCGAAGGCCTGGGCCTTGAGACGCTGGGACTTGAGCTGGACGAACACGGCCAGCCGCCCGTAAGCCGCGAGACACTGCAGGTCGGCGAGCTGCCGCTGTTCCTCGCGGGCGATGCCAATGGCGACCGCCCCTTGCTGCATGAGGCCGTGGACGAAGGCCATATTGCCGGCACCAACGCCATGGCAGAGAACGTGGCCTGCTTCGAGCGGCGCACGCCGCTGTCCATCGTCTTCAGCTCGCCCAACGCGGCCGTCGTGGGCCAGCCCATGAAGGCGCTGCTGGGGCAGGACTTCGTGGTGGGCCGCGTGGATTTCGCGCACCAGGGGCGTGCGCGCGCTGCGCAGCACAACGCGGGCCTGCTTCACGTCTATGCGGACCCGGCCAGCGGCCGGCTGCTGGGCGCGGAAATGTGCGCGCCGGCCGGCGAGCATCTGGCCCATCTGCTGGCCCTGGCCGTGCAGCAGCAACTGACCGTGCATGAGTTGCTGCGTGCGCCCATCTATCACCCCGTGCTGGAAGAGGGCCTGCGCACCGCCCTGCGCGACGCGGTGCGCCAGCTGCCCCAGCAGCCGCCCTCCGACCTGGGCAACTGCGATTCTTTGCCCATGGACGATTGATCGCGCGCGGCCCAGGGCCGCACGCGGATCAAGCCTGGGGGGCGCTCTGCGGTGCGCTTACTTCCGACAGCGTCCACCCGCCATTGCCATCGACCGCCAGCGCGTGGGTATGGAAACCCGCCAGCGTGCTGCGGTGGCCCACGCTCACCAGCATGGTCGAGCGCATCTGCTCGCGCAGCAGCGTGTACAGCGCATGCTCCAGGCCCTCGTCCATGGCCGAGGTGGATTCATCGAGAAAGACGATGGCGGGCCGGTTGAACAGCACGCGGGCAAAGGCCAGGCGCTGCTGCTCGCCAATCGACAGAATGCGGGACCAATCCTGGTTGACATCCAGCTTGTCGGCCAGATGGGCCAGGCTGACCTGGCGCAGCGCCTGTTGAAGGCGCTCGTCGTCCTGCGGTGAAGCATCCATCGGATAGGCAATGGCCGTGCGCAGGTCGCCCAGCGGCAGATACGGGCGCTGCGACAGGAACAGCGCCTGGTGGCCGCCCGGGCGGCCCACCGTGCCCTGGGCATGCGGCCACAGGCCGGCAATGGACCGCAGCAAGGTGGTCTTGCCACTGCCCGAAGGCCCCTTGATCAGCAGCGCCTGGCCGGGAATGAGCTTCAGTTGCAGGCCGCTGAGCAGGTGGTGGCCGTCCGGGCGGCTGACCTGCAGGTGCTCGATGTCCAGGGCGCCGGGCTGCTCTCTGTGGACGACCTGGGGCAGTTCGCGGGTCTGCGCATTGGCATCCAGAAAGCCGCACAGGCGATCCAGCGCAGCGCGGTACTGGGCGAAAGTGTCGTAGGAGGTTCGGAAGAAGGACAGCGCATCCTGCACCTGCCCGAAGGCCTGCGAGGTCTGCATCACATCACCGAGCTTGATGGCACCGCTGAAAAAGCGCGGCGCCTGCAGCAGAAAGGGAAAGACCACGGCCACTTGGTTGACGGTGAGGTTGAAGCCGTCGAACTTCAGGCTGCGGTAGACCAGCGCCCAGACATTGGCGATCAACGCCGAAAAGCGCGTCAAAAGCGTGTTGCGCTCGATGGCCGCGCCCTGGTAGAAGGCGATGTTCTCCGCATATTCGCGCACGCGCACCAGGGCGTAGCGGAAGTTGGCGGTCAGCCTCTCGTTCAGGAAGTTCAGCCGAATCAGCGGCTGGCCCAGGCGAAAGGCGATCAGCGTGGCGACGATCACATAGAGGTAGACCGCGAACACCATGGCCCGCGGAACCTCCACGCCCGCCACCGCGATGGGCGCGGACAGCCCCCAGAGAATGCCCGTGAACGCCACCAGCGAGACCACCGCGCTGACGGCACCCAGCGCCAGGGTCAGCGAGTTCGAGACAAAGGTGTTCACATCCAGCTCGATGCGCTGGTCGGGGTTGTCCACCGGCTCGTCCAGGAAGTGGCTGCGATAGTAGGCATCGCCGCGCATCCAGTCGGTGGTCACGCGCTCGTTGAGCCAGACCCGCCAGCGGATGCGAAACGCCTGGTTCACATAGAAATTGAACAGCTCGCGCAGGATGTGGACCGTGGCCAGCACCGCAAAGATACCCAGGAAGCGCCAAAAGCCCTTCTGGTCCAGTTCCTGCAGCGCGCTGTAGAAGCCGTTGTACCAGTAGGAAAACAGCACGTTCATGCGCACCGAGACCAGGGCCAGCACCAGCAGCAGCGTGAACACCAGCAGCGGCCACCAGCTGTTTCTGGGGTGCAGGAACGGGCCGGCCAGCTGCCAGAACTGCCGACCCCAGCGGGTGAATCGAACCACCAGCAGCGCCACGGCCGCGAAAGCCACGACGGTGATCACTGAGGCCGCCGCCAGCCAGACCAGGCTTTCCTGCAGCGCCTTGCTCCAATCCATGTCCATGTCGGAGATCCTCGGGTTGTGTGGGTGGAGAGAATCTACTCCTGTTCAGACATGCCGGCGGGCAGGCCTGGGCGCATGCCGGCAGCAAGCCATCTGCGCTTGCAATGCCCCCATCGCCTTTGCCGATGGGGCCGCTGCCGACAAGGCCGCTGCGCAGGATTAACATTCCGTGCGTGCCGCCCCGGCGGCACGCACGAAGACAGGACCGGCCCGCGCGGTTCCCCCACGACAACAGCGATGCCCTCCCGGGGCCCTGCCCGGGCGGCTCAGACACAAGCCAGAACATGCCCGCATCGCCGCCCCAGGCCCACCCGCCACACGACCCCGCCGATGTGCCGGCCCGGCGCCCCGCCCCCGCCAATCTGCGCGATCTGTTCTGGTCCTTCACATGGCTGGCCCTACAGGGCTTTGGCGGTGTGCTGGCCGTGGTACAGCGCGAGCTGGTCGAGAAAAAGCGCTGGCTGACCAATGAAGAGTTTGTGGAGGACTGGGCCGTGGCCCAGATCATGCCCGGCCCCAATGTGGTCAACCTGTCCATCACCATTGGCGAGCGCTACTTCGGCTGGCGCGGTGCCTTGGTGGCCGTGTGCGGCATGCTGTGCTTTCCCATGCTGCTGGTGCTGACGCTGACCGTGATCTATTCCCAGCTGGCCGACCACCCCGCCGTGGCCGGCGCGCTGCGCGGCATGGGCGCCGTCGCAGCCGGCCTGGTGGCGGGCATGGGCCTGAAGCTGGCCAGCACGCTGAGCCGCCACCCGCTGGGGCGCTGGTGCAGCGCGGGGCTGGCGCTGGCCTCGTTCATTGCCATGGCGGTGATGCGCATTCCGCTGGCCTGGGTGCTGCTGGTGGTCGGCGGCGCGGGCTGCGTGCTGACCTGGAGAAAGCTCACGCCATGAATGCTGCCCACCAGATTGCACTGAGCCTGCAGCCCGCCGACTGGTTGCAGTTGATGCTGTATTTCCTGACGCTGTCGCTGATGGCCGTGGGCGGGGCCATTGCCACGGCGCCCGACATGCACCGTTTTCTGGTCGATGGCCATGGCTGGCTCAGCGAGGCGCAATTCAGCTCCTCCATCGCCATTGCCCAGGCGGCGCCCGGGCCCAATGTGCTGTTCATCGCCTTGCTGGGATGGAACCTGGGCCTGAACGCAGGCGGAGGCACGGGCCTGCTGGCCTGGGCCTTTGGAGCACTGGGGGTGACCATCTGCATGATCGGCATCCTCTTGCCCAGTTCGCTGCTGGCCTGGCAGGCATCGCGCTGGGGCCAGCGCAACAGGAACCGGCGCGGCGTGCGGGCCTTCAAGCAGGGCATGGGCCCTCTGGTCATCGGCCTGCTGCTGGCCACGGGCTGGCTGCTGGGCACGGGCAGCGGTCGCGCCGCCCAGGATTGGCGCCTGTGGCTGCTGACCCTGGTCTGCGCCCTGCTGGTCTGGCGCACGCGCATCCACCTGCTGTGGCTGCTGGGCGCCGGCGCGGCGCTGGGAGCGCTGGGCTGGATCTGAGCGGATGCGCGAGAGGGAGGGGACTGCCCCGGTTGTGCGTCAAATGGAGCCGCCATGGCGCAAGCCCCTTCCCTCCCCCCCTGGGCCGCGTCGGGCGGCCTGCCCCTCCGCCTTCAGTCGCCCAGCAGCAGCGGCAGCACCTGTGCCGACGGGCCGCGCAGGCATTGGTGGGCCGCGTCATCCAGCTCGGACGGTGCGGGATTGATCACGGCCACATGTGCGCCCGCCCTGCGTGCGATTCGCGCCAGCCCTGCAGCCGGGTACACGGCGCCCGATGTGCCCACCACCAGCAGCACATCGCACTGCTGCACCGCCGCCTCCGCGGCCTGCCACACGCCCATGGGCAGGGACTCGCCGAACCAGACCACGCCCGGGCGCACCAGGTTGCCGCAGACGGCGCACTGCGGCGGCTCGCCCGGCTTCACCTGGGCCAGATCGCAGCATGCGCGCGGCCTTTCCAGCCATCGGTCCCGCATCAGCTCACCATGCAGGCACAGCACGCCGGGGCTGCCTGCGCGCTGGTGCAGGCCATCGACGTTCTGCGTGACCAGCGTCATGCGGCCCGGGTGGCGCAAGGCCCATTGCGCCAGCGCATGGTGGCCGGCGTTGGGCTGCACCGCAGCCACGGCTTCGCGCCGGTGCGCATACCACTGCCAGACGCGCTGCGGATGCGCGCGAAAGCCTGCCTCGCTGGCCATGTCCTGCGGGTTGAACTGTGCCCAGTAGCTATTCTTGTCGTCGCGAAAGGTGGGTACGCCGGATTCGGCGCTGACGCCTGCGCCCGTGAGCACCGCGATATGGGCTGCACGCGCGATGCGGTCGCGCAGCTCGCCCTGGCCGGCCAGTTCAGGCTCGGCGGGGGAAGGCGAGGAAAGGGAATGTTCGTCGGGCATCGGGGCGGCGATGGAAAAAAGGCAGGCCATTGTGAGGCAGTGTCGCCCCGCCACGCATCAAATGCCTTTTTCCACCATCTCCAGCAGGCGCAGCGCCAGCGCGCGCCGCTGCTCGGCGGTGGCGTGGCGCAGCGGCCCGTCTATCACCAGCAAGGCCATGCCGTGCACCGCGGACCAGGCCAGGAACTCGGCCTGGGGCCGGCGCTCGGCAGGCAGCACGCCGGCCTCGGCCATGCTGTCCAGCGCATAGCCCAGCAGCTCGAACGGGTTCAGTCCCATGGCCGCTGCACGCGTGGTGTCGGGCGGCAGGTCCACGTCGTACTCGACCGAAGCAAAGGCCGTGCGAAACCAGCCGGTCTCCGTCTGGGCAAAGCCCAGATAGCCGCGCCCCACGGCAGCCAGCAGCGCGCGTGAGCGCTGCAGCACATCGGGCAGGGTGCGCGCCTGGGCCATTTCGGCCTCGATGGCTGCGGCCAGTGCGCCCAGGGCCGCGGCGCGCACGGCATCAAACAGCGCCTGGCGGTTGGCAAAGTGACGATAGGCTGCATTGGGCGCCACGCCCGCCCGGCGCGTGGCCTCGCGCAGCACGATCGCCTGGGGACCGCCTTCACGCGCCAGCGCCAGGCCAGCCTCGACCAGGGCCTGGCGCAGGTCGCCGTGGTGATATGACTCACGCCTGACACGTCGCTGCGTCACTGTTTTGCTTCCTTTTTTCTGCGTGGCCACATCACCCGAGAGGGAAGACAGCCCTGCCCCGCCGATTTACAGCTTGACACCGAAGCTGACAGCGCCTGATGTGGACAGCGTCCATTTTAGTCCCTAGCATATGTGAACGGCGTACACACGCCGGGCAGAAATCGATAAAAAGCCGGCATCGAACGGCATGAAACGGTTATCACCGTCACCAAGGAGACAAGCATGGCTTTGCACACCGGCCGCATACAGCCCTGCCTCTGGTTCGACAACCAGGGCGAGCAGGCGGCGCGCTTCTATACCGAAGTCTTTCCCGATTCCCGCATCACGGCCATTGCGCGCTACGGCGAAGCAGGCCACGACATCCACGGCAGGCCGGCGGGCAGCGTGATGACGGTGCAATTCGAGCTGGAAGGCCAGCCCTTTCTGGCACTCAACGGCGGCCCCATGTTCCGCTTCAACGAGGCCGTCTCGCTGATGGTCAGTTGCGATACACAGGACGAGATAGACCACTACTGGGGCGCCCTGTCCGAGGGCGGCGACCCGGCGGCGCGTCAATGCGGCTGGCTCAAGGACCGCCATGGCCTGTCGTGGCAAATCGTTCCGTCCCAGATGGCGAGCTGGATGGGAGGCCCCGACATGGCCGCCGCCCAGCGCGTGATGCAGGCCCTGCTGGGCATGCAAAAGCTGGACATCGCCGCTCTTGAGCGCGCGCATGACGGCGGCTGAAGCCTCCTGGTCCCCTCCTCCCGTCCTCCCGTTCCTCCACTCCCCTCGCCACCGTCCCTCCCAGGAGCGTTCCATGCAATTCATCCCCTATCTGAACTTCAACGGCAACTGCGCCGAGGCCTTCGCCTTCTACGCCAGGCTGTTCGGCGGCACCATCGTGCACCAGAGCACCTTTGGCGAGACGCCGGGCATGGAGCAGATGCCCGAGGCCGACAAGCGCCTGATCATGCATGCCCACCTGCAGATCAAGGACCAGGCGCTGATGGCCTCGGACGCCACCGACAACTGCGGTGGCGGCGGCTACCAGCAGGCCCAGGGCATGTGGATCTCGATCGGCGTGGACGACGCCACCGAGGGCGGCCGCATCTTCAACGCGCTGGCCGAAGGCGGCAAGGTGACCATGCCCTTCCAGGCCACGTTCTGGTCGCCGGGCTTTGGCATGGTGACGGATCGCTTCAACACACCCTGGATGGTCAACGTCAAGGGCGAGGCCTGAACAAGGCCGGCCGACACATTGCCTCAGTCACCCAAGAAGGAGTCCTCATGAACGCCAATCCCGTCGTCTGGTTCGAGATCCATGTGCAGGACATGGCGCGTGCGCGCCGGTTCTATGAAACCGTCTTCCAGGGCAAGCTGGAGCACCTGCCCGCGCCCGATGGCTCCGACAGCCAGGAGATGCTGTCCTTTCCGATGGACATGACAGGCCCCGGCGCGGGCGGAATGCTGGTGCGGATGGACGGCGCACCTTCCGGCGGCGGCGGCACGCTGGTCTATTTCGGCTGCGAGGACTGCGCCATAGAACAGGGCCGCGTCGAGGCCGCAGGCGGGCGCATCGAGCAGGCCAAATTCTCCATCGGCCCCCACGGCCACTGCGCCGTCGTGGTGGACACCGAGGGCAACCGCATCGGCCTGCACTCCATGCAATGAGGAGCACCATGACAGCACAAGACCTTCCCGAACACGCCAACGACCTGGTGCTCACGCGCCTGTTCGACATCCCCGCCGACAGGCTCTACCGCTGCTGGACCGAGCCGACGCTGATCCAGCAATGGTTTGCACCCAGCCCCTGGAGCGTGGCCCGGGTGGACAACGACGTGCGGCCCGGCGGCCACAGCCTCATCGTCATGCGCAGCCCCGAAGGCCAGGAGATGCCCGGCAGCGGTGTCTACCTGGAAGTCATTCCCAACCGGCGCCTGGTCTTCACCGACGCCTTCACCCAAGGCTGGGTGCCAGCCGAAAAGCCCTTCATGACGGGCATCGTCACCTTCGACCCCGAAGGCAGCCAGACCCGCTATACCGCCCGGGTGCGCCATTGGAATGCCGCCGACCGCGCCCAGCACGAGGCCATGGGCTTTCACAGCGGCTGGGGCCAGTGCGCAGACCAGTTGGCGGAACTCGCAGCCCGGCTCTGACGCCGGTTTTCACCAGGA
The DNA here is from genome assembly GCF_059499305.1 of Delftia sp. Classification (NCBI taxonomy): domain Bacteria; kingdom Pseudomonadati; phylum Pseudomonadota; class Betaproteobacteria; order Burkholderiales; family Comamonadaceae; genus Delftia; species Delftia sp. Next base: position 162,018 of record NZ_JCABYI010000037.1, read on the forward strand.
GAGCACCATGCACTACATCGACGGATTCGTACTGCCCGTTCCCCGGGCCAACCTGCAGGCCTACCGCGAGGTGGCCGAGGCCGCAGGCAAGGTCTGGATGGAATACGGCGCGCTGCAGTACTGGGAATGCGCGGGCGACGACGTGCCCATGGGCAAGCTGACCTCGTTTCCCCAGGCCGTGCAGCTCAAGGAAGGCGAGATCGTGTTCTTTTCATGGATCGTCTATGCCTCGCGCGCGGAGCGCGACCGCATCAATGCCGCCGTCATGAAGGACCCGCGCATTGCCTCCATGGACCCGGCCACCATGCCCTTCGACGCCAAGCGCATGTTCTGGGGCGGCTTCGAGAGCGTGGTGGAGCTGGGCACCGACGGCGCGCCAGCCTAGATCTGGTCGGCCGGGGCGGCGGATACGGCAGGCGTGGTGCCCAGGCCGCGCTGGCGCAGCGCCTCGTACAGGCACACGCCGCTGGCCACGGACACATTGAGGCTGGAGACGGCACCCATCATGGGAATGCCGATCAGCTCGTCGCAGGTCTTGCGCGTGAGCTGGCGCATGCCGTCGCCTTCTGCGCCCAGCACCAGGGCCGTGGGGCCCTTGAGGTCCACCTCGTACAGGGTCTTGGGCGCATCGTCGCTGGTGCCGATGATCCAGATGTCGCGCTCCTTGAGCTCGTTGAGCGTGCGCGCCAGATTGGTGACCATGAAATAGGGCACGGTCTCGGCCGCGCCGCTGGCCACCTTGGCCACGGTGGCGTTCACGCCCACCGCATGGTCCTTGGGGGCAATCACCGCATGGGCGCCTGCGCCATCGGCCACGCGCAGGCAGGCGCCGAGGTTGTGCGGATCGGTCACGCCGTCCAGCACCAGCAGCAGCGGGTTGCTGACGCCATCGGCCTCCAGCTGCTCCAGCAGTTCATCCAGCGAATGCACCTGTGCCACCGCCTCCACGCGCGCGGCCACGCCCTGGTGGCCGTGGCTGCCGGCGAGCTTGGCCAGGCGTTCACCGTCGGCCTCGATCAGCCGGACGCCGGCCGACTTGGCGCGGTCGAGGAACTGGCGCATGCGCGCATCACGGCGCGTGGCCTCGTAGTAGACCTCGATGATGGATTGGGGCGCGGTCTTCATGCGCACGCCGACGGCGTGGAAGCCGAAGAGAACTTTGGGGGACGACATGGGGCGCGATTATCCCGCCAATTGGGCGCAGCCCCGGCACCCGCCGGACGAAGCCCGTCTGCACGCAACGGCTCCTGTGGTTTTTACGTAGCCGCTACACTGCGCGGGTTGGCCGCTTTCCAGCGGGCCCCTCTCATTGCGGCATGCACCGAAGCCACGGGCATGCCGCTTTGCATTTTTCATCGCCCTGTTTTTTCATTTCTTTCTCAACCATCATGCTCAAAGCCTTTCTTGCCTGGCTTGCCCGCACCAGCCTGGTGGGCCAGATCGCCATCAGTCTGGTCGCCGGCGGCCTGTTGGCCTGGCTCTGGCCCGAGGCCGCCCAGTCCGTATCCCTGCTGGGGACGCTGTTCATCTCCGCCCTCAAGGCCGTTGCCCCTGTCCTGGTGCTGCTGCTGGTGGTCTCGGCCACCAGCAACCACCGGCCCGGCCACGCCACGCAGATACGGCCCATCCTGTGGCTGTATGTGCTGGGCACCTTTGCCGCGGCCGTGGTGGCCGTGGTGGCCAGCATGGCCTTCCCGTCCACCATCCAGTTCAAGGACGCCGCCCCCGCCCAGGGCGCGCCTGGGCGCATTGGCGAAGTGCTGATGGCCCTGGTGCAAAGCGCCTTCGACAACCCGGTACGCGCGCTGATGAATGCCAACTACATCGGCATCCTTGCCTGGGCAGTGGCCATGGGCCTAGCCCTGCGCCACGCCTCTGAGACCACGCGCGCCGTGATGCATGACCTGGGCCAGGCCATCACCCGCGTGATCCAGGGCGTGATCCGTCTGGCGCCGCTGGGCATCTTCGGCCTGGTGGCGGGCACCTTTGCCCAGTCGGGCCTGGAAAAGCTGCTGGACTATGCCCACCTGCTGGCCGTACTGCTGGGCTGCATGCTCTTCGTGGCCCTGGTGGTCAATCCGTTCATCGTCTGGACGCAGACGCGCCGCAATCCCTATCCCCTGGTGCTGACCTGCCTGCGCGAGAGCGCGGTCACGGCCTTCTTCACGCGCAGCTCGGCCGCCAACATCCCGGTGAACCTGGCGCTGGCCAAGCGCCTGGGCCTGGATGAGGACACCTACAGCGTCTCCATCCCGCTGGGCGCCACCATCAACATGGCCGGCGCCGCCGTCACCATCAGCGTGCTCTCGCTGGCTGCGGCCCATACCCTGGGCATCCAGGTCGATCTGCTGACCGCCATCTTGCTGTGCGTGGTGTCCGCGGTGTGCGCCTGCGGCGCCTCGGGCGTGGCCGGTGGCTCGCTGCTGCTGATTCCGCTGGCCTGCAGCCTGTTCGGCATCTCCAACGATCTGGCCATGCAGGTGGTGGGCGTGGGCTTTGTGATCGGCGTGATCCAGGACTCGGCCGAAACCGCACTCAACTCCTCCACGGACGTGATCTTCACGGCCGCGGCCTGCGAGGCGGCCGGGCGGCGCGAAGCTGTCGCCGCCTGAGGTCCTGCCACTGGTTGCAGCCGCTTGACCCGGCGGCCGATCAGGCCGCCAGCGCCTGCCCCTCTTCGATGCTGGCGACGCGGCCGGCCTCGATGGTCACGCGCCGCTCGCAGCGCGCGGCGATGGCTCGGTCATGCGTGACCATGACCAACGTGGTGCCGCGCTCACGGTTGAGCGCGAACATCAGCTCCATGATGGTTTCGCCGGTCGCAAAGTCCAGGCTGCCCGTGGGCTCGTCGGCCAGCAGCACGGCGGGCTCGACCACGAAGGCGCGGGCCAGCGCCACACGCTGCTGCTCACCGCCCGACAGCAGCTTGGGATAGTGGCCCAGGCGCTGGCCCAGCCCCACGCGCTCCAGCATTTCGGTGGCGCGGCGGCGGGCGTCGCGGCTGCCGGCCAGCTCCAGCGGCAGCATCACGTTCTCCAGCGCCGTCAGATTGCCCAGCAGCTGGAAGCTCTGGAAGACAAAGCCCAGCTTCTGCGCACGCACGGCAGCGCGCGCATCCTCGTCCAGCGCAAACATGTCCTGGCCCTGCAGCCGCACCGTGCCGCGCGTGGGCGTATCCAGGCCTGCGAGTATGGACAGCAGCGTGCTCTTGCCCGAGCCCGAGGCACCGACAATGGCCACGGTTTCCCTTGCCGCGAAGCGCAGATCGATATCCCTCAGAATATCCAGTGTTCCGGTCGAATCGCTGACCGACTTGAAGACATGCTCGACTTCGATCAGGGGCTGGGCAGTGCTTTGTGACATGGAGGATGGGAAGACGATGCAAGACAAGCTGCGCGCAATGCGCCGACGCCGCCACTTTATCTCGGCCGGCTTGGCCTTCGGTCTGCTGGGTACTTGGACGGCCATGCCCGCCCGGGCTGCAGACGCCGGCCCGTTGCTGGTGCTGGGCGATTCGCTGAGTGCCGAGTACGGTCTGGCCCGCGGCACGGGCTGGGTGGCGCTGCTGCAAAAGCGCCTGCAGGAGAGCCAGAAAAATGTGCCGCTGGTCAACGCCAGCGTGAGCGGCGAGACCACCTCGGGCGGCCGCTCGCGCCTGCCGGCCCTGCTCAAGCAGCACAAGCCGTCGGTGGTGGTGATCGAATTGGGAGGCAACGATGCGCTGCGCGGCCTGCCGCTGCAAAGCACGCAGGGCAATCTCGACGCCATGGTACGCGCGGCCCGTGATGCCGGGGCCAAGGTGCTGCTGGTGGGCATGCAGGTGCCTCCCAACTACGGCAGCGGCTATACGCGCCAGTTCGAGCAGTTGTTCTCCAAGGTGGCGCAAGAGCAGAAGGTACCGCTCGTGCCCTTCCTGCTGGCCGGTATAGGCGATGCGGCCGACTCGGCCCAGTGGTTCCAGGCTGACCGCATCCACCCCACGGCCAAGGCCCAGCCGCGCATGCTGGACAACGTCTGGCCACAGCTCAGCAAACTGCTGCCCTGAGCACAGGGCAGCCAGGCTGTCAGCTGCTGCGGCCTTCCTCGCCGGAATGCGCCGCTGCGGGGGATGCCTGGTCTTCACCCGCTATACCGCCGCCCTCATGGTCGTCGGGTTTTCTTTCGGCCTTGGCCTTCTCCTTTTCAAGCTTCTTCTGCTTCTTGGCCAGTTCGCGCTGGCGTTTTTCATAGGCGTAGTTGGGTGTCGCCACAGGTGGACTCCTCTGTTGTTGCAAGCCCCACTGTAGCCGCAAGACGGGGCCCGGCCGTAAAACCTCAGGATAGGGGGGACGCAGGGTCGGCAGATTCACCCACGCTGCAGCGGTAAGCATGCCAACTGGCGCAGCCCAGCAAAGGCCCCACCAGCAGCAGGCCCACGCCGTGCCACCACAGCGCAGCAGCCACCAGCACGGTGATGATCGCGGCCCATTGCAGCATGACGGCCAGGTTGAGGCCGACCACGCGCATGCTGGTGATGCAGGCCGTCAGCGCATCGCTGCCCCGGTCCAGCATGGCCGGCAGCGCCACCACCATGCTGGCGAACACCAGGGCCGCGAAGGCGCCGCCGACCAGCACGTAGATCGCCAGGAACTCCCAATTCTCCGGCCGTGTCACGGCCTGCAGCATGCCGGCCGTGGTGGGCATGCCGGTATCGAAGAACACGGCAAACACCACCATGGAGGCGCGCGCCCAGAGCATTTCCAGCACCAGCAAAACCATGACCAGCATGCCCATGCTGCCCATTTGCGTGTCCCAGCAGGTCAGCGAGCTGCCAAGCTCCGGCGGCAATCCCCGCTCCAGCCTGCGGCTGGTGTCGTACAGGCCCATGGCCAGGAAGGGGCCGATGAGCAGACAGCCGCTGGCCATGGCCATGCTGTATTCAGGGCTGGCACGGAACACCCAGCCGATGAGCAGGGCCATGGCCCAGAAGCACAGGCCATAGAACAGCGCAACGCCCGGCGCCCGCCGCAGATCGCGCCAGCCCAGCGCCAGCCAGCGCCAGGGATCGGCCATGCGCAGCGGTTGCACCTGCAGCGCGCCAGCCGGGTGGTCGGAAGCTTTCTCGGGAGCGGGGGATGCCTGCATGCCTGGACCTCCTGGATCAGCGAGCCCCAAGTTAGCGCAGCCATGGCCGCGCTGCCATGGCGGAAACTACCGAGGGCCCCCGCCCAGACCGCGCAGACCCGCACCCCGGTCCGCCCTCAGGCCTGCACCAGCTTGCCCGGCTGGCCGGGCAGCACCTTCCAGGCCGCGTCCCGCACGGTCTGGTACTGGCGGCTGAACACCGTATCCACATAGATCCATTCGGCCTGGCAGGCCTGGGGGGTTGCCGTGACGATCATGTAGCCGCGGCGGGAGGTATCGCAGTACTTGAGCGTGTTGATGAACTGCAGCAGCGCGCCACGCAACTGGGCCGGATCCTGGCCGGGCAGGTAGTCCTCGAAGCCGGGCGAGCTGACGGACGAGGTGGCGAACTCCACGCCCACGCCCTGCCCGCTGCGGTCGCGCAGCTCGCTGGCCCAGGCGTTGTGGGTGTCACCGGCCAGCACGACCAGGTTCTTGCCCAGGCTGCGCGCCGTGGCCAGCACGGTCTCGCGAGCCACGGCGTAGCCGTCCCAGGCATCGAGGTTGTAGGGAATGCTGGGCTGGGCCAGGATGGCCTTTTCCGCCGCCGTCAGGCTGGCCGGGTTGGCCTGGGCCTTGGCCAGCAGCGCCGCGTAGGCCGGCAGCGAGACACCGCTGCCGGGGCTGAGGATGTCCATCAGCAAGGGCGCCGGCAGCTCCATGCGCCCCATCAGCACCTGCTGGCCCAGCACCTGCCAGGTGGCCTGCGAGGCCGCCATCTGCTGGCCAAGCCACTGGGTCTGCGTGGCGCCCATGAGCTGGCGTGCGGGATTGGACATGTCGGAGGAAAAGCGCGCCGCGTCCAGCCCCTGGGCCGTGAAATAGTCGGCGTAGTCCAGCTGTTCGTCGCGGCCGATGACGCGCGTGTCCAGCATGTGCAGCGCCAGCAGGTCGCCGAAGGCGAAGCTGCGGTAGATGATCTCGGGCTGTGCGTTGCGCGTGGGCATCCACTCGTGATAGGCCTTGAGCGCGGCCACCTTGCGCAGCTCGAAGTCGCCTTCGGTGGCCGGCTGGTGGTTCTCGGCGCCGTGCATCCAGGTGTCATTGGAGACTTCGTGGTCGTCCCAGACCGCAATCATGGGCGCTGCCGCATGCAGGGCCTGCAGGTCGGCATCGCTCTTGTACTGGGCATGGCGCTGGCGGTAGTCGGCCAGGCTGACGATTTCGTTGGCCGGCAGGCTCTGGCGCTGCATGGCTTCGGCCTTGCCGTTGGCATAGCCGCCGCGCGCATATTCGTAGATGTAGTCGCCCAGATGCACGGTGGCGTCCAGGTCGCCCTGGCGCGCCGCATGCGCGTAGACATTGAAGTAGCCGGCCGGGTAGTTGGCGCAGGAAAACACGGCCAGCTTGACCTGCTGCACGGCGCCCACGGGCAGGGTTCGCGTGCGGCCCGTGGCGCTGGTCATGCCCTGGCAGCGAAAGCGGTAGTGGTAGCGCGTGGCGGGCCTGAGGCCCGTGGCATCGGCCTTGAAGGTGAAATCCTGGGTGGCGCGCGCCATGGCCTTGCCCGAAGTCACGAGGGTCTTGAAGTCGGCGTCCGATGCCACTTCCCACTCCACCTCGATGTCGCTGGAATGGCCCTGCGGCGGCGTCACGCGGGTCCAGAGGATGACGCGGTCACTCAACGGGTCGCCGCTGGCCACGCCGTGGCGGAACTCGACGGGAATGCGGCTGTCGCCATCCGACCCGCCGCAGCCAGCCAGTGGCAGCGCCAGGGCCGAGGCGCCCATGCCGCGCACGAAATGGCGGCGGCTGGCCACGAGGCCGGATTCGCGGGAGCCGGCTTTCGCCTGCTGCAGGATGTTGGTGATGCTCTCTTTGTGCTTCATGCTGGACCGGGGCCCGAAGGCCTCCGTGGGGTGGTATGAAGCCAGCGAGCATCGGCGGCGCAGGTGACAGGCAGATGTCACCTGCGCCTGGCGCTCAACTATGCAAACGCGGCGGCCAGGGCCTGCTCCAGGTCGGCACGCAGGTCCTGCACCGCTTCCAGGCCGATGGCAAAGCGCACCACGGTGCCGCTGCGCAGCTGGGGCGTGGGGCAGCTGCGCATGGACGACAGCTCATAGGGCACGACCAGGCTGATGGGACCGCCCCAGCTGTAGCCGATCTTGAACAGGCGCAGGCTGTCGCAGAAGCGGTCCACGGCCTGCTGGCCGTGGCGCGGATCGATGACCACGCTGAACAGGCCGGCGGCCACGCCCTCGCCGCCTGCGGCTGCGCCACACAGCGCCTTCCAGTTCTCGTGGCCCGGAGCGCCTTCCAGCGCCGGGTGCAGCACCTGGGCCACGGCCGGCTGCTGCTGCAGCCAGCGCGCCAGCTCGCGCGCGGCGCGGTCCTGGGCGTGGTAGCGCAGCGCGATGCTGGGCAGGGAGCGCAGCACGGCCTCGGTGTCGTTGCCGCCCACGCCCAGGCCCAGGCGCATGTGCGCCAGCTTGATGCGCATGTGCAGCGCCTGGTCGCGCGTGATGATGCTGCCCATGAGCACGTCGCCACCGCCGCTGGGGTACTTGGTCAGCGCATGCACGGTGGCATCCACGCCCAGGCTGTGCGTTCCATCGGCCAGCAGATCGAAGGGGTTGAAGGCCAGGCCCGCGCCCCAGGTGTTGTCCAGCACGGTGGTGATGCCCCGCTCGCGGCACAGGCTCACCATGGCGATGAGGTCGGGGAACTCCATGGTCACCGAGCCCGGCGCCTCCAGCCAGACCAGCCGCGTCTTGGGCGTGATTTTGGCTTCGAGGTCGGCAACATCCATGGCGTCATAGCACTGGTGGCGCACGCCGAAATGGGCCAGCTCGCCCTCGCTCAGGGTCTTGTTGGGGCCGTAGGCGTTGTCGGGCAGCAGCATCTCGTCGCCGGTGCGCAGCAGGGCCAGGGAGGTGGTCGCAATCGCAGCCAGGCCGCTGGGTACCAGCAGGCACTGCAGGCCGCCTTCCAGCGCGCTCAGGCGCTCTTCCAGCAAGAAGGTGGTGGGCGTGCCGTGCAGGCCGTAGGTATAGCTGCTCTTGTCCAGCCACTGGCGGCGGCGCATGGCCGCCACGTTCTCGAAGATCACCGTCGAGGCCTTGTGCACGGGCGGCTGCGGCGCAACAAAGCCCTCGGGCGGCTGGTAGGGATGGTGGATGAGATGGGTGCTGATCTGCAGGTCGGGTGTGCTCATGCAGCGCATCTTATGCGCTGGGCTGCAGCGTTCAGGCATAAAAAAACCAGGCGGGGAATCCGCCTGGTTTTCACAAGGGCAACGGAGCCGGTGGCTGCGATCAGCTGGCCTTGATCTCCAGCATGTTGCTGACGTTGTTCACGCCCTTGACGGACTTGGCAATGTCGCCTGCGCGCATCTTGAGTGCTTCGCTGGGGACCGAGCCGGTCAGCGTCACGGCGCCTGCCTTGGTGTCCACGTCGATCTTGAGGGCGGAGATATCGGGCTCCTTGATCAGGTCGGCCTTGATCTGGGCGGTGATGCCGGCGTCGTCGAGTGCGGCGCCTGCTTGGCTCATGGCGTTGTTGGTGGCCGCTTCGGCCTTGGCAGCACCTTCCTCGATCTTGGTGCCGGCGCTGCTCATGGCGTTGTCGATCTTCTGGCCGGCGCTTTGCGCGGCCTGCTGGGACTGCTGAACCGCAGAGTCGAGCTTCTGGCCCGCAGTGTCTTCGGTCTTGCCGCAGGCGGCAAGGCCGAAGGCCAGGGCAGACACGGCGAGGATCTGGCAGCAGCGTTGGGTGATGAAAGTCATGCGGTTACTCCTTGAATAGTTGTGAGTCGGTCAACACAGGCCTCGACTTTATTGAGGGCCCTGGGACAAACCCATACGACGCCGACGCAAGCGCCTGTAGGACAAGCCCGAACATCCCGGCACCATCCAGTTAGCATGACAATAGCGGCCATGCATTCCCTGGCGCGCTGGTTTCCCTTCCTGGCATGGCCCAAACCTTCGGCAGCCGTGCTGCGCGGGGAGTTCTGGGCAGGTCTCACCGTTGGTCTGATGCTTCTGCCCCAGGGCGTGGCCTATGCCGCCCTTGCGGGCATGCCGCTGATCACGGGCATTTACGCATCCATCGTTCCGGCCCTGGTGGCCGTGCTGTTCAGCGGCTCGCCCCGTCTGGGCGTGGGACCCACGGCCCTGAGCGCGCTGCTGATCGGCGCCTCGCTCACGGGCCTGGCCGAGCCCGGCTCCGCGCACTGGGTGGCGCTGGCCGCATGGATGGCGATTCTGTCGGGCCTGGTGCAGTGGTCGCTGGGGCTGATGCGCGCCGGCTGGCTGCTCAACCTGGTGACCTCGCCCGTGCTCACGGGCTTCACGCAGGCTGCGGCGCTGCTGATCCTGGCCTCGCAGCTGCCCACGCTGCTGGGCCTGCGCTCGACCTGGGGTGCCGTCTGGAACACGCCGTCGCTGCAGCTTTTCGACTGGCAGTCCATCGTCTACGGCATGGCCAGCATTGCCTTGCTCGTGCTCGCCAAGCGCTGGCGTGCGGCCTTTCCCTCGGCCATCTTCATCATCGCGCTGACCGGCGTGATCAGTTGGGCCACGGACTTTGCCGACGACGGCGGCGCCGTGGTCGGCCATCTGCCCGCGGGCCTGCCCAGCTTCCAGCTGCCGGGGCTGCTGAGCTGGGACGAGTTCGGCGCCCTGGTGATGCCGGTGCTGGTGATCTCGCTGGTGAGCTTTCTGGAGACGGCCTCCAGCGCCCAGGTGGAGCACCAGCAGGCCGGCACGCGCTGGAACGAGAACCAGGACCTGGTCGCCCAGGGCCTGTCCAAGATCAGTGCGGGCCTGTTCGGCAGCTTTGCCACCAGCGCCTCGTTCTCGCGCTCGGCCGTGAACCTGCTGGCCGGCGCCAAGACGGGATGGTCCAACGTGTTCTCCATCCTGCTGGTGGTCATCGTGGTGATGTGGTTCATCCCGGCGCTGTACCACGTGCCCAAGGCGGCGCTGGCGGCCATCGTGATCACGGCCGTGGTCAACCTCGTCAAGCCGCGTGTGCTGCTGCAGCTGTTCAAGGTGTCGCGCGTGGAGGGCAGCATTGCCCTGGCCACGCTGCTGCTGACCATCGTCACGGCGCCGCGCATGTACTGGGGCGTGTTCGCGGGCATCGTGCTGAGCCTGGGCTACTTCCTCTACCAGCGCCTGCACCCGCGCATCATCGAGGTGGGCCAGCATCCTGATGGCAGCCTGCGCGACCGCAACCTCTGGCAGCTGCCTCCGCTGGCGCCAGGCCTGCTGGCCCTGCGCATGGATGCCGAGCTGGACTTCGGCTCGGCCTCGGCCCTGGAGCGACGCATCGGCGACGAATGGGCGCTGCGCCCCGAGACGCACCACCTGTGCCTGCTGGCCCAGCCCATCAACCGCATCGACGTGACGGGCGTGGAGACCTTCGTGCGCCTGCAACTGCTGGTGGCCAAGCGCAGCGGCGTGCTGCACGTGGTGGGCCTGAAGTTGCCGGCCGAGCAGGTGCTGCTGCGCGCCGGCGCCCTGCACCGCGGGCCGCACCTGCGGCTGTACCGCACCGATGCGGAATTCCTCGCCGCGCTGGCCCTGCCGCCCTTCATATCTCGGCCGGGATCAACATCTGTTACCAGCGATGGTGCAAAAGTCGACGCCGGCGCGGCGACAATTGAGCCTACACACTGATACACTTCACCGGCTTTTGATTCAGCCCTCTGTGACTGCCCCCGCCTCCCACCAATCCGTATACCTGCGCGACCTGCGCCTGGCCACAGCCCACGCGCTGGTTACCCACGCTGGCGGGGCGGTCCATTTGCCCACGGATTCGCCGACGCGATACCTGCAGGCGCTGATCGACGAACTGTGTTCGCTGTCGCTGCGCGACCCGCTCACGGGGCTGGCCAATCGCCGCCATTTCCGCACCATTGCCGAGCGCGAGATCGACCGCGTGGCGCGCTCGGGCGAAGCGGCGCTGATGCTGATGCTGGACATCGACCATTTCAAGCAGATCAACGACCAGCACGGCCACATCGTCGGCGACCGGGTTCTGCAGTCGGTGGCCCGAACCCTGACCAGTTGCGTGCGCCCCATGGACACGCTGGCCCGCTACGGAGGCGAGGAGTTCGCCATCGTGCTGCCGGCCTGCCCTGCGACGTTCGGCCTGTCCGTGGCCGAGCGCATACGCAGCGCCATCGAGCGCATGCCGGTGGTCATCTCACCCACGTTGACACTGCAGATCACCATCAGCATCGGCGGCGCCTATGCGCTGCAGTGGATACGCAGCACCACGACCTTGTGGACCGAGCGTGCCGACAAACAGTTGTACCTGGCCAAGTCTGCCGGCCGCAACCGCGTGCACATTGAAGAACAACCAGACAGTACGGTAAGCGCGGAGGAAAAAAGCCTGCTTTTCGGACCTTTGTATGCCCCCTCCCCGTTTGACAATGGGCTGAATCCAGATATTGCAACCGATGTGGACCCCGAAGATGGACTCCGCTGATAGCCCGGTGGTAAGCGACAACGCCATTCCCCACCCCTCCCTGCCCGCTGCCGTTTCGATGAGCGATGCCGTGCGCGCCAAGCCGCGCGGACACATCATCGCCGTGACCAGCGGCAAGGGCGGCGTGGGCAAGACCTTCGTTTCGGCCAACCTGGCCGCAGCGCTGACACGCCATGGCCTCAAGGTCCTGGTGCTCGATGCCGACCTGGGCCTGGCCAACCTGGACGTGGTGCTCAACCTCTACCCCAAGGTCACGCTGCACGATGTGTTCACCGGCCGTTCCACGCTGGAGGAAGCCATCCTGCCCGCCCCCGGCGGCTACTCGGTGCTGCTGGCCGGCTCGGGGATGATCGAGTACTCGCGGCTCACGCCCGAGATCCGCCAGCAGTTCACGCACACCATCGAGACGCTGGCTCCTCGCTACGACATCGTGCTGCTGGACACGGGCGCGGGCATCTCCGACGTGGTGCTGTTCTCGGTGTCCATGGCCACCGAAGTGCTGGTCATCGCCACGCCCGAGCCCACCTCGCTGACCGATGCCTATGCAGCCATCAAGGTGCTTGCCATTCAGCAAAAGCGCCAGCAGATCCGCCTGGCCATCAACCAGGCCGCGCGTCCCGGCGATGGCCGCGCCATCACGGGTCAGCTCCAGCAGGTGCTCAACCGCTTTGTCAGCACGGCCTCCGGCGAGCCATTGCGGCTCACGCACCTGGGCGACATTCCCTCCGACCCGGCCGTGCGCGAGGCCGTGATGCGACGCCAGTTGCTGCTGCAATCCATGCCCGGTGCACCGGCTTCGCTGGCCGTGGCCCAGCTGGCCAATAAAATCAAGGCCCTGCTGGTGTCGGGCGGCTGATCGGGCCGCCCCTCGCCGGCGACCCGATCCAACCTGCGGCCCTTGCCGCCCCCGCCTGCCTGCCTGTGCCCGATATCCTCAATATTTCCTGCTACAAGTTCACGCCGCTGCCCGACGCAGCGGCGCTGCGCGACACCCTGGCCGAACGCGCCCAGGCCCTGGCGCTCAAGGGCACCATCCTGCTGGCCGAGGAAGGCATCAACTTCTTCCTGGCAGGCCCCGCCCAGGCGGTGCACAGCTTCGTCGATCAGTTGCGCAGCGATGAGCGCTTTGCCGACCTGACCCCCAAGGAAAGCTGGTCCGACACCGTTCCTTTCCGCAAGATGCTGGTCAAGGTCAAGCGCGAGATCATCCGCATGGACCACCCCACCATCCGCCCGGCAGAGGGTCGCGCGCCTTCTGTCAGCCCCGCCACGCTGCGCCGCTGGCTGCAGCAGGGCCACGATGACGAGGGCCGCGAGGTGGTGACGCTGGATACGCGCAACGACTTCGAGGTCGATGCCGGCGCCTTCAAGGGCACCATCGACTGGCGCATCACCAAGTTCACCGAATTCCCGCCCGCGCTGCGTGCCCACAAGGCCGAACTGGCCGGCAAGACCGTGGTCAGCTACTGCACGGGCGGCATACGCTGCGAGAAGGCCGCCATCCTCATGCAGGACGAAGGCCTGGACCATGTCTATCAGCTCGAGGGCGGCATCCTCAAGTACTTCGAGGAGACCGACGGCGCCTTCTATGACGGCGGCTGCTTCGTCTTCGACGAGCGCCGCGCCGTGGGTGCGGACCTGTCGGCCGCACCCCAGCTGGAGCATCCGCAGGCCCAGGAGACTCCGTCTGCATAGGCCGATCCCCCAGCCCTGACCTGAAGCCAGGGGCATGCACGCCACGCTTGCGGCGTGCACCACCAATGCGGCCGTACCGGCTGCAGCATCGGCTGCCGTTCAACCCAGGGCACGCACCGAGTTGCTGAGCGAGCGGGCGCAGGCCAGCAGCCCTGGGCCCAGGCGGGCCTGCGCCTCCTCCACCGTCCATCGGCTGGTCGGCGCGACGATGTGCACGGCGGCCACGGGACGGCCATGGCTGCCGATGACGGGCGCGCCCAGCGTCATGTCGCCCAGAAAGAGTTCCTCCCGGTTGACGGCATAGCCGCGCTGACGCGCCTGGGCCAGCTCATCGAGGATGGCGGCCTCGTCCGTGATGGTGAAACGTGTGTGCGCGGTTCGCTCGCTCTGGCGCAGCAGGGCCAGGGCTTCTTCATCGGGCAGTGCGCTCAGCCAGGCACGCCCCGAGGCAGTGCAGTACATGGGGATGCGGCTTCCAATGGGCATGTGCACCGGCACAAACTGGGCGCTGATGAAGCGTGCCACGTAGACCATCTCCAGCCCGTCGGGCTCGGTCAGGCAGGTGGTCTCGGTCGTGATCTTGGTCAGTTCCGAAAGATACGGATTGGCCAGGTCGATCACCGGGTTGGCCGCCAGGTAGTTGTAGCCCACGCGCATGACGCGCGGCGCGAGCTGGTAGCGCCGGGTTTGCGGATGCTTGCGGACATAGCCCAACTGCTCCAGCGTGAACACCATGCGTTGCGCCGAGCTTTTGTTGATGCCCGCAGCGGCGGCCACATCGGCCAGCGTCATGCTCCGGTGCTGCGCGCTGAAGGCGCAGAGCACGGCCAGGCCCTTCTCCAGCGACTGGTTGAACAGGGGGTTGGTGTCGTCATCCATCGGTGACGAAGCGGGTTGAGACGGTGCTTGCATGGCGGCAAGTATAGGCATCCACATCAAAAGAATCGCATATCGATTTTTTTGAATTGCTTAGTGGTTTTCTCTTATTTCTTGAAGATTCATCCACATTGATCATTGGCACGGTTCCGAGAATTCTTCGCTGCAGGCGAGGGGCAGCCCCCAAGGTGACCTGTCCCTGCTCTTTCCTTCCGTTGTTCACGCCAAGGAGTCAGGCAATGCCAGGTTTTGTCCGCCGCGTCCTCCACCTCGCCTTGGGCCTGTGTGCCGCCGGCGCCGTCGCGCAGGCTGCGGCGCAAGGCGGCAGCGCCCCGGCCAGCTACAACGTGGGCGCCACGCCCACAGGCATTCCGTTCACCTTTCTGGACGTCAAGAGCAACAGCATCCAGGGCATGATGGTCGACACCATGCAGGCCGTGGCCAAGGCCGGAGGTTTCCAGGCCCATGTGCAGCAGACCAGCTTTGCGGCGCTGATCCCCTCGCTCACATCCAGCAAGATCGACATCATCTCGGCGGCCATGCTCAAGACCGCCGCACGCCAGCAGGTGGTCGATTTCAGCGATGCGGTCTACTCCTACGGCGAGGGCCTGATCGTCAAGGCCGACGATGCCAAGGCCTATGTGTCATTGGACGACCTCAAGGGCGAGGTCGTCGGTGCCCAGGTGGGCACGGTGTTCTACGACCTGCTGCAGAAAAAGGGCATCTTCAGGGAAGTGCGCAGCTACGACTCGGTAGCCGACATGACGCGCGACCTGGCGCTTGGCCGCATCAAGGCAGGGCTGGGCGACCAGCCCATCATTGCCTACCAGATACGCCAGCACAGCTTCCAGGGCGTGAAGCTGGCCGAAAGCTACAAGCCCTCCAACGTGGGGGATGTGTGCCTGGTGGTGCGCAAGGGTGACACCGAAACCCTGGCCCGCCTGAACAAGGCCATCGCCACCATCAAGGCAGACGGCACCCTGGCCCAGATCGTCAAGAAGTGGGGCATCTGAGGACATCGGACGCCCGTCGGATCGCCTCGCGCATCACCCCCCTTTGCCGCGCAATGCACGGCAATGACACCTTCGAGGAAAGTACGCCATGCAAGCATTTGTGCAGCACGCGCGAGAGTTCCTGCCCATCCTGCTGCAAGGAGCGGTGGTCACGGTGCAGGTCACCGCGCTGTCGTTCCTGTTGTCCAGCGCGATCGGACTGGTGCTGGCGCTGGGCAAGCTCTCACCCGTGCGCGCCGTCTCGTGGGCCGCGTCGACCGTGGTCAATGTGATACGGGGCCTGCCCATCATCGTGCAGCTGTTCTACATCTACTTCGTGCTGCCCGAGGTCGGCATCCAGCTCACCGCCTTACAGGCCGGGGTGATCGGCCTGGGCATTGCCTATTCGGCCTATCAGGCAGAAAACTTCCGCGCCGGCATCGAGGCGGTGGACCCAGGCCAGCGGGAAGCCGCATTGGCCATGGGCATGCGACCGGCCCTGCTCATGCGCCGCGTGGTGCTGCCGCAGGCATTCCGCATAGCGCTGCCGCCCTACGGCAACACCCTGGTGATGATGCTCAAGGACTCGTCCCTGGTCTCCACCATCACCGTGGCCGAGATGACGCGCCAGGGCCAGCTGATCGCAGCGTCCACCTTCCAGAACATGACGGTCTACACCCTGGTCGCCCTGCTCTACCTGGCCATGAGCCTGCCGCTGGTATGGGGGCTCAGGCGTCTGGAGAAGCGCTTTGGAGCGGGAAGGAAGTCGCCATGATCGAGATCGATCACCTGGAAAAGGCCTACGGCGAGCATCGCGTGCTGCGGGGCGTCAACCTGCGCGTGGCACGTGGAGAAGTGGTGTGTCTGATCGGCCCTTCGGGATCAGGCAAGTCCACGGTGCTGCGCTGCATCAACGGCCTGGAGTCGTACCAGGGCGGCGAGGTGCGCGCCTTCGGTGAGCGCGTGGACACACGCGCGCCGTTCATCCACGCGCTGCGCAGCCGCATGGGCATGGTCTTCCAGCGCTTCAACCTCTTCCCGCACCGCACCGTGGTGCAGAACGTGATGGAAGGCCCCATCCATGTGAAGGGCCAGGCGCCCGGCCAGGCCCATGCCGAGGCATTGGAGCTGCTGCGCAAGGTAGGTCTGGCAGACAAGGCACAGGCTTGGCCCGCACAGCTTTCGGGCGGGCAGCAGCAGCGGGTGGCCATTGCCCGCGCCCTGGCCATGAAGCCAGAGGCCATGCTGTTCGACGAACCCACTTCGGCCCTGGACCCCGAGCTGGTAGGCGACGTGCTGGGCGTGATGCGCCAGCTGGCCGAAGAAGGCATGACGATGATCGTGGTCACGCACGAGATGGCCTTTGCTCGCGAGGTGGCCGACCGCGTGTGCTTTCTGCACGGCGGCACCATCGTGGAGGCAGGCCCTTCGGCCCAGGTGCTGGGCGCACCGCGCCATGCACGCACGCAGGACTTCCTGCGGCGCGTGCTGCACCAGCACTGTGCGCCATCAGAAGGTGCGGCATGACGATGGCAGCTACCGCCTCCATCGCATCGTCTTCGTCGGTACGCCCCGTGCTGTCGCACCCGTCAGCGCCATCGCTGTGGGCGGCCACTGCACCCGCCGCACCGCCCACGCCACCGCTGGCAGCAGCGCTGACCACCACCGACGTGCTGGTGATCGGCGCGGGATATACCGGCCTGTCGGCAGCACTGCACCTGGCCGAAAGCGGCGCCAGCGTGTGCGTGCTTGACGCCCATGCTCCCGGCTGGGGCGCGTCGGGCCGCAACGGCGGCCAGGTGAACCCCACCCTCAAGTACGACCCCGACGAACTGCAGCGCATCCACGGTGCCGCTCTTGGCGAGCGGCTGATCGACGCCGTCTCCCGCTCGGCCGACCTTGTGTACGGGTTGATCGAACGCCACGGCATCGACTGTGCGCCCGTGCGCGCCGGCTGGCTGCAGGTCGGATACACCCAGCAGGCGGTGGACGGCATGCATGCGCGCGCCCGGCAGTGGGAGCGGCGCGGCGTGCGCGTGGAACTGCTGGACCGCACTGCCACGGCAGCACGCACCGGCACGCCCGCGTTTACCGGCGGCTGGCTGGACGGCCGCGCCGGCGCCATACAGCCCCTGGCCTACGTGCGCGGACTGGTGCGCGCCGCACAGACCCTGGGCGCGCAGGTCCACAGCGGATCGCCCGTGCTGGCACTGGAGCGACAGGGCACGGACCATTGGGCCGCCACCACGGCCCAGGGTCAACGCATACTGGCCAGGCAGGTGCTGCTGGCCACCAATGGCTATACCGATGGCCTGTGGCCTGGCCTGGCGCGCACGGTACTGGCAGCCAACAGCTTCATCGTGGCCACGCAGCCCCTGGGCAAGGCGGGCGCGCACATCCTGCCCGGGGGCGAGACAGGCTCGACCTCGCAGCGCCTGCTGCTGTACTTTCGCAAGGACGCACAAGGCCGTCTGCTCATGGGCGGGCGCGGACATTTTGCGGACCCGCAGGGTGCAGGCGACTATGCCCACCTGGAACGCGCCGTGGCGCTGATGTTCCCCGGACTGGGCCCCCTCCAATATGAGTACCGCTGGGCAGGGCGCATCGCCGTCACACGCGACTTCATGCCCCACCTGCACCAGCCTGCCCCCGGCATCACCATGGCCCTGGGCTACAACGGCCGCGGCATTGCCATGGCTACCCTGCTGGGGCGGGAGGCGGCCGTGCTGATGGCCGGCGGAAATGCGCCGGCATGCCCCTTTCCTGTAACGCCGGTTCAGCCGATACCGCTGCATGGGTTGCAACGGTTGTACATAGCGGCAGGGGTAGCTTGGTACAGCCTGCTGGACCGGCTGGGTGCGTGAGGTTCAGTGGAGCCGGCCGATCAAGCCGCGCCGGCCTGGCGCATCAACCGCAGCGCCTGCTGCGCCACGCGCTCGCCGAACAGGCGCGCGGTCTCCAGGTCGCCCGGCAGCATCTCGGCGGCCGAGGCATCCGAGGCCGATTGCGCCATGGCGCCGCTGAAGGCGCCTATCCAGTTGAGGTCGTTGCGCTGCGCGGCGCGCGCGTTGGACGGCAGCATGCCGCTGCCCACCCACAGCCCGCCGTGCTGCATGGCCAGCTGGAACAGGTAGTCCAGCGTGGTCTGCTTGTTGCCGTTGACGCTGGCACTGTTGGTGAAGCCGGCGAACAGCTTGTCCTTCCAGGCCTGCACGAACCACGGCTTGGACGAGGCATCGGCAAAGCGCTTGAACTGCCAGCTGGGCCCGCCCATGTAGGTGGGCGAGCCGAAGATGATGGCATCTGCCGCCGCCAGCAGCTCCCAGCCGCCGGCAGGCAGCTGGCCGTCGCTGTCTATGGCCAGCATGCGCGCACCCGCGCCATCGGCCACGGCCTGGGCCATGCGCTGGGTGTGCCCGTAACCCGAGTG
The DNA here is from genome assembly GCF_059499305.1 of Delftia sp. Lineage (NCBI taxonomy): Bacteria > Pseudomonadati > Pseudomonadota > Betaproteobacteria > Burkholderiales > Comamonadaceae > Delftia > Delftia sp. The sequence goes on from NZ_JCABYI010000037.1 coordinate 180,612, forward strand.
GTAGACCACCACGATATCTGCCATACAAGAAATCCTCGGGCGCCGGCCACGGCTCCAGGCCGGCAGGCGCCACATTCATCGATCATCCACGCCAAAAGGCCCCACAGCGCTGCTGCGGGGCCCACTCAGGCCGGTAGCCTAACAAAAATAAAGGAGCCGGCGGCAGTGCGCGGGCCACTCAATGGCGCCGTGCATCCACACTCCAGCCACCGGCGCCATGGGCGGCAAAGCCCAGCAGGCCGCCCGTGACGGCGATGTTCTTCCAGAACAGCAGCTGCTGCATCATGGCCGCGTCGGCCGGCACGCTCCAGTAGGCATGGAAGAAGAAGCTGGCCACCAGCGTGAAGAAGGCCAGCGCCAGGGCCGCCCAGCGCGTGCACCAGCCCAGCAGCAGGGCCAGCCCGCCGACGATCTCCACCACCAGGGCCACGGCCACGCCGATCTGCGGCATGGGCATGCCCACCGAGGCCGCATAGCCCACCGTGCCGGCGAAGCCTCCGATTTTCTGAAAGCCCGCAGGCACGAACATCAGCGCGATCAGGATGCGGCCGGCCAGCGCCAGCGGGTTGCTCAGACGGTTCAGCATGATGGTTACTCCTCGTGAATGCTCAGGCTTGCAGATCGAACACCAGGACCTCGGACTGTTCCCCGTCGTGCAGGCGCAGTCGCGGTTCATTCTCCACAAGGGCCGCATCGCCCGTTGTCAGCCGTTGCCCATTGACGCTCAGCGCGCCGCGCACCAGGTGCACATAGGTTTTGCGGCCGGAGGGCAGCTCCATTTCGGCGTGCTCATCGCCGTCGAACAGGCCGGCATAGAGCCGGGCATCGGCATGGACGGTGACCGAGCCATCCGCGCCATCGGGCGAGGCCACCAGGCGCAGCCGGCCGCGCTTTTCCTCGTCGGCAAAGGCTTTCTGCGCATAGCCGGGCGCAATGCCCGTCTCGCTGGGCAGCAGCCAGATCTGCAGGAAATGCGTGGTCTGGCCCGGCGCATGGTTGTGCTCGCTGTGGACCACGCCCGAGCCGGCGCTCATGCGCTGCACCTCTCCCGGCGAGATGGTCTGCTCATTGCCCATGCTGTCCTTGTGCGAGAGCCGGCCTTCGAGCACGTAGCTGATGATCTCCATGTCCTTGTGGCCATGGGCGCCAAAGCCCGTGCCCGGGGCGATATGGTCTTCATTGATCACGCGCAGGTTGCCAAAGCCCATGTGGCGCGGATCGTGATAGCCCGCAAACGAGAAGCTGTGGTGCGAGCGCAGCCAGCCGTGGTCGGCATGGCCGCGTTCGCGGGATTTGCGCAGGGCGATCATGTGTATGTCCCTTTCAACTGGTCAGATCTTCAAAACTCTTGCGTCGGTGGCTCCACTGTAGAAGCCGCTGTAGCAGGCCAGGCACAGCGGGATTGATGGCATCATTCAAAGCTTTTGAATCCATAACGCCCCATGCCCAGCCCCCGCGACGTGCTCACTCCCGACAGCCTGGCCATGCTCCAGGCCATTGCCGAGGCCGGCAGCTTTGCCGCCGCCGCACGCCAGCTGGGCCTGGTGCCAAGTGCCCTGACCTACCGCGTGCGCCAGATCGAGGATGCGCTGGACGTGCTGCTGTTCGACCGCCGCTCGCGCCACGCCCAGCCCACCGAGGCCGGCCGGGAACTGCTGCGCGAAGGCACCCGGCTGCTGCATGAGATCGACACCGTGGCCCACCGCGTGCGCCGTGTGGCCACGGGCTGGGAGCCGCATCTGACCATCGTGGTGGACGGCGCCGTGGCGCGCACGCCCATGCTGGAACTGGTCGAGGCCTTCTACGCCATGCAGCCGCCCACGCGGCTGAAGCTGCGCGACGGCATCCTCACCGGCACGCTGGAGACGCTGACCTCGGGCCGCGCCGACCTGGCCATCGGCGTGGCCGTCAACTCCAGCAACGTGGCGGGCCTGCAGGCCTGCGAACTGGGCGAGCTGGACTTCGTCTTTGCCGTGGCGCCCCACCATCCGCTGGCCACGGCGCCCGAGCCCATCACCGACGCGACGCTGCTGCAGCACCGCATCATCGCCGTGGCCGATTCAGGCCTGCGCGACAGCGCCAGCATGGGCCTGCTCAGCGGCCAGGACATCTTCACCGTGGACTCCATGCAGGCCAAGATCGAGGCCCAGGTGCGCGGCATAGGCTGCGGCTTCCTGCCCCATTTCATGGCCGACGTCTATGTGCAGGCCGGCCTGCTGGTAACGCGCCAGGTCGCCCGGCCCTCGCGCAATGTGCGCATGCACTACGCATGGTCCTGCCCGCCGCAGCAGGACCCGCCGCGCGCGCTGCAGTGGTGGCTGCAGCAACTGGAAAGCCCCGCCACGCGCCGCGCTCTCATGGAAAATCATCACCGACATTGAGCTGGCGCACGCCGCCGGGCGGTCTGTGCGGGTGTAGAGTGGTTACAGGTCCCGGCCTGCTCCGCCGCTGCGGCGAAGCAGGCCGGCAAGGACATGCTTCCCGGAATCTGCCACTGCCCGCAAAGGTCTGCTCCATGAACGCTTCCCGCGCCGCCTCCAAGTCCACGGTCAAGAAAAAGGCCACCAAGCCCCCCGAAGCCTCCAAGGCGCGCCCCAAGGCCGGCGCGCGCCGCATCGCCGTGATCGGTGCCGGCATGGCGGGCCTGGCCTGCGCCCGCACGCTGATGCAGGCCGGCCACGATGTCCATGTCTACGAACGGCTGCCCCAGGTGGGCGGGCGCATGCGCTCGGTCAACGCCGCGCATGGCGCCTTCGACATCGGCGCGCAGTATTTCACCGTGCGCGACAAGCGCTTCGAGCTGGCCCTGCAGACCGTGCCCGGCCTGTGTCGCCCCTGGAGCGTGAGCACGCTGCGCGTGCTGGATGCGCAGGGTCGCCAGTCCAGCGCCGCACCCGCACCCACCGAGGCCCATTGGGTGGCCACGCCCGACATGCAGGCCCTGCCCATGGCCTGGGCCGCGCCGCTGTGGGACGCCGACCGCCTGCATCTGGGCCAGCGCGTGACCAAGCTCGAACGCCAGCCCGGCTCGCGCGGCTGGAGCCTGCATGTGGAGACGACCGAGCCGACCACGCAGATCCGCACCGGATTCGATGAAGTGATACTCGCCCTGCCCGCGCCCCAGGCGCGCCAGTTGCTGCAGACCACGCCCCTGGCCCTGTCGCTGGTGCAGGGCATGGCGGCCGTGGAGATGGCACCGTGCTGGGCGCTGACGCTGTCCTATCCCATGGCCACCGAGGCCGGCCTGTCCACCCTGGGCCCACAGTGGAATGCAGCCCGTACCACCCATGAGCGCGCGGTCTGGGTGGCGCGCGAATCGTCCAAGCCGGGACGCTCCCAGAGCGAGCGATGGACCGTGCTGGCCAGCCCCCAATGGTCCCAGGAGCACCGCTCCGACGACGCGCCCCGCGTGCTGGCCAAGATGCAGAAGGCCTTTGGCGAGATCACGCGCATCCGCATCCCCCCCCGCCATGCCAGCGTCTATCTCTGGCCCCATGCCCAGACCCTGTCGCCGCTGGGCAGCAGCCATTTGCGCAACAAGGACGCCGGCCTGGGCCTGTGCGGCGACTGGTGCATTGGCCGCCGTGTCGAGGATGCCTTTGTCTCGGGGCTGGAGATGGCGCTGGCCATGGTTGCGGACTGAGCCGGGGCAGTGTCCGGCGCCCAGGTCATGGCAAGGGGCGCCGCGAGGCTTTAACATCCGGCCCCGATGATTTGCGCCGTTCCTCAGTCCCCCGATCCCGGCATTGCCACCGCGGCCTCCCCCTATGTGGGCCGCTTTGCGCCCTCGCCCACGGGCCTGCTGCACGCAGGCTCCCTGGTGGCAGCGCTGGCCAGCTGGCTGGATGCCCGGGCCCACGGCGGGCGCTGGCTGGTGCGCATCGAGGACATAGACCCCCCGCGCTGCCAGCCCGGTGCCGACATGGCCATCCTGGGCCAGCTCGCCGCCTGCGGCCTGCTGCCCGACGAGGAGCCGGTCTGGCAATCCCGCCGCGGCGCCCTTTACGAGGCCGCTGTGGAGCAGCTCAAGGCCAGCGGCCTGGCCTATCCCTGCGGCTGCACGCGCAAGGACATCGAGGCCGCCTGGGACCGCCTGGGCTGGATCCATGAACGCCATGTGGAGCGCCCCTACCCCGGCACCTGCCGCGACGGCCTGCATGGCAAGAGCCCCCGCGCCTGGCGCTTTGCGCTGGACCACTTTGCCGGCCGCCACCCCGTGCTGCGCTGGCAGGACCGCCGCATGGGCGCCCAGCAACAGGACGTGATCCACAGCGTCGGCGACTTCGTGCTGCGCCGGGCCGATGGCCTGTGGGCCTATCAACTGGCCGTGGTCGTCGATGACGGCCTGCAGGGCGTCACCCATGTGGTGCGCGGCGCCGACCTCGCCGACAATACGCCCCGCCAGATGCTGCTGCAGCGCGCCCTGGGCCTGCCCGCCCCGCAGTACCTGCATACGCCGCTGGTGCTCATGCCTGACGGCGAGAAACTTTCCAAGCAGCACGGCGCCCCCGCCCTGGACCTGAGCGTCCCCCTGGCCACGCTTCGCACCGCCGCCACCCACCTGGGCCTGCCCCAGCCTTCTCCACAGACCGCATTGGGCGAAGCGCTGCAGTTCTGGGTACGGAGCTGGCGCCATACATACAATTGAGCCCGTGAACCCAATTCCTTCCTCCCACGCCGAGCAGTCCATGGACGGCGACATTCCGAACACCATGCCCGCTGCCTCCGGCACGCCGCATGATTGCCCTTCACCCTCCACGCCTGCGGCCGCGCGTACCGGCCAGCCGCCCGAGGGCGTGGCCCATCCCAAGACCATCAAGAGCTATGTGCGCCGCGCCGGCCGCACCACGACCGGCCAGGCCAAGGCCTTCGAGGAACTGGGCCCGCGCTTCGTGCTCAACTACCAGGCCGCGCCGCTGGACGCAGCAGCCACCTATGGCCGCCAGGGCCGGCTGATCCTGGAGATCGGCTTCGGCATGGGCGAGGCCACGGCCCACATTGCGCGCGTGCGCCCCGACGACAACTTCCTATGCTGCGAGGTGCACGAGCCTGGCGTGGGCGCCCTGCTCAAGCGCATTGGCGAGCAGGACATCACCAACATCCGCATCCTGCAGCACGACGCCGTCGAAGTCATAGACAACATGCTGCCCGAGGCCAGCCTCGACGGCGTGCACATCTTCTTTCCCGATCCCTGGCACAAGAAGAAGCACAACAAGCGCCGCCTGATCCAGGAGCCTCTGGTGGCCAAGCTGGCGCGCCGGCTGCGCCCCGGTGGCTACATCCACTGCGCCACCGACTGGGAACCCTACGCAGTGCAGATGCTGGAAGTGCTGGGCGCCGAGCCACTGCTGGCCAACACGGCACAAGGCTATGCCGCCAAGCCCGACTACCGGCCGCTGACCAAGTTCGAGAACCGCGGCATCCGCCTGGGCCACGGCGTATGGGATCTGGTGTTTGAGCGCCGCTGAGCCGGTCGCGCCCTCCTCCAAGACAAGGCCTCGCATGCAGCCATTGCTACAGAATCTGGTCGAGATGACGGCCCACCGGGACCATCTGCGATTGGAAATCTCGGTGCTGTCCACCTTGTTCAAGCTCAACGGCGTGGTGCAGGTGCGGGCGCTGGAGCTGTTCGCCATGCCTGACGGCAGGCACTGCGTGCGTGCGCGCACCTGGAGCCAGGGCGATGAGGTCATGTCCACCGATGCCGAGGCCCTGTACGACCCGCAGAGCGTGGAGCTGTCCTCCATGCCCTCGCTGCAGCAGGCCCTGCAGCAGCGCGCCCTGGTCGCCTCGGCCGTGCAGCCCGATGGCCGCCATGTGCTGTGGCTGCCGCTGTGGCGCCAGGAGACGGCCTACCACTGCCTGGAGATTGCCCAGTCCACGGCCTTCTCGCCCAGCCGGCTGGATGTGATCCAGGGCATCTTCGGTGTCTATCACAACTACCAGAGCCTGCTGGACTACAGCGAGCGCGACGCGCTGACCGGCCTGCTCAACCGCAAGACCTTCGACGAGCAGTTCCTGCGCCTGTCTCTGCAGGAGCCGCCGGCAGCCATGCCTGGCGTGGCCACGCAAGATGTTCCGGGCCAGTGGCTGGCCGCCATCGACATCGACCATTTCAAGCGCATCAACGACCGCTTCGGCCATCTGTATGGCGACGAGGTGCTGATCCTGGTGGCCAACATCCTGCGCAGCTGCTTCGATGCCAAGGACCGCGTATTCCGCTTCGGCGGAGAGGAGTTCGTGGTGCTGCTGCGCTCGGTCAGCCTGGCCAATGCGCGCAAGGCGCTGGAGCGCCTGCGCCACGATGTGGAGAGCTACGAGTTTCCCCAGGTCGGCCGCATCACCGTGAGCGCGGGATTTGCCGCCATGGGCACGGGCGCGCCCGTGGAGGTTCTGGGGCATGCCGACCAGGCGCTCTACCACGCCAAGGAACATGGCCGCAACCAGACCTGGTACTACGGCGACCTGATCACCCAGGGATTGCTGGCACCCCAGGTGAACAGCAACGACATCGAACTGTTCTGAGCCCGACCTGAGGTCAGGCCGGGTCGGCCACGCGCACGCAGTCGCGCCCGGCGTGCTTAGCCTCGTAGAGCATGGCATCGGCACGCTGCAGCAGTTGCTGCACGCCCTCGCCGCCACGCAATTGGGCCACGCCAAAGCTGGCCGTCAGCATCAGATCCAGCCCGTGGACATGCACGGGCGTGGTGCGCACGGTCTCGCGCAGTTGACCGGCCAGTGCCCCGGCCCGGGCCGCAGCGACACCTGGGATCACGATCAGGAACTCCTCCCCGCCGTAGCGCGCCATCCAGTGCGCCGACGAATCCAGCTCCAGCGCACGCTGGCAGCGCAGCGCCACCTCGCGCAGCGCGGCGTCGCCAGCGGCATGGCCGTGCCTGTCGTTCACCCGCTTGAAGTGGTCCACGTCCACGAACATCACGCTCAGCGCCGCGCCCCGGTCCCGGCTCTGGACGACCTCGGCCGCCAGGCGCTCGTCCATGGCGCGCCGGTTGAGGCAGCCGGTCAGCGCGTCGGTCAGCGACATGCGCTTGACCTCTTCCACCAGCTCCTGCAGTTGCCCGGTGCGCTGGGCCACCAGCAGGTCCAGATGCTCGATGTGGCCGCGCAGGTCATGCTGCAGCTGGGCAAAGCCCTGCACCACCAGATCGATCTCGTCGTGCTGGCCGCGCCGGGTCCGCTCCAGCACCAGTGGCCGCGACAGCTCGTTGGGCTTGAGGCTGGCCGCAAAGCCTGCAATCTGCTGCAGCGGCTGGCGAAGTTCGCGGCGCATCACCCAGGCCACCATCAGGCAGACCAGGGCCGTGAACAGCGCGTAGCCCAGCAGCACGCGCAGCGTGGAGTCGCGCAGCACCTCCAGGTAGTGGCCCCGGTTTTCCCAGACCTGCAACTCGCCCAGCGGCAGGCTGGACTGGCTGTGCCTGGGCGCCGCAATGGCCATGGACACGGCGGGAGCCTGGCCATCCCTGGGCTCGCCGGCCTCGTACATCTCGCCCGTGGAGGTGACGCGCAGCTGCACATGGCCGACCAGGGGCAGCCGGCCCAGCCACTGCACCTGCTCGTGCACCAGGGCAGGCTCTATATCCCACAGCGCGGCCGACAGCGAGATCATGCTGTTGGTCACCACCGTCTCCATGGAACGGCGAAACTCCTGCTGCCCCTTGCGGTACTCCCACCAGGCGTGGGCACCGCCGAACACCAGCATGCAGGCCACGGCCAGCAGCATGATGCGCACAATCAGCAAGGAGGCGATCGAACGGAAGCGGGGCATGGAAGGCGCTCAGCGCAGCAGGTGCTTCAACTCGAATCCGTAGCGCCGCAGCCGGGGATTGAGGTGCTTGCTGTAGCTGCGAAAGTCCAGCGGAGCCAGGGGCGCGCTGATCCTGTGCTCGTAGCGGTCGATCTGGGACTTGTCCAGCAAGGCGAACATGGGCCGCACCTGCTCCAGCCCTTCGGTGGCGAAATCGCTGCCGTGCGCATGGTCGTACAGCATGACCAGGGCCCAGGCGCCCGTGAGGAAATGGCCGCCCGCCAACGCGCTCAGCTCGCCCGTGCGCAGCGCCGTCATGGCGGCGGCCGATGAATTGATGGCACTGAAGAAGGCATCGTGCCCGGGCGCTCCCCCGCGCGCGCGCCAGGCCTGCATGGCGCCAAAGGCCATCTCGTCGTTGCCGGCCCACACCAGGCGCACTTCGGGATAGCGCTGGAACAGCACGGCCGCCTGCTGCTCGGCGCGTTCGCGGCGCCATTCGCCAAAGACTTCCTGCTGCAGCACCACGTCACCGGCCTCGGCCGCTGCGCGGCGCATGCCGGCATTGCGCTCCACCGACGAGGGCGTGGAGCGGTCGCCGGCAATGGCCACCATGTGCAGCCGGCCATCGGCCGCACGCGCGTGGCCCGACGCCCGCGCGGCGGCGAACAAGGCCTTGGCCGTGAGGTAGCCGGCCTCTTCGGCGCCCGGCTCCAGGCTGCCCAGCCAGTGGCGATAGCGCTCCCGCGCCACGCCGGTCTGGCCGCGCAATGTCTCGGGCACGCCACTGAAGGCCATGAAGCTGTCTATGCCTGCCGCCTCCAGCGTGCGCAGGATTTCGGGCGCCACGCTGTAGTCGTTGGTGAACATCACGTAGCGTGGCCGCTGCGCCTTGGGCAGGGCCGCGATCTGCCGCGCGATCTCGATGGGGCGCAGGTGGTCGCGCTGCGCATAGCGCACCTGCAGCTGCATGCCCAGGCTGCTGGCCGCGTCCTGCATGGCCTCGCTGACCGTGGTCCAGTAGCGCTCGTCGGACCGGCCGGGGTTGATGAAGACCACGCTTTGCGCGGCGGCAGCGGCCGATTGCGCCACCACGCCCATCACGCACGCCATGCGCAGCGCCCACGGCAAGACGCCCCGGTGGAGGAATCCACCGGGGCGTCCCGAAGCGGGAGCAGCAGCAATCATCTGCCGCGCAACTGGATCAGGCGCGCTCTGCCACCCAGGCCTGCACGGCGGCCAGCGCGTCCGGCAGGCCCGCTGCATCCGTGCCACCGGCCATGGCCATGTCGGGCTTGCCGCCGCCCTTGCCGCCGACCTGGCTGGCCACGAAGTTCACCAGCTCGCCAGCCTTGATGCGCGAGGTCTCGGCCTTGGTCACGCCGGCAGCCAGCTGCACCTTGTCGCCATCGACGGCGGCCAGCACGATGGCGGCGGCGCCCAGCTTGTCCTTGAGCTTGTCCATGGTCTCGCGCAGGGTCTTGGCATCGGCGCCTTCCAGCCTGGCGGCCAGCACCTTGATGCCCTTGACGTCGACGGCCTGACCGGCCAGTTCGTCGCCCTGGCTGGAAGCGAGCTTGCCCTTGAGCGCAGCCACTTCCTTCTCCAGCGCACGGATCTGCTCCAGCGCGCCGCCGATGCGGGTGTTCAGCTCGGCCGTCGGCGCCTTCAGCGCAGCGGCCGCCTGGTCCACCGTGGATTCCAGCGATTGCAGGTAGGCCAGCGCGTTCTCGCCGGTCACCGCCTCGATGCGGCGCACGCCAGCGGCCACGCCGCCTTCGCCCACCACCTTGAACAGGCCGATGTCGCCCGTGCGCTGCACGTGGGTGCCGCCGCACAGCTCGCGGCTGGTGCCGATGTCCAGCACGCGCACGGAGTCGCCGTACTTCTCGCCGAACAGCATCATGGCGCCCGTGGCCTTGGCCGATTCGATGTCCATCACCCGCGCGTCGGTGGGCGTGTTGGCCAGGATCTCGGCGTTCACGCGGCGCTCGATCTCGCGGATCTCGGCAGCGGTCACGGCCTGGTTGTGGGCAAAGTCGAAGCGCGTGCGCTCGGCGTTGACCAGCGAGCCCTTTTGCTGCACGTGGTCGCCCAGCACTTCGCGCAGGGCCTTGTGCATGATGTGCGTGACCGAGTGGTTGCGCATGGTGGCGGCACGCAGCTGCGTGTCCACCTCGGCCTGCACGGCATCGCCCACCTTCAGGCTGCCGGACTCCAGCACGCCATGGTGGCCGAACACATCGGCCTTGATCTTGAGCGTGTCCTCGACCGCGAAGCGCGCGCCTGCGGTGCTGATCACGCCCTGGTCGCCCACCTGGCCGCCGGACTCGGCGTAGAAGGGTGTGGTGTCGAGCACGACCACGCCGCTCTGGCCGGCCTTGAGTTCCTGCACGGCGCTGCCTTCGGCATACATTGCCACCACCTTGGCGGCCTCGGCCAGCTTCTGGTAGCCGGTGAAGGCATTGGCCTGGCCCGTGTACTCGAGGGCGCGGTCCATCTTGAACTTGCCAGCCGCGCGGGCCTTGTTCTTCTGTTCTTCCATGGCGGCCTGAAAGCCTGCCTCGTCCACGCCCAGGCCACGCTCGCGGCAGACGTCGTTGGTCAGGTCCAGCGGGAAGCCGTAGGTGTCGTGCAGCTTGAAGGCCACGTCGCCGGGCAGCACCTTGGCGCCACCGGCCAGCGCCGCATCCAGGATTTCCATGCCGTTGGCCAGGGTCTCGAAGAAGCGTTCTTCCTCGACCTTGAGCACTTCGGTGATGCGCGCTTCCTGCTCGCGGATCTTGGGATAGGCGTCGCCCATCACGGCCACGAGGTCCTTGACCAGCTTGTGGAAGAACGGCGTCTTCTGGCCCAGCTTGTAGCCGTGGCGGATGGCGCGGCGCACGATGCGGCGCTGCACGTAGCCGCGGCCTTCGTTGGACGGGATCACGCCGTCGGCCACCAGGAAGGAGGTGGCGCGGATGTGGTCGGCAATGACCTTGAGCGACGGGGTCTCGAGGTCGGCAATATGCGTCTCGCGCGCAGCCGCCTTGATCAGTGCCTGGAACAGGTCGATCTCGTAGTTGCTGTGCACATGCTGCAGGATGGCGGCCAGGCGCTCCAGGCCCATGCCGGTATCCACGCAGGGGGCGGGCAGCGGCTTGACGTTGCCCTGCTCGTCCATGTCGAACTGCATGAACACGTTGTTCCAGATCTCGATGAAGCGGTCGCCGTCTTCGTCAGGGCTGCCCGGAGGGCCGCCGGCCACGTGCGCGCCGTGGTCGTAGAAGATTTCCGAGCAGGGGCCGCAGGGGCCGGTGTCGGCCATCATCCAGAAGTTGTCGCTCTTGTAGCGGCCGCCCTTGTTGTCGCCGATGCGGATCACGCGCTCGGGCGGCAGGCCGATTTCCTTGGTCCAGATGTCGTAGGCCTCGTCGTCCTCGGCGTAGACCGTGGCCAGCAGGCGCTCCTTGGGCAGCTTGTAGACCTCGGTCAGCAGTTCCCAGGCCCACTTGAGCGACTCGCGCTTGAAGTAGTCGCCAAAGGACCAGTTGCCCAGCATCTCGAAGAAGGTGTGGTGGCGGGCGGTGTAGCCCACGTTTTCCAGGTCGTTGTGCTTGCCGCCTGCGCGCAGGCAGGTCTGCACCGAGGTGGCACGCGTGTAGGGGCGCTTGTCGGTACCCAGGAACACGTCCTTGAACTGGACCATGCCCGAGTTGGTGAACATCAGCGTCGGGTCGTTGCCGGGCACCAGGGGGCTCGACTCCACGATGGTGTGGCCCTTGGATGCGAAAAAGTCCAGAAAGCTCTTGCGAATGTCGGCAACGGTGAAAGTGGGTGTGCTCATGGTGTCTAGGAGTTCGGAGCGCGCACGCGGGGCGCTGTCCCTGGCGGGAGGGTGTCCCGTCGGGACCAACGCGCATTATAGGTTTGCCCCATCGTCGCGGCAGCGAGCCCTGCCTAGCCTCCATCACGCACGTGGCCGAAGAAGGCCTCTCCTCCCATCTGCCCGCCCTTGAGCACGATCTCCAGCCCGTCACTGGCCGGATCGCTGACATGCGCGCGCAACAGCGGCGCGCGACTGGCCGGACCTCGGCGCCTGCAGCTGTGGGTGGCGCCCCATCCGGGCCGCAGGGCCGACATTCTTGCGCTGGAGAAATGGCTGGTGCAGGAGATGGGGGAGATGGCTAGCACAGGCGATCTCGCCGTTCCCTGATCCCGCTCAGACTGCGCGCGATGGGCGCCCTGGATAATCGCCAGCCGGAACCACAGCAAGCACACCATGGCGCAACCACCGACACCCGAGCCTCATTCCGCCGAACCGGCCCAACCAGGCAAAAGCCGCATCGTGCCCTGGCTCATCGGCCTGCCCGTGGCCTTCTTCGCTGTGCTCATGCTGGCTGGCCAGTTGCTGTCCACGCCCGAAGGCGAGGCGCGCTGGGTGGAGCGCGAAACCATCAAGATCTGCCGCAAGGAAACCGCCAGGCCTGAGGCCGAGCGCAAGACGCAGCAGTTTGAATCGGTGCAGGACTGCGACAGGCTCGAATTCGACTTCAAGCAGCGCTACGGTGAAAACCCCTGAGGCGGAGCCGCAACGGAAAATGCCCCCACGCTCCCCTGCTTCGCAAGGTCCGCTGCCCCCAGGGGGCCAGCTTTTTGCCTTGGGGCGGCCCGGCGACAAAAAAGGCCGGCAGAGCCGGCCTTTGGCTTGCAAGGGCCCGTTCAGTCGCGCGTCTCGATGGCCCGGTTGATGCCCAGCGCCGCCAGCGTGCACAGCGCGCCCGACAGCAGATAGATGCCCAGCGCCACCAGTCCGAAGCGCGAGGACACGCCCAGCGCCACCAGCGGGGCAAAGGCCGCGCCGACCAGCCAGGCCATGTCCGAGGACAGGGCCGCGCCCGTATAGCGATAGCGCGAGGGGAAGTTGGCCGTCACCGTGCCTGCCGCCTGCCCGTAGGACAGGCCCAGCAGGATGAAGCCGACGATGATGAACACGTTGTTGCCCGTGGTGCCGCTGCCCAGCAGCCAGGGAGCCACAAAGCTGAAGATGCCGATCAGGCAGGCCATGGTGCCCAGCGTGTTGCGCCGCCCCACCCGGTCGGCCAGCCAGCCCGAAACCATGATGGCGCCGGCTGCACAGAAGGCGCCAACGATCTGCACGCCCAGCACATGGTTCACCGACTGGTCCGAATACAGCGAGATCCAGGACAGCGGGAAGATGGTCACCAGGTGGAAGAGCGCAAAGCTGGCAAGGGCTGCAAAGGCGCCGATGACCACGTTGCGGCCCTCGTCGCGCATCAGCGGCACCACGCCCATGGGCTCCAGCTCGCGCTGCGCCAGCAGCTCGGTGTAGGACTGGCCCACCACCAGGCGCAACCGGGCAAACAGTGCCACCACGTTGATGGCAAAGGCCACGCAGAAGGGATAGCGCCAGCCCCAGCTGAGGAACTCGTCGGCATCCACATGGGCATAGATGAAGGCAAACAGGCCTGCCGCCAGCACAAAGCCCAGCGGCGCACCCAACTGCCCGATCATCGAATACCAGCCCCGCCGGTTCTGGGGCGCCGACATGGCCAGCAGCGACGGCAGTCCATCCCAGGAGCCGCCCAGTGCAATGCCCTGGCCGATGCGCAGCAGCGCCAGCACGATGATGGCGTTCACGCCCGCCTGCTGGTAGCTGGGCAGGAAAGCCATGCCCACCGTACACACGCCCAGCAGGAAGAGCGCCAGCGTCAGCTTGGTCGCCCGGCCCCAGCGCCGCTGCACGGCCATGGACAGCGCCGTGCCCAACGGCCGCGCCACGAAGGCCAGCGCGAAGATGCCGAACGACATCAACGTGCCGTCAAGCTTGGAAAGATAGGGGAACAGCAGTGCCGGGAAGACCAGCACGCAGGCGATGCCGAACACGAAGAAGTCGAAGTACTCCGAGGATCGCCCCAGGATCACGCCGACGGCGATCTCGTTGGGCGTGACATCTTCGTGGGTGTCGGCGCGGGACAGAGATTCCTTGCTTTCGTAGCTTCCGTTGGGGAAGCTTGCAGTTGTGTCGAGGCCGCTCATAGATGGATGCTCCTTGTCTCGTCTCACTGACAGCTCCGTTCTACGCCCTCGCTTGATCTGGCGCAAGGCGGTTTCACCTCGACCGGACTTGGTGTTTTTCCTGCTGCGCGCGGCCGAAAAATGCGGCCTCCGGGCCGCCGGGACCCCGCTGCCTGCCCCGCCAGGTAGCAGAAAGTTCCCGGCTTCTCCTTGACGTTGGACAAAATGTCCAATGGACAAATTTATACTTCGTAATACATTTGCCCGGATCTTGTAATCCGCGTTTCTATGTAAACGCGCTCTTGTTGCGCCCCTAGCATGCTAAAAATCAAGGAACTCCGTGGGCCTGCGTGGCTCACCGCGGCCGCTTTGACAGCCAGTCTCACTGGCTGCAGCAAAGCCGTCGTGCTCAACCCGGCCGGCGATATCGCCGCGCAGCAAGGCAACCTGGTGGTCACGGCCACCTTGCTGATGCTGATCATCATCATCCCGGTGATCATCCTCACGCTGCTGTTCGCCTGGAAATACCGCCAGTCGAACACCGAGGCCCACTACGACCCCGAATGGCACCACTCCACCACGCTGGAGCTGGTGATCTGGTCCGTGCCGCTGATGATCATCATCGCGCTGGGCGCCATCACCTGGATCAGCACCCACAAGCTCGACCCCTACCGCCCGCTGGACCGCGTCTCGGCCTCCAAGCCCTTGAGCACCGATGTCAAGCCGCTGGAAGTGCAGGTCGTGGCCATGGACTGGAAGTGGCTGTTCTTCATCCCTGAAAAGGGCATCGCCACCGTCAACGAGCTGGCCGCTCCCGTGGATCGTCCCATCCACTTCAAGCTGACCGCCACCTCGACGATGAACGCCTTCTACGTGCCTGACCTGGCCGGCATGATCTATGCCATGCCCGGCATGCAGACCGAGCTGAACGCAGTGATCAACAAGACCGGTGTGTTCCACGGCCTGGCATCGCACTACAGCGGCGCCGGCTTCTCGGGCATGACGTTCAAGTTCCACGGCCTCAGCGACGAGGAATTCGAGCAGTGGGTTGCCAAGGCCAAGTCCGAAGGCAAGGCCCTGAACCGCGACACCTACCTGAATCTGGTCAAGCCCAGCGAGCGCAACCCGGTCGAGCGCTTCGCCACCGTGGACGAAGGCCTGTACGACAAGGTGCTCAACCGCTGCGTCGAGGAAGGCAAGATGTGCATGCACCACATGATGGCCATCGATGCCGCAGGCGGTGAAGCCTATCTCAAGGCCGTGGGCATGAACCTGCCCCAGGATGTGTGCACGGTGCAAAACGCCGACCGCGTCGTGGCCTTCCTGGACCAGCGCGACGGCTCGGCCGCCAGCGCACAGCAATAAGCAGATAGCGGAAGCGGACGACGGCCAGCCCGCCGCCCGTTCCAAAACGACCTAAGAGACTCGATATGTCTGAACATACCTCCCCGGCACAGGCCCACTGGCTGCTGGGACGCATCACCTGGGACTCCATCCCGATGGCGCATGAGCCCATCGTGCTGGTGACCTTCATCGCCGTGGTGCTCGGCGGCCTCGGCGTGCTGGGCCTTCTCACCAAGTTCCGCCTGTGGGGCCCGCTGTGGCGCGACTGGCTGTGCAGCATCGACCACAAGAAGATCGGCATCATGTACATGATCCTCGGTCTGGTCATGCTGCTGCGCGGCTTCGCAGATGCGCTGATGATGCGCCTGCAGCAGGCCATGGCCTTCGGCGACAACCTGGGCTACCTGCCTCCGCACCACTACGACCAGATCTTCACCGCCCACGGCGTGATCATGATCTTCTTCGTGGCCATGCCCTTCGTGACCGGCCTGATGAACTACCTGGTGCCGCTGCAGATCGGCGCCCGCGACGTGTCCTTCCCGTTCCTGAACAACTTCAGCTTCTGGATGACCACGGGCGGCGCCGTGCTGGTGATGATCTCGCTGTTCCTGGGCGAGTTCTCCACCTCCGGCTGGCTGGCCCTGTCCAACCTGGGGGCGCAGAACCCGGGGGTCGGGCTTGACTACTACATCTGGGGATTGCAGGTGGCCGGTGTCGGCACCACGCTGTCGGGCATCAACCTGATCGTGACCATCATCAAGATGCGCGCACCCGGCATGAACCTGATGAAGATGCCCGTCTTCACCTGGACTGCCCTGTGCACCAACGCGCTGATCGTGGCCTCGTTCCCCATCCTGACAGCAGCCCTGGTGCTGATGTCGCTGGACCGCTACGTCGGCACGAACTTCTTCACGAACGACCTGGGCGGCAACCCCATGCTGTACGTGAACCTGATCTGGATCTGGGGCCACCCCGAGGTCTACATCCTGATCCTGCCGTGCTTCGGCATCTTCTCCGAGATCGTCTCGACCTTCAGCCGCAAGCGCCTGTTCGGCTACACCTCCATGGTGTACGCGACGGTGTGTATCACCATCCTGTCCTACCTGGTGTGGCTGCACCACTTCTTCACCATGGGCTCGGGCGCCAGCGTGAACACGTTCTTCGGCATCACGACGATGATCATTTCGATCCCGACGGGCGCCAAGATCTTCAACTGGCTGTTCACCATGTACCGCGGCCGCATCCGCTTCACCGTGCCGATGCTGTGGACCGTGGGCTTCATGTGCACCTTCGCCATCGGCGGCATGACCGGCGTGCTGCTGGCCGTTCCCCCGGCCGACTTCGTGCTGCACAACAGCCTGTTCCTGATCGCCCACTTCCACAACGTGATCATCGGCGGCGTGGTGTTCGGCGTGTTCGCCGGCATCAACTTCTGGTTCCCCAAGGCCTTCGGCTACAAGCTCGACGAGTTCTGGGGCAAGTGCTCGTTCTGGTTCTGGCTGGTCGGCTTCTGGGTGGCCTTCACGCCGCTGTACGTGCTGGGCCTGATGGGTGTGACGCGCCGCGCCAACCACTTCGAGGACCCCTCGCTGCAGATCTGGTTCATCATCGCCGCCTGCGGCGCAGGCCTGGTGGCCCTGGGCATCGGCAGCTTCCTGATGCAGCTCGTGGTCAGCTACTTCAAGCGCGACCAGCTGCGTGACGAAACCGGCGATCCATGGGAAGGCCGCACGCTGGAGTGGGCCACATCCTCGCCCCCGCCCCAGTACAACTTCGCCTTCACGCCCGTGGTGCATGAGATCGATGCCTGGTGGGATATGAAGAAGCACGGCTACCAGCGTCCGCTGACCGGCTTCAAGCCCGTGCACATGCCCGCCAACACCGGCGCCGGTGTCGTGATCGCTGCGCTGTCCACGGTCTTCGGCTTCGCGATGATCTGGCACATGTGGCCCCTGGCCATCGTGTCCTTCGCCGCCACCGTGCTGGCGTCGATCATCCACACGTTCAACTACAAGCGCGACTACTACATCCCCGCCGCGGAAGTCGCGGCCACGGAAGAACTGCGCACACAACAGCTGGCACGTCATGTCTGATATCCGTTACACCGCAGGCGGCGCTGCCGCCCTGGCCCCGCGTGAGTACCACCTCGCCGAGGAGCCCCATCCCGAAAACGGCACCGCTCTGGGCTTCTGGCTCTACCTGATGAGCGACTGCCTGATCTTTGCAGCGCTGTTCGCCACCTATGGCGTGCTGGGCCGCAACTACGCTGCAGGCCCCACGGGCGCCCAGCTGTTCGACCTGCCCCTGGTGGCGATGAACACGGCCTTCCTGCTGCTGTCGTCCATCACCTTCGGCTTCGCCATGCTGCAAAAGCAGCAGGGCAAGCTGGGCGGCACGCAGATGTGGCTGGCCATCACCGGCCTGTTCGGCCTGTGCTTCCTGGGCCTGGAACTCTATGAGTTCTCCCACCTGCTGCACGAGGGCGCTGGGCCTCAGCGCAGCGCCTTCCTGTCCTCGTTCTTCACGCTGGTGGGCACCCACGGCCTGCACGTGACCTTCGGCCTGATCTGGCTGGTCACGCTGATGATCCAGATCAACAAGCACGGCCTGACGCACGAGAACAACCGCCGCCTGATGTGCCTGTCGATGTTCTGGCACTTCTTGGACGTGGTCTGGATCGGCGTCTTCACTTTTGTTTATCTGATGGGGGTGCTGTAAATGGCTGCACACGACATCCACGCCGGCCAGGGTCACCACGACCATCACGGCCATGACGACCACCACCACGATGCCGGCCCGCACAGCACGTTCTCGGGCTACATGTGGGGCTTCGTGCTCTCGATCATCCTGACGGCCATCCCGTTCTGGCTGGTGATGGGCAACATCATCTCGGACCGCTCGACGGCCGTGATGGTGCTCGGCGGCTTCGCCGTGGTGCAGATCCTGGTCCACATGGTCTTCTTCCTGCACATGAACGGCAAGATCGAAGGCGGCTGGACCCTGCTGTCCACCATCTTCACCGTGGTCTTCGTGGCCATCGGCATCGCAGGCACGCTGTGGGTCATGTTCCACATGAACACCAACATGATGCCCCAGCACACCATGCCGGCCGATCCTGCGGCGCAGACGGCACCGGCCGTGGTCACGCCTTGACCGCATCCGGAAACTCCGGGCCCTCCAGCCGCGCAGGCGCATCGCGCCGGCGCGGCCCACTCGCTCAGGCGATGCTCATCTCGGTGGGCATCGCCTTGTTTTTGGGCTTCATCTTCCTGGGCAGCTGGCAGGTGCAGCGCCGCGCCTGGAAGCTGGATCTCATAGAGCGCGTGGAGCAGCGCGTGCACGCCGCGCCCGCTGCCCTGCCCCCGCCCGCCGAATGGCCGCAGATCACGGCCGCCGACCATGAATACCGCGCTGTGCAGGCCAGCGGCCAATGGCTGACAGGCAAGACCGTGCTGACCCAGGCCGTGACCGAGCTGGGAGCAGGCTTCTGGGTGCTGACGCCGCTGCAGCTGGACGATGGCAGCCAGGTGCTGGTCAACCGGGGCTTCATCCCCACGGAGCAGCGCGCACGCTGGCAGGCGCAACCCGGGCAGGCATCCCAGGACCAGGTGACGGTGTCCGGCCTGCTGCGCATCAGCGAGCCGCGCGGCGGTTTTCTGCGCGAGAACGATCCTGCTCAGCAGCGCTGGTTCTCGCGCGATGTGGCGGCCATTGCACAGGCCCAGGGCCTGGACCATGCAGCCCCCTACTTCATCGACGCCGGCCTGCCCGGCCAGCCCGTGGCGGACGGCACCTGGCCGCGCCCGGGCATGACCGTGATCCGCTTTCCCAACAGCCACCTGGTCTACGCACTGACCTGGTACGGATTGGCGCTGATGGTGGTCGGTGCCGCCTGGCTGGTCAGGCGCAATGACCGGCAGCCGGCCGACAAGCCATAGAACCGCCTTGCGCAGGCAACGGGGCCATCGATGACATCGGTGGCCCTTTTTCTTCAGTCCTCTACAAGACCCTGCCGCACCATGGCTGCCTGCGGTAGCGCACAATCGCCCGCGTGAATTCGCCTTCAGAGTCCCTGTTCCGCGTCGAGCGCACCACCGAACGCCAGAACATGCAGCTGCTGATACAGCTGCGCTGGTTTGCCGTGGTCGGGCAGGTGATCACCATCTCCCTGGTGCACTACGGCTTCGGCATCAACCTGCCGCTGCCGGCCATGGCCCTGGTGCTGATGGCCAGCGTGTTCACCAACCTCGGCTACATCTACTGGTACCGCAGCCACCGCCGCCAGATCTCGGCGCGCAACCTGTTCCTGGCCCTGCTGGCCGACGTGCTCGCCCTGGCCATACAGCTGTATCTGAGCGGCGGCGCCAGCAATCCCTTCATCTACCTGTTCCTGCTGCAGGGCATTCTGGGCGCCGTGCTGCTCAGGCCCGTGCACGCCTGGATCATCGTCGCCAGCACATCGCTGTGCACCCTGGTGCTGGCCATCGTGCACTGGCCCTTGCCCATTGGCGCGGCGGGGCCGGACGGGCTGCCCGGCCTGTACGTGAGCGGCATCCTGATCAGCTTCGGGCTGACCACGGTGCTGCTGGTGGTCTTCCTGCGCCGCATCGTCTCCAACCTGCGACGGCGCGACGCGCGGCTGGCCAACATGCGCCAGCGCGCCAGCGAGGAAGAGCACATCGTGCGCATGGGCCTGCTGGCCACGGGCGCGGCGCACGAGCTGGGCACGCCGCTGTCGACCATGTCCGTCATCCTGGGCGACTGGCAGCGCATGCCCGTCATCACGCAAGATCCCGATCTGCTCGCCGACCTGCAGGAGATGCAGCAGCAGCTGCTGCGCTGCAAATCCATCGTCTCCAGCGTGCTCATGTCCGCCGGCGAAACCCGCGCCGACGCGCCCCAGGCCACGACCTTGCATGCCTTCATGGATGGAGTGGTCGCCCAATGGCAGTCACGCCATGCGGTGGAGCGTTTCGACTATGTCCAGGCCGAAGAGGACTTCCCCATTCTTTCGGATACCGCGTTGCAGCAAATGGTTTGCAATGTGCTCGACAATGCCGCCGAGGCATCTCCCGGCCATGTGGCGCTGCACCTGTCCGTGCGCACCGGCATGCTGTGCATCACCGTGCGCGACAAGGGTCCCGGCTTTGCACCTGCCGTGCTGGAGCAGCTGGGCCAGCGCCATATCTCCACCAAGACGGAGCGCCCGGGCCGCGGACTGGGCCTGTTCCTGGTGCTCAACGTGGCGCGCTCGCTGGGCGGACGCGTTCAGGTGAGGAACACCCCGCCCAGGGGCAGCGAGGTGGAGATCCGCCTGCCCCTGTCATCGATTGCCATTGAACCCGGCGCCTGAAGCGGCGCCCACAGGAACCCGAATCGCCCATGGACAGCTCCCGCCTCCTGCTGCTGGTTGAAGACGATGCAACGTTTGCACGCACGCTGACGCGATCGTTCGAGCGGCGCGGCTACCGCGTGCTGCAGGCCGCCAGCGCCGAGGAAGTGCGCGAGCTGCTGCAGACGCATTCGCCGCAATACGCCGTCATGGACCTCAAGCTGGCCGGCAATGCCTCGGGCCTGAGCTGCGTGCAGATGCTGCACCAGCACAACCCCGAGGCGCTGATCGTCGTGCTCACCGGCTATGCCAGCATTGCCACGGCCGTGGAGGCCGTCAAGCTCGGCGCCTGCCACTACCTGGCCAAGCCGTCCAACACCGACGACATCGAGGCCGCCTTCGGCCGCCTCGAAGGCCGCACCGACGTGGAGCTGTCGCGCAACCCCACTTCCATCAAGACACTGGAGTGGGAACACATCCACGAAACCCTGGCCGAGAGCGACTTCAACATCTCCGAGGCCGCACGCCGCCTGGGCATGCACCGGCGCACGCTGGCGCGCAAGCTGGAAAAGCGGCAGATCAAGTAAGACGGCAGGCACCAAGACAAACCGGGCCTCAAGGGCCCGGTTTGTCATTGCGCGGCCATGGCCCTCAGGCCATCAGCCCAGCCAGAGGTAGTGATCGATCAGCAGTGCCAGGAACAGCACGCTCAGATGCACCAGCGAGAAGCGGAAAGTCCTGCGCGACAGCTCGTCCGAGTAATTGCGCCACAGCGCGAAGGCATAGCCGCAAAAGCCCACGCTCAACACCACGGCCACCACCAGGTACAGCCAGGAGCTCATGCCGTACATGAAGGGCAGCATGCAGGCTGCGAACAGGATCACCGTGTACAGCAGGATCTGCAGCCGCGTGTACTCGCTGCCATGCGTGACGGGCAGCATCGGCAGGCCCGACTGGCGGTAGTCCTCCACGCGGTACAGCGCCAGCGCCCAGAAATGCGGAGGCGTCCACAGGAAGATGATGAGAAACAGGATCAGCGCCTCGGGTCCGACCTGGCCCGTCATCGCGGCCCAGCCCAGCACGGGCGGCATGGCGCCGGAGGCGCCGCCGATCACGATGTTCTGCGGCGTGGCGGGCTTGAGGATCACCGTGTAGATCACGGCATAGCCCACGAAGGTGGCCAGCGTCAGCCACATGGTCAGCGGATTGGTGCACAGCAGCAGCACCAGCGCACCCAGCGTGCACAGGATGGCCGAGAAGGCCAGGGCCTGCTGGCTGGTCAGCTCCCCGCGCGCCGTGGGCCGCCAGGAGGTGCGCTTCATGCGCGCATCGATATGGCGCTCCACCAGGCAGTTGAAGGCCGCTGCGGCGCCCGCCACCAGCCAGATGCCCAGGCAGGCCAGCGCCATGTGCAGCCACTGGTCGGCGTTGGGCCAGCCCGGCACGGCCAGCACCATGCCGATCAGCGCGCAGAACACGATCAACTGCACCACGCGGGGCTTGGTCAGGGCATAGAACTGCGTCCAGCGTGAGGACTCGACACTCAGGGAAGCTTGTTTACTCATGCAATCTCTCCACGGGCAACCGGCAACCCGGCCCGCAGCGTGCCCGGGCGACTGGCCGCCAGGCACCAAACAATCACGGTCACCAGCGCGGCTGCGCCACCCGTATGCAGCACCGCGGCCACCAGCGGCCAATCGAGCACCACGTTCGACAGGCCTGTCAGCACCTGCAGCACCAAAAACGCACCCAGCACGCGGCGCTGCAACGCCAGTGCGGGCACTTCACCCAAACGCCACCACAGCCCGGCCAGCGCAGCCACCACCACATAGGCCGCCAGGCGGTGCAGATAGTGGATGGCCGTGAGGCCCGCAAAGCTGATGTTGCTGCCGTCCTGCAGCAGGCCCAGCGGACGCCAGATCTGCAGCGCCTGCGAAAAATCCATGGCCGGCCACCAACTGCCCTGGCAGGTCGGAAAACTGCTGCAGGCCAGCACCGCATAGTTGGTGCTGACCCAGCCACCCAGTGCCACCTGCAGCACCAGCAAGCCCAGGCCCAGCCACAGCAGAGCACGCAGGCCCGGGGAAATCACCGTTGCCTGCTGCTGGCGTGCCTCCCGGCTCAGCCCCACGGCGGGCACGCACAGCAAGGCCAGCAGGCCCGTGCCGCCCAGCAGGTGCAGGGTCACGATGGCCGGAAACAGCTTCATGGTCACGGTCCAGGCGCCAAAGGCACCCTGCAGGCAGACCCAGAACAGCGCCAGCGTGGGCCACCAGGGGCTCATGGCCCCCCGCCGTGCGCCTTCCACGCCTTGGGCGCCACCCGCCCTGCCCTGGCGGCGCGCACGCCGCCAGGCCATGATGGTCATGGCGATGATGAGCACGCCCACGGTGGTGGCCAGATAGCGGTGGACCATCTCTATCCATGCCTTGCCATGCGTCACCGGCCCGGTGGGCATGGCGGCCTGCGCCTCGGCAATCTGCGCGCGGGCGCCCATGGGGCTGGCGCTGCCATAGCAGCCCGGCCAGTCAGGGCAGCCCAGGCCGGAATCGGTCAAACGCGTAAAGGCGCCGAACAGCACCAGGTCGAAAGTCAGGAACAGCGTCAGCACCGACAGTGCCTGCAGCCGCTTGAGCGAGCCACCGTTGCGGTTGCGCAGCCACACCCAGGCCAAGGGTCCCAGCGCCAGCAACAGGCCCAGCAGCATCAGCTCCAGAACGGGGGCCAGATCGTACAGCGCCTGCTCGTTCACCTCCGCCCTCCGCAGCGCAGCGTCCACCGGACGGAACCGACCCCAGGCAAGCCGCAAGGCAATGCCACAGGCGCATCCGGTTGGCGACAGCAGAACTTCATAAATGAGAGCAATTTGACGAGAAGGCTCAGCCCCATGCGCGAGATTGGATCGCAGGCCGGGCCCACAGAGAATCAGGACATGCACCCAGATACAGGCTGCGGGACGGCACCCCATGCACAAGGCCCGCCAAGCGGGCCCGGTCGCTGCAACTTTCAGAGCAGCATGTCTTTGATATGAAACAATTCTACTTGCCTGCGCACCACTCAATCGCCCAAGCGCGCAGTGCCCCTAGACCGCAGCCAGCTTCTTTTGGCCGGCGTGATGCGGCTTGGGCCGGGTGCACACGAATTTGCGCAGGGCACCGCCCGAGGCATCGGTGGCCCGGCTTTGCACAACTGCTCAGATTCGCTCAGATTCAGACGCCCAGCGTTCCTTAGATTGACGCTTTCACTTGGGGACCGGCAACCGCCGGGTGAGGCCATGATTGCAGGACGCTCGTGGACTGTGCTTGATGGGCGCGGACACGAAATCGGGCGTGTCGAAGGCGATGAATTCGTCCGGTGCGGGACCAGGCTCATCTACCGCATCGATGGGCCGGCGCTGTACTCCATGGACGGCTCGGCCAGACTGATGGGCTTTATCGAAGGGACCGAGGTCAGAACGCGGCAGGGGCGGATCTTTCTCAAATTCCTCGCGCATTGAACTGCGCTGCTCTGATCTGCGTAGCACCGTGCGCGTGCAGCGGCAAGCTTTCGGCCCCCTTCTGCGCCAGCCGATGACAATCTATATCAATTCATTCATAGCCAGTCGCTAAGACGCACAGATAATTGCCGGCATCGTGTGAATTGTGAGAAGGGACCGGGCCACGTGCCACGCCCTTCGCATGCTGGAGGATTGGCAGATGAGCGCCCCGGAAATGGAGGCCATACAGGAGCGGCTGAAGAAGCTGCGGGCCGACGAGGCGCAGGTAGCCGAGCAGCTGGAACGGCTGCAGACCCAGAAGGCTGCGCTGGAGCACAGGCAGGCCATGATCCAGGGCGCCTTGGAGGTGCTGGAAGAGATGCGGCAGGAGCTGGAGCCATGAACCGCGGCAAGCCCGGTTCGTCCCCGTCCTCGTCACCGCCCGCCACTGCCCTGCCAACAACCCAGGACTGGCTGGAAAGAATTGCAGCCCTGGATGCCACGCAGCCGCCGCCTACCCCACCTCGTCCGCGCAACACCCGCAAAGCAGCGCGCCGCAAGGCGGTCACCATCGTGGCAAGGCTGGTGCTGCTGGTGCTGCTGGCCATCGCCCTGGCCGTGGCGGCGCAATTGATGTGGGTCAAGTAGCTGCCTGCGGTATACCCTCGCATCCTGGCGAAGTTCCCATATTGTTTGCATGCTCACTTGCGCCTAGCATGGAGGCACACTCAACGCAGTGGAGGTGTCATGGCCGATCCCGAAGAACCGCTGGAAATACGCTCAGAACGCTGGCAGTCGCTGAAGGGGCTGGACATCGCCTCCGTGGATCTGGGCCCCATCTGCGTGGTGCTCTTGCTGACGTTGATCTGCATGGCCGTGATGCTGCTGCTGGCCAAGTCCGGCGCCGAGCAGGTGCGGCAGGCCCAGCCATCGCCCCAGGCCAAAGGCCCTGCTCCCCGACCGCAACCGGCGCAGCCCGTGGCAGAACCCGCCCAGCAACAGACCTGGATACCGGCCTTGCGCACCTGAGCGCGGCAAGGCCGGTCCAGGCCGTAGGTAGCGCGTTCAGACCTTCATCGAACGTGTCGCAATGAAGGTCGGCACGAACTTCTCGATCACAAAACGGGCGTGGGGCTGCCAGTCCTCGTGGAAGCCCGTCAGCACAAGCCCCGCATCCAACTGCCCCCCGATCTGATCGGCCAGCGTATGGCCGAACACCAGGGCCTCGTTGCGCTCGCGCTTGGCCGCAATCGCCTCGGGCGGCAAATCTGCCACATCGGAATACGGCAGGCGCCAGGCGGGCCGCACGAGTCCTTGCTCGCGCAATGCAGGATCACGGTCCTCCACGAAGACCACCGGATTCCAGAAGCTGGACAGAAGACGCCCGCCCGTCGTCAGCACCCGCGCGCATTCACGCCACACGGGCCGCACATCGGGCACGTAGAGGTTGGAGATGGGGTGAAAGATCACATCAAAGCTGGCGTCTGCAAAGACCCCCAGATCGCGCATATCGCCCTGCACGCAGGTCAGCGCAAGGCCTTCGCGCTCGGCCACGTGCCGGTCCTGCGCAAGCTGGCCGGCTGAGGCGTCGAAGACGGTGACCTGGGCGCCCGCCGCAGCAAGAATGGGCGCCTGCTGGCCGCCGCCGCTGGCAAGGCAGAGGATGCGCAGGCCGCGTACATCATCCAGCCAGCCGGCAGGCAAGGGGCCTGGCGTGAGCCGCGCCTGCCAGCTTCCGGCGCGGGCCCGTGCTATTTCGGCGCTGTCGACCGGGCGCGACCAGTCGCAGGACTTGGCAGCCTGCTGGTTCCAGGCGGCCGTGTTGTGGGCAAGGATATCGATGGATTCCGTCATGGGCACTCTTTCAAAAATTCCGAAAGGAGGCCGCACGGCGACGCCGGGTTGCGTTCAGGAAACGCAGAGCAATCAACGAACAGGCAGGAGGTGACGCAGGCGTCCGCCGTCGGCCGGCAAAGGGCTTCGGGGGATTGGTCGGACGAAGGTCCGAAGGCGTCACAGGTTCATGTCAGGCTCGCAATGGTCGCAGGAACGGAAGCAAAAATTCTAGGGCTGCCCGAAGCACGCTGTCAAACAGCTGCGGCGCCTTCCCCACACGGTCATGCAAAAGTCACAACCGTGAGACGGCCTGGCTGTAAGTTGAACACGCACCCTCGATGGCGCCGGCTTCTGCTGCGCCTTGGCGCGCCCGCTGACGACCGCCTTTTCCAACCCGGCGCCCAATGGATACCGAGGAGCAACACTTTGAAGGAGAGCTATGCGTAGTCCCAAGAAAGGCAGAGAGCCGATCCGGCTCCTGGACCTGGCCCCCGCCGTCTTCTGCATGCAGTGCGAACAGGAAAAGCCCGCCACAGGCGCCCGCCAATTCCATGCGTGGCACGTGTGCAGCGATTGCTCGCAGAAGCTGGCCCGACTCCCCACGGCGCAAGCACCGACGGCGCACCCTGCGCACTAAGGCAAGCGATTCCCCAAAACGACAGCCCGCCAAATGGCGGGCTTTCTCATGCCCTTTCGGGCATGGGCGGGACCATGACAGTGGATCGCGCCTACCAGGGCGCAAACACCATCATCAGCGCCACGGCCACGACGGCTGCGGCGATGTACATCGTCCGCCTGGTGGCGAACCGGTTGCGGGACGACGATGTGGGCACTTGGCCAGGGGTGTTGGGAGGAGGTGTGTTCATGGCCTCAAGCATGGGTGCCGCCCAGGCACGCCCTTGTCGGACAAGCACAGGTCAGGGAATCAGCGCAAGGCAGGACCAGGCCGTCGGCATTGGCCCATGGCCCGGTGGTCTGAAAGACAAATGGCGCTGCAATCGCTCGCGTGTGCCTCAATATGGGCGGACTCCAGCAGATCAGGTGTGAACCGGTGCCGAGAAATCCCAGGCGTTTGCGGGCATGACCGCGCAAAACGCCCCTGCCAGCGTCGCGTTGTGGTGTTCCACAATTTTCTGCGCTGCAAGCTGGGGGGTGTCGGCACAAGTATGTCCATCCGCAATAAGGACGGCATCAAGGCCCAGATCGCGAGCGACCCGGCAATTGGTGTCCACGCAGTACTGAGTCTTCATGCCGGTGATGACCAGGCCGGTCACGTTGCGTGCTTGAAGCTGCTGCAACAGATCGGTGCCTGCAAAGGCGCTTGGGCGGTGTTTTTCGAACACAACCTCACTGCCGTCCAGTTGCAGTTCGGGTGCGAGTTGGGTCAGTGGGCTGCCTGGGCCAATGGGCGTTCCCACGGGACCGATGTGACGAGCCAGAAAAATTGGCGCTCCCGCACGGCGGGCCTGTTCCATCAAGGTGTTGATGGTGTCCAGCACCTCGGTGCAGCGCCACATGGGTTCAGGGCCTCGGACCAGGCCGACCTGAACATCGAGGACTAACAGAGCAAACATGAGTACAACTCCTTGCGTGGTGCCGGCGACGCAAGGGCAAAAAAAAGGGCCCGGTCCATCGCTGGCGGGCCTGGGAAGTGGTTCAACTGGGACTCACGGCACTTCACACGGTCCGCAGGAAGCGGTCGTGGAGATGGTAGTGGTGAGAGTGCAGTGAACCATGGAGTTCCATTGTAACGAGCGCCTTCGCCTGTCATCTCAGCACCTATGCGGCTTTTTTGCGTTTGTCGCGCCGCAGATCTCGCCCCTGTAGTTCCGGACGCTGTCCAGCTGTTTTCGGGGGAGACGTCAGGCAAGAACAAGCCCACTGTTAGGCCTTGTCTGCACCTCGGTGTGCTTTACCTTCTTCGACGTCTCGTCACTTCCCAGGATGACAAGGTGCCGCGTCCTTTGCGAGACCAGTTCATGGAGAACCCTCAGCCGCTGACGGATCCGGGCAGCGACTACGCGGACAGCAGCGCCCAGCGTTCGTGATCTCGCCAGCGACCACCGACCTTCATGAATGCGGGCGACAACCCCTCCAACTTGAAACCACAGGACTTCACCAGTGCTATGGCTGCCTTGTTCTCAGGCTGAATGTTGGCTTCCAGCCGATGCAGCTTCGAAGTCCTGAAGACCTGCTTCACGACATGCGCGAGGCCCTCCTTCATCAGGCCCTTCCCTTCGAAGCCCGAGAATGCAAAGAAGTCGATATGGGCAGAGCGGAACGGGTCCATCAGGATGTTCGTGATCTGCACGACCCCGGCAAAACCATCGCTGCGCCACTCCCAGATCACAAATGCCGCACCCGACGGCTCCTGCACGCGAGCCAGGTAGCCCTGGAACTCCTGTGCCGTGCTGGGCGGCGAAACCCATGGAGCGTGCAGTTTGCGGCTCTGTCCGACCGCGTCGATGAACTGCTGCTCCAGATCGGCGGTCAGCGTCGAAACGTAGATATCTGTGCCCATGACTTCCCTTCTCTGTGGAGAGAAAAGTGTAGCCAGCCCAGGAATCCGTCGGAAGCCCGGCAGCGCGCTTGCACCCTACAGCCTTGTCAAGTGCACCATTGAAACGACGAAGCCCGCTTTGAACTGACCCCATGAAGTTGGACGGTTGGAAGTTAGCGGCTCAAGGCCTGATTTCGGTACTGCACCGGACTCAGGCCTTCTAGCATGAGCTTGTGCATTGGTAGTTGCCCAAAGACCACCACCGCGACGATGCCCTGCCCTTCGGCGACTGCCCCTCTCAGAAAGGAAACCTCGAAATGACCGGCCACAAGCCCTTGCGGCAGCAGAAAGGACCGGCATCGTGACCACGAAACCCTAACCCATCGCCACTAACGTCTATGACAAACAGCCGGGCGGAACCTATCGGGCCACCATGCACGTCAGTGGGCTGGCCATCCAGCGCGCTCTGCGACATATCCGTCCGGGGACACGACAGGAGCTTGCGCGGTTCCGCCTGGGACAGCACCCGGCGCCGAAACCCCACATGCTTCCCCCCGGCGGTTTTCCCCTTGGAACACAGCTGGCGTTTGAGAAGGCTACGCCAACAGTTCGGCGCCTCCCTACCGATCTTTCCTGCATCGAGCCCCAGTCCCACGCCTGCCCCAGCTGTGCCCGCAGCTGCTTGGCCGCCGTGGGAGGGTCTCGTCGCTTATCGAGTACGTCGTAAGCTTGGCCACAGGTCACGTCACGCGGCACTGTCCAGGCAAGCTCTGGTACCTCGCCCAGCATTCGCGCCAGAGCGCTCCACGCAAGGGCCGTGCACTCGGCTTGGCGCAGCCGCGCAAGGTGATCGCGGAAACCCTCCAGCAGCGCACGCACCTTAGACGATACGGCAGGACCATGTTTGGCCAGTGCTGCCTTGCGACGGGCAGTGACCGGATCAACTCCTGCGCTACCCCCGCGCTTGTCTCCCTGAACTGAGACAGCCTCTGCAAAGCGCTATCTCGGGCCAGTGCCCGAGCCTCACCTACTTCATCAGGCCAGCAGAGCTGTTTGTAGCAGTAGGCCCGTGTTTTGTGCGATTGGGAGGTGACCTATCGCAATTCATCGCACCCCTTCACGAGCAGGTGCGAGCCTGGCTGAAGCTGCTTTGCAGACCGCGAATCGAATAGCACTAGAATCTCACCCAGAGTCATGGCGCAGGTTCTATTGCCAGCGACGTAGGAGGCAAAAACCTACTCCCGAACCTACGCCAAGGTTGCAGGTGCAGATAGATTTCGCTGGGTGCCAAGTTGAGGTTTTGCGGCAAACGCGCCGTGAAACTCTCAAGAAAACAAGCATCTAGCGAAGAAATGCATGATTCGACAATGGCTCAACCAAGGCGGGCGTCGTTCAATGGCAGGACCTGAGCTTCCCAAGCTCATGACGTGGGTTCGATTCCCATCGCCCGCTCCAGCATCATCATCCAAGGAACTCCAGGCTCGTCCAGCGAGCGATGTAAGTGGTTGATTTTGGGAAGGTTTCCCAAAAATTAGCGTCCACTGACGTCCAGGGAGATCCACCGCAAGCGCCGTCGAATATGTACATTGGTGTGTACATTGGAATAGGAAGGCGTCGGCGTCGGTTTGTTGGTGGTGTTGGCGGGACAGACGACTGAAGGTGCACCTAGCTCACTCAGGAGTTAGTGCCATGTCGCTATCAGACCTCACCGTCCGCCGCGCTCAGCCCTCGGAAAAACCCCGCACCCTGGCTGACGCATTCGGGCTTTCTCTCTTTGTGCCGCCCCAGGGCCGCAAGGCTTGGCACTTCCGCTTTCGCTGGGGGGGCGTCGCTGAACGCATGTCGTTCGGCACCTACCCCGAGGTGTCGCTCCAACAAGCGCGCCAGATGCGCGACGAGGCGCGCGCCCAGCTCGCTCGGGGCCTCAATCCCCGCATGGAACGCTCGCGCCACCGGAACGCCGCCATCCTCGCGGCCGAGCACACGTTCCTGGGGATCTACGAGCAATGGCGCGAGCACCGCAAGCTCACCCTCGAAGAAGGACGGCAAACCAGCCTGAGCCAGATCACGCGCGTGTTCAAAAAAGACGTGTTTCCGGTGCTACGTTCGATGGGCATTCACGATATCGAGCGCGCGCACCTGTTGGACATCATCGCCCGCGTCGAAGCGCGCGGCGCGCTGTCCGTGGCCGAAAAGCTGCGTACTTGGTTCCGGCAACTGTTCACCTATGCCACGGTGGTGGTGCCGGGCATGAAGCACAACCCGTCCGATGACCTGGAGGTGGTGGCGTTGCCGCTGCCGGCCGTTGAACACAACCCGTTCTTGCGCATGCCCGAGTTGCCGCAGTTTCTCCAGACGCTGCGCAAGCACCGCGGGCGTTTGAATACGCAATTGGCGATTCGCTTCCTGCTGTTGACGGGCGTGCGCACGGGCGAGTTGCGTCACGCGACACCGGATCAGTTCGATTTAGACAAGGGCCTGTGGTTCATCCCCGTGACCCACCTGAAGCAGCGCAAGCATTTGGCAAACAAGCGGCGGCGGCGGATCACCGATATTCCGCCGTACATCGTGCCCCTGCCGCTCCAGGCGCAGGAAATCGTTCGCCATCTGTTGGATAACTTCAAGCCGGCCCAGGTATATGTGTTCCCCGCCGCGCGATCGCTACGCAAGATCATGAGCGAAGGCACCGTGAACATGGCGATCAAGCGCATGGGTTACATGGACCGGCTCACGGGCCACGGGCTGCGTGGCACGCTGTCCACGGCCTTGCATGAGCTGGGCTACGTGAAGAAGTGGATTGACGCGCAGCTTTCCCACACGGACGCGGATGAAACCAGTAGGGCCTATAACCACGCGCGATTCGTGGAGCAGCGGCGGGTGATGATGCAGGATTGGGCGGATCGCCTGGATCTGTTTGAGCAAGGCCTGGTCGAAGCGGCCAGCACGCCATTGACGATCACGCTCCAGGGGCTGCCGACCATGGTGGGTCGTGATCCCGCAGAGGCGCTGCCGGTAAACACCAGTGCGCCACAGATTGTGGTGACGTCGCCGATCGAGGGAGGGCCCATCATGTCTCCCGCCGTGTATCGCCTGCCAGCGGTGGAGACACCGGAATATGCGAAGCCCGCCCTGTCGGCGGAACGCCGTGCCAAGCTCGATGTGTTGAAAATGTTCGAGGCCCCTCACAACGTGCGTGTGGCGGACTACGCCAAGCTGGTCGGCATCTCAAGACGGGCCATCAGCTATCAGATCACGGCCGGCAAGTTGCTCGCGCTGGACCTGGGCAATCGGGGTCTGCGTGTTCCGGACTGGCAGTTGAATCCGCTCAAGCACCGGCTGGTGCAGATCATCCTGGATCGGGCGCCGCCGGGCATCAACGCTTGGCAGATCTACCATGCGCTCACTCAGGGTCATTCGGCGCTGGCGGACCAGGCGCCGATTGATGCGGTGACGCCCCGCAACTTGGAGCGTGTGGTGGAGTGTGTCCGCGACGTACTCGCTGAGGAGTGCGGCCTGCCAGCCGTCCCAACGCACGCGCCTGTCGAGGCGGCGCAGCCGACGCGAGCGGGATGAGCGTGGCCGGCCCTGCCGACCCATTGTCACGTCGATGGGTTGGCCAGGGCTGGGGTTGCCGCGATGCGCGGGCTGCGCGCGCCGCGTTCGTCAAAGGCACGCTCATGAATCGGTGGCGGCCGATTTCCTATTGTTTGAGGGCATCGCGCGTGGCGTGGACCACGATCACGGCATGTTCAACCTGACGTGTTCCAGCATGCCACCGTCCTCAATCCGCCGCTTGCGCCTGGGCGCAGCCCTGTCGATCGCGATCCTGCCTACGGGGCTTGCCTGGGCGGAGATGTCGTTGCAGCGGCAGGAGCTGGCAGGCGCTTATCGCCAGATTGAAGCGATCGAGCGTCGGATCGAGCGCAGTTCCGCCGCTGTGGTCATCACCCCCGGCGACCGCTACTACTTTGACTACGCCCGTTTTCAGGCCGACTTGGCGCGCGTGCGCGCCGGCATCGCGCATTACCTGACGCCCTCGCGCGCCCAGCCGCGTGACGTCGAGGCGTTGAGCGGGCAATACCGGACGCAAGCTCCCTCGGCCGAGCCGCCCGCCACGCAGGTTCTGCCATGACGGGCGCGCAGATTGCGGCCTTCCGCGCCAACGGCGTGGAGCCCTCGGTAGTCGCCGCCTTGCTCGTCGGCGCCGTTTTCGCGGCGTTGCTGGTCTGGGGCGTCTGGGCCATGCGCACCGCCTATGTCGGCTGGAGCGAAAACACGATCAACGCCCGTCAGTTCCTCGGCGTCTGCATCCGCTTCCTGGCGATGTACACGGTGCTGACTTACTTCCTGCTTTCGTAGCTTCCTCAGGAGCCCGACTATGCCGATGCGCTTTGCCCTTCCTCGTTTTGTCCACCGTCTGGTGGCGGCTGCCACGCTGTCGTTGCTGGCGACGGCCGCGATGGCCCAAGGCCTGCCCAAGGTCGAAGCGCCCTCGCGCGGCCGGGGCAGCGGCATCATGCAGACGATCCGCAACTATGGCTACGACATTGTGATGCTGGTGGCCTTGCTGGTCGTCGCGGCCATGTTCGTGGGGGTCTGCTATCACGCCTACGGCACCTACGCGGAAATTCACAACGGCAAGAAGACCTGGGGCCAGTTCGGGTTGACGGTCGCTGTGGGCGCGGTGCTGCTGGTCGTGGGCGTCTGGCTGCTCACCGAAGCCACTGGCGTGCTGTGAGGACGGCGTATGTCGCTGACGCTCAACGCCCGCACGGACGGCACCGTGGCGTTTCTGCCCCATCGCCTTAATCGCCAGCCCGTGGTGGTGCGCGGTCTGACGGCGGACGAATTGTGGATTTGCTGCGGGCTGTCGGCCAGCGCCGGGCTGCTCGTCGGTCTGCCCCTGGCGCTGGTGCTGTCTACGATCGCACTGGCGCCCACCTTCGTGCTGATCGGCATCACGCTGGGACTCTTTGTGGGCGGCGGCATGCTGCGGCGGCTCAAGCGGGGCCGGCCCGAGACGTGGCTGTACCGGCAGATGCAGTGGCGCTTGGCGACGGTGCCGGTCTTGGGAAGTTGGACGGGCGGCGCCGGCCTGGTGACGCGCGCCGGGGTGTGGTCGGTGCGCAGGAGCAGGTCATGAGCCGCTTCAAGAACGAGGTCGCGCAATTGCAGTCGCATGTGCGCACGTTGCGCTTTGCGGCGGGGGCGCTGTTGTTGGTGGCCCTGGTGATGGGCGGGGGCTGGTGGCGTGCGCCACGCGACCTGACGATCCATGTGCCCCCGGACTTGCGCAGCGGCAGCACACGCAAGTGGTGGGACGTGCCGCCCGAGTCGGTGTATGCCTTCACCTTCTACGTGTTCCAGTCCATCCATCGCTGGCCCAGCGATGGGGAGCAGGACTACGCCCGCAATCTGGACGCGCTGGCGCCCTATTTGACCCCCGCGTGCCGCAGCTTTCTGCATGCGGACTATGAGACGCGGCGCGTCGCGGGCGAGTTGCGCCAACGCGTGCGCGGCGTCTATGAGATCCCAGGGCGCGGCTACGCGGACAACCCGGCCGCGCGGGTGCGCGTTGTCTCGAACAGCGATTGGATCGTGACCCTGGATCTGAGCGCCGACGAGTACTACGGCGCCGAGCGCGTCAAGCGCGTGCTGGTGCGCTACGCGATCAAGGTGGCCCGCGCCGACGTGGACCCCGCCCGCAACCCCTTTGGCCTGGTGCTGGACTGCTACGACGGCGTGCCCCAGCGCATTGACGCGCCCACGGCCCCGCCCGCGCCCGCCAGCGCGGCATCGCAAGGAGTCTCGCCATGAAGCATTCGATCCGTTGCCTCCTGGGGCTGTGGCTGCTGGCGGCAGGCGCCGCGGCGCAGGCGGTCGACATTCTGCGTTGGGAGCGCTTGCCTCTGGCCGTTCCGCTGGTGGTCGGTCAGGAGCGCGTGGTGTTCATCGACCGGAACGTGCGCGTGGGCGTGCCCGCCGCGATCAGCGAGCAGTTGCGGGTGCAAAGCGCGGGCGGCGCCGTCTATCTGCTGGCCCGCGAGCCCATTGCGCCCAGCCGCCTGCAATTGCAGGACGCGGACACGGGCGCGCTGATCCTGCTCGACATCGCCGCCGAGCCGGCGCGCCCGGACGCGCCGCCGCTGGAGCCGGTGCGCATCGTCGAAGGCGAGGCGCCTGCGCCCCGCTACGGCCGGACGCCGCCCGCGGACGCGGCAGCGGCGCCCCAAGCGCCCCGGAACACGCCCGTGGCCGTGGCCTTGACCCGCTACGCGGCGCAGAGCCTGTACGCCCCGCTGCGCACGGTGGAGGCCGTGGAAGGCATTGCGCGGGTCAACCTGCGCCGCGACCTGGACCTGAGCACCTTGCTGCCTGGCGTGGCCGTGCAGGCGACGGCGCTGGCGGCGTGGCGCCTGCACGACCATTGGGTGTCGGCCGTGCGGCTGTCCCATCTGCACGACGGCTGGGTAAGCCTGGACCCGCGCGCCTTGCAAGGCGACTTTCTCGCGGCCAGCTTCCAGCATGACCGCCTGGGGCCACGCGGCACGCCCGAAGATACGACGGTCGTCTACGTGGTCACGCGCGGCCGGGGTCTGGCGTCGGCGCTGCTGCCCGCGATGGCGCGCTTCGATCCTCGGGCGGTCATGGACCCCTCCGTCACGGAGGCCGGCGATGCGCAGTAATGGCTTGCTCAAGTGACTGATGCTGCCGCTGGCGTTGATCGTGCTGCTGGTGGGTCTGCGTCAGTGTTCCGGGGGCGATCGGGCCGCGGTGAGCCCAGATCCCTCGGCCCAGCTCACGCCCGAGGAAATGAAGGCCCTGGGGATCGCGGGCGACACCCCGCGCGACACCGTGGCGACCTTGGTGGCGCAGGTGCGCCAACTGCGCACGGAGCTGCAAAGCGCCGTGGCCGAGAACAAAGCGCAGCGCAGCGAGAACGCCCAGCTGCGCCAACGCGACGGCGACATCGAACGGCGCATTGAGGCCGCCTTGGAAACCGAGCGCGCGCAGGTGCGCAGCGCCCAGGAGCAGGCCGCCAGCGACCGCGAGCAGACCAGCGGGCTGCTGCAAGAGCTTCAACAACGCCTGGAGCGGTTGGGCGGCGCGGCCGGCAGCAAGACGCCGGACCTGCCCATCGGGCTGGGGTTGGAAGACGAGGGCGCCGCGCCGCCGGCCGGCGTGCGCTGGGTGGAACCCGAGGATGCGAAGCCCGAGGAGGCGCGCAAGGCCGGCAGCGCGGGGAGCTTTCCGACCCGCTTCGGTCCCGCCCAGCGCACGCTGGAGGGGACGGCCGATGCCCTGTCGGACCCCGGACCCAAGGTGGAGCGCCGGGAGCGGGACGGCGACGCCGCCCCGTTGAAGGCCGTCTACACGGTGCCCACCAACTCGACGCTGATGGGCTCGGTCGCCATGACGGCGCTGATCGGGCGCATTCCCATCGATGGCACGGTGAACGATCCGTTCCCCTTCAAGGTGCTGGTGGGGCCGGACAATCTCACGGCCAATGGCATCGATGTGCCTGAGGTCGCGGGCGCCGTGTTCAGCGGCACGGCGTCGGGCGATTGGACGCTGTCGTGTGTGCGGGGGAAGGTCCGCAGCATCACCTTCGTGTTCCACGACGGCACGATCCGTACCGTGCCCGATGACACGAATGGCCGGGCGCAGGGCAATGACGAGGGCCTGGGTTGGATCAGCGATCCGCAGGGCATTCCCTGCGTCAGCGGTGATCGCCGCAGCAACGCTCAGCAGTATCTCGGCTCCCAGGCGCTCATCACGGCGGCGGGCGCCGGCGTGGCATCGTTTATCAAACCGGGCCAGAACGTCGCGGTTGTCAGCGGCAGCAGCAATGGCATCGGCACCGTGGGCATTTCCGGCAACGAGGCCATGGGCCGCATTCTCGCGGGCGGGGTGCAGCAGATGTCCGATTGGGTCAACAAGCTGTACGGCCAGGCCTTCGCGGCGGTCTATGTGCGGCCGGGGGCCCAGGTGGCCGTCCATCTGGAGAAGCCCATCCACATCGACTACGCGCCGGACGGTCGGCGCGTCGATCATCGCGAAGGAAGCCGCCATGCGCTGGACCTGGACTAAGTGTGCGTTGCTCATGGTCGCCGCGACGCTTGGCGGCTGCGCCACCAAGAAGGACGCCGTGCTGCCCGCGGGGGACTTTACGATGCAGCAAGTGTGGCAACAAGCGTCCGGCGGGGGCACCGGCTATGCGGCCCAACGCCAGTTGCTCGATGCGCGGCAAAGCCTGCGGCGGCCCCTGGCCGACGCGGATATCGCCGCCGCCCCGGCCGAGCAGGCGCACTACACCCGCACGGCCGCAAATGAAATCCGGCGCCAGTTCCGGCGCCTGCCGAACCCGGATGTCGTGATGTATGTGTTTCCGCACCTGGCGGGCACCGATCCCGTCCCGGTGCCGGGGTACAGCACGGTGTTCCCCCTGTACCAGCGCGTGCAATACGCCATGCCGGGTGAACGGATCGAGGACTACTGATGCGCTGGCCATTGCCCTGGACCGCGCGCCGCGCGCCCCACCCTGCCGAGCCAAGCCACGCGCCCGAGGACGGCTGGCGCGCCCATCTGCGCACGCTGCGCGAGGCCGGCCTGCCCGCGCCGGGCGCGGCCGTGGCCGATGCCCCGGCGGCGACCGTGGACGACGAGAAGCGGCTGTATGACACGGCCCCGTCGTTCGTGTCGATGCTGCCCTGGGTCGAGTACCTGCCGGACGCCCAGGCGATGTTGCTGGAAGACGGCCATTCCGTGGCGGCCTTCTATGAGCTCAGTCCGTTGGGAACGGAAGGCCGTGAACCCGACTGGCTGGCCCAGGCCCGCGACGCGCTGGAGAACGCGCTCCAGGACAGCTTCGATGAGCTCGATGAGCACCCCTGGGTGCTACAGGTCTACGCCCAGGACGAAGCCAACTTCGGCGGCTATCAGCGCCGGTTGCGGGACTACGTGCAGCCGCGTGCGCGCGGCACCGCGTTCACGGAGTTCTATCTGCGCTTCTTCGGCCACCACCTGGACAGCGTGGCGCGGCCCGGCGGGCTGTTCGAGGACACCGTCGTCACGCGCCTGCGCTGGCGCGGCCAGAACCGGCGGGTGCGCATGGTGGTCTACCGGCGCGTGTCCGGGCCGGACAGCCGTCGCGGGCATACCCCTGAGCACGACCTGAGCATCGTCTGCGACCGGCTGATCGGCGGCCTGGCCAATGCGGGCATTGCCGCGCGTCGGCTTCAGGCCGCAGACATCCATGACTGGCTGCTGCGCTGGTTCCACCCGCGGCCCGCCATGCTGGGCGAGACCGCCGCAGACCGCGAGCGGTTCTACCGCCTCGCCGCCTACCCCGACGCCGCCGAGCCGGAGGAAATCGAGTTGGCCAGCGGCCAAGACTTCAGCCAGCGCCTGTTCTTCGGCCAGCCGCGTTCCGACGTCGCGCAAGGGCTGTGGTACTTCGATGACCTGCCCCAGCGCGTGATTGTCACGGAACGCCTGCGCATGCCGCCCAGCATCGGCCACCTGACCGGGGAAGTCCGCAAGGGAGACGCGTTCAACGCCTTGATGGACCAGATGCCCGAGGACACCGTGATGTGCCTGACGCTGGTCGCCACCCCCCAGGACGTTTTAGAGAGCCATCTCAACCATCTGACCAGGAAAGCCGTGGGCGAGACCCTGGCGTCGGAGCAGACGCGCCACGATGTTCAGGAAGCGCGCGCCCTGATCGGTAGCGCCCACAAGCTGTATCGCGGCACCTTGGCTTTTTATCTGCGCGCGCAGGACGAGGCCGAGCTGGACCAGCGGGGCCTGGCGCTGACGAACGTGATGCTCAATGCCGGCCTGCAACCCGTGCGCGAGGCCGATGAGGTCGCGCCGCTGAACAGCTATCTGCGCTGGCTGCCCTGCGTCTACAACCCGTCGCTGGACCGGCGCCAGTGGTACACGCAGCTGATGTTCGCCCAGCACATGGCCAACCTGTTCCCCACC
The DNA here is from genome assembly GCF_059499305.1 of Delftia sp. Taxonomy (NCBI): domain Bacteria; kingdom Pseudomonadati; phylum Pseudomonadota; class Betaproteobacteria; order Burkholderiales; family Comamonadaceae; genus Delftia; species Delftia sp. The sequence goes on from NZ_JCABYI010000037.1 coordinate 218,875, forward strand.
TGGGGCCGCGGCCAGGGCACCGGGCATCCGGGCATCACGCTGTTCAATCGCGGCGGCGGGCCGATCTGCGTCGATCCGCTCAACCGGCTGGACCGGCAGATGAACGCGCACCTGTTCTTGTTCGGCCCCACCGGGTCGGGCAAGTCGGCGATGCTGAATAACCTGCTGAATCAAGTGACGGCGCTCTATCGCCCGCGCCTGTTCATCGTCGAGGCGGGGAACTCGTTCGGCCTGTTTGGCGACTTCGCCAAGCGCCTGGGGCTGACGGTAAACCGGGTCAAGCTCGCGCCCGGCGCCGGGGTGAGCTTGGCGCCGTTCGCGGATGCCCGGCGCCTGGTTGAGACGCCCGGCACGGTGCAGACGCTGGACGCCGACGCGCTGGATGAACCCGTGCCGGACGACGCGGCGGCGGCGGACGAGCAGCGGGACGTGCTGGGCGAACTGGAGATCACCGCCCGGCTGATGATCACGGGCGGCGAGGAGAAAGAAGAAGCGCGCATGACGCGCGCGGATCGCTCGCTGATCCGCCAATGCATCCTCGATGCCGCGCGCCTGGCCGTGGGCCAGGACCGCAGCGTGCTGACCCGCGACGTGCGCGATGCCCTGCGCGCCCGGGGCGGGGACGCCAGCCTGCCCGAAAGCCGGCGGGTGCGGCTGCTGGAGATGGCGGACGCGATGGATATGTTCTGCCAGGGCGCCGACGGCGAGATGTTCGACCGGCCGGGATCGCCTTGGCCCGAGGCCGATATCACCATCGTCGATCTGGCGACCTATGCGCGCGAAGGCTACAACGCGCAGCTGTCGATCGCGTATATCTCGTTGATCAACACGGTCAACAACATCGCCGAGCGCGATCAGTTCCTGGGACGGCCGATCATCAACGTCACGGACGAAGGCCACATCATCACCAAGAATCCGCTGCTCTCGCCCTATATCGTCAAGATCACCAAGATGTGGCGCAAGCTCGGCGCCTGGTTCTGGCTGGCGACGCAGAACATCGACGATCTGCCCAAAGCGGCGGAGCCGATGCTCAACATGATCGAGTGGTGGATCTGCCTGTCCATGCCGCCGGATGAAGTGGAGAAGATCGCGCGATTCCGCGAACTGACGCCGGCGCAGAAGGCGTTGATGCGGTCGGCCCGCAAGGAGGCCGGCAAGTTCAGCGAGGGCGTGATTCTGTCCAAGTCGATGGAAGTGCTGTTCCGGGCCGTGCCGCCGAGCCTCTACCTGGCGCTGGCGCAGACCGAGCCTGAGGAAAAAGCCGAGCGCTACCAACTGATGCAGCAGTGGGGCCTGAGCGAGTTGGACGCGGCGTTCAAAGTGGCGGAACGGATTGACCGAGCCCGCGGCATCGAGTCCCTGCCGCAGGAGGCCTAGCACTTCACTGAGCAGCGGATGCAACGCCGCATCGCGCCAGGCCACGAAAAATCAGACTAGTCCCATTGACAATGACAATGATACTGAATCGTAATCTCAATGCGAGAGGGGCGATTCTCCGACATTGGTAGCGGGCGGTGGCTTGGCATATCGCCAGGACTTTCTCCTGAACTTCCTTTGTGTGGCGATGCATTTGGCGATTCATGGAAGCATGTCCTAAGAATCACCGCTTGATCTACCAAATTGGCCTTTTTTATAGATCGTCGCTCTCGAATGTTATGAGGAAATGGATTCCATAAATTGGAAGCCGCGAGAGCCGCGCCTAAGAGATATATATCAGTAGAAATTCTTGCTGGCGGCGCATTTCCCAATTTTGCTTTGTAGGTGTAGCGGGGAGAGCCTATGGACGCGAATCTATGCTTTATGTTGTGTAACATAGATACTAATTATGAACAGGGAGCGATTGCTGCTCGTGACCATATCGAGCAGACCAGTTGCAATTATGCCCACCAGTTGGCATCGTGGGAAAAAGCTGCGCCTAGCGATCTTCACGTCAGCTCGGTTGCAATGCTTGAGTGGCTAATGGCATCGTCCCAATCTGATGTAGAGCATATTGAACTGGATTCGGAAGAGAGCAAATTTATACTATGCCAGTATTCTCCCATAGCGCTTTTGGAAGGCAGCGCTCTCCAGAATATTGCACACGCCGGCAATAATCATGAGCTTACTGCCACCAAAGGGCATCTAATTCATAGCTGGTATGTTGGCGGGGGCCGCTACACTGACAATCAGTCGGTGTTATACCGTCAGCTTTTGCAAAAATACTCCATATATCTCCCGTCTGTTTGCTCGGAAGGTTTTGCCGATGCGATAGGTATAAATCCAAAAGCGTGGGCTCTTCCAGCATGGTGGTTAAGTCTCTCGCTTTTTCCAGAGGAGTACAAAGCAGAAATACTGGGAGCAACGCTATTCAGTCTAACTGTGCTGGCGCCTATGCTAGTTCAGTCTGCGAAAGAGGCCAGAGCTTCTGCATGGTTCCAGGCTAGAAACTCTTCTAAACGCGAAGCAATGCAGGCCGCGGCACAATCGGCCATTACGCATATTCTGGCTGAGGACAATGACCGCATCATTTTCTTCCGTATCGTCAAGGGCTTCTTGATTTCCCGACTACTACTTGACGCTTGGCAATCGGAGGTTACAGCTCAACTCGACAGAGGACACCTTTCGCCTCAAGCGGCCATGGTCCGCTTGGTAAAACAGAAAGCGAAGTATGCCGCAGGGTATCACAGCCGGCTGAAATTAGGCCCCGATCCGTTCGACAGCTTGATCACGCATGATGCGGCCAGCTTTGTAAAAATGCTTGGTCAATCGCGTTGGGTTTCTCCTGGCCAGCCGGACAAAAGTTTATTGCTCACGCGATTGATTGCTTTTGGCGGGCCGATGTTTCGGATATTCAACGACGAAGAAATATTTATTATTCGAACTTGGATTGAATCGCTATCGATCTCTGATTCTCCGGTCGAACAACGAACCTCACCGGCTAATGCCGATACAGTCACTCCTAATGCCGTGCCCGCACAGGCCCATCCGGCCATTAAAACGGCGAGCAAGGTGGCGTCGATTGATATTCGGGATCTATATCACCAGCTATTGAATATAGAGCGCTATCCGCATGTTCGTTCAACCGCTTGTGCATTTGCCACTAAATGGCTGGCTCGGAGCGCGTTGAGTTTAGAGCGTAGAGCAGATGCATTGCCATTCAAAGAATACAGTCTTTGGCAGTTGCGGGAATGGTTCGAACGCAAAGCAATTGCCCAAGCGCAATCCTATGCAGCCAATTCAAATCAATCAGCAAAATGTCATGACCACGGCTCAAAAACACGTGATGAGGTAATCGAGGAAGCACTCCAGTTGTGTCCGATGATCTTCATCGACGGCGCATGGTTGCAGCGATGGACTAGTGCGGGGCTAGTGGACAGTCAGATTGGCGCCTTGCTATACAAGATTTATTCAGATGAGATAGGTAATGGTGAAGTGGAACTGAATCATCCGAATATCTATCGGGCGCTCATGAGGCAGATGAATATTTCCTTGCCGGACTTTCGCAATATTGACTTCGCCTATTTTCCTCGATTCAACAAGGAATCATTTTTGGTGCCCGTATTTTGGCTGAGCTTGTCCCAGTTTCCTCGTCGATTCCTGCCAGAGACACTAGGGCTAAACCTTGCAATGGAGTTGTCAGGTGTCGGCGGCGCCTACCGAACGGCTCGCGACGAACTTCGGCAGCATGGCTTCAGCACGCTATTCGTCGATCTACATAACACCATCGACAACGTTTCAAGCGGACACTCTGCCATGGCATTGACCGCCACTGAATGGCACTTAGACGAAATACGGCATGTGCATGGCTCACAACTCGTAGATGAACAATGGCGCCGAGTTTGGAACGGCTTCAGATCGCTTTCACCGCCAAGGCGGCACTGGAAGGAGATATTTACTCCCCTTCGTTACGCCTATTGAGTCAGAGAGTCTTCTTATACTTTGGAATTCTATGGCACTGAATTCAATCATTCTTGGTCTTTCATATGGCTATCATGATAGCGCGGCAGCGATTTTACGGGACGGCGAAATTATTGCTGCCGCTCAGGAAGAGCGCTTCACAAGGATTAAGCAGGATGCGCGCTTTCCCGCACATGCAATCCAATACTGTCTCAGAGAGACAGGCATCGGAATTGGCAAAGTCGATAGGGTTTTCTACTATGAAAATCCACGCAAGAAGCTTAGCCGCATTGTCAACACGTACTTGAATTTTGGTTTGCGCGGCTACAAATCATTTGTCACAGAAATGCCGGAATGGCTGCTTTCCAAAGCAAATGTAAAGGACATGCTTTACAAGGAACTCACGCGGCTTGATGCGAGCGAAAGCCAACTTCCCTCGATTGACTACATCGACCATCATGAATCTCATGCGGCAGCAGCCTTTTTCCCCAGCCGATTCCGAAGTGCTGCCGTTCTATGTGTCGATGGGGTTGGTGAGTGGGCGACCACGAGTGCCTGGGTCGGCATCGACAATCAATTGTTCCCCGTATGGGAGATCCAGTTTCCCCACTCACTTGGCTTGCTGTATTCCGCAGTTACTTGGTTCTGCGGATTTAAAGTCGATTCGGGTGAGTACAAGTTGATGGGACTTGCCCCCTATGGGCGTCCTAGATATGTGCAAACCATCCTGGATCATCTCATCGACCTCAAATCAGATGGCAGCTTCTGGCTGAATATGGAATATTTTGACTATGCAGTCGGTGATTACATGGTGAATGAGAAATTTTGCAAGCTATTTGGCGGGCCACGTCGCGAACCGGAAGGGTTAATCACTCAGCGCGAATTCGACTTGGCTGCCTCGGTGCAGGAGGTGCTGGAAGAGGCCATAGTGCGCTTGGCACGTACCCTAAGGCAGCAAACCAAGCAGGCCAACCTGTGTATGGCCGGCGGCGTCGCGCTTAACTGCGTTGCGAATGGCAAACTGCAAGCGAAAGGCATTTTCGACGACATTTGGGTGCAGCCCGCATCCGGCGACAGTGGCGGAGCGTTGGGCGCTGCATTGGCTGGATGGCACACGCGTTTGCGCATGGAACGCGTGGCGCGGGACACTGACCGCATGAAGGCGACGCTCCTCGGATCGCACTGGCGTGACGAAGAAATTAAAGCGGCGCTGGAAGCAAGTGGTGCGGTGTTCAAACGACTGGATGACCATCAGTTGTTCGACGAAGTGGCCGCCCTACTTGAGAACGGCAACGTGGTGGGATGGTTTCAAGGCCGCATGGAGTTTGGACCGCGAGCACTCGGGTCACGTTCAATATTAGCGGATGCACGCAATATTGGCATGCAAAGCGCTATGAACCTCAAGATTAAGAACCGAGAGTCCTTTAGACCATTCGCACCGGCAGTGCTAGAAGAGCATGCTGCCGAATGGTTCCACCTCGACTTCCCCAGTCCCTATATGTTGTTTGTAGTAGCCGTACATCAAAGTAAGCGTTTTCCACAGGATACCGACGATAACAAATTAACCGGAATCGATTTACTTAGATGTGTCCGCTCCACGATTCCGGCCGTTACTCACGTGGACTACTCAGCTCGCGTACAGACGGTAGGGAGAGACGGCAACCCGCGCTTTCGCGCACTGCTAGAAGCATTCCATGCGCGTACCAACTGCCCGGTTCTGGTGAACACATCATTTAATGTGCGGGGCGAACCTATCGTAGAAAGTCCGCATCATGCCTACGTATGTTTTATGCGAACGCAAATGGACTATCTGGTTATTGGCAATTATTTGCTTCTGAAGGCTGATCAGCCTGAATTATCGGAAAGCGGCGACTGGCGAACAGAGTTCGCGCTCGACTGATCTATAAAAATTCTCCGTAAATCAATTCATTCTTAGAAAGGCCCACCGTGATTTCACTTAGAAATCCCCTGTTGTCTCTTGTGCTCTCTCTATTATTTTTTCTTATGTGGCCGATTGGAATATTAATTCGGCACTTGCGCGATCCTTTGCAACTAAGCCCCAGCGATGGTGAAAGCTATCTACGAATGGCTCCAGTTAACAAGGCCCAGTTGCCAGTACAGCCGCCGGACCTTCTTGACTGCTCTCGCTCTGAGGCAAACAAGCAATTTTGAGGAGGTTCTCTCATGACTCTCAAATCTCTGACGCACGACGAAGCTGTGCAGGAGGTCTATCGACTGACGCCGCAGATCCGCGAGTACGATGAGTTCATGTATATGGGGGTCCGTTGGCTCCCATATACGATGTTCTTTCATCACAAAAACTATCGCTCAAAGGTCATTAACACTGATAGTCTCGGCTTTCGACTCAGCGAGTATAAGGAAGATTATATAGGCTTATCCAGCATGCCGTCGAATTTGCCAGTTAATCTTTTGGTAGGCGGCTCTACCACCCTAGGCACGGGTGCCACCTCGGACGCCGCGACGGTGGCCTCCCGACTTGCTGCATATACGGGAGAGCCTTGGATTAACTTCGGTGGGCGTGGCTACAACGCAGTTCAAGAAGTGCTGTTGTTCCTTGTCCATCAACATCGCTTTCGTCGTATCAATAACGTGGTGGTGCTAAGTGGCATCAACACATTGACGCTCGAAGGCTTACCGGACTCCCTCTCTAGCGACCACGGGCGGTATTACTACTCCTATGAGTATCAGCATTATATGGAGCTCTACAACGAGGATTTGAAGCGGCGCACCCGTACCTATGCATCGGAATTGGATAATCGTGGCAAGGGCATGATTACCCGATATCTGGATAAGTTGCGTGCGAGGACTGAAAATCCAGCAGACGTGATCATTAGCGATGAGGGGACTGATACAGAAGCCCGTGTTGCCCGTGCTGCGGATGTTGTGACAAATGCCCTTCGACAGTGGCATTTGCTACTAGCGGGCACTGGAGCGAAGCTCAGCTTCGTATTGCAGCCGATGGCCTATTGGACGCGTAGTCATCTTGTAGCCGAGGAGAAAGAGATTTTCCACGCTATCGATAGCTGCCCAAACAATTTCTGGCGACTCTTCGGAAACATACTAGGTAAAGAAATCCACCTTCCGTTCGCGAGAGCAATTCAGTCTTTCTGCAAGGAACAAGGCGTGCGCTTTGATGACATGAATGAACTGTTGAGGTACAGCCCACATGTGGATGACTACCTTTTTGTTGACCGCGTTCACTTCAACGACAAGGGATACGATGAGGTCGCTAAAGCCATCGCGGCTCATACCCTTGGACCGATCGCTCATTCATAAACTTGGAAATTGTTATGAACAAACCAACCTCATCAAGAACTGGATTCTGGAGCCTGATATGCACCGCCTTTCGTCGAATGTTTAGACGTAAGAAGAAAAAACCGAACTCGATTTATCCGCTTAGAGTGGCTAACACCACTTCGTCACAGACCCCCGCAGAGCAGTTATGCT
>NZ_JCABYI010000038.1:0-111680 GCF_059499305.1 Delftia sp.
CCGATGACCTCTTGCATGCCATGCAAGCGCTCTCCCAGCTGAGCTATACCCCCTTCATGCTGCAATCGCTGCTTCTTGTTAGTTGCTGCGTTTGCATCAGAGACTCGAATTATAGACAGGTTTTCAGCGGTTTTTCAAACGCGCCAGAATTTTTTCACGACCCAGCAGCTCCAGCACCGCATCCACCGAAGGCGTGTGCGCCGTGCCCAGCGTCAGCACGCGCACCGGCATGGCCAGTTGCGGCATCTTCAGGCCCTGGGCCTTGAGCACTTCCTTGATCAGGGCAGCAATGGCTTCCTTGCTCCACTCCACCGAGGCGATGCCTTCGGCGAAGGCGTCCAGGGCGGGCGCCACGGCGTCGGTCACGTGCTTTGCCAGGTCCTCGGCGTTGCGGTCGAAGGCGTCCACATAGAACAGGCGCACCCAGCCGGCCAGATCGACCAGGGTTTCGCAGCGGTCCTTGAACAGGGCGCAGATGCGCGGCAGGCGGTCGTCTGCGTCGAGCAGGGCCTGGTCCAGGCCGGTCTTGAGCACGAAGGGGCGCACCAGCTCTGCCAGGGCCGCGTCGTCCAGCGCCTTCAGGTGCTGGGCGTTGACCCAGCGCAGCTTGGCCTCGTCGAACTGGCCAGCGCTGCGGCCCAGGTGGTCCAGGTTGAACCACTCCAGGAACTGGGCGCGGCTGAAGATTTCGTCGTCGCCGTGGCTCCAGCCCAGGCGGGCCAGGTAGTTGACCATGGCGTCGGGCAGGTAGCCTTCGTCGCGGTACTGGGTGACGGCCTTGGCGCCGTTGCGCTTGCTCATCTTCTCGCCCTGCTCGTTGAGCACGGTGGGCAGATGGGCGAACACTGGCACGCTGGCGCCCAGGGCCTCGAAGATGTGGATCTGGCGCGGCGTGTTGTTGACGTGGTCGTCGCCACGGATGACATGGGTGATGGCCATGTCCATGTCGTCCACGCAGACGCAGAAGTTATAGGTGGGCGTGCCATCGGGGCGCGCGATCACCAGGTCGTCCAGCTCGCTGTTCTGGAACTCGATGCGACCCTTGCACTTGTCTTCCCAGGCCACGACGCCGCCCTTCGGCGTCTTGAAGCGCAGCACGGGACGCACGCCTTCGGGCACGGGCGGCAGCACCTTGCCTTCCTCAGGGCGCCAGGTGCCGTCGTAGCGCGGCTTTTCCTTGTTGGCCATCTGGCGCTCGCGCAGGGCGTCGAGTTCTTCCACGCTCATGTAGCAGGGGTAGACATGGCCCGAAGCCTGCAGGCCGGCCAGCACCTCCTTGTAGCGGTCCATGCGCTGCATTTGATAGAACGGACCTTCGTCATGGTCCAGCTGCAGCCAGGCCATGCCCTCGATGATCACGTCCACCGAGGCCTGGGTGGAGCGCTCCACGTCGGTGTCCTCGATGCGCAGGATGAAATCGCCGCCCGTGGCGCGCGCAAAGGCCCAGGGATACAGGGCCGAGCGGATGTTGCCCAGGTGGATGAAGCCCGTGGGAGACGGGGCAAAACGGGTACGTACTTTTTGTGTCATTGCAGGGTATCCAGTCCGCGGGAGAGATCGTTCTTGAGGTCGCCCAGGTATTCCAGTCCGACGGAGATGCGCAGCAGACCCTGGCCGATGCCGGCGGCACGGCGCTGCTCTTCGCTCAGGCGGCCATGCGAGGTGCTGGCCGGATGGGTAATGGTGGTCTTGACGTCGCCCAGGTTGGCCGTGATCGAGCACACCCGGGTGCTGTCGGCCACATGGAAGGCGTTGGCGCGCAGCTGTTCGGCGCCCTCGCCCACCACGTCGAAGGACAGCACGCCGCCGCCCATGCCGTTTTGCTGGCGCATGGCCAGCTCGTGCTGCGGGTGGCTGGCCAGGCCCGGGTAGTAGACGCGGGCGACCTTGGGATGGGCTTCCAGCCAGGTGGCCAGCTCCAGCGCGGAGGCGCTTTGCGCCTTCACGCGCAGGGACAGCGTCTCCAGCCCCTTGAGCACCACCCAGGCGTTGAACGGCGCCAGGTTCAGGCCGCCGCTGCGCAGGAAGGTGCCCATGACCTTGTCCACCAGTGCCGTCGTGCCGCAGACGGCGCCCGACATGACGCGGCCCTGGCCGTCCAGCAGCTTGGTGCCGGAGTGCACGACCAGGTCGGCACCGAACTTGGCAGGCTGCTGCAGCACGGGCGAGGCAAAGCTGTTGTCCACGGCCAGCAGCGCGCCATGGGCGTGCGCCAGCTCGGCCAGCGCGGCGATGTCGCACAGGTCGGTCAGCGGGTTGGTCGGCGTCTCGGCGAACAGAAGGCGCGTGTTGGGACGGATGGCCGCCTTCCAGGCCTGCACATCGGTCTGCGAGACAAAGCTGGTCTCCACGCCGAAGCGCGCCATCTCGCCGCCCAGCAGCTTGATGGTGGAGCCGAACATGGACTGCGAGCAGATCACATGGTCGCCGGCCTTGAGCGTGGTCAGCGCCACGAGCAAGATGGCCGACATGCCCGTGGACGTGGCCACGGCGCATTCCGTGCCCTCCATGGCGGCCAGGCGCTGCTCGAAGCTGGTGACGGTGGGGTTGGAGGTGCGGCTGTAGGTGTAGCCGGGCTCTTCATTGGCGAAGCGGCGTGCAGCCGTTGCACAGTCGGGCTGCACGAAGCTGCTGGTCATGTACAGGGCTTCGCTGTGCTCACCCCACTGGCTTCGCTCCACGCCCACGCGCAGGGCCAGCGTATCGGGATGCAGGCCTTCGGGAAGTGTCTTGTTGGTCACGTTGATGGTCCTTGGGGATCGGGCGCAGCCCGCCAGCGGTGGCGGTGCCCGGAAAAAAGGAGCTAGAAGCACTTGTCACCTGGCGGCTTCCAGGGCCTTGCGGCCCTGGACGCTCCAGCACCAGCGCTTTTAGCTCATTTGTCAAAAAAGGCGGGCCACAGGCCCGCCCGACATTGTCACTGAATGCCCTGGCGCTCAGGCTTCCTGGGCATTGGGCAGGGACAGGCGCGACGCATCGCTGGCCTCTTCCTCCCCGCCCCGGTTACGACCCTCGTTGAGCGCCGTGACCTCGTCCTCGGAGATGTCGCCCGTGATGTAGACGCCGTCGAAGCACGAGGCCTCGAAGCCCTGCACCTGCGGATTGATCTTGCCCACGGTCTGCTTCATGGCGGCCACGTCCTGGTAGATCAGCGCGTCGGCGCCGATGACCTGGCGGATTTCCTCGACCGTGCGGCCATGCGCCACCAGTTCGGCGCGCGTGGGCATGTCGATGCCGTAGACGTTGGGATGGCGCACCGGAGGAGCGGCCGAGGCCAGGTAGACCTTGACGGCGCCGGCGTCACGCGCCATCTGCACGATTTCCTTGGAGGTGGTGCCGCGCACGATGGAGTCGTCCACCAGCAGCACCTTGCGGCCCTTGAACTCGCTGCCGATGGCGTTGAGCTTCTGGCGCACGGATTTCTTGCGCGAGGCCTGGCCCGGCATGATGAAGGTGCGGCCCACGTAGCGGTTCTTGACGAAGCCTTCGCGGTAGGGAATGCCCAGCAGCTGGGCCAGCTGCATGGCGCTGGGCCGGCTGGATTCCGGAATCGGGATGATGGCGTCGATCTCGTTGGGCGGCACGGTGGAGACCACGCGCTTGGCCAGCGTCTCGCCCATGTTCAGGCGCGCCTGGTAGACGGAGATGCCGTCGAGCACCGAGTCCGGACGGGCCAGGTACACGTACTCGAACACGCAGGGGTGCAGCTCGCTCTTTTCGGCGCACTGGCGGGTTTCGACCTGGCCGTCGCTGTGCACGAACACGGCTTCACCCGGAGCGACATCGCGCTCGAGCTGGTGCAGCGTGCCTTCCAGGGCCACGGATTCGCTGGCCAGCATCACCGTGCCGTCGGCGCTGCGGCCCATGCACAGGGGACGGATGCCGAAGGGGTCGCGGAAGGCCAGCAGGCCGTAGCCCGCAATCAGCGCGATCACGGCGTACGAGCCCTTGATGCGCTTGTGCACGGCGCTGACGGCCTGGAAGACGTCTTCGCTCTTGAGCGGTGCGCCGCTGCTGGCGCGGGCCAGCTCGTGGGCCAGCACGTTGAGCAGGACTTCGGAGTCGCTCTCGGTGTTGGTGTGGCGGTGGTCGGTGTCCGACAGTTCCTCGCGCAGCTGCTTGGCGTTGGTAAGGTTGCCGTTGTGCACCATGACGATGCCGAAGGGCGCGTTCACGTAGAAGGGCTGGGCCTCTTCCTCGCTGGTCGCGTTGCCGGCCGTCGGGTAGCGCACCTGGCCCAGGCCCACCGTGCCCGGCAGGGCGCGCATGTTGCGGGTGCGGAACACGTCGCGCACCATGCCCTTGGCCTTGTGCATGAAGAACTTGCGCTCCTGCTGGGTCACGATGCCGGCGGCATCCTGGCCACGGTGCTGCAGCAGCAGCAGGGCGTCATAGATCAGTTGATTCACGGGCGCGGTGCTGACTACACCAACGATTCCACACATAGTTGCGTTCCATCCGTTTGCGAAGGTCGCCCTTCGCTGTCTGGGCCGTAGCAGCCACCCATTGGCCACGCCTGCGCCCGATTTCTCTATCCAAACTGTTTCTGCCAGCCGACTCCTGCGCTGCAGCGCCTTGTCATGCAGCCGGCAGATAGCGTCCCCATTCCTGCGGCAGCTGCGGCAAAACCGCAGCCAGCGCCTGCATCAGCCACGGCGCCAGGGCTGAATCCTGCCACCACTGTCCCTGGTGCAGCGGCGTGTAGCTGATCACCATCGTTGCCACCAGGGCCAGCAGCGCCCCGCGCAGCACGCCGAACAGCGCGCCCAGCGTGCGGTCCACGGGCCTCAGGCCCACCGCCTCGATCAGCCGGCGCGACAGCCAGGACACCAGGCCCCAGCCGAACAGCGCCAGCACGAACAACAGCACAAAGCCTGCGGCATAGCGCAGTTGCATGTCCCAGTCCTGCATGGGCAGCCACAGCGCCACGTCGGCAGCCCAGATGCGTGCCACGACGAAGGCCACCAGCCAGCCGAGCAGCGACAGCACCTCATACACCAGCCCGCGCCAGGCGCCTAGCAGCATCGATGCCAGCACGCAGGCCAGCAAAACCCAGTCCACCGTGGACATACGCTATCTCTGTGCGCCTGTGCTGCTTTGCAAGATGTACGTCACCGCCTCAGAGCTTGAGCACCGAAGCCGGCAGGCCCTGGCCCTTGACGCGCGCCGCCGCCTTGTCGGCTTCGGCACGGCCGTTGAACGGACCCACACGCACACGCGTGCGCTTGCCGTCCTTGGTGTCCACCACCTGCGTGAAAGTCTTCAGGCCCGCCAGCTCCAGCTTGGCGCGGATTTCCTGGGCCTTGCCGGCATCGGAGAAGGCGCCGACCTGCACGATGAAGCGCTCGTCCGTCGCCGCAGCAGCCGCCGGTGCGCTGCGACCTTCCAGCAGGGCCCGGGCACGCGCGGCGTCGTCGCTCCTGGGCGGCTCGGGCTTGGGTTCGGGCTTTGGCTTCGGCTCGGGTTTGGGTTCGGGCTTGGGCTCCGGCTTGTGTTCGGGTTTGGCCGGCTCGGGCTTGGGCCTGGGTTCCGGCTTGGGCTCGGGTTTGGTCTCAGGCTTGGCGGCGGGCTTGGGCTCAGGCTTTGCCTCGGGCCGGGTTTCGGGCTTTGCTTCCGGCTTGACCGGAGCCACCTGCGAGACGGCTGGCGCCACGGGCACGGAAGGCCTGCCCATGGGAACCTCTTCCTCGTCGGCGCCCAGCGAGGCCTGGGCCGGCACGCGGCCTGCCGGGGAAGCGGCGCCCTGGTGCGGATGGGCGTCCACGGCATTGGCACCGGGCACGACCAGAGGAGCGACCTTGTCGCGGTCGGGAATCTCGATGGGGATGTCCACGGGAATCGGACGCGGCTGGGTGTCGAACAGCAGGGGGAAACCCACCACGCCCGCCAGGACCAGCACGGCAGCGCCGATGAGGCGGTGGCGCGCCCGGCGGCGCATGACATCGACGCTTTCCGCCTGTCCCAGCCGTGTGGGCCGCCTCGATGCGGACGACGAATCACCGTCGTCTTTTTTGCCGGGCCAACGAAAATTGAAAAATGCCATGGAGTGCGGACTCGTTCAGATCGGCCACCACAGGCAGCCACGATGGCCGTTTGCGGTGCGGATCACTGGATTCAGGTGCCCAGATGCTTGGCGTTCAGCCGGGGCGGGCCGTCCTGCAGCACGCCGCCCACCGTGAAGAACGAGCCAAAGACCACGATTCTATCAGTGGGACCTGCTGCAAGAACCGCGGCATCCAGCGCCAGCTGCGGGTTTGCGAAGGTGGCCAGCGAGATCTCGCGCGGCACGCCCGGCGCGGGCGGCAGGGCTTCGATCTTCTGGCGCAGCACCTCAGCGCTCTCGGCGCGCGGCGTGGGCAGGTCGGTGAGATACCAGCGGTCGATCAGCGGGGCAATCCTGGCCAGCATGGGCGCCAGGTCCTTGTCGTGCATGGCGCCGAAGACCGCATGCGTGCAGGGAAAGTAGCCCATGGCATCGAGGTTGGCCGTCAGCGCCGCCACCGAATGCGGGTTGTGTGCCACGTCCAGCACCAGCGTGGGCTGGCCCGGAATGATCTGGAAACGGCCCGGCAGCTCGACCATGGCCAGCCCCGTGCGCACGGCCTGGGCCGTGACGGGGAGGCGGCTGCGGATGGCCTCGAGCGCGGCCAGCGCACCCGATGCATTGACCAGCTGGTTGGCGCCGCGCAGCGCCGGATAGGCCAGGCCCGCATAGCGCCGCCCGCGTCCGGCCCAGCCCCACTGCTGCTTGTCGCCCGAGAAGTTGAAGTCCTGGCCCAGGCGCCAGAGATCGGCACCAATGGCCTGTGCATGGTCCAGCACGCTTTGCGGCGGCATGGGATCGCTGACCACCACCGGCCGGCCGGCGCGCATGATGCCGGCCTTCTCGCGGCCGATGCTCTCGCGGTCCGGCCCCAGGAATTCCACATGGTCGATGTCGATGCTGGTGATGACGGCGCAATCGGCGTCGATCACATTGGTGGCATCCAGCCGCCCGCCCAGGCCCACCTCGAGAATCGCCACATCCAGCCTGGACTGGCTCATCAGCCGCAGGATGGCCAGCGTGGTGAACTCGAAATAGGTGAGCGCCACTTCCGTGCCCTGCACGCGCGCCTGCTCCACGGCCTCGAACTGCGGCAGCAGCTCGGCGGCCTTCACGATCTCGCCGCCCACGCGGCAGCGTTCCTCGAAATGCACCAGATGCGGCGATGTGTAGACGCCGGGGCGAAAGCCCGATTGCAGCGCCACGGCCTCCAGCATGGCGCAGGTCGAGCCTTTGCCGTTGGTGCCCGCCACCGTGATCACGGGGCAGTCGAAACGCAGGTCCAGGCGCTGGGCAACTTCGCGCACGCGATCCAGGCCCAGCGCAATATTCTTGGGGTGCAGGCGCTCGCAATAGGCGAGCCATGCATCCAATGTGGGAAATGAGGTGTGCATACTGCGCGCTATTGTTACCCAGGGACAGTGTCCTTATGGGGTCCTCGCCATCCATTGACTGCGGCAACTGCAACCAATCATGACCACTGCAAACACTGTGACGCTCTACGGCATTCCCAACTGCGACACCGTCAAGAAGGCCCGCGCCTGGCTCACCGACCAGGGCATCGCCTACGAATTCCACGACTTCAAGAAACAGGGTGTTCCCGCCGAGCAGTTGCCCGCCTGGATGCAGGCTGTCGGCTGGGAAAAGCTGCTCAACCGCCAAGGCACGACGTGGCGCAAGCTCGATGCCGACACCCAGGCCGCCGCCCAGGATGCGGCCGGTGCCGCAGCCCTCATGCAGCAGCAGCCCAGCGTCATCAAGCGCCCGGTCGTCCAATGGCCGCAGGGACGCATCACCGTGGGTTTTGCGCCCGACGCCTGGGCAGAGATGGCCCACGGGGGCAAGCGCTGACTCTGCCATCAGGCCTGGAACAGCTTATTACGTGGATTTACGCGACCGCAAACTGCTTTCCAGGCCCGAGGAATACACTTGCATAGAGCCTGGCAGGAAATACCGCCAGCGCAACAGGAGTGCAATCATGAAATCCCTGGTTCTTTTGACGCTGGCGGCCACGACCGCCACCGTGGCCCTGGCCCAGGAGCAAGGCCGGGTGCTGTCGGTGACCCCGGTGACCCAGCAGGTGGCCGTGCCCCAGCAGGTCTGCCGCGATGAAAACGTCTATACCGGCCAGCGCACCTCGGGCGCGGGCGCCGTTCTGGGTGCCCTGGCGGGCGGCGTGGTCGGCAATGCCATCGGCCATGGCGGCGGACGGGCGGCCGCCACGGCGGCCGGCGTGATCGGCGGCGCCATGCTGGGCAACCAGGCCGAGGCCACGGGCCAGCCCCAGTACCAGACGGTGCGCAACTGCACCACCCAGACCTACTACCAGAACCGCGCCGTGGCCTATGACGTGGTCTACGAGTACGCAGGCCGCAACTACACGACGCGCACCACCACGCCGCCCGGGGACTGGATCGCGCTGAGCGTGCAGCCCGCCGCCAACAGCGCGGCCTATGGCAGCAACGGCTACTACGGCACCAACCAGCCGCCCCAGGCCGCGTACTCCACCGCACCCGTGCCGCCGCCCGTGGTCTACCAGAACAACTACTACGACGGCGGTGGCTACTACGCCCCCCAGCCTGTGCAGCCCGTGTATTCGGCCGGTGACTATGTGGCCCCCGTGGTGATTGGAGCAGCCCTTGCTGCCGGCGTGTACTACGCCTCGCGCCCCAGCTATCACGGCTGGCGCGGCGGCTACCGTCATGGCTGGCGCCGCTGAGACGGACCTGCGCATGCAAAGCCCCGACAAGGGGCTTTTTGCATGGCGGCGGCCAGCACGTACGGGCAGCGGCCGGGTGCTGGCCTAAAATGGGCGGTTTAGTCCACCCTCTGCCCAGCTTCCATGACCACCGAAACCATCTCTGGCATCACCCTGACCACCAAGGCCAATGTCTATTTCGACGGCAAATGCATCAGCCACGGCTTCACGCTGGCCGATGGCACGAAGAAGTCTGCCGGCGTGGTGCTGCCCAGCCAGCTGACCTTCGGCACGGCCGCCGCCGAGATCATGGAATGCGTGGCCGGTTCCTGCGAGTACAAGCTCGACGGCACGGACCAGTGGCTGACCTCCAAGGCCGGCGAGTCCTTCCAGGTGCCTGCGAACTCCAAGTTCGACATCCGCGTGACCGAGGCCTACCACTACATCTGCCACTACGCCTAAGAGCGCCTGAGCGCCTGGGCAGACCGACGCATTCGACCTGACGGCGCCCAGGCGCCTTCCGTGTTTTCCGGCAGCCGCGTCCCGCACGCCAGCCGCCATCGTTATTGAGAGAAGCATCGTATGGAAACCATCCTGCAAAACGTTCCCGTCGGCCAGAAGGTCGGCATCGCCTTCTCGGGCGGCCTGGACACCAGCGCTGCCCTGCGCTGGATGAAGAACAAGGGCGCCCTGCCCTACGCCTACACGGCCAACCTGGGCCAGCCCGACGAGGCCGACTACGACGAAATCCCCCGCAAGGCCATGGAGTACGGCGCCGAGCAGGCCCGCCTGATCGACTGCCGCGCGCAGCTGGCCGGCGAAGGCATTGCCGCCATCCAGGCCGGCGCCTTCCACATCTCCACGGGCGGCATCACCTACTTCAACACCACGCCCCTGGGCCGTGCCGTGACCGGCACCATGCTGGTGGCCGCCATGAAGGAAGACGACGTCAACATCTGGGGTGACGGCTCGACCTTCAAGGGCAACGACATCGAGCGCTTCTACCGCTACGGCCTGCTGACCAACCCCGCTCTGAAGATCTACAAGCCCTGGCTGGACCAGACCTTCATCGACGAGCTGGGCGGCCGCGCCGAGATGTCGGCCTTCATGACCAAGGAAGGCTTCGGCTACAAGATGAGCGCCGAGAAGGCCTACTCGACCGACAGCAACATGCTGGGCGCCACGCACGAAGCCAAGGACCTGGAGTTCCTGAACAGCGGCATCCGCATCGTCAACCCCATCATGGGCGTGGCGTTCTGGAAGCCCGAGGTCGAGGTCAAGGCTGAGGAAGTGTCGGTGACCTTCGAAGAAGGCCGCCCCGTGGCCCTCAATGGCAAGGAAATCGCCGATCCCGTGGAGCTGTTCCTGGAAGCCAACCGCATCGGTGGCCGCCACGGCCTGGGCATGAGCGACCAGATCGAGAACCGCATCATCGAAGCCAAGAGCCGCGGCATCTACGAGGCCCCCGGCATGGCCCTGCTGCACATCGCCTACGAGCGCCTGGTGACCGGCATCCACAACGAGGACACCATCGAGCAGTACCGCATCAACGGCCTGCGCCTGGGCCGCCTGCTGTACCAGGGCCGCTGGTTCGACCCGCAGGCCATCATGCTGCGCGAAACCGCCCAGCGCTGGGTGGCCCGCGCCGTGACCGGCACCGTGACGCTGGAGCTGCGCCGCGGCAATGACTACTCCATCCTGAACACCGAATCGCCCAACCTGACCTACGCGCCCGAGCGCCTGTCGATGGAAAAGGTCGAGGACGCGCCCTTCAGCCCCGCCGACCGCATCGGCCAGCTGACCATGCGCAACCTGGACCTGATGGACACCCGCGACAAGCTGGCCATCTACGCCAAGGCTGGCCTGCTGTCCCTGGGCACCAGCACCGCCCTGCCCCAATTGGGCGGCAAGGAATGACCTACACCCCCTGAGCGGCTGACGCCGCTTCCCCCCGTTGCACGGCGCCTCTCTACTCGCTTCGCGAGGGAGGGGGACGACGCCCTCGCTGCGGGGCGGCCCTTGCTCGGCGTCCCTGGCATGGGACGCGCCCGCCAAGCACGCGACGCCATGGGCCAGAAAATCGCACACTTGCATCCCACAAGCCGCCGCAAGGCGGCTTTTTTTACGCCCCTGCTACCAGCGCGCGCCCTCGAAGCGCTGCACGAGAAAATCCAGCAGCGCGCGCACGGCCACCGGCAGGTGGCGGCGCGAGCTGTACAGCGCATGCACAGTCAGCGGCTGCGGGCGCCAGTCCGGCAGCACCAGCTCCAGCTGGCCGGCCTGCAGCATGGGCTGGACCAGGTAGGTAGGCTGGAAGGCGATGCCGGCGCCTTCGACGGCAGCGGCGGCCAGCACGGTGGCTTCGTTGGCGTTGAACCAGGTGGTGACGGCGATCTGCTGCTCATCGCTTTCATCGTCACGCCGCGCCAATTGCCAGACATTGCGGCCCACGCGCATATGGCCCAGGCAGCGGTGGGCCTGCAACTGGGCCGGTGTCTGCGGCCGCCCTGCCGCGTCCAGGTAGGCAGGCGAAGCCACCAGCACCGATTCGCACACGGCCAGCGGCCGGCCGATGAGTGCGGCGCCCGGATCGGCGCTGATGCGTATGGCCAGGTCGATGCGCTGCTGCACCAGGTCCAGCGCGCCGTCGTCCACCAGCAGGTCGATCTTGAGGTGCGGGTGCAGCCGCATGAACTGCGCAATGGCCGGCGCCATCTGCGCATGGCCGAAGGACATGCTGCAGGTCACGCGCAGCAGGCCGCGCAACTGGCTGTCGCCGGCGCGCATCTCGCCTTGCACCTCATCGGCCAGGGCCAGCATCTGCTGGCTGTAGCGCAGGCACTGCGCACCGGCATCGGTAAGCGAGACACGGCGCGTGGTGCGGTGCAGCAGGCGCGCGCCCAGCCACTGCTCCAGCGACTCCACATGGCGCGTGGCCATGGCGCGCGACAGGTCCAGCCGCTCGGCCGCCGCCGTGAAGCTGCCGCATTCGGCCACCGTGGCAAACACCTGCATCGCCAGCAATCGGTCCATGGATATGCTCGATTTCTGCAACAAACAAGCGCATATTCTGCCGTTTATCTGCTCGATTTCAAAAACTAAAGTACTACCCATGGCAGCACGGCGCTGCCACCCGTTTCTATCTTGTGCTTTTTTCAAAGGAAATCGACATGCTTCGCACCACCTTGCTTTCGCTCACCCTGGCCCTGTCGGCCGGCCTGTCCCACGCCCAGGCGCCCGCCCCGCTGCAGATGAAGGTCTACCAGGCCGACGAACACAGCTTTGCCGTGACCTCCACCCTGATCACCGGCGCCAAGGAGGCCGTGGTCGTGGACAGCGGCTTCACCCGCGCCGACGGCCTGCGCATTGCCGCCAATGTGCTGGACAGCGGCAAGCAGCTGACCACCATCCTCATCAGCAATGCCGACCCCGACTACTACTTCGGCGCCGAAGTGCTCAAGAGCCTGTTCCCGCAGGCCAAGGTGGTGGCCACGCCGGCCGTGCGCGAGAAGATCGAGTCCAAGCTGCAGGGCAAGCTGGCCTTCTGGGGCCCCAAGATGGGCGCCAACGCCCCCAGCCATCCCGTGCTGCCCGAGGCCCTGCAAGGCAATACGGTGATGGTGGACGGCCAGGTGCTGGAGCTGCGCGGCACCACCGGCCCGCTGGCCCACCGCCCCTATGTCTGGGTGCCTGCGCTGCAGGCCATCGTCGGCAACGTGGGCGTGTTCGGCAACCTGCATGTCTGGACGGCGGACACGCAAAAGAGCGCCGAGCGCAAGGCCTGGCTGGCGCAGCTGGACGAGATGCAGGCCCTCAAGCCCGCTGTCGTCGTGCCCGGCCACATGCAGGCCGGCACGGCCATGGACGCCAGCGCCATCGCCTATACACGCGACTATCTCCAGCGTTTCGAGGCCGCCGCCGCCAAGGCCGCAAACAGTGCCGAGCTGATCGACGCCATGAAGCAGGCCTACCCGCAGGCCGGCATGGCGCTGTCGCTGGACATCGGCGCCAAGGTGAACAAGGGCGAGATGCCCTGGTAAGCATGCACTTTCGCAAAAATCCTCATGGAACCTGCATGCTGCGCCCTTGATCCAACCAGCTGCCGCCCTCATTCGTCGTGGCGGCAGGAGGTGCAGCCATGAAATACATGAAGCATTGGCAGGACCCGCTCAACGTCCTGCTGGGAGTCTGGTTGGCAGTCTCGCCCTGGGTGCTGGGGTTCCAGGACCAGATGGCGCCCACGGCCAACGGCGTGGTCATCGGACTGGCGCTGATTGCCGCTGCGCTGGGAGCCATCTTCATGCCCCGCGCGTGGGAGGAATGGACCGAAGGCCTGCTAGGTCTGTGGATGGTGATCTCGCCCTGGGTGCTGGGCTTTGCCGGCCAGATGGACGCCATGCGCAATGCCGTGGTGTCGGGCATCGTGGTGCTGGTGCTCGCGCTGTGGGTGCTGATGACCGACAAGGACTATATGGACTGGCGCAGTCACTCCGCCCACTGAGGCGCTGATGCGCAGCGGCCCGCAGGCGGCAATGCCCTGCGGGCCGCTGTTTTTTTGCCGCCGTGCCCCTCAAGAACCGCCCAAGGGCCGCCCAAGGCCGCTCAGACCACGACGGGCTCGGGCTCCAGGCGGATGCCGAATCGCTCGTAGACGCTGGTCTGTATCGCTCCGGCCAGCGTCATGACCTCGCCGCCCGTGACGCTGCTGTCCACGCTGTGCCGGTCGCCCCGGTTGACCAGCACCAGGGCCTGTTTGTCATACACCCCGGCGCGGCCCATGGACTTGCCCTTCCAGCCGCAGGCATCGATCAGCCAGCCGGCGGCCAGCTTGATGGAGCCGTCGTCCATGGGGTAGTGCACGATGCGGGGCTCGCGCGCAATGATGTCGGCGCACTGCTCGGGCGTCACCGTCGGGTTCTTGAAGAAGCTGCCCGCGTTGCCGATGTGCTCCGGATCGGGCAGCTTGGCGCGGCGGATCTCGCACACCCAGTCGAAGATCTGGCGGGCCGTGGGCTCGGCCACGCCCGCCTCGGCCTGGCGGCGCTGCAGGTCCAGGTAGCCCAGGCCGGGCTTCCAGTCCTTGGGCAGGGCCAGGCGCACGCGCGTGATCACGGCGCGGCCCTTGAGGCCCATGCCGCGCGGCGGCACGCCGCTCATGCGCGCACGCGCCACGGGCGTGGGCTCGGCCGGCGCATGCTTGAACACCGAGTCGCGGTAGCCGAAGGCGCATTGCGCGGCATCCAGCGTGAAGGACTCGCCCGTGGCCAGGTCGATGGCGTCCAGCGACTCGAAGCGGTCCTGCAGCTCCAGCCCGTAGGCGCCGATGTTCTGCACCGGCGACGCGCCCACGGTGCCGGGAATCAGCGCCATGTTCTCCAGGCCGCCATAGCCCTGCGACAGGGTCCAGGCCACCAGGTCGTGCCAGCGCTCGCCGGCACCGGCCTCGACGATCCAGTGGCGCTCGGTCTCGCGCAGCAGGCGCATGCCCGCTATCTCCATCTTGAGGACCACGGGATCGACATCGCCCGTGATCACCACATTGCTGCCGCCGCCCAGCACGAACACGGGCTGGCGGCCCCACAGCGGATCGGCCAGGAAATGGCGCACGTCCTCGTCGCTGCGCACGCGCACCAGGGTGTGGGCACGGGCGGCGATGCCGAAGCTGTTGCAATGCTGCAGCGGAACATTTTTCTCGACTAACATCGACCGGATTGTCGCACCGCCTCCCTGCGCCGCCGGCCCCGCGCCCGCATCGCCCGGCCGCGCGCTGCGGTACTTTTTCAGAACATTTACAGGAAATATTTGCCATGCCTTCTTTTGACACCGTGTGCGAAGCCGACTTCGTCGAAGTGAAGAACGCCGTGGAGAACACCGCCAAGGAAATCGGCACACGCTTCGACTTCAAGGGCACCTCGGCCGCCATCGAGCTCAAGGACAAGGAAATCACGCTGTTCGGCGATGCCGACTTCCAGCTGCAGCAGGTCGAGGACATCCTGCGCAACAAGCTGACCAAGCGCAGCGTGGACGTGCGCTTCCTGGACATCCAGAAGGCCCAGAAGATCGGCGGCGACAAGCTCAAGCAGACCATCAAGGTCAAGAACGGCATCGAGGCCGAGCTGGGCAAGAAACTGCAAAAGCTGATCAAGGACAGCAAGCTCAAGGTGCAGGCGGCCATCCAGGGCGACGCCGTGCGCGTCACCGGCGCCAAGCGCGACGACCTGCAGGCCGCCATGGCCCTGATCCGCAAGGACCTGGCCGACCATCCCCTGTCCTTCAACAACTTCCGCGACTGATCGCCTGGCACCCGCCTCTGCGCCACAAGCCACCCCATGCGCCACCTACGTGCCGTACTTCTGAGCCTGGCCGCAGCGGCCGCGCTGGCTCCACCATCGGCGACGGCGCAGTCCGTGGCGCTCAGCGGCGTGCTGGGCAGCAAGGCCTTGCTGGTCATAGACGGCGGCACGCCGCGCGCGCTGGCGGCGGGCGAAAGCCTGCAGGATGTGCGCGTGCTGCAGGTATCGGGCGACACGGCCGAGGTGGAAATCAAGGGCCGCCGCCAGACATTGCGCCTGGGCGAGGCGCCCATCAGCCTGGGCGGCCGGGGCGCGGCGGCGGGCGATCCCGCGCTCGGCCGGCGCGTGGTGCTCAAGGCCGACAACCGGGGGCACTTCATCGAACGCGGCCAGATCAATGGCAAGACCATGGTCTACATGGTGGACACGGGCGCCAGCTCGGTCGCCATCGGCCGGTCCGACGCCGAACGCATGGGCCTGCCCTTTCTCAAGGGCCAGCCGGTGATGATGCGCACCGCCAACGGCGATGCCCAGGGCTGGCGCCTGCGGCTGGATTCGGTGCGCGTGGGCGATGTCGAGGTCTTCGGTGTGGACGCCGTGGTCGCCCCTCTTCCCATGCCCTATGTGCTGCTGGGCAACAGCTTTCTTGCCCACGTCCAGATGACCCGCCAGGGCAGCGAGATGGTGCTGGAGCGGCGCTGATGCGGCCTGCATGCGCCCCGCTTCCCGCACCCCGCCAACGATGAGCCGACGCCCCGACGATTCCTACGAAGACCTGCTGGGCCTGTGGTCCGACCTGGAGGCCGCACTGTCCGTGCTGCTGTCCGCGCCGCTGCAGGTGCAGGGCTTCCTGGTCAAGCTGCAGCAGATCGACCTGTGGCTGCAGGAGCTGATCGCCCACGACAGCGATGCCGCGCTGTACCTGATGTTCCAGCGCGCCTGCTCGTCCACCGTGGGCTACAGCGCCTCCCATGCCCTGGTCTGCGCCTGCCTGTGCCATGTGCTGGCGCGCGAGCTGCGCCTGGACGAGTGCGAACACCGCACCCTGGTGTATGGCGCACTGACCATGAACATCGGCATGAACGCGCTGCAGGACGAACTGGCGCTGCAGCGCGAGCCGCTGACCCCCGCCCAGCAGCAGGCCGTACAGCGCCACCCGCTGCACAGCCAGGCCCTGCTGGCGCGGCTGTTCGTCAACGATGCGCTGTGGCTGGAGCTGGTGGGCCACCACCACGAGGCCGTGCCGCAGCAGCCGCTGTCCACGCTGGCGCCCGTGCAGCGGCTGGTCCGCATCCTGGGCACGGTGGACCGCTACGCCGCCCTGATCAGCCCGCGCAAGTCACGCGAAGGCCGCAGCGCCGCCGAGTCGCTGCGCGCGCTCACCCAGCAGCAGCGCTACTCCGACGAGGTGGGCTTCGCGCTGGTGCGCGCCGTGGGCCTGTGCCCGCCGGGCACCTATGTGCGGCTGGACAACGGTGACATCGCCGTGGTGCTGCGCCGTGGCGAGCCGCCGCAGCCGCCGCTGGTGGCCAGCGTGATCGGCGCCGACGGCGCCAGCCTCTACCCGCCCGTCATCCATGAAGGCGAGGACGGCCCCCGCATCCGCTCGGCACTGGCGCGCGCCGCCATCACGCTGGAGCTGGACCCGCGCACGCTGGCCCAGCTGGGCGTGCTGGCCGCACGCGGCAGCCAGTCGCTGTACCGCATGGTGCAGATGCCCGGGCCTGTCTGACCGATCTGGCGCCTGAAGCGCGCGACACCGGCGCCGCGGCCCGTGTCAGGTCCGCGCGCCAGCCCACAGGCCCGCATGGTGGCCACGCGTGAAGGCCTCCTCCAGTACCGAGTAGCCGGCCCAGTCGGAATGTGCGAACCACAGGCGGCGCGTGCCCGGCGTGGGCAGCAGGGCCACGCGCTCGCCGGCGCACAGCGCGCTGCGCCCCCGGTGCAGCGACTGCAGCGCCACCTGGCTGAGCAGCTGCTGGTCACCGGGCCGGGGTATGGCCATGGCGTGGCCGTAGCGCGTGATCTCCATGCGCGTGGCCTTGTGCAGCAGGTCGGGATGGGGGACGAGCAGGCTGCCGACGATGCGGTCCCGCCAGAAGCCGAAGGGCTGGCCCAGCAGTTGGGCGCGCCCGTCAGGCCAGTCGCCCAGCGCCTGGTAGTAGCTGAGCACCGTGGGCCGGGGCGTGAGCCGGTCCAGGCCCTGGTGGCCCGCGTCCACGTAGCCCAGGCCGCCCGCATTCGGATCGGCAAACAGCACGTTGTCCCAGGCCGGATCGGCGCCGGGCCGGTCGGCCAGCGGCCGCTGCAGATGGATGTTGGCCACCAGCCAGGGCGCCCAGTCCAGCCGGCCCGCCACCGCGCGCAGGAAGTCCGGCGCATCGCGCACCACGCGTGCCGCGATGAAGCTGGGCAGGGCCACGATGCAGCGCGCGGCCAGCCAGCGCTCGTGCTGCTGGCGACCGTGGTGGTAGACGTCGATCTCCACGCCATCGGCACTCTCGGCAATGGATAGCACGCTGCAATCGGTCTGCAGGTCGGTGGAGCCCAGCCCGGCCACCAGTTGCTGCGACAGCCAGCCATTGCCCTGGGGCCAGGTCAGCACGGCGTCGCCGGCCTCTTCTGCCGTGCGCTCGTCCTGGCGGCGCGGGGCCGAGAAGCCATGACGGCTGGCGAAATAGTGCAGGCCCGCCCAGGCCGACACGCGCGCCAGGCCCGCGCCAAAGTCGTCGCGGCAGCAGTACTCCAGATACCAGATCAGTTGCGCATCATCGATGCCCTGCTGGACCAGCCAGGCCTGCATGGTCTGGCCGTCCAGCGCGGCATGGGCGGCGGGCAGCCGGCCCTGGCGCTGCCAGACACGGATGGACGGCATGGCAAAGGGCGCCCTGTCCATCTCCTGGGCCACACTGCGCGCAAAGAGTTCGTACTGCTCCAGCGTGCGCGGCGCCACGCCATCGACGGGCAGCAGGCCCTCATGCCAGGCGCCCTGCCAGAACAGGCGCTCCTGCGGGCTGTGGCACAGATGGCGCTCGTCGTACTGCCAGCGGCCTGCGCGGCGCTGGCGCAGGCCCAGGGCCTCCAGCCAGTCCTGCACCTCGGCCGCATCGTCGCCGGGCAGGGGCAGATAGTGGGCACCCAGCGGACAGGGCAGGCCTGCAATGCTGCCGCCCTGGCTGTTTCCGCCCATGGCCGGCTGCGTGTCCAGCAGTGCCACACCCTGCACCCCCGACAGCTCCAGCGCCCGCGCAGCCGCCAGGCCCGCCATGCCGCCACCGGCAATCACCACGTTGGCGCGGTGCACCACGGCCGGCGCCGGCAGCGCCAGGCCCTGGCCCAATCGCTGCCAGAACGCGCGCAAGGCATGGCCGCGCTCCAGCGCCACGCCGCTGAAGCCACCAGGCAGGTCTTCCAGACGAGGCGGCGTTGGCGTGCAGCCGGCCAGGCCTGCGGCCGCACCGCCGGCCAGGCCCTGCAGCCATTGGCGCCGGCTCCACAAAGACGGGCGGTCGGGGCTCAACGCTCCACCCTGCCCCATTCGCGTTCGTAGGTATTGACCAGCACCTGGTTGGACAGGCGGTTGACCTCGGCCGGCACACGCGCCATGTCCAGCGGAAAGTCGAACATCAGCGCCATGGTCTGCGCGCTCAGAAAGCGCAGGCCCGCAGGCAGTGCATCGGGCTCGCGCCAGGGCCGGTGGCTGGCGATGACGAAGCCCCACTCGCCAAAGCTGGGCACATGGGCGTGGTAGGGCGTGGCCTGCAGGCCGATGGATTCGATGGTCTGCACCACGGTCCAGTAGCTCTTGCGCGCGATCAGGGGCGACGTGGTCTGCACCACGGCATAGCCGCTGGCGGCCAGGCGCTTGTCCAGCAAGGCATAGAAGCTGTTGGTGAACAGCTTGCCGATGGCGAAATTGGTCGGGTCGGGGAAATCGACGATGACGACGTCGAAGGTGTCCTGGTCCTGCTGCAGCCAGTGGAAGGCATCGGTGTTGACGATGCGCACGCGCGCATCGCTGAGCGCATCGCCGTTGAGCCGGCGCAGCATGGCGTTGTCCTTGAACAGGTCGGTCATGGCCGGGTCCAGTTCCACCAGGGTGACCGACTCCACCGAGGGGTACTTGAGCACCTCGCGCACGGCCATGCCGTCGCCGCCGCCCAGCACGGCCACGCGCTTGGGCGCGCCATGCGCGGCCATCACGGGATGGACCAGGGCCTCGTGGTAGCGGTACTCGTCGCCTTGCGCGAACTGCAGGTTGCCATTGAGGTACAGCCGCGCGCCCTGGCGTCCCTGCGTCACCACGATGCGCTGGTAGGGCGAGCTGCTGGAGAGCACGATGCGGTCCTGGTAGAAATGGTCGTCGGCCAGGCGCGTCAGATGGTCGGCTCCCCAGATGCCCGTGCCCAGCAGGGCCAGCACGGCCGCGCAGGCCAGGGCATGGGCGCGCGGGTGCCGCAGTTCATGGCGAAACAGCAGCAGTGCCCAGACCGCCACCGCCGCGTTCATGAAGCCGAACAGCAGCCCCGTGCGCACCAGGCCCAGCTTGGGCACCAGCAGCAGCGGAAATGCCAGCGACACGGCCAGCGCCCCCAGGTAGTCGAAGGTCAGCACCTGGGACACCAGCTCCTTGAGCGTCACATTGCGCTTGAGGATGCGCATCACCAGCGGAATCTCCAGCCCCACCAGCGTGCCCACCACCAGCACCATGCCGTACAGCAGGAACCGGAACGCGCCGGGCGCGTAGGCATTGGCAATGAACAGCGTGGCCGGCAACGCACCGCCGATCAGGGCCACCATCAGCTCGATGCGCAGAAAGTGCGCAGGCAGGTGGTCCTCGAAATAGCGCGACAGCCAGGAGCCTATGCCCATGGCGAACAGGTAGCTGCCGATGATGGTGGAGAACTGCAGGACGGAATCGCCCAGCAGATAGGAAGCCAGCGCGCCCGCAGCCAACTCATAGAGCAGGCCGCAGGCCGCGATCACGAAGACGCTGACCAGCAGGGCGATGTCGATGGGGCGCGCCGGCTGCGCGCCGGCAAGAGAGGCTGAGGTTTGCACGGCCGGTATTGTGCGCGATGCGCCCCCCGTGTGCGCGAGAGGCGCCGTGCAACGGGAGAAGGCGCCGCGCGCCTCCTGGGGGTTCCGTCAGAACTGGTAGTTGGCGCTGACCAGCACGCTGCGCGGTGCGCCCGGCATGGAGCTGGAGCGCCAGTACTGCTTGTCGAACAGGTTGGACAGGGCCACGGTCACGGTCCAGGCGTCCTGGCGCCAGCCCACCAGCGCATCCCAGCGCGAGTAGCCGGGCAGGATGGCCGTGTTGGCGGCGTTGGTGAAGCGGCTGCCCGTGTAGGTCACGCCGACTTCGCCATACCAGGGTCCCTTGGGCGCATAGCGCAGGAACAGGTTGCCGTTGCGCTTTGCCGTGTCACGCAGGTACAGGCCCACGTTGGCGGGGTTTTGCGCGTCTTCAGCCACCTTGGCCTGCATGAAGGCCACGCCGCCGCGCACATACCAGGAACCGGCCACGCGGCCGGCCGCGCTGAACTCGATGCCGCGCGAACGGTCCTTGCCCCGGATGGCCCAGGTGTAGGGATCATTCTCGGGATCGGGGCGGTAGCGGATGTTGTACTTCTCCAACTGGTAGACGGAGACCTGGGTGGACAGCGCACCGCCCAGCCAGTCGCTCTTGACGCCGACCTCGGACTGGCGCGAGTACTGGGGCTCGTCGTCCGGCACCGCGCCCACGGCGGTTTCCACGGTCAGGATGCCGCGCCCGCCATAGGGCGAGTAGCTCTTGTTCCAGGACGCATAGAAGCTGTGCTCGCGCACCGGCTGCCACACCACGCCCACGCGCGGGCTGAAGCCGTTGCCGTCGGTCTTGCGCGTGAGGTTGGCGATCTTGTTGGTGCTCTGGAAGTCATAGCTGTCGTAGCGCAGGCCCAGCAGCAGCTTCCACTGCTCGGTCAGGCTGACCAGGTCCTGCATGTACAGCGCCTGGCCTTTGCCCTTGTGATAGTTGTCCTGGGTCGGCTTGCCCTGCGCCGGACGGCTGGGCCAGACGATGGGCTGCAACGGGTCATAGGCGAAGGTGCTGCCGGGCTGGCCGACGCGCGGCGCGCGCTCTTCCTCGCTGGCCTCCAGGCCCACCAGCAGATCGTGCCGGATGCTGCCCGTGCTGAACTTGCCCGTCAGGTCCAGCGTGTTGGACAGCGTGGTGTTGCGGGTCTGCTGCCAGGCGTAGTTGGGCGTGATCTTGCCGGTGGCGGCACGGTAGGTGCCGGCGAAGTAGTGGTCGAAATCCTGGCTGGCCTCGCGCTTGCTGGCCACCCAGCGCAGACTCCAGCGGTTGTTGAAGTCGTAGGACAGGTCGGAGCGCAGCACGCGCAGGCGGTCTTCCACATAGTCGCCCGGCGCCGCAAAGCCCTTGCGGATGGAGACACCGGCCGGCAGCTGGTCGTAGACCGGACCGCGATCGGGCACGCGCCAGACGTTGTCATAGGTGTACTGGCCGGTCCAGCGCCAGCCCGTGCGCGAGTCCACCAGGATGCTGGGCGAGACCATCTCGTTGCGGTTGCGTATGCCTTCGCGGAAGCTGTGGGCCTGCTCGCGGTCGGCCGTCAGTCGCACGGCCACGTTCTCGTTGAGCACGCGGTTGATGTCGATGGTGCCGCCCACGTTGTCCCAGGAGCCGCCGCGCAGCGTGATGCTGCTCTTGGCATCGAAACGCGCCTGCTTGCTCACCATGTTGACCACGCCGCCGCCTGCGCTGCGGCCATAGAGCACCGAGGCCGGGCCCTTGAGGATCTCGATGCGCTCCACATTGGCGGTGCTGCGGCGCACCTGGCCGCTCTCGCGCACGCCGTCGCGGTAGATGTCGCTCTCGTCGGCCTTGAAGCCTCGGATGTACACGCCTTCGCCGCGCATGTCGTAGCTGGTGTTCACGCCGGGAACGCCGTCCAGCATGGTGGCCAGGTCGTTGATGCCGTAGCTCTTGTACTTGTTGACCTCCAGCGTGTCGATGGTCTGCGGGATGTCCTTGGGCGCCAGGTAGGTCTTGGTCGCCGTGGTCACGCCTTCGGGCCGCACATCGTCAGGGTCGTACTGGGAGGCGTTGACCTGCAGCGTGGGCAGGGTGTGGGCCTGTTGAGGCTGCGTCTGCGTCTGCGTCTGCGTCTGTGCCTGGGCCGGATCGGCTGGGGCGGCCTCCTGGGCATGGACCGCGCCTGCCAGCGCGGTGGTGATGATGCCAGCGGTCACACCCACTGAAAGCCTTGCCCTGCGGGCAGCTTGATGGTCTGTCATGGAAACCCTCTCTTCGAATGAAGGGGGCGATTTTATTTAGAATGCAAACGAATATCATTTGCAAACTCACTATCGACAAGGAATTTGTTGCGACGCAGCAACGCCGCCATGCGCAGCGCAGCCGCACCTTTTCAGGCGGGCTGCGTGTCGGCAGGAGATGGGGAATGCGGGGGCCAGGCGGCCCCGTTCAGTGGATGGCGGCAGCGACGATGATGCTGATTCCCAGGCACATGGCGGCCACCACCATGGCCAGCGCCTTGTTGTGCTTCTCGACGATCTCGGCCCACATGTCCACGGGTGTGATCTTGTCGATGATGAAGAAGCACAGCCAGAACACCACCACGCCCACCAGCGCATAGAGGATCGAGCCGAAGAAGGCGGCGGGGTTGAGCCAGTCGAAGTTCATGATCAGTTTCTCCGTTGTTTACTTGTGGCTGCCGCCCGAGGTGTAGCCACCCCAGGAGCCGCCGCTGCTGCGGGTGTAGCTGTTGCAGTTGGCGTCGGTATTGGGGTCGCAGTTGGGGCGCGATGCGCAGCCGCGCAAGGTGACGAACACCAGCCAGAGGATGAGCAGCCCGATGATGATGGTCCACAGCCCGAAGCGGCTGCCCGACATCACACCGACCTGCGAGCGGTCACGCAACTGCTTGAGGCCGAAGGCCATTGCCAGCGTGGTGGCCGAGACGGCGCTGCCATGCGACCAGGTGGTCTCGCCGCTCTCGGTCTCGCTGGCCAGGAAGGCCTTGTTCTGCGCGCCTGCGCTCACATAGTCCACATTGCGCGTGGTCTGGCCGCGCTGCACGGGCCAGTAGAACTCGCCCAGGGCGTAGGTGGTCTCGGCCGTGTAGCGCGATTCAAGCTGGTACTGCCGGCCCATGTACTTGGCCGTGCTGCGGTTCTTGGAGAGCTTGGGCACGCCCGTGGTCACGCGGGCCATGCTCCAGCCATCGGAGGAATCGACCAGGAATGCGAAGCCGGCCTTCTGGTTGAACAGCAGGTACTCCTCCCAGCCAAAGCTCTCGTCGTCGCCAGGCTCCTGGCCCATGCGGTGCTGAAAGCCCACCACCTGCCATTGCTGGCCTTCCAGCACACCCTTGCTGCCCAGCGGGATGGCCGGGCGCACGGGCTCGTTCTGTTCCGCATAGGCCAATTCCTTGCCAATGCCCTGGCTCAGGTCCACCAGCGACCCGCAGCTGGGGCAGCTCAGGCTCTTGGTGGTGGAAAAGCGCACGGGCACCACAGCGCCGCACTTGGGGCAGTTGAAGTGCCGGCCCTGCTCACCCTTGAGCGAGGCGCCGTCGCGCAGCCCCTGCATCCTGAGGTCGTCCAGCACCACGCGCTCGCCCAGGCTCAGCGCGGGCGGCTGGACGGAGAAGTCCACGGACAGCACCTGGCCCTGCTCGCTGCGCAGCTCCACCAGCCGGTACGGTGTGCCGGGCTCGGGCAGCTGCGCCAGCTCGCCCTGGGCCGATACCAGCCGCGCGTTCTGCACGCTGCTGACCGTGAAGCTCTTGCCGCCCAGCACACGCTGCGAACCCAGCAGCCAGTCGGAGGCCTTGAACGGCCCGTTGCGCAGGGCCTCGGCCTCCCAGGGCCAGGACCAGACGAACTGGCCGTTGTCCTCGCTCAGGAAGCCCAGCGCGCCATCGCTGAACGCGGCCACCCATTCGCTCCAGGCGCCCGCCTCGCTCTTGAGCTGCAGCCGCCCGACCAGGGTGAAGTGCTCGGGCTTGCCGTTGCGCAGCATCTGGCCCGTGGCGCCGATGCGCAGGGGGCTGTAGTCCTCGAAGACCTCGGCCATGGAGCCACGGCGCTGCAGCACATCGCCCTGGCGCACCACGGTGCTGCGGCAGAACTCGCAGACGGCATAGCTGGCCTGGGCGCTGGCAAATTCCACGGGCGCGCCGCAGCCGGGGCATGGTGCGCGGTACACGCGCTGCGATGGACTGGATGCCATGTGAGAGGGTCGTCAGTGAGGAGAGGGCCTGGAGCGTGACCGGCCGGCCACGCCCCGCACGCAAGCTGCGCCCGTGGTGCGCAGCGCGGCGGCGACGGTCAATGCGGCTTGCCTTTGGCCGTGCCGGGCTTGGCCGCGGCGGCTGCCGGGTCGGCCTTCTTGCTGCCCAGCCTGGATTCCTTGCCGGCCATCAGGCGCTGGATGTTCTCGCGGTGGCGCCAGATCAGCAGGGCCGCCATGGCGACGATGGCGGCGGCAATCGGTGTCTCGGCATACCAGACCACGCCGCTGCACAGCAGGTAGTAGACGGGGGCGAACACGGAGGCCACCAGGGCCGCCAGCGAGGAATAGCGGAAGAACACGGCAATGATCAGCCAGGTCAGCGCCACCGCCAGGCCCAGCCAGACGCTGATGCCCAGCAGCACGCCCAGGGCCGTGGCCACGCCCTTGCCGCCCTTGAAGCGGAAGAACACCGGGTACAGGTGGCCCAGGAAGGCAGCCAGCGCCACCATGGCCACCGTGCCGTCGCCCATGCCGAAGCGGCTGCCGAACCATTGCACCAGGGCCACGGGCAGCCAGCCCTTGGCGGCGTCCAGCAGCAGGGTGACGGCCGCTGCCGCCTTGCTGCCGGAGCGCAGCACATTGGTGGCGCCGGGGTTGCCGCTGCCATAGGTGCGCGGATCATTCAGGCCCATGGCCCGGCTGACGATGACGGCGAACGACAGCGAGCCGATCAGGTAGGCCGCCACGGTGGCGAGAAGGGGGTAGAGCGCGTTCAATTGAAGTCCTTGGCCGGTCTGTGGAGCGCCGGCGCGCGATCCGGCCGGCCCTGATGGCCCGCCCTCCCTGATCGCCGACACATGTTTTTCATCAGGACCTGCGCGAACCCGGTGGAGGCGGCGGCCGCCTTCCCGTGTGCGCAAGTCGTGTTCATTTCTTCAGGGCATCTATTCTGCCAGCGCGCAGTGCACGGGCCGTGCATCCAGCAGCCGCACGCAGACCTGCGGGTCCAGCTGCACCAGAAAGCCCCGGCGCCCGCCGTTGATGGCGATGCGCGGCAGCGCCAGGATGCTCTCTTCGATATAGACCGGCATGTCGCGTCGCGTGCCGAAGGGCGAGGTGCCGCCGACCAGGTAGCCGCTGTGGCGGTTGGCCACCTCGGGCTTGCAGGGCTCCACGCTCTTGGCCCCGATCTGCCGCGCCAGGTTCTTGGTGGAGACCTTGCAGTCGCCATGCATGAGCACGATCAGCGGCCTGGCGTCCTGGTCCTGCATCACCAGGGTCTTGACCACCATGTGCTCGTCCAGCCCCAGGCTGGCCGCGCTGTGCTCGGTGCCGCCGTGTTCCAGGTACTCATAGGGATGCTCGGTGAACTCCACCTTGTGGGCGCGCAGCAGCTGCGTGGCCGGTGTCTCGCTGACATGAGAGTTTTTCTTGGACATGAATTTTTTATCGTTTTACAATAATTTTTTATCGATTCATCAATACAAGGCTGTGCCATGAACTATACGCCCCACGCCGCGGGCAACGCCCTCAGGCGCCACTCCCAGGCGGCGCGCATCCTGATTGCCCTCGGTGCCGTCGCGCTGCTGGCCCTGCCGGCAGCCGCCCTGCTGTCGCCGCAAGATCTTTCGGGCCAGGCGCAAGGCCTGCTGGGCATGCCGCCCGGCCAGCCGCTGGACATGGCTGCGCGCTGGCGCACCGCACTGGTCAGCCTGCTGCCCGTGGGCTGCGGGCTGTATGCGCTGCGCCAGCTGTGGACACTGTTCGGCGAGTACCTGCAGGGCCGTGTCTTCGGCCAGCAGGCGCAGCACGCCCTGATGCGCTTTGCCTGGACGGTGCTGGCGGGCGCGCTGGCCCTGCCCTTCACGCGCGCGCTGATGTCGGTGGCGGCCAGCATGGGCAATCCGCCAGGGCAGCGCTTCGTCACGCTGGGCCTGTACTGGCACGATGGCCTGCTGGTCCTGCTCGGCGTGGTGCTGGTCTCCATCGCCCATGTGATGCTGCAGGCGCGGCGCATCGCCGACGAGAACGCGGGCTTCGTCTGAGCATGCCCATCATCGTCCACCTCGATGTGATGCTGGCGCGCCGCAAGATGCGTTCGCGCGAACTGGCCGAGATGGTCGGCATCACCGAACAGAATATTTCCCTGCTCAAGAGCGGCAAGGTGCGCGGCGTGCGCTTCGACACGCTGGAGCGCATCTGCGAGGCGCTCCAGTGCCAGCCCGGCGACCTGCTGGAATGGGTGGCAGGGCCCGAGGCTTGAGCAGCGGACGGCTGCGACTGATCGCGGGCCTGCTGCTGTCGCTGCTGCTGCATGGGGTGCTGCTGTGGCGGGGTCTGGCCCCGGACATTGCGCGGCCCGGCACCGGGCAGGCCGAGGCGCACCGCCTTCAGGTGGTCTGGGTCGAGGCGCCGACGCCGGCCCCCTCTCCTGCTCCAGCGGCTGCCCGGCCCGGACCGGCGCCCGCGCCCGCGTCCCCGCCTACGCGACGGCCGGACACTGCCGCCGTCGCACCGCCTTCAAGGCAAGGCGCAGGGGCTGCAAAGGCCACGGAGCAGGCCGCGACAGCCGCCGCGCCGCAAGCGCCTGTCCCCGCCGACACCGAGGCCGCTCCGGACGCCGCGCGCAGCGCCAGGGCCATGGGCCGCCTGCTGGACTCGGCCGCAGGCCGCGAGGCCGTGCAGTCGGCGGCCCGGCAGGGCCTGGTCAGGCCCCAGATTCATGCGCAGCGCGAGGACCCGCTGGCCAGCGGCATGCGCGAGGCCGCCCAGGGCGACTGCATGAAGGGCGAGTTCAAGGGCGGCGGCATGGGCCTGCTGAGCCTGCCCATGCTGGCGGCCGCTGCGCTCAAGGGCGAGTGCAGCCGCTGAAGGCGCAGAGCCTAGGCCTATTGCGCAGGGCCGAGGCCTATTGCGCAGGGTCGCGCACTTCCCAGCGGATGGCGTCGATGGCCGACAGCAGTTCGGGCGACAGTTGCGTGCCCCAGGCGTTCAGGTCCTCATCGAGCTGGGCCACCGAGGTCACGCCGATGATGGTGCTGGCCACCTGCCACTTGGTGTAGCAAAACGCCAGCGCCAGCTGCGTGGGCGTCATGCCGTGCTCGCGCGCCAGCGCGTTGTAGCGGCGCGCGGCGGCCAGGGCTTCGGGCCGGCCCCAGCGCTGCTTGCGCACGGACTCGTAGCGCGCAATGCGTGCGGCCTGCGGCGCAGCGGGATCGGTGGGAGCATGCACGTCGAACTTGCCCGTGAGCAGGCCGAAGGCCAGCGGCGAATAGGCCAGCAGCGAGACACCCAGGCGGTGGCAGCTTTCATCCATGCCGTTTTCCCAGCTGCGGTTGAGCAGGCAGTAGGCGTTCTGCACCGAGGCCACGCGCGGCAGGCCGTGCTGCTCGGCCAGGCGCACGAATTCGTGCACGCCCCAGGGGGTTTCGTTGGACAGGCCGATGTGGCGCACCTTGCCTTCCCGGACCAGGCGGCCCAGCGCCTCAAGCTGCTCGTGGATGCCGGTCTGCGAGCTTTCCTTGGCCGGGTCGTAGTACAGCTGGCCGAAGGCCGGCACGTTGCGCTCGGGCCAGTGGATCTGGTAGAGGTCGATCACGTCCGTGCCCAGGCGGCGCAGGCTGCCTTCGCAGGAGGCGGCGATGTCGGCCGCCGTCATGCCCTTGCCCTCGCGCACCCAGGGCATGCCCCGCGAAGGACCGGCCACCTTGGTGGCCAGCACGACCCTGGCGCGCGCGCCAGGGCGCTGGGCGAACCAGCGGCCGATGATGGTTTCGGTGGCGCCGCAGGTTTCGGCGCGTGCGGGCACGGCATACATCTCGGCCGTGTCGAAGAAGTCCACGCCGCGCTCCAGCGCGCGGTCCATGATGGCAAAGGCCTCGGCCTCGCCGACCTGCTCGCCGAACGTCATGGTGCCCAGGCAGATGGGGCTGACTTGCAATGCGCTTTGACCGAGCGCCACCGGTTGCATCGAGGGGGAATTCATGGGCACCGAGTGTAGGGCCGCCCGTGTTTACCCTGACGACAGCGCGCCCACCCGGCCAGGGCCGGGCGGGCGCGTTGCGTCCGTCGGGATCAGGCGCCCTGCGGTGCCTCGGTCTGCAGCACGCCGCGGTTGATCTGGTCGCGCTCCATGGACTCGAACAGGGCCTTGAAATTGCCTTCGCCGAAGCCTTCGCGGTAGTTGCCCTTGCGCTCGATGAACTCGAAGAACACGGGGCCCAGCATGGGCTGGGAGAAGATCTGCAGCAGCAGGCGCGGCTGGCCGCCCTCGGTCGTGCCGTCCAGCAGGATGCCGCGCGCCTGCAGCTCGCCCACGGGCTGGCCGTGGCCGGGCAGGCGGCCTTCCAGGTTCTGGTAGTAGATGTCGTTGGGCGCGGTCAGCAGCGGAATGCCGGCCATCTGCAGCTGGTCGATGGAGTCCAGCAGGTTGTCCGTCAGCAGCGCGATGTGCTGGATGCCCTCGCCGTTGAACTGCATGAGGAATTCCTCGATCTGGCCGCCGCCCTGGCGCGATTCCTCGTTCAGCGGAATGCGGATCAGGCCGTCGGGCGCCGTCATGGCCTTGGAGGCCAGGCCGGTGTACTCGCCCGAGATGTCGAAGTAGCGGATCTCGCGGAAATTGAACAGCTTGCTGTAGAAGTCCGCCCAGTAGGTCATGCGGCCGCGGTAGACGTTGTGCGTCAGGTGGTCCACCACCTGGAAGCCGTGGCCCTTGGGGTTGCGGTCCACGCCGGGCAGGAACTCGAAGTCGATGTCGTAGATGGACTTGCCTTCGTCGAAGCGGTCGATCAGGTACAGCGGCGCGCCGCCGATGCCCTTGATGGCCGGCAGGCGCAATTCCATGGGGCCGGTGGGAATTTCCACGGGCTGCGCGCCCAGCTCCAGCGCGCGCTTGTAGGCCTGGTGCGCATCCTTGACGCGGAAGGCCAGGCCGCAGGCCGAGGCGCCGTGCTCGGCAGCGAAATAGGCGGCCTGCCCCGGCTCATTGTTGATGATGAAGTTGATGCCTCCCTGGCGGTACAGCAGCACGTTCTTGGAACGGTGCCTGGCCACCAGCGTGAAGCCCAGCTTCTCGAACAGCGGCTCCAGCACGCCGGGCGTGGGCGATGCGAATTCCACGAATTCGAAGCCCATCAGGCCCATCGGGTTGTCGAACAGGTCTGCCATGGTTGGTTCTCCTTGAAGGTTTCAACGGGGGATGTGCGCGGGTTCCAGTACGGATTCCAGCACAGGCGTGGGACGTTGGCGGAACACGAGGCGATAGGCCCCGTAGACCACCAGGACCCAGATCGGAATGGCCAGCGCGGAGGACCGCACCGACGGTGTCAGCAGCATCACGCCCACCACCAGGGCCATGGCGGCCAGGCAGATGGCATTGGTCAGCGGCGCGGCCGGTGCGGGAAAGCCCAGCACGGTCCCGCGTGCCGCATGGGCCCGGCGAAAGCGCCAGTGCGCCACGATGATGATGGTCCAGGTAATCACCAGCGCCGCCACGATCAGCGACATCAGCAACTCCAGCACGCCGGCCGGCGCCACATAGTTCAGCACGATGGCCAGCGCCGTGAAGATGGCCGGATAGACGATGGCCCGCACCGGCACGCCGCGGCGGTTGACCTGCATCAGCGAGCGCGGCGCATTGCCTTCGTTGGCCATGCCGTACAGCAGGCGGCTGTTGCTGTAGACCATGCTGTTGTAGACCGACAGCGTGGCCGTGAGGATCACGAAGTTCAGCAGGTGGGCGGCCACGTTCTCGCCCAGGCCCGAGAACACCAGCACGAAGGGACTGCTGCTGTAGGTGTCGCCGCCGGCCTTGAGCTGGCCCAGCAGGTCGGTCCAGGGCATCAGCGACATCAGCACGGCCATGGAGCCGATGTAGAACACCAGCACGCGGTAGATGAGCTGGTTCACGGCCTTGGGGATGACGGTGCGCGGCTGGTCGGTCTCGGCCGCCGCGAAGCCCAGCATCTCCACGCCGCCGAAGGCGAACATGATGAAGGCGAAGGCCATCACCAGGCCTGAGAAGCCGTTGGGGAAGAAGCCGCCGTGCGTCCACAGGTTGCGCACGGTCTGCTCGGGCCGGTCGGCGCTGAACAGCAAATACAGGCCTGCGCCGATCATGGCCATCACGGCCACGATCTTGATCAGCGCGAACCAGAACTCGAACTCGCCATAGGCCTTGACGTTGATGAAGTTCACGCCGTTGATCAGCACGAAGAACACCGCCGCCGTCACCCAGGTGGGTATGCCGGGCCACCAGAACTGGATGAACTTGCCTGCGGCCGTCAGCTCCAGCATGCCCACGAGCACATACAGCGCCACACAGTTCCAGCCCGCCAGAAAGCCCGCGAAGCGGCCCAGGTAGCGGTTGGCGAAATAGCTGAACGAGCCCGCGTTGGGCTCCTCGACCAGCATCTCGCCCAGGAAACGCATGATGAAAAAGATGATCAGCCCGCCAATGGCGTAGCCGAGCAGCACGGACGGGCCGGCCAGCTCGATGATGCCGGCCGAGCCCAGGAACAGGCCCGTGCCGATGGTGCCGCCCAGCGCGATGAGCTGGATATGGCGGTTCTTGAGCCTGCGCTCCAGATGGCCCTGCGAAGAAGAACTGTGCATCAAGGGGGTGCTCCGGCTCTCAGCAAGGCGCGCGGCGGCGCAGGGGTTGGAACACTTCGGTGGTCTTCACGGCAATGTCTCCTCGTGGGGTGCCTGTTGGAATGCGGGGCCTTGTGCGCCCCTTGTTGATGGGTATCAACTATAAAAAACAATAAATTATTATTTCTTGTAATTTATCCCTATGGACAAGCCCAAAAAGAAGGAGTAGCAAAGGCCATCGACGCATTGCCGCCCGCCATGCCGCACTCCGGCAACGGTTGAACGCCCGCAACAAACAAAAACAATCTACTATTATTTTTTTGCCCTCTGGAGCCCAGAACATGACGACGTCCGCCACGCAGCGGCGCGCACGCACGCCGCAGACCGAGCGTGTGGAGACAACGCAACGCAAGATCATCGACTCCGCCCTGGCGCTGCTGCGCGAGGGCGGCTTCAAGAGCGCCACGCTGCAGGCCATCGCGCGCGGCGCCGATGTGTCGCTGGGCGCGCTGCAGCACCACTTCGAGAGCCGCGATGCGCTGATGGAGCGGCTGGTCATCGAGGTCATGGAGCCGCTGAGCGACCAGGGCACGGTCTGGCCCGACAAGGCCCTGCCCCTGCGCGAGCGTGCACAGACCTTCGTCACCCTGGCCTGGGACAACATCTTCGGCGCGGCCAACTACCAGGCGGCCTGGAGCATGTTCTTCGGCTGCAAGGCCTCCCCCTCGCTGTTCGACCGCGTGGACGCGCGCCGGGTACATGTGGACAGCGTGTTCTACACCCGCTTCCTGGACGTCTTCCCCGAGATCGCGGCCCACCATCCCCGCCCCCAGGGCTTTGCGGCCATGGCCTTCGCCATCCTGCGCGGCACCGGCGTGCTGGAGCTGTTCGAGGTGGGCGAGCAGGAACGCCAGGGCAGCCTCGATGCGCTGGTCGAGGCCATCGTCCAGGCAGGGACCCCTCAGGCCGGCGGCGGCGCCGCCGCCTGAACCTCGGTCAGCCCCCAGACCCTGCGCAGCTGCGACAGCGTGGCCACCAGGGCCGGGTCGTGCTCGGCCTCGCGCGGATGGATGAAGCCCAGCTGCGCCGACACGCGCGCATGCGGCCAGATGGCCACGCAGCCATGCTCGGCCGCGGCCAGGGCGCGGTCCTCGCGCAGCAGCGCCAGGCCCAGGCCGGCGCGCACCAGGCTCTCGGGCGCGGCGGCGGCATCGCTTTCCACGATCTGATTGGGGCTCAGCCCCTGGCGGGCGAACAGCGCCAGCAGCAGGGCCTGCTCATGGTGCTGCGCTGGCGCGCCGATCCAGGGCAGTTGCGCCAGGTCCTTCCAGCCCGATTGCAGGACGCGTTCGCGCAGCGCGGGCGGCGCCGCCACGCGGTAGTGCAGTGTCTGCAGCACCAGCGCGCCCAGGTCGCGCGGCATATGGGCGCCGATATAGAACGCGCCCTGCAGGCCGCCGGCCGCGACCTGCGCGCGCAGCTCCTCGGCCCAGCCCTGGCGTGTCTTGATGTCCAGCAGCGGCAGCGCCTCCACCAGGCCATGCAGCAGCGAGCCCAGGCGCAGCGCCTCGGGGTCGGCCACCGTGCCCAGCAGCAGCTGGCCGGTGACCTCGCCCTGCAGCTCGCGGGCCTGGCCCTGCAGGCGTCCTGCCGCATCCAGCACCTGCCGGGCGGGCTCCATCAGGGCCTCGCCGGCCCGCGTGAGGCTGATGCGGCCCGGGCGCCGGTCGAACAGCGCCACGCCCAGCTCTTCCTCCAGCGCCTTGATCTGGGCCGTGATGGCGGGCTGCGTCAGGTGCAGGGCCTCGGCCGTGCGCGTGACGCTGCCCAGTGTGGCCGCCGTGACGTAGGCGCGCAGCTGATACATCTCCATGGGCGGCCAGCCTAGCGCAGGCGCCAGGGCCTGCGGCCCGGGCAGGCCCGGGTTTCAGGGAACATCCCTAGCCGTCTCATCGTTCACTCATCGAGGTAGCGCAGCTGCGTGGGCTCGATGCCCAGGCGCACCGGCATGCCCATGGGGAACATGGCAATGCCTGCGTAGTGCGCCTGGTCGGCGACCACGGCCACCTCGCCCACGCGCACGCGGTAGCGCGAGAACTCGCCCAGGAATTCGGCGCTCTCGATCTGTCCTTCCACCCACACACGCGAGGCATCGCCCGCATCGTCGCGCACCGCAATCTGCACCTGGTGCGGCCGGAAGGCCAGCGCAGCGCGCCCCGGCACGGGCGGCTGGGCCGGGCGCGGCAGGGTCAGCGTGCCCAGGCCCGGCACCTTGAAGACCAGCGACTCGCCTGTCGTTGGCAGCACCTCGCCCTCCAGCACATTGGCCGTGCCGACAAAGCCCGCCACGAAGCGGTTGGCCGGATAGTCGTACAGTCCCGCCGCCGAGCCCACCTGCTGCAGCACGCCCTTGTCGAGCACGGCCATGCGGTCGGCCGTGGTCATGGCCTCCTCCTGGTCGTGGGTGACGAAGATGGTGGTCAGGCCCAGCTTGCGCTGCAGGCTGCGCAGTTCCTCGCGCATCTGCACGCGCAGCTGCTTGTCGAGGTTGGACAGCGGCTCGTCCAGCAGCAGCAGCTTGGGCGCGATCACCACGGTGCGCGCCAGCGCCACGCGCTGCTGCTGCCCGCCCGACAGCTGGCCCGGGCGGCGCTGCGCGTACTGCGACAGGCCCACCAGCTCCAGCACCTCGCCCACCTTGCGGCGGATGGTGTCGCGGCTTTCGCGGCGCTCGACCAGGCCGAAGGCCACGTTGTCGTACACCGTCATGTGCGGCCACAGCGCGTAGTTCTGGAACACCATGCCGATGTTGCGCGCATGCGGCGGCACGCCCGTGATGTCCTGCCCGCCCACCAGCAGCTCGCCGCGCTGGTGCCGGTTGAAGCCCGCGATCAGCCGCAGCAGCGTGGACTTGCCCGAGCCCGAAGGCCCCAGCAGCGCGAAGAACTCGCCGGGCTCGATCTTGAGGTTGACGTCGCGCAGCACTTCGTTGCTGCCGTAGCTCAGGCTGATGTGCCTGCATTCGAGGGAGACAGGGTCCAGGTGCATGGCGGTTCACTCCGAAGTCGATTGCACGGTGGCGCGCGAGCGCTCCACGAAGCGGTGCGAGAAATACGTGCCCAGGCCGACCACGACCACGGCCAGCACGCCCAATGCCGCACCGGGTCCGCGCCCCGAGATGCTTTGCATGTACAGGTAGATGCCGTAGCTCATGGGCGCCTGGCTCTGGGCCGAGGCCAGCATGATGGTGGCCGACAGCTCCACCGCCGCCGTGATGAAGCTGGTGACGAAGCCGGCCAGGATGCCGCCGGCCATCAGCGGCACCATCACGCGCCGTATCACGCTGGTGCGGCCCGCGCCCAGGCTTTGCGCGGCCTCCTCCAGCGAGATGTGCACCTGCTGCAGCGCCGCCATGCACGAGCGCAGCGCATACGGCAGCCGCCGCACCGCATAGGCCAGCATGATCAGCACCCAGGTGGTGACGATGGGCGTATCGGTGAAGGGCAGGTTCACGCCCTTGAACAGCCGCAGGTAGCCGATGGCCAGCACCAGCCCCGGAATCGCCAGCGCCACCGAGGCCAGGTAGTCCAGCCACTGCCGGGCAGGCAGCCGGGTGCGCAGGATCAGGTAGGCGATGGCCGTGCCGATCACCACGTCGATGCCCGCCGCCATCAGGCAGTACAGCAGCGTGTTGCCGATCATGTAGCCCGAGTCGGTGAACACCGTGGCGTAGTGCTCCAGCGTATAGCTGTCGGGCAGCACCGAAAAGCTCCAGACCTTGGAGAACGACATCAGCAAGATGCCGATGTGCGGCGCCAGCACCACCAGCAGCACCAGGGCGATCCAGCCATAAGCCAGCAGCGCCTCCCAGGCCGACAGCCGGCGCTTTTGCAGCGCGCTGCCGCCCTTTTGCAGCGTGGCGTAGTCCTTGCCCTTCATCACCCGCGCAGCCAGCCACAGGGCGACGATGGAGAACGCGATCATGATCACGCTGATCACATAGCCCAGCGGATCATCGAGCCCCACCGAGGTGATGCGCAGATAGGCCTGGGGCGCCAGCATATTGGTCACGCCCATCACCAGCGGCGTGCCCAGGTCGTCGAACACCTTGACGAACACCAGGGCCGCGCCCGCCAGGTAGCCGGGCATGGCCAGCGGAAAGATCACGCGCCGGAACAGCCGGAATCCACGCGAGCCCAGGTTCAGCGCCGACTCCTCCATGGCCCCGTCGATATTGCGCATGGCCGCCACGAGGTTGAGCAGGATGAACGGGAAGTAGTGGATGCTCTCCACGAAGATCACGCCCGTCAGCCCCTCCATGATGGGCACGGTGAAGCCGAACCAGTCGTCCAGCAGCAGGTTGACCGAGCCGCTGCGCCCGAAGATCAGCTGCAGCGCCACCGCCCCCACGAAGGGCGGCATGATCAGCGGCAGCACGCCCAGCGTCTGTATCAGCAGCGCGCCCCGGAACTCGAAGCGCACGGTCAGGTAGGCCAGCGGCACGGCGATCAGGCTGGCGAAGAACACGCTGGCCAGGGACACGCCCAGGCTGTTGAAGAACGACTCGCGGAAGACGGTCTGGCCGAAGAAATTGCCGAAGTGCCCCAGCGTGAGCCCGCCGCCTTCATTGACGAAGGCGGTGTAGACCACCATGCCCACGGGCACGATGAGAAAGGCCAGCAAAAAGGCCAGGATCAGCGCGAAGGCCAGCCACGGCCCCCAGCCCGACGGAATGCGCCGTGCGCGCGCAGCAAGGGGGGCGACGACGGGCGCCGCCATGGAATCGATGCTCATGCGAATGCTCCGCAGCGAAAGAGACTGTCAAGGGGAGTGCATGCAGGCGCCCGGTGCCGGGCCCCTGCGCCCGCCACTTACCGGGCCAGGCCGCGCGCCTCGGCGGCCAGCTTGCCTGCGCGCTCGTAGTTGGCACGCGCCTTGTCGGCCCACATCTGCTCCAGGCCCGTCAGCTCCTTGGACACGGCCACGTCGCGCCGGCTCTTGCGGAACAGCTCCAGGAACTGCTCGTCCTTCACATTGGCTTCGCCCACCAGCGGCGAGTAGGCGATGTCGCGCGCCTGCGCCAGCAGCTCCTGCCCCTTGGCATTGGGCTTGGCCTGCAGGGCCTTGTGCGCCTCCTGGATGGCGCGCGTGGCCGCCTGCAGCTCCTTGAGGCGGAAGGTCACCATCTGGTCGAACAGGCTGATCACCACGGCATAGCGCGACTCGGACAGGTTGGCATCGAACTGCACCTTGGCGCGCTGCGCCACCTCCTGCGGCACGGGGTAGCCGGCCGGCGCCTTGAGCTGGCTGTAGGGCAGGATGGGCAGGCGGCTGATCTTGGGGTCGAACAGCAGCTGCTGGCCCGGCACCGACATGGTGAAGGCCATGAACTTGCGCGCCTCGTCGGCATTCTTGGCGCCCGCGATCAGCGCGATGTTGGCCGGCACCACAGCCGTCATCGCCGGGTAGGCGAAGTCCACCGGGAAGCCCGAGTACTTGCCCGCCAGCCCGAAGAAATCGATCACGATGCCTATGCCGTACTGGCCGTTGTTCACGCCATCGGGCACGGCAAAGCTGCGGTCGGTCACGGCGGCGGCGTTGCCCATCATGGACAGCAGCTGGCGCCAGCCCTTGTCCCAGCCCTCGCCCTGCAGGATGGTCTCCACCGTCAACTGCGTGGTGCCCGAACGCGAGGGCGAGGAGATGGCGATGTGGCCGAAGTACTCGGGCCGCGTCAGATCGCTCCACTCCTTGGGCGCCGCCAGCTTGTGCGCCTTCAGGTAGCGCGTGTTCCACATGATTCCGTAGCCTGCCAGCGCCTGGCCGTAGTACAGGCCCTGCGGGTCGTTGAGCGGGTAGTTGCCGATCTTGGCGGGCGCGGCCGGATTGCGCGTCTCGGGCGCGGCGGTCAACAGCTTGTTGCGCGCCAGCACCTCGAAGGCATCAGGGGCGCTGGCCCACATGATGTCGGGCCGCTGGCCCTCGGGCAGCTCGCGCACATAGGCCACGGCGGCCGTGGTGTTCTTGTTCAGGATCTCGATCTTGATCCCCGGATTGGCCGCCTCGAAGGCCTTCTGGTAGGCCGTGGTCAGCTCCTTGGGAAACGACGTCAGCACCGTCACCGTGCCGGCCTGGGCCGCCATGGCGGCGCCCCACAATCCTGCGGCCATGGCGGCCGTCAGCCATCTGCGTTGCTGCATTGCTGTCTCCTTCGGGTTGTTGTGCGGTCGATCTGCAACCCACTGTAGGCAGCGCCGGCCCGGCCGGCCAATCATTGTTTCTGATGCCGTG
Source organism: Delftia sp. (assembly GCF_059499305.1). Classification (NCBI taxonomy): domain Bacteria; kingdom Pseudomonadati; phylum Pseudomonadota; class Betaproteobacteria; order Burkholderiales; family Comamonadaceae; genus Delftia; species Delftia sp. The sequence goes on from NZ_JCABYI010000038.1 coordinate 37,185, forward strand.
CATCAGCGGCGGCGGCGCTCGGGTTACTACCTGCGGGTCTGCCGCCACAGGGAAATCCCGCGCCACCGCTGTCCCGCCCCTGACTGCTGCACAGCAGCAAACCGGAATAATCGGCGGGATGCTGCAAGCCCCCTCTTCCCTCCCCGCCACGGCCGCTGAAGAAGCGCCCATCTACGCTCCCACACGCCCCTGGCGCTCGCGCATGGTGCCGGTGCGCACCATGGAGTACCACGTGCGCGAGTGGGGACCTGTGGATGGCGATCCCGGGCTGGCGCCGCTGGTGCTGGTGCACGGCTGGATGGATGTGGCGGCCTCCTACCAGTTCGTGGTCGATGCCTTTGGCGAGGCCTTCATGGCGGGGCGCCGCATCATCGCGCCGGACTGGCGCGGCTTCGGCCTGAGCCGGCCGGCCTGGCCTGCCGACCGGCATGACTTTGCCGACTACCTGGGCGACCTGGACCATCTGCTGGACACCCTGGCGGGCGATACGCCCGTGGACCTGGTGGGCCACAGCATGGGCGGCAACGTGTCCATGATGTATGCGGGCGCGCGGCCTGCGCGCATACGCCGGCTGGTCAACCTCGAAGGCTTCGGCATGCCGGCCACCCGGCCAGACCAGGCGCCTGCGCGCTATGCGCAGTGGATGGACGAGCTGCGCCAGCTGCGCAGCGGCGGCATGGAACTCAAGAGCTATGACAGCGTGCAGGACGTGGCGCGCCGGCTGATGAAGACCAACCGCCGCCTGCCCGAGGACAAGGCGCTGTGGCTGGCCCACCACTGGGCGGCGCCCAATGCGCAGGGCCGCTGGGAAATCCTGGGCGACACGGCGCACAAGCTCATCAGCGCGCAGCTGTTCCGCGTGGAAGAAATCCTGGCCCTGTACCGTGCCATCACCGCGCCCGTTCTGGCCATCGAAGCCAGCGACGACAGCCTGGGCATGTGGTGGAAGGACCGCTACACGCTGGCCGAGTACCACGAGCGCATCGGGCAGATTGCCGACTGCCGCACGGCCGTGGTCCAGGACGCCGGCCACATGCTGCACCACGACCAGCCGGCGGCCGTGGCCGGGCTGATCGAGCAATTCCTCGGCACCTGAGGCCTGCGCGCGCCGCTGCTGCAGCCTGCTGCAACCTACTGGGGCCGCAGCATCATGGAATGGCGCCAGCGCGCGGGCGCCATCTGCAGCGGCCGGTAGCGGCCGTCGGCCCATTCGGCAGACATGTCCGCATAGCGGCTGGACAGGGCCACGCCGCTTTGGCCGGTCTGGTAGATGAACAGCGAGCGCTCGGGCTCGGCCAGGTCGTAGATGGCGCGCAGCGATGCCGCATGGCGGTTGGCGAACGGCGCCCTGGCATCGCCGGGCAGGTACTGGCCCACGTTGACGGTGTAGCTGTCGCCGCCCGAAGGCACGCTGACATTGAAGATGCCCGCCAGCAGCCCCACGCTGCCCAGCGGCCGGTGGCTGCTCAGGGCCGCATGCACCGCGCCCCAGCGCCAGCGGCCCAGGTCGCTGCCCTGCGTGGCCTGCAGGCGCGCCAGCGCCCGGTCCAGCGCCTGGCTGACCTGGGCGCTGCAGCCCGCCGCTGCGCACCACCAGCCATCGCGGCGCTCCAGCATGCCTTCGATGCCCGCGCGGTAATCGCGCTTGCCATAGGTGGCCGCAAAGGTCTGGGCGCCAATGCGCGGGATCACCAGGCCGCGCGTGAGTTCGTCCACCCAGGCGGCAAAGATCAGGGGCGCGGCCTGCGCGGCATCCATGCGGCCGTCGAACTGCGCCATCACCCGGCGCGCCTGCCCGGCCAGCGGATGTGCGGCCGGCGCTTCGTCCAGGGCCTTGAGCATTTGCGGCAGCAGGGCGCGGGCGGCCAGCGAGGTCTGGTCGTTCTGGATGGAGGCCATGCTGACCACGTCGTGCCTGTCCTTCGCATCGATGAGTTCGGTGATGCGCAGGTGCCGGTACGGCAGGCTCCAGTCCTGGGTGAGGAAGTGGGCATAGCCCTCGCGCGTGATGCGCTGGTTGGCGGTGGCCAGATAGCCCTGCGCCGTTCCATCGTCCTGCGGGGCCTGGTCGTAGGGCAACCAGCCCTGCCAGTCGTAGCGTGCCTCCCAGCCCGGCGCGGGCGCCACGCCGCGCAGGTCGTTGTCGGCCGCGCGCAGCGGCACCCGGCCTGCGGCCTTGAAGCCGATGTCGCCATGGACATCGGCCGCGACGATGCTCTGCATGGGCGAGTGGTAGTCGGCAAAGGCCTCGAACAGCTGGGCCACGCTGCGCGCCTCGTTGGCGCGCAGGCCGGCCTGCACGGTGAGGTTGTCGGTGTCCAGCGCCGCCCAGCGCAGGGCCACGGCGTAGCGGCGCTTGTCGAGCACGGCCTCGTACTGGGGCTGCACATCGCTGATCACGGGGCCGTGGCGCGTGCTGCGCAGCGTGAGCTGCACATCGGCCCGGCCCTTGACCCTGATGCGCTCGCTGCGCTCGGTGAAAGGCGCCCAGCCGTCCGGCGTGCGGTAGCGGCCCGGGTTGCCTGGATCGATCTGCTCCAGGTACAGATCCTGCACATCGGGATTGGTGTTGGTAAAGCCCCAGGCCACCTCGCGCGTGCGCCCCAGCACCACGAAGGGCAGGCCCGGCAGGGTGGCCCCCACCACATCGATGGGCGCCAGCGGCGTGCCGTCCTGCGCATGGCCGGCGGGCGACTGCAGACGCGCGTAGTACCAGATGGCGGGCGCGCTCAGGCCCAGATGGGGATCGTTGGCCAGCAGGGGCTTGCCGCTGACCGTGCGGCTGCCCGAGAGCACCCAGTTGTTGCTGCCCTTGCCGTCGTTGGTGCCCGCATCGCGCACCATGTCGCGGGACCAGCGGGCCCAGGCATCGCTCGCCTCGCCGGCGGCAGCCACCTTGGGCGCAGACGCCGCCTGTGCCTCCTGGCGGTACACGCCCAGCCCCCGGTAAAGCGCGGCCAGATCGGTGGCGGTGGCCGGCGCCTCGCCCGGATAGGGCGGCATCAGCTGCCACAGCTGCTGTGTGTCCAGTTGCGAGAGCGCGGCCAGCCGCGCGAACTCGTTGCCCCAGTTGCCGCCCAGGTCCAGCGCCATCATCAGCGCCCAGCCCACGCTGTCCTCGGGCGCCCAGGCCGAGCTGTCGCCTCCGCCCGGCGTGGTGCCCAGCAGCATGAATTCGGGCACCTGCGGATGCTGGCGCATGGGCAGGGCCGCATAGAAGGCCGCGATGCCCTCGCTGTAGGCCTGCAGCGCCTCGCGCGCGTTGGCGGGCAGGGATGCGTACTGGCGCCGCGCCGCGCCGCGTATGTCCAGCGCACGCATGAGCTTGTCGGTATCCAGCGTGGCCGGCCCGAGGATCTCCGACAGCGTGCCGTGCATCAGGCGGCGGTTGAACTCCAGCTGCCAGCCGCGCTCCTGCGCATGCACATGGCCCAGCGCGCGCCACAGGTCCTGCGGCGTGAAGGCGCTGATGTGGGTGATGTCGGCCTCGTCGCGCCGCACACGCACGGGCTGCTCCAGGCCGGCCAGCGTGAGCTGTCCGTCGAGCACCGGCTGCACGCGCACGGCATAGATGGCCACCGCGCTACCGGCCAGCAAGGCCGAGCCGACCAACGCCACGGCGCCCACGCTCCACCATCGCGAGTTCAGGATTCGCATGATTCCCATTCTTCTCCCTTCCCCCTGCTTTTTTTCATATCGTAGTGTTGCAGTTTGTAGCATATGAACTGGTCCATTGCTCACATTGCTCACGACGAATCGTCAGCAAGTCTGGCCCCGCCTTCAGGCGACAATCAGCGCCCGCCCTGCGCAAATGGATGCAGGGCGCCAGACAGAAACAGGAAGTACCAGGAATGTGGCCTTTCAGCCTCTTGAAGAAGCTCAGCCAGGACCCGCCCGTGGGCCAGCCCCGTGGTGACTACATAGGCTGCTACCTGCTGGGAACCGAGGCGCCGGGCCAGGCCGGCGTCAGCTACGTCTCGCTGGCCACCACGCGCGAGCAGCTGCAGGCCGATGCCCGCGCCTACCTTGAAGGCTTCGTGCGCGACCACCCCGAAGCGGCCGACACCGACCTGTCCGCCATCCGCTCCCTGCTGGAGAACCTGCCCCAGCGCCTGGATGCCCACCTGTCCGGCGACACACGCGCGCCGCTGGCCGAGCAAGGCGGCACCGTGCTCTTCCTGCGCACCGGCATGCGCGCCCGCCGCAAGGAAAACGGCCGCTACCTCGAATAGCAGTCAGCCCCCCGCCACCGTACAGAGCCTCAAAAACTGGTGCGGCCAAGAACAAGGGACAGCGAGCAAGGGCCTACGCCGGCCGCGCCGCCCCGCATCGAGGCTGTCGTCCCCCCCCGCGAAGCGAGAGGGGAAGGCGCGCAGCGCCTCAGGGGGAGTTCTGCTTGTGCACGTCTTGCCAGCGCAGCATGTCGGTCACGCGCTCGGCCTTGTCGGCATCAAAGCCCAGGCGCTCCACCCGCTCGGCCGGATTGGCCCAGGTGCCGAACAGCAGATCCCAGACGGGCAGGCCGTAGTTCTGCGCATGGTGGCCGTACTGGTGGTGCACGGTGTGCATCTCGGGCCGCTGCACGATGTATCCCAGCCAGCGCGGCGTGCGGATGTCGGCATGCAGGAACAGGTCGAACGCCCCCGTGAGGCCGATGGCGAAGGCGGCAGCCAGCGGGCTGGCCCCCAGCACCCAGTAGCTGGACAGCGCGCTCAGCAGCACGGCGGCCGCCGTGTCCATGGGGTGGGCGAAAAACGCCGTGAGCGCCTCCACGCGCGGCGCGCTGTGGTGCAGCTGGTGGAACAGGCGCCACAGCGTGTCCGACCGGTGCGTGGCGCGGTGCCACCAGTAAAAGACAAAGCTGGTGAGCACAAAGCTCAGTGCGCCCACGGCCCAGGCCGGCCATTGCCGGCCCACGTCCAGCAGCGCATGGCGGCGGATGCCGTCCGAGAACAGATGGCCTACCGCCAAGGTGGTGGCCAGCGTGCCCAGGCCCAGCAGCGTGGACAGGATCAGCCAGCGCCGGTCGCAATGGTTGCGCGAGGCCGGCGCGATCACCTCGCGCGTGAAGATGCCGACGAACATCAGCGCCAGCAGCGGGTAGGCCGCGAACTCCCACATCTGCAGCATGCCGTCTGCTCCTTGCCGCTCAGTGCACGTGGCCCCAGTAGATCAGCGCATCGCGCCCTTCGACCGACAGCGACACGGGCGCGCCCACGGGCAGCATCACCTTGGTCGGCACATGGCCGTAGGGCAGGCCCTGCAGCACGGGGCACTTGACCTGGCTGCGCAGCCAGTCGATCACGGTCTGCAGCTTGAAGCCCTTGTCATGCGAGCTGAGCTTGAACTCGCTGAACTGGCCGAACACGATGGCCTTTTGCTGGGCCAGCACGCCCGCATGCAGCAGCTGGGTCAGCATGCGCTCCACGCGGTAGGGATGCTCGCCCACGTCTTCCAGGAACAGGATGCCGCCCTTGATCTGCGGGAAGTACGGCGTGCCCAGCAGGGACACCAGCACGGCCAGGTTGCCGCCCCACAGCGTGGCGCCGCCGCTGATGTAGAAGTCCTTGACGGCAGGCTTGCCGTCTTCGCGCAGGCCGATCTTCGGCATCTGCCAGCCTGCGCCCTCGCCCTGGCCGCTGAGCAGGTCGTTGAAGCAGTCCAGCATGATGTCGTCCACGCCGCCCTCGTCGTCGGGGCGGCCGAAGTCGTGCACCAGCAGCGGGCCGGCCCAGGTGGTGGCGCCGGTCCTGGCCAGCAGGGCCAGCGACAGCGCCGTGAAGTCGCTCAGGCCCACGAAACGCGTGCCGCCTGCGATGGCCTTGGCCACGGCCTTGTACTTGATGCCCGGCAGGATGCGCGTGAGGCCGTAGCCGCCGCGCGTGGGCAGCGCCAGGTCGGCACCGCTGGCCGCCGCACGGTCGATGGCCGCCAGGCGCGTGGCGTCGTCGCCGGCAAAGCGCTGGTGGCTGCTCAGCGCATCGGCATCGATCTCCACCTGGTGGCCCATGGCCTCCAGGCGGCGAACAGCCCGCTTGAAACCGGCCTTGTCGCGCACGGCGCCGGCGGGCGAGTAGATATAGATGTGGCGCGGACCCTGGTCATGCGCGTGGCCGCAGCAGCTGCCGTCGGCGGCGTGCACATGCTCGTGGTCGTGGGCATCCCCATGGTCATCGGCACGCCCGTGGCCATGCGCGCAGCACTGGCCGTCGGCTGAATGCACATGCTCGTGCGAGTGATCTGCGGGAGCAGAAACGGGGGCTGAAACGGTAGCGGTAGCGGCTGCCGTTTTGCGGGGGGTGCGGGAACTGCGCGAAGTGGCCAAGGTGGTTCCATGCCGGCCCTGGCCGGCATGCTCCATATTGCAAGGGGAGTGAAGACGGGGACCTGGCGCCGCGCAGCCCCGGCAAGGGGCCGGCGGCGCTGGCCTATGGGCGGAAGTATTCCACAGCGTCGGCCACCATGCCGGCTGCGCACAGGGGAACCCAATGGCCGCACGGGGATAGGCGCAGCTGCGCCGGCGGCAGCTGTGGCAGCGCCTGCAGCCAGGCCTGTCGCCATGCGGGCGCGGGCAGCAGCACATCGTGCTCGCCGCCCTGCACCCACAGGCGCTGCTGCTGGCTCCACTGCGCCAGCAACGCCATCGGCAGCGCAGGCATTTCGGCCCGCACGCGGGGCCAGGCCTGCAGCGCGGCGCGGTGGCCGGGTTGGGAAAACGGCAGGTTCCAGGCCTGCGGCTGTGCGCCAGCCTCCTCACCCGCCTCGCGCATGGCGCGGCCCACGGGCCATGACGGCTTGCGCGCCGCCTGCGCAAACCATTGCATGCAGGCATGGGGCGCCGGGCCTGCGGGCCAGGCATTCATGAGCCAGGCGCCGCAAAAACGGGCGGGCTCGGCCTGCGCCACGGCCAGGCCCAGGTGCGCGCCATCGTCATGGCCGACCAGCACGATGTTCCGCAGGTCCAGCGCCAGCACCAGCTCAAGCAGCACTTGCACATGCCAGGCCGCGCTGTGCGCCTTGTCCTTCTTGGGCTGGTCGCTGCGGCCAAAGCCCGGCAGGTCGGGAACGACCACGCGATGGCCGGCCTGGAGCCACCCGGGCAGCATGGGCTGGAACAGCTGGCCCCATGCCGGGCTGCCGTGCAGGCACAGCCAGGTCAGCGGTGCATCGTGCGGTCCTTCATCGACCACGGCCAGGCGCAGGCCTGCCAGCGCCGGCAGGTCGCTGCGCCACTGCGGCTGGGCAAAGCCGCCGAAGGTGGAATCCGCATGGCGCAGCGCCGTGTCCTTGAGCGGATGCGGCTGGGCCGCGCGCTGCTCGGCGCGGCGCATGCGAAAGAAGTCCGACATCAGGGCCGCGCATTCGCCGGCCAGCACGCCGCGCGTCACCTGCGTGTGGTGGTTGATCTGCGGCAGCGCAAACACGTCCAGCACCGATCCGGCCGCGCCCGTGCGCGGCTCGGCCGCGCCATAGACCACGCGGCCCAGGCGCGCATGCAGCATGGCGCCGCTGCACATGGTGCACGGCTCCAGGGTCACGTAGAGCGTGCAGTCGTCCAGCCGGTAGTTGCCCAGGTGCGCGGCCGCATCGCGCAGCGCCAGCACCTCGGCATGGGCCGTGGGATCGCCGTGGGCCACGGGCGCGTTGCGGCCCCGGCCGATGATGGCGCCGCCCTTGACGATGACGGCGCCCACGGGCACCTCGCCCGCCCCGGCAGCGGCGCGTGCCAGCTCCAGGGCGGCGCGCATCCAGGCCTCGTCGTCGGCCTGCGGCAAGAAAGGGGGTTCGGCAGCCACGTTGTCAGCGCGTCAGGGCAGCGCCTTGCGCACGCCCTGCGCGTAGTGGTACAGCGTGACCACCGGCGCCTGCAGCTCGCCCTGGGGCGTGAAGGCAATCGGCGCCGTCACGCCCTCATACCGGGTCTGGCGCAGATAGGGGATATAGGCATCGGGCCGGATGGAATCGGCCCGCACCATGGCCTGGGCCAGCACCATGGTGGCATCGTAGGCGTAGGGGCTGAAGACCTGGTACTGGTCGGCAAAGCGCTGGTCATAGCGCTGCTTCCAGGCGGTGCCGCCCGGCATGCGCTCCAACGGGCTGCCGCCGACGGCGCAGGTCACGTTGCGCAGCGGCGCCGCGTTGCCGGCCAGCTCGGGCAGGCGCAGCGTGCACTGGCCGTCGCCGCCCAGAAAGCGCACCTTGTCCATGGCCAGCTGGGCCATCTGCCTGAGCATGGGGCCGGCCTGGGCATCCAGGCCGCCGAAGAAGATGGCGTCGGGCTTCTTGCCCTTGATGGCCGTGAGGATGGGGACGAAGTCCGTGGACTTGTCGCCGGTGTACTGCTTGTCCACGATCTCGATGCCCTGCTCGCGCGCCTGGGCCTCGAACAGCGCCACGATGCCCTGGCCGTAGGCCGAGCGGTCATCGATGATGGCCACGCGCTTGACGCCCAGCTTGCCCACGGCGTGGGACACCAGCGCATCGACCATGGCGCGGTCGTCGGCGATCACGCGGTACGTGGTGTCATAGCCCGACTGGGTGATGGCCGGGTTGCTGGCCGCAGGCGTGACCATGACGATGCCGCAGTCGTGGTAGATGGACGTGGCCGGCAGCGTGGTGCCCGACTGCAGGTGGCCGACCACGGCCGCCACCTTCTTGTCGCACAGGCGCCGGGCCAGGGCCACGGCCTGGCCGGGGTCGCCGCCGTCGTCGCCGGCCTCCAGCTTCCAGTGCAGCTTGCGCCCGCCGATCTCCAGGCCCTTGGCATTGAGATCGTCCAGGGCCATGCGCACGCCGTTTTCCTCATCCTTGCCCAGGCTGGCAATGGGGCCGGACACCGGCCCGGCATGGGCAATGCGCACCACCAGGGGCGCATCGGCTGAACCCGGTGCAGCGGGCGCAGCGGGTGCAGCGGCCGTACCGGGTGCAGCCGCCGCAGCGGGAGCGCCTGCCGCCTGCCCGTTGGCCGGGCCGCTTCCCGGCAGCGCCCAGGCCAGGCCACCGCTGCCCAGCATGGCGCACAGCAGGGCAGGGCCGGCCCACGGGAAATGGCGAATCGAGGCGTGCATGGCAACTCCTGGAAAAAACGGTCAATCAGTGAAACGGCGCCTTGGCCAGCGAAATCCGCTGCGGCGTGGCCAGTCTGGCGCTGCCCGGCCGGTCAAGGACTGGCGCAGCGAAAGCGCACCAGGCAGAGGGCGGAGCAGGCACGGGCCAGGGTGTCCGGCATGGCGGCCCGGCCCGTGCAGTGCGCATCCTAAAGGATAGGCAAAAACCGGCGCTGCGCGTCCGGGCATCGGGCGCATACCCCCTGGCGCGCGTTTTTTCGGGGCTGCGGCGATAATGCTGCGCCTCACCGCAAGCGGGCTGCGAGGTTTTCGTCGCCGGACCGCCCCAAGACAAAAAGCGGCCCCCTTGGGGGGCAGCGGACCTTGCGCAGCAAGGGTAGCGTGGGGGCCAGTTTCCCCCGCATTGCGCCCGACGCCCGGCACCCCCACGCCGGTGCGGGTACGAACACAGAACACCACAAAGCCCCATGTCCCTCCTGCCCCACCAGCTCGAACTCCTGTCTCCCGCGCGCGATGCCGACATCGGCATCGAGGCCGTGAACCATGGCGCCGACGCCGTCTACATCGGCGGCCCGGCCTTCGGCGCGCGCGCCACGGCGGGCAACGACATCCGCGACCTGCAGCGCCTGATCAACCACGCGCACCGCTTCGGCAGCCGCATCTTCATCACGCTCAACACCATCCTGCGCGACGATGAACTGGAGGCCGCGCGCAAGATGGCCTGGCAGATCTACGAGGCCGGTGCCGACGCGCTGATCATCCAGGACATGGGCCTGCTGGAGCTGGACCTGCCGCCCATCCAGCTGCACGCCAGCACCCAGACCGACATCCGCACCCCCGAGAAGGCGCGCTTCCTGCAGGACGCCGGCCTGTCGCAGATCGTCGTTGCGCGCGAGCTGGACCTGCAGCAGATCGCCGCCGTGCGTGCGGCCACCGACCCGGCGCGCACCACCATCGAATTCTTCGTGCACGGCGCGCTGTGCGTGGCCTACTCGGGCCAGTGCTACATCACCCACGCCCACACGGGCCGCAGCGCCAACCGCGGCGACTGCAACCAGGCCTGCCGCCTGCCCTACGAGGTGCTGGACGCCAGCGGCCGCATCATTGCCCACGAAAAGCACGTGCTGTCCATGAAGGACAACAACCAGAGCGACAACCTGCGCGCACTGATCGACGCCGGCGTGCGCAGCTTCAAGATCGAGGGCCGCTACAAGGACATGGGCTACGTGAAGAACATCACGGCCCACTACCGCAAGCTGCTGGACGAAATCATCGAGGAGCGCGAATTCTCCGACACGCCGCTGGCGCGCTCGTCCTCGGGCAGCACCACGTTCAGCTTCACGCCCGACCCCGACCAGAACTTCAACCGCGAGTTCACCGACTACTTCGTCAACGGCCGCAAGGACGACATCGGCGCCTTCGACACGCCCAAGACACCGGGCCGCGCCATCGGCTGGGTCACCAAGGTGGGCGAGAACTTCGTGGAGATCGAGACCTCGAGCCGCGACACCGAACTGCACAACGGCGACGGCCTGTGCTACTACGACCTGCAAAAGGAACTGGTGGGCCTGCAGATCAACCGCGCCGAGTCGGTGGATGCGAAGAAGTCGCTGTGGCGCCTGTTCCCCAAGGACCCCATCGCCGGCTTCAAGGATCTGCGCAAGGGCCTGGAAGTCAACCGCAACCGCGACATGGCCTGGGTGCGCACGCTGGACAAGAAGTCCAGCGACCGCCGCATCGGCCTGTGGGCCGAACTCAAGGAAACGCCCGACGGCTTTGCGCTCACGCTGACCGACGAGGACGGCTTCACCGCCACCGCCGCCATCGTGCAGGAACACCAGGCCGCCACCGACGCAGCCCGTGCCGAGGCCACGCTGCGCGAGCAGCTGGGCCGCTTCGGTGCCACCATCTTCTCCGTGCATGACATCGGCCTGCAGCTGAGCCAGCCCTGGTTCGTGCCGGCCTCGGCCCTGAACCAGCTGCGCCGCGACGCCGTCGCCGCGCTGGAGGCCGCGCGCCAGGCCGGCTTCGTGCGCCTGCCGCGCGCCCTGCCCGTGGAGCCGCCCGTGCCCTTCCCCGAGGACACGCTGACCTACCTGGCCAACGTCTACAACCAGAAGGCGCACGACTTCTACATCAAGCACGGCGTCAAGGTCATCGACGCGGCCTACGAGAGCAAGGAAGAAGAAGGCGAAGTCAGCCTGATGATCACCAAGCATTGCGTGCGCTTTTCCATGAGCCTGTGCCCCAAGCAGGCCAAGGGCGTCATCGGCGTCAAGGGCACGATCAAGGCCGAGCCGCTGCAGCTGATCAACGGCAAGGAAAAACTCACGCTGCGCTTCGACTGCAAGCCCTGCGAGATGCACGTGGTCGGCAAGATGAAGCGCGCGGTGATCAACCAGCACGCCAAGGAAATGCAGGAGTTTCCGATGCAGTTCTACCGCACGCGGCCCGTGCCCTCGGCCAGCGCCTGACAGGCCTCGGCCTCCACCCACAAGCGCCCGCGCTCCGTCAGGGCCGCCAGCCACCGCCCCTCTTCCTGCTCCAGCCTGACCCAGCCCGGCCCCGGTGTGCCGGCAATGGGTGCATCGCCCATCAGCGCCAGGCAGCGCATGAGCACGCTGGCGCCCTGCCCCAGTCGCTTGCCCAGCCTGGGCAGGGACATGGGTGCGGGTTCGGTGGCCAATTCGCGCAGGATGGCGGCGGCCAGTTCTTCCATGCCTTGCACTTCAGGCAGCCATTTCTTCCAGCGCGGGAGACGGCACGGCAGGCAGCCTGTGCGCCACCAGCTGCACGGGAATGGACTTGGAGCTGGGCGTACCCGCCACGATGGCCGTGGCCGACAGCGGCACCAGCGGATTGGTCTCGGGATAGTAGGCAGCGATGCAGCCGCGCGGAATGTCATAGGCCACGAGCTTGAAGCGCTCGGCGCTGCGCTGCTGGCCGTCATCCCACACCGTCTGCAGGTCCACCCAGTCGCCATTCTTCATGCCCAGGGCGCGGATGTCCTCGGCATGGATGAAGACCACGCGGCGCTGTCCGAAGACGCCGCGGTAGCGGTCGTCCATGCCGTAGATGGTGGTGTTGTACTGATCGTGCGAGCGCGTGGTGAACAGCGTGAACACCGACGATGCGCCGGGGCTGCGCGCGGCGCGCGCGCGGTGCACGGGCGTGTCGCGCGGCACGGCGTGCACGAAGAAGCCGGCCTTGCCCCGGGGCGTCTCCCAGATGCGCTCGCTCGCCGCATTGCGCAGCTTGAAGCCGCCCGGCACGGCCACGCGCGCGTTGAAGTCGTGGAAGTCGTCGAAGACCTGCTCGATCAGCTCGCGTATGCGTGCATAGTCGCCAGCCAGCTCCAGCCAGTGCACGGGCCGCTGCGCGCCCAGCGTGGCGGCGGCCAGGCGCGCGACGATGGCGATCTCGCTGAGCAGGTGCTCGGACGCAGGCGGGTTGATGCCGCTGGAGATATGGACCATGCCCATGGAGTCCTCCACCGTCACGCCCTGCGGGCCGCCGGCCTGCATGTCGATCTCGGTGCGGCCCAGGCAGGGCAGGATCAGCGCCTCGCGGCCGTGCACCAGGTGGCTGCGGTTGAGCTTGGTGGCCACATGCACGGTCAGGTCGCAGCGGCGCAGCGCCTGCCAGGTGGCATGCGTGTCGGGCGTGGCCGCCGCGAAGTTGCCGCCCAGCGCGAAGAAGACCTTGCCCCTGCCTTCGAGCATGAGGCGGATGGACTCGACCACGTCCACGCCGTGGGCACGCGGCGGCTCGAAGCCGAAGACCTGCTGCAGCCGGTCCAGCAGCGCGGCCGGCGGCTTCTCCCAGATGCCCATGCTGCGGTCGCCCTGCACATTGCTGTGGCCGCGCACCGGGCAGGCGCCCGCACCCGGGCGGCCGATGTTGCCGCGCAGCAGCAGCAGGTTGACCAGCATCTGCACGGCGGCCACCGAATGCATGTGCTGCGTGATGCCCATGCCCCAGCAGACGATGGTGCTGCGGGCGGCGATGTAGACCTCGGCCGCCGTCTGCATCTGCGCGCGGCTCAGGCCGGACTCGGCCTCGAGCAGGCCCCAGTCCTCGGCCCGCAGGTCCTCGGCCAGGGCCTCGAAGCCGGTCGTGTGTTCGGCGATGAAGGCATGGTCGAGCACGCCGCCGCACCCGTGCCCCAGTGCATCGTCCTGCGCGATCACATGCTTCATGATGCCCTTGACGGCCGCGATGTCGCCGCCCACGCGCAGCTGGAAGTAGTGCGTGCTGATGGGCGTGGCGCCCAGGGTGGCCATCTCCAGCTTGCTTTGCGGGTCCTGGAAGCGCTCCAGCCCGCGCTCGCGCAGCGGGTTGAAGCTCAGGATGCGCGCGCCGCGCTTGTGGGCTGCGCGCAGCTCGCCCAGCATGCGCGGGTGGTTGGTGCCGGGGTTCTGGCCGAAGATGAAGATGGCATCGGCCTGCTCGAAATCGGCCAGCTGCACCGTGCCCTTGCCCACGCCGATCTGCGGCTTCATGCCGCTGCCGCTGGGCTCGTGGCACATGTTGGAGCAGTCGGGGAAATTGTTGGTGCCGTAGGCGCGCACGAACAGCTGGTACAGGAAGGCCGCCTCGTTGCTGGCGCGGCCCGAGGTGTAGAAGATGGCCTGGTTCGGGTCGGGCAGCGCGTTCAGGTGGCGGGCAATCAGTGCAAAGGCGTCGTCCCAGGCGATGGGCCGGTAGCGGTCGCTGGCCGCGTCGTACACCATGGGCTCGGTGAGCCGGCCCTGGTCTTCCAGCCAGAAATCGCTTTGCGCCATGAGCTCGGCCACCGTGTGCCGGGCAAAGAATTCGGGCGTCACGCGGCGCGCCGTGGCCTCGGCCGCCACGGCCTTGGCGCCGTTCTCGCAGAACTCGAAGGTGGAATGGTGGTTGCGGTCGGGCCAGGCGCAGCCCGGGCAGTCGAAGCCGTCGGGCTGGTTGGCCGACAGCAGCGTCTTGGCGCCCTTGACGGCGATATCCTGGCGCATCAGGGCCTGGCTCACGCTGCGCAGTGCGCCCCAGCCGCCAGCGGCCCCCTTGTAGAACTCGATCTTTTGTTCGGACATGGGCCGGGAGTGTTCCGCCTATCCATGATCCAGGTCAAATCACATCTCCAAATGGAGAGATTCAGCAAAGATATGAGCACGGCATCCTTGCCCTGCGCCATGCTGGCAACCTCCGCCCCGGACCACCGATGAACTCCACAGCCATACACACCGCCATCCCCGAAGACGCCGCGCTGATCGCCCCGCTGTTCGATGCCTACCGCCAGTTCTACGAGCAACCTGCGGATGCCGACGCGGCGCTGGCCTTCATCACGGCGCGGCTGGAGCGCGGCGAATCCGTGATCCTGCTGGCCCGCCGACCGGACGGCAGCGCCCTGGGCTTTTGCCAGCTCTACCCCTCGTTCTGCTCGGTGCTGGCCGCGCCCATCTACGTGCTCTACGACCTCTTCGTGGTGCCCGATGCGCGCCGCCTGGGCGTGGGCCGCGCCCTGCTGCTGGCGGCCGAAGCCCATGCCCGCGCCACGGGCCATGCACGCATGGACCTGACCACGGCACGCAACAACCTGCGCGCCCAGGCGCTGTACGAGTCGCTGGGCTGGGTGCGTGACGAAGTGTTCCTGACCTATGCGCGCCATCTGCAGGCTTGAGCCGCCAGCGGCCTAGCGCAAAACCCGCAGCTCCCGCGCCAGCGCCACGGCCTGGGTGCGGCTGCGCGCGCCCAGCTTGAGGTTGATGCTGCGCAGGTGGGTGCGCACCGTGCTGTCGGAGACGAAGAGTTTCTCGGCCATGGCCGCATTGGAGTAGCCCGAGGCCAGCAGCTCCAGCACGCGCAGCTCCTTGCGGGTCAGGGGCTCGGCAAGCGCCGTGGCCGGCGCCGGGCCCTGGGGCGCATCCGCTGCCTGCAGCTCGGGGGGATCGGCGGGCTCGGCAGGCTCGCCCAGGGCAGACAGCAGCCGCTGCGCATGGGCGGCAGCCTCCGGCTCCGCCGCTTCCGTGCGGCGCGACAGTGAGGACGACAGTGAAGGAGACAGTGAGGGCGACAGCACGCGCTGCAGCACAGGCGCGAGCAGCGGCCCCTCATCGAGCATCAGGCGCACAAAGCCTTCGCTGGCACCGTGGCGCAGCGGCTGGGCCAGCATGGCGGCGGCGGCGTCCAAGTCGCCGCCGCCCGCCTCGGCCAGCGCGCACAGCACCTGCAGCTTGAGGCTGCGGTGGCGGCGCCCGCGCAGTTGCGCATCGGCCAGCAAGGGGGCGATGGCATCGCGCACGTCACGGCAGTCGCCAAAGTGCAGCCCCCAGCGCAGCCGGGCGATGGCGATGTCCTCCACCTCGTGCGGCGGCAGGCGCAGGCGTTCCACGCGCGGCCATACGCCAGGGTCGTCGGCACGCTCCAGCGCCTCGGACGCGGCCGCCCGGTTGCCCTGCAGCACGAAGATGCGCGCATGTTCCAGCCGCGCGCTGGCCGTCACGCGCGGCAGCTGGCGCTCGTGCCCCAGGTATTCCAGTTCGGTGAGCAGGCCCACGGCGGCATCCACGTCGCCGCGCAGGAAGGCGATGCGCGCGCGCATGCGGTAGCTGGCGATCACGTGGTCGGGCAGGCCCACATCGCGTGCCAGCGGCAGGTAGACCTGCAGCAGGTGATCGGCGCCGTCGATGTCATTGCCCTCGTAGAGCACCCCCGCGTACAGGACGCCTGCCCAGGCATTGCCGTTGGTGGGGTTGTAGGCCGCGCTGCGCGGCGTGGCAGCCAGCGCCACCCTGAAACGCGCTGCCGCCTGGCGCAGCCGGCCGGCGGACAGGTCCAGCACGCCTTCCATGGCCTCGGTGTACATGCGGCTGAACAGGCTTCCGGCCTGGGTGCTGCGTGCCGCATCCAGCAGGCGGCGGGCCTCGTCGGTATCGCCCAGCACCGATGCCACGTAGGCCATGGCATTGGTCAGCGAGCTGTCCGCAAAGGGCCGGCAGCTGGGCAGGCGCGCCAGCGCCTCGCGGCCCAGGGGCGCAGCCTCTTCCACGCGGTCCATCATGGCCAGCAGCAGCGGCCGCAGGGCGATGACCAGGGCCTGCGCCGCAGGGTCGGCGGCCATGCCGGGCTCCAGCGCATCCAGCCACAGCTGTGCCTGCACGGGACCACGGGTGAAGCAGTCGGCATAGGCGGCCACGGCCTGCAGCAGCGGCTCGCGCGCCAGCAGCGGCGCCGGCAGGGCCGTGAACCAGCGCGACAGCAGGCGCATGCGGCCCTGCTCCATCAGCGCCTCGGCATGGCGCGCCAGCAGGGACAGGGCATGCGGCAGGTCGCCGCCTTCCAGCGCATGCTCGATGGCTGGCACGGGCCGGCCGCAGGATTCGTACCAGCCGCTGGCCGCCAGATGCAGGCGCTGCACCTCGCCGGGGCGCTCGCGCTGCAGCTGGGCGCGAAGAAAGTCGGCAAACATGCTGTGGTAGCGCCAGCTGCGCCTGCCCTGCCCTTCGTCGGCCAGCGGCAGCAAGAACAGATGGGCCTGCTCCAGCGCCTGCAGCATGGCGGCGCCATCGGCGCGCGGCACCAGGGCCTGGCAGACCTGGGCATCCAGCGTGCGCAGGATGCTGGTGCGCAGCAAAAAATCGCGCACGGGCGCGGCCTGCTGTGCCAGCACGTCCTCGGCCAGGTAGTCGGCCACGGCGCGCTCCGAGCCCGAGAAGCGCTCGATGAAATCGCTGTGCGCCCCATGCCGCTCCAGCGCCAGCGAGGCCAGCCACAGCGCGCCTATCCAGCCTTCGGTCTTGTCCACCAGGCGCGCCACGGCCTCGCGCGGCAGCGCGCAGCCGCGCAGGCGAAAGAACTCCTCGGCCTCGGCCGCTGAAAAGCGCAGCAGCGCCGCATCGATCTCGAGCAGCTGGCCGCTGGTGCGCAGCCGCCCCAGCCCCAGGGCCGGCAGCGCGCGCGAGCCTATGACCAGCCGGCCGTGCACGGGCAACTGCTCCATCAGCTGGCGCACCAGGCCCAGCACGGCATCGTTGTGCAGCACCTCGAAATCGTCGATGAACAACGCAAACGACCGGCCCTCGCCGGCCAGCGACTGCAGCGCCCGGGACAGCTCGCCCGGCCCGTCCGCCTCGCGCTCGGCCATGCCACCCAGGCCGCGCACGGCCGCACCCAGGCATTGCAGAAAGCGCGAGACATCGTTGTCGGCGGCATCCAGCGTGAGCCAGGCCGTGGCCTGCCCTTCGGCCTGCAGGCGCTCGCGCATCTGGCGCATGGCCGTGGTCTTGCCGAAGCCGGCAGGCGCACGCACCAGCACCACGCGGGCGCGCAGCGCCTCGGGCCAGCGCGCGGCCACCGCCAGGCGCGCCACCTGGGCTGCGGCCGCGCGCGGCGGGCTCAGCTTGGCCTGGGGCACATAGCCGGAACCGGGAGCAGGAATGGGCACTGGGGACGGCATGCGGGCGAGGAGCACATGGCAGGAGTGAAGGAGCGGGCACTTTCGTCGGTTTCGACGATGGCGGCAATGCGGGGTGATTCCTAGACTGGCCTGCAGATCATAGGCAGCGCAGCGCGCCCTGTCGCGAGCCAAGGCGACAGAGCGCGCGGCAAAGACTCTCACAAAGGAGACCCACACATGCAGCTTGACGCAAGCATCAGCGCCGTCGTCACGGGCGGGGCATCGGGCCTGGGCGCGGCCACCGCGCGCCGCCTGGCCGCCAGGGGCGTGCGCGTCGCCCTGTTCGACCTCAACGAGACGGCCGGGCAGGCGCTGGCGCGCGAGACAGGCGGCCTGTTCTGCCGCGTGGACGTGACCGACGAGGCCAGCGTGGACGCGGGCTTTGCCCAGGCCCGCGCGGCCCACGGGCAGGAGCGCATCCTGGTCAACTGCGCGGGCACGGGCAATGCCGTCAAGACGGCCAGCCGCGACAAGGCCACGGGCGAGATCCGGCACCTGCCCGTGGCCAATTTCGACCGCATCATCCAGATCAACCTGGTGGGCACCTTCCGCTGCATCGCCAAGTCGGCCGCGGGCATGCTCACGCTGGAGCCGCTGGCCGACGGCGAGCGCGGCGCCATCGTCAACACGGCCTCGGTGGCGGCGCAGGACGGGCAGATGGGCCAGGCCAGCTACTCGGCCAGCAAGGCCGGCATCACGGGCATGACCCTGCCCATCGCGCGCGACCTCATGGGCGAGGGCATCCGCGTGAACACCATCCTGCCCGGCATCTTCGACACGCCGCTGCTGCAGGGCGCGCCCGACAACGTGAAGGCGGCGCTGGCCGCCTCCGTCCCCTTCCCCAAGCGGCTGGGCCAGCCCGACGAATACGCCCACCTGGCCGAGACCATGATCACCAACGGCTACTTCAACGGCGAGTGCGTGCGCCTGGACGGCGCCATCCGCATGGCGCCGCGTTAGGCGTACCGCCCAGCCACTAACCGTCCCCGCGTTTTCCCTGGCCGGAATCGTCGCTTGCGACGATGCCCGGCCCGCGCCGGCCGGGCCACCATCCCCCCAGGAATACAGGAACAGGAGACATATCCATGGCACAGGCATACATCGTTGCCGCCACGCGCACGGCAGGCGGCAAGCGCGGCGGAAAGCTCTCGGGCTGGCATCCGGCCGATCTCGCGGCCCAGGTGCTGGACGAGCTGGTGCGCCGCAGCCAGGCCGACCCGGCCCAGGTCGAGGACGTGATCATGGGCTGCGTCAGCCAGGTCGGCCAGCAGGCGACGAACGTGGCGCGCAACGCCGTGCTGGCCTCGTCCCTGCCCGAGTCCGTGCCGGGCACCACGGTGGACCGGCAGTGCGGGTCGTCCCAGCAGGCCCTGCATTTCGCGGCCCAGGCCGTGATGTCGGGCAGCATGGACATGGTGATCGCCGCAGGCGTGGAGAGCATGTCGCGCGTGCCCATGGGCACGCCCAACGCCCTGCCCGCCAAGGCCGGCCTGGGCGTGTACATGAGCCCGGCCATGCAGCAGCGCTATCCGGGCGTGGAGTTCAGCCAGTTCATGGGCGCCGAGATGATGGCCGGCAAGTACGGCCTGGCCAAGGACCAGTTGGACGCCTATGCGCTGCAAAGCCATGAGCGCGCCGTGCAGGCCGCGCGCGAGGGCCGCTTCGACCGCGAGATCCTGGCCGTGCAGGCGCGCAGCGCCGAAGGCGGTACCGAGGGCGAAGGCCAGCCGCACACGGTGGATGAAGGCATACGCTTCAACGCCACGCTGGAGGGCATTGCCGGCGTCAAGACCATCCGCGAAGGCGGCTGCGTGACCGCCGCCACGGCCAGCCAGATCTGCGATGGCGCCAGCGGCGTCATGGTGGTCAGCGAGCGCGGCCTCAAGGCCCTGGGCGTGCAGCCGCTGGCGCGCATCCACCACATGAGCCTGCTCGGGCATGACCCCGTGATCATGCTGGAGGCCCCCATCCCCGCCACCCAGGCCGCGCTGAAGAAGGCCGGCATGCGCATCTCCGACATCGACCTGTACGAAGTCAACGAGGCCTTTGCCCCCGTGCCCCTGGCCTGGCTGCAGGCCACGGGCGCCGATCCGGCGCGGCTCAACGTCAACGGCGGCGCCATTGCGCTGGGCCATCCGCTGGGCGCCTCGGGCACCAAGCTCATGGCCACGCTGATCCACGCCCTGCATGCGCGCGGCGGGCGCTACGGCCTGCAGACCATGTGCGAGGGCGGCGGCATGGCCAACGTCACCATCATCGAGCGCCTGTAGGCGCCGCCATGCCACCGTGCGGCCGGCGCGGCCCGCGCAGGCCGCCCACCATCGGGGGGAGGGAAAGCCATGAGCCAGGACTCGCAGCCCCTGCTGCGCATTGAAGGCGTTTCGCTGCGCTTCGGCGGCATCGTCGCGCTGGACGGCGTGAGTTTCGATGTTGCGGCAGGCCAGATCTGCGGCCTCATCGGCCCCAACGGTGCGGGCAAGAGCAGCCTGTTCAACTGCCTGTCGCGGCTGTATGCCTGGCAGGCCGGCCACATCCGCTTTCGCGGCCAGCCGCTGGCCACGCTGGCGCGCCACCGCATGGCCGCGCTGGGCATGGGCCGCACCTTCCAGAACCTGGCCCTGTTTTCCAGCATGACGGTGGCCGACAACGTGCGCCTGGGCACGCACAGCCACCAGCACGCCGGCTTTGTGCGCGACGCCCTGCGCCTGCCCGGCGTGCGACGGCGCGAGGAAGAAGCCCGCGCCCAGGCGCAATCGCTGATGGCCCTGCTGGAGCTGACGGGCGTGGCAGAGCGCCGCGTGGCCGACCTGCCCTTCGGCACGCAAAAGCGCGTGGAGCTGGCGCGCGCCCTGGCCTGCCGCCCGCAGTTGCTGCTGCTGGACGAGCCGGCCTGCGGCCTCAACCATGAGGAGCTGGCCGGCCTGGGCGACCTGATCCTGTCGCTGCGCGACCGGCTGGACCTGACCGTGCTGCTGGTGGAGCACCACATGGGCCTGGTCATGCGCGTGAGCGACAAGGTCGTGGCGCTGAACTTCGGCCGCAAGATCGCCGAAGGCACGCCGGGCGAGGTCCGCGCCCATGCCGAAGTCATCCGCGCCTACCTGGGCTCGGACATGCAGCCGCAGGATCAGGACAGGGAGGTGGCGCATGCCGGCACTGCTTGAAATCCGCGGACTGCATGCGGCGTACGGGTCTGTGCGCGTGCTGGACGGCATCGACATGGACCTGGCCGAAGGCCGCGTCACGGCCCTGCTGGGCGCCAATGGCGCGGGCAAGACCACCACGCTGCGCGCCATCTGCCGCCACCTGGTGGACACACGCGGCGAGGTGCGCCTGGCCGGCGAACGCATAGACCGGCACAGCACCGAGCGCATCGCGCGCCAGGGCGTGGGCCATGTGCCCGACGGGCGCGGCACCTTCGCCCAGCTCAGCGCCGAGGACAACCTGCGCCTGGGCGCGCAGGCCCGGCCCACGCGCGCTGCCCGTGCCGACGTGGGCGGCGATATGGAGCGCATGTTCGGCTACTTCCCCCGCCTGCGCGAGCGCCGCACCCAGCAGGCCGGGACGCTGTCTGGCGGCGAGCAGCAGATGCTGGCCATTGCCCGCGCCCTCATGGGCCGCCCGCGCCTGCTGCTGCTGGACGAGCCCTCCTTCGGGCTGGCGCCGCTGGTGGTGCGCGACATCTTCGGCATCCTGCAGCGCATCAACGCCGAGCAGGGCACGACCATCCTGCTGGTGGAGCAGAACGCGCGCCTGGCGCTGGAGCTGGCGCACAGCGCCTACCTGCTGGAGACCGGCCGCATCGTGCTGCACGGCCCCAGCGAAGCCATGCGCCGCAACGATGCGGTACGCCAGGCCTATCTTGGGGAGTAGCGGCCATGGACGCCTTCATCCACCAATTGCTGGCCGGCCTGGCCACGGGCGGCATCTACGCCACCGTGGCGCTGGCCCTGGTCATGATCTACCAGGCCACGCACCACATCAATTTCGCGCAGGGCGAGATGGCCATGTTCTCCACCTTCATCGCCTGGGCGCTGCTGCAGGCGGGGCTGCCGTACTGGTGGGCCTTCCTGGCCACGGTGGCGCTGTCCTTCGTGCTGGGCGCGGCCGCGGAGTTCGCCATCATCCGCCCCATGCACAAGGCAGCGGACCTGGCCCAGGTGGTGGTCTTCATCGGCCTGCTGATCGTCTTCCACAGCCTGGCCGGCTGGATCTTCGGCTACACCATCAAGGAGTTCCCAAGCCCGTTCCCGGCCGACGCCTGGTACGGCAGCGCCCTGATGTCGGCCCATGAGGTGGGCACCATCTTCGTGGCGCTGTCCATCGTGGCCCTGCTGTTTGCCTTCTTCCGGCTCACGCCGCTGGGGCTGGCCATGCGCGCGGCCGCGCAGAACCCGGCCTCCTCGCGCCTGGTGGGCATCTCCGTGGGGCGCATGCTGATGCTGGGCTGGGGCCTGGCCGGCGCCATCGGCGCGGTGGCCGGGATGATGGTGGCGCCCGTGGTTTTCCTTGATCCGCACATGATGAGCGGCGTGCTGCTGTATGCCTTTGCGGGCGCGCTGCTGGGCGGCATCGACAGCCCCGCGGGCGCCGTGCTGGGCGGCTTCATCGTGGGCGTGCTTGAAAACCTGGTGGGCAGCTACGTGGTCGGCACCGAACTCAAGCTCTCGGTGGCCCTGGTGCTGATCGTGGGCGTGCTCATCGTGCGGCCGGCCGGGCTGATGGGCCGCAAGGTCGTCAGGAGGGTTTGAACAATGTCCCCCCTGAGCGGCTACGCCGCTTCCCGTTGCACGGCGCCCCCTCTCTCGCTACGCGGGAGGGGGACGACACCCTCGCTTTTGGGCCACGCCAGTTTTGTGCCCAACGCCCTGGAGAACAATGATGTCCACACGATCCGCCTCCTCGTCTGACGCACTGGTCGCCGCCACCAGCGCGCCCCGCCCCCTGCCCCTGGGCACGGTACTGATCGCGGCGCTGGCGCTGGCGGCCTGCTCGCTGGTCTTCGTGGCCAAGGGCTACCAGCTGTTCCAGGCCACCATGGTGCTGGCCTATGCCGTGGCCCTGGTGGGGCTGAACATCCTCACGGGCTACAGCGGCCAGATCTCGCTGGGCCATGGCGCCTTCTTCGCCATAGGCGCCTATGCGGCCGGCATCCTGATGGACCGCGCGGGCCTGGCCTACTGGCTGGCCGTGCCTGCAGCGGGCCTGGTGAGCCTGGCGGCGGGCTACCTGTTCGGGCGGCCCGCGCTCAGGCTGGAAGGGCTGTACCTGGCGCTGGCCACCTTTGCGCTGGGCGTGGCCATGCCCCAGCTGCTCAAGTACCGCCACCTGGAGGCCTGGACGGGCGGCGTGGGCGGCATCGTGCTGACCAAGCCCGAGGCGCCCTGGGGCCTGCCGCTGGATGCCGACCAGTGGTTCTACCTCTATGCATTGGCCGTGGCGGCGCTGCTGTTCTGGATGGCGCGCAACCTCATAGACAGCGGCAGCGGCCTGGCGCTGCGCGCCATCCGCGACCACGCCATGGCGGCCGAGGCCATGGGCGTGGACAACGCGCACTGCAAGTCCATGGCCTTTGCGATTTCGGCCGGCTACACGGGCGTGGGCGGCGCGCTGTCGGCCATTGCCGTGCAGTTCGTGGCGCCCGACTCCTTCACCATGTTCCTGTCCATTTCGCTGCTGGTGGGCGTGGTGGTGGGCGGCGTGGGAACGCTGTGGGGCGCGCTGTTCGGCGCCCTGTTCATCATGTTCATCCCGGGGCTGGCCGAGCAGGTGTCCAAGGCCGCGCCCTGGGCCGTCTACGGCACCGTGCTCATCGTCTTCATGTTCGCCATGCCCGGCGGCGTGATGGGCCTGCTGCACCGACTGGGCCGACCGGGCCGGCCGGGCATGCACCTGCCCCGGCAGCGGCCGCGTGCCTGACTTTCCATCCCCACCCACAGGAGTCCCCCATGAATTCCAGTCCGGCCGTCCGCATGGAACGCCACGGCAACAACGGCGACAGCGGCAACAACGGCGAGATCGCCCTCATCGTCCTCCAGGACAGCGCCCGCATGAATCCGCTGGGCAGGCCCTTGCAGCTGCGGCTGCGCGAACTGCTGGCCGAGGTGCGCGAGGACACCTCCCTACGCGCCCTGGTGCTCACCGCCGAGGGCCGGGGCTTTTGCGTGGGCGCGGACCTGTCGTCCATGGGCGGCGCACAAGGCGGGGCACAAGGTGGGGCACAAGGCGGGGCCCAGGCCGATGGCCGCACGCTGGGCGAGCAGACGGCCGACAACATGCAGCAGCTGTCCAACCGCCTCATCCTGGACCTGCAGCAGTTGCCCGTGCCCGTGGTCTGCGCCATCAACGGCGCGGCAGCCGGGGCCGGCGTGGGCCTGGCACTGGCCGGCGACGTGGCGCTGGCGGCGCGCTCGGCCTACTTCTACCTGCCTTTCCTGCCGCGCCTGGGCATCGTGCCGGACCTGGGCACCACCTGGTTCATCGAGCGCCGGCTGGGCCGTGCGCGCGCCCTGGGCCTGTCCCTGCTGGGCGACAGGCTGGGCGCGCAGCAGGCTGCCGACTGGGGCCTGGTCTGGGCCTGCGTGGACGACGAGGCCCTGCGCGAGCAGGCCCTGGCCGCGGCCGCCCGCCTGGCGCGGCTGCCGGCCGGTGCCGTGCTGGAAGCCCGCCGCGCGCTGGACCACGCAGCCGCTTCCACGCTGGAGCAGCAGCTTCACTACGAGGCTGAACGCCAGCGCGAGCTGGTGGGCGCGCCGGCCTTCATGGAAGGCGTGCAGGCCTTCATGCAAAAGCGCGAGCCCGTGTTCGCGCCCCGCCAGCCGGGCTGAGCGCCACACCTTCCCGACGCACCTTGCTGCGCCCGCACATGCATTCGTCGGAATCGACGATGGGCGCGCGCCGGGCCGGTTCCTACCATGGACCGGCCACCACAAGAAAAGCGGGCACGGCGCCCGCAAGCCAGGAGACCACCATGCGCAACCCCTTCGCCCGCGGCCCCCGCGCCCTGATCGCCTGCCTGGCGCTGGTCCTGCCGGCCGTCACCCCAGTGCCAGCCCAGGCCCAGAAGAAGTACGACACCGGCGCCAGCGACACCGAGATCCGCATCGGCAACTTCGTGCCCTACTCAGGTCCCGTGTCGGCCTATGGAACCATAGGCAAGACCCATGCGGCCTACTTCGCCAAGATCAACGCCGAGGGCGGCATCAACGGCCGCAAGATCACCTACCTCTCGGCCGACGACGCCTACAACCCCGCCCAGAGCGTGGAGCAGACGCGCAAGCTGGTCGAGCGCGACGGCGTGCTGCTGATGTTCGGCGCGCTGGGCACCTCGCACAACCAGGCCGTGCATCGCTACATGAACCAGCGCAAGGTGCCCCAGCTGTTCGTCTCCACGGGCGCCACGCGCTGGGGCGATCCGAAGAACTTCCCCTGGACCATGGGCTGGCAGCCCACCTACCAGCTCGAAGGCCGCACCTTCGCCCAGCACATCCTGGCCACGCGCCCCCAGGCCAAGGTGGCCGTCCTGATGCAGAACGACGACTTCGGCAAGGACTACCTCAAGGGCGTGCTCGACGGATTCGGAGAGCAGGCCAAGCAGCGCATCGTCGTGCAGCAGACCTACGAGGTCGGCGACCCCACGGTGGACAGCCAGATGGTGGCACTCAAGGGCTCGGGGGCGGACACCTTCATCAACATCAGCACGCCCAAGTTCGCGGCCCAGTCCATACGCAAGGCCGCCGACATCGGCTGGAAGCCTGCGCACTACCTGGTCAGCGTCTCGCTGTCCATCAGCTCGGTGCTCAAGCCCGCGGGCCTGGACAACGCGCGCGGCGTGATGACGGCCAGCTACCTGCGCGAGCCCTCGGACCCCACCAACCAGGGCACGCCCGAGCTGGCCGGCTACCTGGCCTTCATGCAGCAGTTCTACCCGGCCGGCGACCCCAACGATTCGCTCAACGTCATCGGCTACTCCCAGGCCCAGACCCTGGTGCAGGTGCTCAGGCAGGCCGGCGACGAGCTCACGCGCGCCAACATCATGAAGCAGGCCGCCAGCCTGAAGATGGACCTGCCCATGCTCTACCCGGGCATCAGCCTGCAGACCGGTGCGGACGATTTCTTCCCCATCAAGAAGATGCAGCTCGTGCGCTTCGACGGCAGCCGCTACGCGCCCGTGCAATGACCCCGGCCTTCAGGACAACGACAGGAGACACCCCATGCCCGCCTTGCAAGGACTGATGCAGGACCGCCCGCTCATGATCTCGTCGCTGATCGAGCATGCGGCGCGCTTTCATCCGCACACCGAGATCGTCTCGCGCCTGCCGGAAACACGGGACGGTGGCCTGCACCGCACCGACTGGGCCGGCATGCGCCGCGCCTCCTGCCAGGTGGCCAATGCCCTGCAGTCGCTGGGCGTGCAGCCCGGCGAACGCGTGGGCACGCTGGCCTGGAACAGCTGGCGCCACCTGGCGCTGTACTTCGGCGTCTCGGGCAGCGGCGCGGTGCTGCACACCATCAACCCGCGCCTGTTTCCCGAGCAGATCGAATACATCGCCAACCATGCCGAGGACCGGGTGCTGTTCTTCGACGTGACCTTCGCGCCGCTGGTGGAAAAGCTCGCACCGCATCTGAAGACCGTCACCACGTATGTCTGCATGAGTTCGCGCGAGCACAAGCCCGCGCTGGACCTTCCCGGCCTGCACTGCTGGGACGAGCTGGTGGGCAACCAGAGCGAGGACTTCGACTGGCCCGAGTTCGACGAGCGCACGGCCTCGTCGCTGTGCTACACCTCGGGCACCACGGGCCACCCCAAGGGCGTGCTGTACTCGCACCGCTCCACCGTGCTGCACACGCTGATGGAGCTGGCGCCCGACACCTTCGGCCTGAACGCGCGCGAGACCGTGATGCTCATCGTGCCCATGTTCCATGCCAACGCCTGGGGCACGCCCTATGCGGCGGCCATGGCCGGCGCACGGCTGGTGCTGCCCGGCCCGCACCTGGACGGCCAGAGCGTCTACGAGCTCATGCGCGACGAGAAGGTCACCTTCTCCCAGGGCGTGCCCACCGTGTGGCTGATGCTGTTCCAGTACCTGGATGCGCATCCCGACATCGACCCGCGCGCGCTGGGCGTCAAGAGCATAGGCATCGGCGGCGCGGCCGTGCCGCGCGCCATGCTGGAGCGCTTCGAGAACCAGTTCGGCGCCCAGGTCGTGCAGGGCTGGGGCATGACCGAGACCAGCCCCATCGGCGTGGTCAGCAAGCTGCTGCCCCGGCACGACGCGCTGTCGGGCGAGGAACTGGTCAAGGTCAAGCTCAAGCAGGGGCGCGGCGTCTGGGGCGTGGACCTCAAGATCGTGGACGACGACGGCCGGCCCCAGCCCTGGGACGGCCAGGCCCGGGGACACCTGCGCGTGCGCGGCCCCTGGATCGCCAGCGGCTACTTCAAGGGCGAAGGCGGCTCGCCCGTCGATGAGGAAGGCTTCTTCACCACGGGCGACGTGGCCACCATCGATGCCGACGGCTTCCTGCAGCTGGTGGACCGCGCCAAGGACGTGATCAAGTCGGGCGGCGAGTGGATTTCCTCCATCGACGTTGAGAACGCCGCCATGGGCCATCCCGGCGTGGCCGAGGCCGCCATCATCGGCGTGGCCCATCCCAAGTGGCAGGAGCGGCCGCTGCTGCTGGTGGTGCCGCGCGCAGGCCACAGCGTCAGCCGCGAGTCCATGCTCGACTTCCTGTCCACGCGCATCGCCAAATGGTGGCTGCCCGACGATGTGCTGCAGGTGGCCGAGCTGCCGCACACGGCCACGGGAAAACTGCTAAAGACCAAGCTGCGCGAGGAGTACAGGAATTACCCCCTGAGCCGCTGAGCGGCTTCCCCCAATGGGGGACGACACCTTCGGTGCGGGGCGGCCCTTCCTCGGTGTCTCTCGCTTGGACAACGCCAGTTCCATAGCGCTCTGCTCTATGGTTCATTGAAGAAAAGAGAACAAAGGAGACCTCCATGCCAGGACCGCTTGAAGGCGTGCGCGTGGTCGAGTTCGCGGGCCTGGGCCCGGGGCCGTTCTGCGCCATGCTGCTGGCCGACATGGGTGCCGAGGTGCTGCGCATCGCGCGGCCCGGCACGCCGGTCGATGCGCAGGACATCACCACGCGCAGCCGCAGCCAGGTCGAGATCGACCTGCGCGGCGAGGAAGGCCAGGCCTCGGCCCTGGCGCTGATCGCACGCGCCGATCTGCTGATCGAGGGCTTTCGGCCCGGCGTGATGGAGCGCCTGGGCCTGGGGCCCGAGCCCTGCCTGGCGCGCAACCCGCGCCTGGTCTACGGCCGCATGACGGGCTGGGGCCAGCACGGGCCGCTGGCGCATGCGGCGGGGCATGACATCAACTACATCGCCATCTCCGGCGCCCTGCACGCCATCGGCCGCGCGGGCGAGGCGCCCGTGCCGCCGCTCAACTATGTGGGCGACTTCGGCGGCGGCGGCATGCTGCTGGCCGTGGGCCTGCTGGCCGCCCTGCACGAGGCCGGGCGCAGCGGCCGGGGCCAGGTCATCGATGCGGCCATGACCGATGGCACGGCCCTGCTGTCGGCCTTCATGTACGGCTTCAAGGCCAAGGGCCAGTGGAGCAACCAGCGCGGAGAGAACCTGCTGGACGGCGGCGCGCACTTCTATGACACCTATGCCTGCGCCGACGGCAAATACATCGCCATAGGCGCGATAGAGCCGCAGTTCTACGCCGAGCTGCGCCAGCGCTGCGGCATACAGGACCCGCTGTTCGACGCGCAACTGGACGCCGCGCGCTGGCCCCTGCTCAAGCTGCGCCTGGCCGACGTGTTCCGCACGCGCACGCGCCAGCAGTGGTGCGAGCTGCTGGAAGGCAGCGATGCCTGCTTCGCGCCCGTGCTCGACTGGGACGAGGCGCCCCAGCATGCCCACAACCGCGCGCGCGCCACGTTCACCGAGGCCGGCGGCGTGCTCCAGCCCGCGCCGGCGCCGCGCTTTTCGCGCAGCGTGCCCGAGCAGCCCCGCCCCCCGCGCGCCGCCAGCCTGCAGGACACGCTGGCCGCCTGGAATGCCCGCTCCTGAGGAAACCCCATGCCCATGTATCTCACCCAGGCCATCCACAAGGGCCGCCGCGAAAGGGCCGGCGCCACGGCAGCCATCTGCGGCGCAGAGCAGGCCAGCTGGTCGCAGCTTGCGCAGCGCATCGAACGCTGCGCCGGCCTGCTGCGGGCGCTGGACGTGGCGCCCGGCGACCGCGTCGGCATGATGGGCCTGAACTCCATCCGCTACCTTGAATACTTCTATGGCTGCTGGTGGGCAGGCGCCGCGGTCAACCCCGTCAACATCCGCTGGAGCCCGCACGAGGTGGCCTACTCGCTGGACGACTGCGACACGCGCGTGCTCTTCGTGGACGATGCCTTCGCGCCCCTGGTGCCCCGGCTGCGCGAGCTGTCCTCCAGCCTGCGCACCGTGGTGTTCTGCGGCACGGGCGCCGCGCCCGAAGGCGCGCTGCACTACGAGCAATTGCTGGCCGCCGCCACGCCCTGCGCCGACGCGCTGCGCAGCGGCACCGACCTGGCCGCCGTGATGTATACGGGCGGCACCACGGGCCGGCCCAAGGGGGTGATGCTCAGCCACGACAACCTGTTCATCAACGCCCTGTCCAATGCCAGCAACGTGCCGCGCCAGCATGTGAAGGTGGGCATGGTGGTCACGCCCATGTTCCATGTGGCCGGCTGCGGCCTGGCCCTGCTCATGGCCCAGCGCCTGGTACCCCAGGTCATCGTGCCGGCCTTCGACGAGCTGGCCATCCTCGCCGGCATCCAGCAGCACGGCGTGAACGAGCTGTTCCTGGTGCCCACCATGATCCGCCGGCTGATCGAGCATCCGCGCATGGCCGAATTCGACCTGTCCAGCCTGCGCCTCATGCTCTATGGCGCGGCGCCCATAGACGCCAGTCTGCTGGAGCGCGCCATGCAGGCATTGCCCGGCGCCGACTTCGCCCAGGCCTACGGCATGACCGAGCTGTCGCCCACCATCGTGTCCATGGGCCCGGCCGAGCACCGTCCCGGCCCGCAGCGCGAGCGCCTGCTGCGCGCGGCCGGCCGGCCCGTGACCATTGCCGAGGTGCGCATCGTCGATGGCGAGGGCCGCGAGCTGCCTGCCGGCGAGGTGGGCGAGATCACGGCACGCGGCCCCATGGTCATGCAGGGCTACTGGAACAGGCCCGCCGAGACGGCCGCCGCGCTCAAGGACGGCTGGATGCACACGGGCGACATGGGCCGGCTGGATGCCGACGGCTACCTCTTCGTCGTGGACCGGCTCAAGGACATGATCGTCAGCGGCGGCGAGAACGTGTACTCGGCCGAGGTCGAGAACGCCATCGCCCAGCTGCCCCAGGTCGCCATGTGCGCCGTCATCGGCGTGCCCGACGAACGCTGGGGCGAGCGCGTGCACGCCGTGATCGTCGCGCGCGAGGGCCAGCCGCTGACCGAGGCCGAGGTCATCGCCCACTGCCGCGAACGCATCGCGGGCTACAAGTGCCCACGCTCGGTGGAGTTCCGCAGCGAGCTGCCGCTGTCGGCCGCGGGCAAGCTGCAGAAATTCCAGCTGCGCGAGCCCTACTGGCAGGGCCGCGAACGCCGCATCAACTGAACCCCTCAATCCACCGGTCCAAGCCATGCCACTGCAACTGACACGCTCCTGGAGCACCCCCGAACTGGAAAGCCTGCGCGCCACCGCCGTGCGCTTTCTGGAAACCGAAATGCAGCCGCAGGACGAGGCCGCACGCCAGCGCGGCAACGTGGGCCATGCCATCTGGCGCCGCGCCGGCGAGCTGGGCCTGCTGTGCACCGACATCCCCGAGGACTACGGCGGCGGCGGCGGCGACTTCCGCCACGAGGCCGTGATCCACGAGGAGATGGCGCGCCGCGCCCTCTCGGGCATGAGCAACTCCGTGCATTCCATCGTGGCCCACTACCTGCTCAACCACGGCACCGAGGCGCAAAAGCGCAAGTACCTGCCCGCCATGGCGCGCGGCGAACTGGTGGGCGCCATCGCCATGACCGAGCCCGGCGCGGGCTCGGACCTGCAGGGCGTGCGCACGCGCGCAGAACTCAGGGACGGCCGCTACCGCATCAACGGCAGCAAGACCTTCATCACCAACGGCCTGCTGGCCGGCCTGATCCTCGTGGTCTGCAAGACCGACCCGGCCCAGGGCGCGCGCGGCACCTCCATCCTCATCGTGGAGACCCGGGACTGCGCGGGCTTTCGCGTGGGCCGCGTGCTCGACAAGATGGGCATGAAGGCCCAGGACACCTCGGAGCTGTTCTTCGACGACGTGACCGTGCCGCAGGACGCGCTGCTGGGCGGGCGCGAAGGCCAGGGCTTCTACCAGCTCATGGGCGACCTGCCCTACGAACGCCTGATCATCGGCCTGGCCGCCCTGGCCTGCATGGAAGGCGCCTATGAGGCCACGCTGGCCTATGTGCGCGAGCGCCGCGCCTTCGGCCAGGCCATTGCCGACATGCAGAACACCCGGTTCAAGCTCGCCGAGGTGGCCACCACGCTGACCGTGGGCCGCGCCTTCATCGACCGCTGCGTGGAGCAGCTGGTGGCCGGCACGCTGGACACGGCCACCGCCTCCATGGCCAAGCTCTGGGGCTCGGAAGCGCAGGGCCGCGTGCTCGACGAACTCGTGCAACTGCATGGCGGCTACGGCTACATGAACGAATACATGGTCACCCGCATGTACGCCGATGCGCGCGTGCAGCGCATCTACGGCGGCACCAGCGAAATCATGAAGGAAGTGATCTCGCGCGCGCTCTGACGCTCCGATCCCCTGGCGGCGCCAAGCGCTGCCGCAGTCCCCCTATCCCTTCCCCGGCAGCACAGGAGACAGCAGCCATGACCCTCGACGACCTCATCTACAAGCCCGGCCTGCTCCAGGGCGAACGCATCCTCGTCACCGGCGGCGGCACCGGCCTGGGCCGGGTCATGGCCGAGGCGTTTCTCATGCTGGGCGCCGACATCCACCTGTGCGGCCGGCGCGGCGCCGTGGTCGAGCAGACAGCGCAGGAGCTGGTGCAGCAGCACGGCGGCCGGGCCACGGGCCATGCCTGCGACGTGCGCCAGCCCGAGGCCGTGGAGCAGATGATCGAGGCCATCTGGGCCGACGGCGGCGCGCTCACGGGCCTGGTCAACAACGCGGCCGGCAACTTCGTGAGCCGCACCGAGGACCTGTCCATGCGCGCCTTCGACGCCGTGGCCAACATCGTCATGCGCGGCAGCTTCAACCTCACGCTGGAGTGCGGCCGCCGCTGGCTGGCCGAGGGCCGCAAGGCCAGCGTGCTGTCCATCCTCACCACCTGGGTCTGGAACGGCTCGGCCTTCACCGTGCCCTCGGCCATGGCCAAGTCGGGCGTGCATGCCATGACGCAGTCGCTGGCCGTGGAATGGGGCAACCGGGGCATACGCTTCAACGCCATCGCGCCAGGCCTGTTCCCCACAGAAGGCATGAGCGCGCGGTTGAACCCGCAGGGCGGCGAGCATGTGCGTGCCGACAACCCCATGGGCCGCAACGGCCGCATGCCCGAGCTGGCCAACCTGGCCGTCTTCCTCATGAGCCGCCAGGCCGAGTACCTGACGGGACAGACCATCGCCATAGACGGCGGACAATACCAGGCGACGGGCGGCAACTTCGCCGGGCTGGCCAGCTGGAGCGACCAGGACTGGGCGAATGCGCGCAGCGCCATCGAATCACGCAACGCGGCCGACCGCCAGCAAAGAACCGCATAGACACAAGGAGACAAGCCATGAGCCAAGAACGCGTGCGCATATCGGTGGACCACGGCGTGGCCGAGGTGACCCTGGCCCGGCCCGACAAGATGAATGCGCTGGACCCCGCCATGTTCGACGCACTGATCGACGCATTGGCGCGGCTGCGGGACACGCCCGGGTTGCGCGCCGTGGTGCTGCATGGCGAGGGGCGCGCCTTCTGCGCGGGCCTGGACATGGGCAGCATGGCCGGCATTGCCGACGGCCAGCAGACGGCGGACATGACGGACCTGGCCGCGCGCACGCACGGCATTGCCAACCGCTTCCAGCAGATCTGCTGGGGCTGGCGCGAACTGCCCGTGCCCGTGATCGCCGCCGTGCACGGCGTGGCCTACGGCGGCGGCCTGCAGCTGGCGCTGGGTGCGGACATCCGCCTGGTGGCCGAGGATGCGCGGCTGTCCATCATGGAAATCAAGTGGGGACTGGTGCCCGACATGGCCGGCTGCGCGCTGGCCGCGCCGCTGGTGCGCGGCGATGTGCTGCGCGAGCTGGTCTACACGGGCCGCATCGTGCCCGGCCCCGAGGCCGTGGCCCTGGGCCTGGCCACGCGCGTGAGCGCTGCGCCGCTGGAGGAAGCGCGCCACCTGGCCCGCCAGATCGCGGCCAGCAGCCCGCACGCCATGCGCGCGTCCAAGCGCCTGATGCAGCTCAGCGAAACCGCATCGCCCCAGGACGTCCTGCTGGCCGAGGCACGCGAGCAGCAGGCCCTGCTGGGCAGTGCCAACCAGGCCGAAGCCGTGCGCGCAGGCCTGGAAAAACGGGCCCCGGTGTTCAGCGACCAAGGCCTTTAGACACCTCTTGAAACAACCACCGGACCCTGCCCACGGGTCCGCCGCGGCCATCCGTAATTACCCTTAATCAACGCCCTTTCGCCACTGCGCTGATTTTTTAGGCATTCCGTGGAAAGCCTTGCAGGGCGCGGATTCGGCAAGTTACACCCGGAGTTTTCCACAACTCCGTCCACATGCATCGGGGATAAAAACCCGGGGCCGAAGGGACATGCAGGAGCAGGCATACTTGACGGCCCGCCTCGGCCTCCCCCCCTTTCCCATGCCCCGCCTGCACGCCCCCAGCAAGGAAGACAGCCGCCTGCTGCCGCCTTTTTCCGCCCTGCCGGAACGCTGCATCCACGTGCCCGCCACCGACGCCGAATTCGCGGCCGCCCGCGCCGCGCTGATGGCCGCGCCCGTGCTCGGCTTCGATACCGAGAGCAAGCCTCTTTTCCACGCCAGCCAGACCGACACCGGCCCCCATGTGGTGCAACTGTCCACCTGCGACCAGGCCTGGCTGCTGCAGCTGCACCATGCGCAGGCACGCGCGCTTGCGGCCGACGTGATGGCCAGCGAGGCCATCTGCAAGGCCGGCTTCGGGCTGGACCATGACCGCAGCGCGCTGCCCGCGCGCCTGGGCGTGGCGCTGAACAACGTGATCGACCTGGACCGCGTGTTCAAGCGCCATGGCTACGCCAGCTCGGTAGGCGTGCGCGCGGCCGTGGCCCTGGTGCTGGGGCAGAACTTCCAAAAGTCCAAGAAGATCTCCACCTCCAACTGGGCTGCACCGCAGCTGAGCCTGGCCCAGCGCCACTATGCGGCCAACGACGCCCACGGCGCCGCCATGGTGCATGCCGCGCTGCCGGGCTGGGAGCTGCGCCAGCCGGCAGCGGCCCAGCGGCCTTCCAGGCCTGCGCTTGAACCGCGCGGGCCGCGCGAGTCCAGCGCCCCGCAGACGCCGCAGACACCGCGTCCGCCCCGCACCGCTCGCCTGCTGCAGGCTGCGGTCGCGCCGGCCAAGTCCTAGAGCGTTTCCTCTTCCTTCACCAGCCGCACCCGGTCCCGGCCTGCGCGCTTGGCCTCGTAGAGCATGGCGTCGGCACGCGCGAGCGCCTGCTCCAGCGTCTGGCCCGGCGCCATCCAGGCCACGCCGAAGCTGGCGGTGATGCGCACCTCGTCGGGCAGCCCGCTGAAGCCCATCAGGCGCAGCTGGGTCTGTATGCGCCGGGTGATCGACTGCACGGCCAGAGGGTCCGCACGCGGCAGCAAGGCCACGAACTCTTCCCCGCCGAAGCGGGCCACCAGGTCCTGCTGGCGCGTGCTGCGCAGCAGCAGTCGCGCAAAGCGCTGCAGCACTTCGTCACCGGCCGCGTGGCCCCAGCCGTCGTTGACCCGCTTGAAATGGTCCAGATCACAGACCAGCACGGCGGCTGAAAGCTGAGGGTGCTCGGCCCGCCGGCGCTGCACCTCCTCCTTGAAGGCGCGCCGGTTCAGCAGCCCTGTCAGCGGATCGCGGTCGCGTTCCTCATGCAGCTCCTGCACGGTGTCGCGCACCGCCGCCGCCAGGAACACAATGGCGAACAGCAGGCCGAACACCAGCAGGCTCAGCTGCTTCGCCAGGCACGCGGAAGAAACGCCCAGCCATTCACTGGCCGCGTCGGCCGGTGGCGAGGCGCCAGGCGGTGTCAGCCACAGCGCACGAACGAAAAAGCTCAGCGCAAAGACCACGAACACCCCCAGCAGCAGCCGGTCCCAGTCCGTACCGGGATGCCTGCGCGGCAAACGCCACAGCGGCAGGGCCAGTTGCAGTCCCAGGCCGAAATTGAGCACATGCTGGCGCGCCTGCGCATCGGGAACGACCCAGGCGTAGTAGCCCAGCACCGCCAGCACTGCGCTGCCAAAGACAGCCGCCAGCGGCGCATCCGGTCGCACGCCCTGGCGCATGGCCATGGCCTCGGTGATGAACCAGGCCGCACACAGCTGCAGCGCGGCCGTGGCCAGCGCATTGACGGGCACGGCCGCAGGCCGCTCCAGGACCTGCAGCAGCAGCGCCAGGCTGAATCCGGTGAAGGCGAGGGACATGCTGCGCAACTCGCGCCGGGCACGCAGATGCCGCCAGCAGACATAGAAACAGCCGGCCAGCAGCGAGGTGCACAAGGGCACCGCCAGCGCCAGAAAATGTCTTGCTGTCAACGTCACCATCAACTCCCGAATGGAGTCTAGCGATCAGGTCACGTTACAACACGTTGTTAACAAAAATACACATTCACTCACGATCCTGGCAAAGCCAGGCCGGACATATCTGCGCACGGCAGAGGAGCAACCGGTCTGCGGCGTATATGTTCGTAACCAACGCATCGTTGGGCACCGGAGGCCGGCACGCCACAATGCCAACCGTCCTCCGCTTGTAAAACCTCAGGACTTACGCAAACAGGATGCGGGAACGCGCCGCTGCCCATGGCAAATGGCCCGCCCTGCCCTTCTTGCGTAAGCCGTCACCAGAAAGGCAATCTTCCATGCGCATCGAAACCCTGGCCGTCCACGCCGGCTACTCGCCCGACCCCACCACCAAGTCGGCCGCCGTGCCCATCTACCAGACCGTGGCCTATGCCTTCGACAGTGCCCAGCATGGCGCCGACCTGTTCGACCTCAAGGTGGCCGGCAACATCTACACGCGCATCATGAACCCCACCACCGACGTGCTGGAAAAGCGCGTCGCGGCGCTGGAAGGCGGCATTGCCGCCGTGGCCGTGGCCTCGGGCATGGCCGCCATCACCTATGCCATCCAGGCCATCGCGGAGGCAGGCGACAACATCGTCTCGGCCAGCACGCTCTACGGCGGCACCTACAACCTGTTCGCCCACACCTTCCCGCAGCAGGGCATCACGGTGCGCTTTGCCGATCCGCGCGACCCGGCCAGCTTCGCCCAGCACATCGACGAAAAGACCAAGGCCATCTTCATCGAGTCCATCGGCAACCCGCTGGGCAATGTCACCGACATCCGCGCCCTGGCCGACGTGGCCCACGCCCACGGCGTGCCGCTGATCGTGGACAACACCGTGCCCAGCCCCTACCTGCTGCGCCCCATCGAGCATGGCGCCGACATCGTCGTGCACTCGCTGACCAAGTACCTGGGCGGCCACGGCAACAGCGTGGGCGGCGCCGTCGTGGACAGCGGCAAGTTCCCCTGGGCCGAGCACAAGGCCCGCTTCAAGCGCCTGAACGAGCCCGATGTCAGCTACCACGGCGTGGTCTACACCGAGGCCCTGGGCGAGGCCGCCTACATCGGCCGCGTGCGCGTGGTGCCGCTGCGCAATACCGGCGCCGCACTGTCGCCGCACAACGCCTTCCTCATCCTGCAGGGCATAGAGACGCTGGCCCTGCGCATGGACCGCATCTGCGAGAACACCCAGAAGATCGCCGAGACGCTGCAAAGGCATCCCAAGATCGAATGGGTGCGCTACGCCGGCCTGCAGGACCATCCCGACCACGCCCTGGTGAAGAAGCAGCTGGGCGGCCGCGCCTCGGGCATCCTGTCGTTCAGCCTCAGGAACGGCAACGGCGACAGCGACACCCGCGCCGCCGGTGCGCGCTTCCTGGATGCGCTGCAGCTGTTCACGCGCCTGGTCAACATCGGCGACGCCAAGTCCCTGGCCACGCACCCGGCATCGACCACGCACCGCCAGCTCGACGCCGAGGAACTGGCCAAGGCCGGCGTCACCGAAGGCATGGTGCGCCTGTCCGTGGGCATTGAGCACATCAGCGACCTGCTGGCCGACCTGGAGCAGGCGCTGGACAAGGTCTGAGACGCCCTCAGGGCCTGCGCGAGCGCTCGCGCAGTTCCTGCGAGGAATAGAAGATCAGCGGGTCCGGCGTGCGCTGCGGATTGGCGCAGGGCTCGATGGCATGGCCGCGCGGCGGGGCGCAGCGGGCCAGGTCACGCAGCTGGGCCTGGGTTCGTTCGGCGTGGCGCGCGGCGGTCTCTCCTTCGGAGGGGCGGCTGCCGGGCACGATCAGGCGCAGCTCCATCTTGCGGATGGCCGGCTCCACGGCGTAGGTGCCCTGGAACTGCAGCACCACGCGGCGCTCGGGCAGGTCCACCGTGGCCAGCACGGCACGCATGGGCACGGGAATCATCGCTCCCGACTGGTAGCGCACCAGCACGAAGGGCGCAAAGGGCTTGGGCAGCTTCAGCGCCAGCGTCTGGCCCTTGCCGTTTCCATTGCCGTTACGCGCATCGGCACGCACACGCAGCTGTCCGCCATCGGGCAGATAGCGGTCCAGCCGCCAGCCGGTGGCCACGCGCTGCGCGCCCACACAGGGCGCGTAGTAGTACTCGGTGGGGTCGGCATCCTTGCCCGTGTACAGCATCTGGGCGCCTTCATGCTCGGTCAGCGTCTTGATGGCCGCATCGGCGCCATCCGCCTGGGCGCCGACCAGCGTGCCGCCGCGCACGAACACGCCCGTATACGGGAACCAGGTGGTGCGCTGGTTGGCCACGGCGCCATAGGGCTTGCATTCGGTGGACATGCTCTGGTCCTGCATGTCGGCATGCGGGGCCACGGGCTCGCCGCCCTGGCCGCCGCCCTGGTCGGCCAGGGTCAGGCGGCCATCGGACTCGATGGTGAAGGTGGCCTTGGCCACCATGGAGTAGTAGCGGCCGGCTGCGTCTTCGCCGATCAGCAGCAGGCTGGGCAGGGGCGTGAGGTTGGCCACCTCGGGCTCGGCGCGCGGCGTGTCGGCCGGGGCCTGGGCAGGCACCTGGGGCCGGGGCTGCTCCTGTGGCTGGCTGGGCGCCGGAGCCTGGGGCGGCGCAGTGGCGCAGCCGGCAAGGACCAGGGACAGCGGCATGGCAAGAACAAGCGAACGCAACAACATGGAACTCCCTCGGATCATTGAGGCCGACGATGCTACTGCATGCACCGGCGGGCGGCGCAATGCATGGGGATGCGGCAGGGGCAGGCTCAAGCCGCATCCCGCGCCAGCCGCAGGCCGGTCATCTGCCAGCGCGCCTGCGTGGGAAAGAAATTGCGGTAGCTGGCGCGCGCATGGCCTGGCGGCGTGAGGCAGGAGCCGCCCCGCAGCACATACTGGTTGACCATGAACTTGCCGTTGTATTCACCCACGGCGCCCTCCGCGATCTGGAAGCCCGGGTAGGCGCCGTAGGCGGACTGGGTCCATTCCCAGACCTCGCCCAGCGCAAGGCTGCCGGGCTGCATGGCGCGCGGGTGCACGGGGCCGGGCGGCTCGTCGTGCTCGGGGCGCTGCGCCATGGGCGCGGCAAAGGCCGCCTCCCATTCCGCCTCGGTAGGCAAGCGCGCGCCGGCCCAGCGTGCATAGGCGTCGGCCTCGAAATACGAGATGTGGCAGACGGGGCGGCGCCCGTCCAGCGCCAGCGCGCCATGCAGGCTGAACTCCTGCCACGTGCCGTCCGATGCGCCATCCAACGCGCCGCCTGCATTGCGCCGCCAGTACCAGGGATGCTCCAGTTGCTGCGCGCAGCGCCAGTCCCAGCCTTCGGCCAGCCACCACTGCGGCTGGGCATAGCCGCCGTCCTCGACGAAGCGCAGGAACTCGGCATTGCTCACGGGCCGCTGCGCGATCTCGCAGCCTTGCACAAACACCTCGTGGCGCGGGCGCTCGTTGTCGAACGCAAAGCCCTCGCCGCCATGGCCCACGGCATGCATGCCACGCGGCACGGTCTGCCACTGCAGCGGGGCAGGCGTTCCATCTGCCGGCCCAGGCGCAGGCATGCCCTCTTCCTGCTCTCGATAGGCAGGCCACAGCGGGTGGCACGACAGCAGGTGCTTGATGTCGGTCAGCAGCAGTTCCTGGTGCTGCTGCTCATGCTGCAGGCCCAGCTCCAGCAACGCGGCCAGACGCGCAGGCGGCTGCGTGCCCCAGTCCTCGAACATCTGCAGCATGCGCTGGTCCACCGCCTCGCGATAGGCCAGCACCCGTGCCAGCGAGGGCCGGGTCAGCAGCCCGCGCTGGGCACGCGGATGCCGCGCACCCACCTGCTGGTAGTAGGAGTTGAACAGCACGCGGAAGTCGGGATCGAAGGGCGGCACGCCGGGCGCGTGCTCGGCCAGGACAAAGGTCTCGAAGAACCAGGTGGTATGCGCCAGATGCCATTTGGCAGGGCTGGCATCGGGCATGGACTGTACGCAGGCATCCTCGGCGGACAAGGGGGCGGCCAGCAGCACGGTGGTCTGGCGCACGGCCTCGTAGCGCTGCACCCAGCGGAAGACGGCGGGCATTTCACGCATGGGCATGGATCACGGCAAACCACTGGCGCTCATCGGTCCAGACCTGGCAGGCACCGAAGCCCGCACAGGCCAGCATGTCCAGGAAGTCGGGCAGCGGGTATTTGTAGCTGTTCTCGGTGTGTATGGTCTCGCCGGCCGCGAAGTGCCGCAGCCCCTGGGGCCAGCCCACGATCAGCGGGCGCCGCGCGCGCAGGTGCATTTCGATGCGCGAGTGCT
The DNA here is from genome assembly GCF_059499305.1 of Delftia sp. NCBI lineage: Bacteria > Pseudomonadati > Pseudomonadota > Betaproteobacteria > Burkholderiales > Comamonadaceae > Delftia > Delftia sp. The sequence continues at coordinate 76,778 of NZ_JCABYI010000038.1, forward strand.
CGGTGTTGAAGAAGGCCACATGTTCCCAGTCGCCCTCGTTGAAGTCGCTGCCCAGCAGGTGGTTCACATGGCTGAGCAGGTTGAGGTTGAAGCGCGCCGTCACGCCCTGGGCATCGTCATAGGCAGGCTCCAGCCACTGTATGGGTTTGGGCAGGTCTATGCCGATCAGCAGCCCACCGTCGTCGCTGAGCAGGGCCCGCATCTGGCCCAGCATGCGCTGGGCCTGTTCAGGGTCGAAGTTGCCTATGGACGAGCCCGGGTAGAACAGCAGCCGGCCGGCCTGCGGGATATAGGGCGGCAGGGCCAGCGGCTCGGTGATGTCGGCCGTGACGGCATGGGCCTGCAGCTGCGGAAACTCCTCGGCCAGGCGCCGCACGGACTGGCGCAGGAAGGCGCCCGCAATGTCCACGCCCACAAAGTGCCGTGGACGCAGGCTGCGGCACAGGCCGCGCACCTTTTCGCAGTTGCCGGCACCCAGCTCGATCAGCACCTCGCTGCCGCGCAGGGCCTCGGCCATGGCCGGACCGGAGTCGGCCAGGATGGCGGCCTCGGTGCGCGTGGGGTAGTACTCGGGCAGCCGCGTGATCTGCTCGAACAGGTCGCAGCCGCGTGAGTCATAGAGAAACTTGGGCGAGACCCGGGCCTGCGGCTGCATCAGCCCGTGCTGCAATTCGGCCAGGGTTGCTCGCAGGGCGCTGTCTGCCAGCTCCGGCGCAGCCTCTCTCCTGCCACCTTCGGCCGGGGTGCGCGGGGCCGAAGGCAGGGGCAGGGGCACGCGCTGGGCGCGCGACGCCAATGGAGGGGAAGACACGGAATGATCGTGGGCATACAGCATGGTGGGGGCCTCGCGTTGTGCGCCGACCGCCTCAGCATGGTGAATGCCGCGCCCCCGCCTTGCAGCGGGGAGCGGTCGCCAAGGGGGCGGGCAGCCAGAATGAAGCCTGCAAACTGGCGTCCCGCCTCGCAAGGCGCGCGCCGACAGGCCGAGGCACCAGCCTAGGCGCCCGCCCCAGGCACGCGGGTAGGACAGTTTCCAGCGAGCGTGTCTTTTTCATGACCTGCAGATCTGGTGCGCTGCAGCATGCCGGACGAAAAAAATCCGGTATGCCGCGAACGGCATACCGGACCAAGTACCCATCCTTGCCTCACTACGCGCTGCCGGATGAAGCAGCGCGTGCCTCGCTCATGATCCGAAGATCAGAAGCGATAGCCCAGTCCCACGCCAACCAGCACGGGGTTCACCTTGAAGGTGCCCACCTTGGTGCCGCCAGCGCGCACGTCCGTCTCGATGAAGACCTTCTTCACGTCGAAATTCAGCGACCAGTTCTTGTCCAGCGCATAGTCGAAGCCGATCTGCAGCGCGCCGCCAAAACTGTTCTTCTTGATGGAGGGGTTCAGCGCGGCCTGCACGGCGGGATCGAAGTTCACGCTGGAAAAGCGCGTGAAGTTGACACCGGCGCCCACGTAGGGCTTGAACGCGCCGAAATTGGTGAAGTGGTATTGCGCCAGCAGCGTGGGCGGCAGGTGCTTGAGGCTGCCGATCTGACCCAGGCCGTTGGCACGCAGGTCATGCTTTTGCGGGTAGGTCAGCACCAGCTCGGCCGCGATGTTGGGCGTGAAGAAGTAGGACACGTCCAGCTCGGGCATCCACTTGTCATTGATCGACAGGCCCAGGCCCGTGCTGTCCTTGTTGACGCTGTCCAGGTGGACGGCGCGCACGCGCACCATCCAGGGGCCTTCGGCCTGCTGCGCAAAGGCGGCACCCGACGACAGGGCGCAAACGGCAGCAACGGCGAGCAGAGTTCTTTTCATGATGGAGAGTCTTGGAGTAGCCCGGGGCAAATCCCGTAGCTGTATTGCAGCAGGGGCAGGCAAGGCCGGTCTTGTCCTAGCTCAAATCCGAAGGTGGGCGCCGTCGCATGGCCGGATCGCGTTGGATGCATGCAACGCCATGCGCGGCAGGCCAGTTGCGGCCAGGCTGCAGCCATTGCTCAAATAGAATGCGAATCATTATCAAATCCGCTTTCCCAGGAACCCGCTCCATGGCCGCCGCGCCTTCGCACCCCGATATCGCCCTGCTCTACAGCGACCACCACGGCTGGCTGGTGGGCTGGCTCAGGCGCAGGCTGGGCAATCCCTGCGATGCGGCCGACCTGGCCCAGGACACCTTCATTCGCGTGCTGGGCAAGCCCCAGTCCCTGCATGGCGTGCGCGAGCCGCGCGCCTGGCTCACCACCATCGCCCACGGCCTGGTCGTGGACCACACACGCCGCGCCGCGCTGGAGCGCGCCTGCCTGGACGCCATCGCCAGCCTGCCCGAGCCGCTGGCGCCCTCGGCCGAGGAGCGCCATCTGCTGATCGAATCCCTGGTGCGCATGGACAACCTGCTGGCCGGCCTGCCGCCCAAGGCCCGCAGCGCCTTTCTGCTCTCCCGCCTGGAAGGCCTGAGCTACCCGGAAATCGCCCTGCAGCTGGGCGTGTGCCTGAGCTCCGTCGAGAAATACATGGCCACCGCCATACGCCACTGCCTTGCCCTGCGCAGGGAACTGACGGCGTGAGCACAGACCAGGCCCCCCAGGCGCTGGAACAGGCCATTGCCTGGGCCGTGCGGCTGGCCTCCGGCACGGCCACCGATGCCGACCGCGCCGCCTGCCAGGCATGGCGCAGCAGCCACGCCGCGCACGAACAGGCCTGGCAACAGGTCCAGGCTGTGGAGGCCCAGTTCGCCCTGCCCGCCGGCCAGGCGGGCCTGGCCCACGGCGTGCTGCGGTCCGCCGGCCCAGGGCCGGCGCGAAGCCGGCGCGCAAGCCTGCAGCGGCTGCTGTTCCTGGGCCCCGCGGCCCTGCTGCTGGGATCCATGGCATGGCGCTGGGCTGCACCGCGCGAGCAGATCGCGCTGGAAACGGCCATTGGTGAGCGCCGCAGCACGCTGCTGGCCGACGGCAGCCGCCTGCACCTGGCACCGGACACGCTGGTGCAGGTGGATTTCACCTTGCTGCGCCGCGTGGTCCGCCTGGCACGCGGCGAGATCTTCATCGACACCGGCAGCGACCCGCGCTCCCTCGCGGGCCGACGCTCCTTCTGGGTGGAAACGCCGCTGGCCCGCTTCGAGGCCCTGGGCACCAGCTTCGGCGTGCGCCACGAAAAACACCCGGACACGGCCACGCGCCTGTACGTCACCGAGGGCCGCGTGGCCATCCATGTCAGGGCGCTGGACGGCACTGCGCCAGGCCCCCTGGACGCCATCGTCGCCACCTCCGGCGAAACCCATGTGCTGCACGCCGGCCAGCACCGCCCTGTGCGCCTGCCCGACGAAGGCCTGGTGCCCGACGCATGGACCGACGGCGTACTGGTCGCCCGCCGCATGCGCCTGGACGCCTTCGTGACCGAGCTGTCACGCCAGACCGGCATGCCCATGGAATGCGCCGACGACGTGGCTGCCCTGCGTGTTTCAGGCGTATTCCAGCTCGACGGGCCGGATCCGGCGGGTCGTGCGCTGGCCGCCATTGCCCGCACGCTGCCTGTGCGTGTGGAGCGCGGACAAGGTGCGGCCAGCGGTGCCCGCAGCGCCAGGCGCCTGGTCAAAGCCTGAGCCGGAATTTTTTCAGGCAGTCATTACGGGTTTCACACCGCCCGTTCGGCATAGGAGCAAAGACATCGCTTTTTCCTTTGCCGCTTCTCAAGGACTGCCTCCATGCCCAGCCTGCCCAGCACCCGCCGCGCCGCCCATCCACCCTCGTGCACACGCCCCACGGCGGTGGCTGCACAGGCCTTGATGCTGGGCCTGTTGATCACGCTGGGCCTGCCCATGACCGCCCTGGCCCAGAGCCCGAGCTCCGCCCCGGATGCCAGATCCATCCGGTTCGACCTGCCGGCCGGTGAACTGGAGACCAGCCTGCACAGCCTCGCGCGCCAGGCAGGCATCACCCTCTCGTTCGATCCAGCCCTGGTCCAGGGCCGACAGTCGGCGGCGCTGAGCGGTACGCGCGGCGTGCACGAAGGGCTTGCCGCCCTGCTCGCCCCGCACCAGCTACAGGCCACGCGCACGGCCGAAGGCGGCTGGGCCGTGCACCGTGCGCGGCCCGGGGCCGCGGCCGAGCATGCGCTACCCACCGTGAACGTGCTGGCCGATGCCGAGCATGAAAGCGCCTGGGGCGCCGTGCCCGGCTACGGGCCGCGCCGCAGCGCCTCGGCCATGAAGATGGATGTGCCGCTGCTGGAGACGCCGCAGCAGGTCAGCATCATCGGCGAGGCCCAGATCCGCGACCAGGCCATCTCCAGCGTGGCCGAAGCCGTGCGTTACAGCGCGGGCGTGCGTCCCATGGACTACGGCATCACCGATGACGACGTGGCCGTGCGCGGTTTCTATCTGACCGGCACGGGCCTGTACCGGGACGGCATGCGCATGGTCCACAACGGCTTCATGACCAACCTGGAGCCGTATGGACTGGAGCGGCTGGAAGTCGTGCACGGCCCGGCCTCGGTGCTGTACGGCCAGTCCGCGCCCGGCGGCCTGATCAATGCCGTCACCAAGCGCCCGCGCGCCGGCATGCAGCGCGAAGTGGGCGTGGAATTCGGCAGCCACGACCGGCGCCAGCTCACGGCCGACATCGGTGGCGCCATCAATGAACAGGGCACGGCGCTGGCACGGCTGACCGTGCTCAAGCGCGAATCGGGCACGCAGTGGAACGGCCTGCGCGCCGACCGCAGCTACATCGCCCCCTCCTTCACACTGCTGGGCGAGCGCACCAGCCTCACCCTGCTGGCGCAGTACCAGGAGGACGAAACCGGCTTCGTCATCCCCTACTACCGCCAGACGCCTGCGGGCTGGTCGGCCACGGACATCAACGTCAGCGGTCCGGGATCTGGCCACCACAAGCGCAACGCCAGCGTGGGCTGGCTGCTGGAGCACCGGCTGAACGACCAGCTCACGCTGCGCAACAACCTGCGCTACCTGGACGGCCGCAACGACCGGCGCGAGATGCGCAACCGGGGCCTGACGGCCGACCAGCGCGGCATGGCACGCCTGGCCATGGTGCGACCCGACGCCGAACAGACCTGGGTCATGGACACGCAGATCGAAGGCCGCCACCGGACGGGTGCCGTCTCGCACCAGTGGGCCGTGGGCTTCGACTACTACCGCTCCAGGCTCGACTGGCGCATCTACTCGCTCAACGGCGCCGTGGCGCCGCTGGACCTGGTCAACCCCATCCACATCGCGCCGAACTGGGATGACAACTACCTCAGCGACCGCGCGCTGGCACGCACGCACCAGGCGGGTCTGTACGTGCAGGACCAGATCAAGTTCGGCGAGCGCTGGGTGCTCAGCGCCGGCCTGCGCCGCGACAGCGCACGCATAGACACCGACTACGACGCGCGCGCCGCAGCCACCGCGGCCTTCGCCATCACCACCGTGCGCCGCACCGACAGCGCCGTCACCGGGCGGCTGGGCCTGATCTACCTGGCACCCAGCGGCCTGGCTCCCTATGTGTCCTTCAACAACTCCTTCCAGCCGCCGCTGACCACGGTCACGGCCACCGACGCCAACGGCAGGCCCTACGAGCCCGAGACCGCGCGCCAGTTCGAGGCCGGCCTGCGCTACGCGCCGCCGTCGGCCGGCTACACGCTCAGCGCCGCAGTGTTCGACCTGCGCAAGCGCAATGTGCGCACGCCATCCACACTCAACCCGCGCTTCGACGTGCAGACCGGCGAAGTGCGCAACCGGGGGCTGGAGCTGCAGGCCCAGGGCGAGATCGGCGGCGGCTTCTCGGCCATTGCGGCCTATACCTACCTCGACTCCAGGGTCACGCGCAGCAACAACGCTATCGAGATCGGCGCGCGCCCCGGCGCCACGCCGCGCCATGCCGCATCGCTGTGGGGCAAGTACCAGCGCGGCGCCCTGGAGCTGGGCCTGGGCCTGCGCCACATCAGCGCCACGTCTGGCGAGCTGCCCATGGACGGCGTGAAGACCCCCATGAACGACGCCTACACGCTGTGGGACGCCATGGCCGCCTACACCACCGGCCCGTGGCGCTTCTCGGTCAACCTCAGCAACCTCACCGACAGGCAGTACCGCACGCAATGCAACACCTTCCGTGGCGGCGCGCAATTCTGCGCGCTTGGCTTCGGGCGCGAGGTGCGTGTGGCGGCGGCCTATCGGTTCTGAGTGCCGCCATTGCTGCCCGCCAGGGGGAGCAATGCAGGCCCCCGCTCTTGGAACAACGCCCGGCGGAGAGCAACAGACAGCCCACTCGGCATGCATCTGCAGCACGCTCGGTGCAGCCTGCATCCAGCACAGCGCATCGCGGACCTGCTCGTCTGGATCGGATGGCGTTGCACCGCCGCAGCTGCATTGGTTCAGCCGCGCACCACGCCATCGACTTGACATTTCGCCCAGTCCACACCGCGCTCTGCTGGCGACAATCAGGTCTTTGAAAGGCGCGCATGCACTACGGCAAATCCCAGGCCATTGGAGACAAGAGCATCTTCATCATCGACACCGCCATGAGCGTGGTCGATGGCCGGCTCTACTACGAGTACTGCAACAAGGGGGACAGCACAACGTCCTTTCTGCGCGCCGTTGATGTGGCCACCGGCAACGTGCTCTGGGACCACCGCATGCGCGAGAGCGAGGGCATGTCGTGGTTCGTGGACGAGCGGCATCTGATGCTCTGCGACCAGGTGCTTGATGCCCGCACCGGCGAATGCCTGTTCGACTTCCATGCCGTGCCGGGCATGCAGGCCAGGCATTGGCCCGTTCCCGTGGAGCTGGACGCGCATCGCTGGCTCGTCGCGATGGAGGAGAGCAGTCCCGAGGGCCGCTATCTGCTGCTGGACCGTCGCACCTGGCAGGGCAGCACGCTGGCGCTGGGCCTGCAGGGTGCGTTTGTGCTGGAGGGGGCGGTCTACGGCTGGATCGTCCACCCTGAGCGCTCGGAGCTGCGGCGCTGGCATGAAACCGACGGGCACACCGAGCATGTGCTGTGGGTGGACAGTGCCCGCGACCTGTACTCGCCCGCCATTGCAGGCGCGTGGGCCGTGTTCGGCCCCGGCAGCAGAGACCACGTGGACATCGATGCACCCTGGCTTCGCATCCATCCTTGCAGCGGCGAAGTCCTGGCCATCACACCTCCCGTTCAACCTGACGATGAGCGCCGGCATGTGCATGCCCAGCGGGCAGCGCATCGTGACGGCGTGGTCTATTTCTGCTTTGCACGCCAGGGCATGTATGGCTATGACATTCGCAGCAACCGTTTCGGACCGTGCCTGTCGCCTACCCATGTCAGCGCGCCGCAATGCCATGCCGGCGTCCTCTATGGAATACAGGACAGGCACGAGGACGGCATGGAGCGGGCCTATCTTGTCGCCGTGGACCCGGACACCGGCGCCCCGCTTTGGGAAACCCCGTGCAGCAGCCGCAACTACAGGCATCTGAGCGTGAGCGAATGCGGTGTCTTTCTGGGCATTGCGGGCGGCAAAATCCAGCACCTTCCGCCAGCGGGCCGCAGGCGCAGCACCCCAACGGCAGAGCCTGCCAAACGCGCCAAACGCGCCGAAAGCGCCAAAAGCGCCAAGGCAGCCACCGGGCCGGTACGCACCGTGCCGCCCGAGTCTCCCTATGCACACATGCTGGACGACATGCCCACGCTGCTCGATGCCCTGCAGGCGCGCGCCTGCGCGCAGAGCCCGAATAGCACCCTCACGGCCGTGGCCGTCTCCAAGCCCTGGGCCATGGTGGCCTGCATCGAATATGGCGAGGACCCCGACTTCCCCCATCTGCGCCTGCTGGATCTGCAGACCGATGCCTGGATCGCGCTCGACTGCAACGACCTGATCGACGCCCCCATGATTGAAGGCATCACGTTCGTGGATGGCCAGGACGGGCAGCTGGACCTGCTACTGCATGACGGCGGCCGCCACACCATCCACATTGACCTGCCCGCACGCACCGTGCGCTGGAATGCCGAGCAGGCATAGGACAAGACAACGATGCCGCTTGCACGACCGTGCAATCCGCACTAAGTTGGGGGGCCGGTCCGGCCATCGGCGCCGACGGCAGAATCTGCCCGTATCCCACCCCTACCCGTCTCTTTCATGACCACCCTCAAGCTCTACTACGCTCCCGGCACCTGCGCCCTGGCCGCCCGCATCGCCCTGATCGAGGCCAATGCGCCCCATGAAGTCGTCAAGCTCGATTTCTCCAAGGGCGAGCAGCGCAGCCCCGAATACCTGGCCATCAATCCCAAGGGCCGCGTGCCCGCCCTGGTGACCGAGCGCGGCGTGCTCACCGAAACGCCGGCCCTGCTCGCCTATATTGCCCGGCGCTTTCCCGAAGCCCGGCTTGCCCCGCTGGACGATGCCTATGCCTTCGCCCACATGCAGGAGTTCCACGGCTACCTGTCCTCCACCGTGCACGTGGCCCACGCCCACGGCCGGCGCGCAGGCCGCTGGGCCGATGACGAGGTGGCCATTGCCTCCATGCAGCGCAAGGTGGCAGCCAACATGGCCGAATGCTTTGGCGTGATAGAGCGCCATTACCTGGGCGACGCGCCCTGGGTGCTGGGCTCCGACTATTCCGTGGCCGACGCCTATCTGTTCACCATTGCCGGCTGGCTGGAGGGCGACGGCGTGGACATCGCCGGCTTCCCCAAGGTGCAGGCGCACTTCAAGCGCATGGGCGAGCGCGCTGCCGTGCGCGGGGCGCTGGGGAGCTGAGGGGGGAGGCTGCCCGCGGCCTGCGATGGCCGCGCTCAGCCAAACAGATCGCTGTGGGTTCCAAGGCGCTTGAAGATGACGATCTCCATGTCCTTGGCTTCGGGATGCGGATCAATGCGATAGATCAGCAGGAAGTCCCCTCCCAGATGGATGTCCCGGTCGCCCGCGTCCCATTCATCGTCGGCGATCAAGGCGTGATCGCTCCACTGCGCCGCCAGCACCTGTTGCGCCGTGTGGGCGATGAGCAGGCCGCCGACCTGGTTCACCAGTGTCATGTCGTAGCGGCCTGATGCCGCCATGCGCTGGTAGTCCTTCTTGAAGGTCTTGGTGTACGCGATGGTGCGCAGCCTGTAGCCCTTCTTGCCGGCCATCAGGCTTCATCCCTTTCCATGGCCTGCAGCATGGCTTCAACAGAGGCATGTCCAGGTTCACCGCCTCTGGCGATTTCTCTCGCCTCCAAAGTGGCCTGCCGGTTTGTCTCGCGACGCAGCCGCATCGCCTGCACCTGCTCCGCCGTCAGCCGCAGGTCAAAGGGAATGCCGTTGTGCAGCACAACGCCCTGCAGAAACATGCGCACGGCGGCGTTCACGTCCATGCCCAGCGTAGAAAGTATGTCGGCAGCGCTGTCGTAGATCTTGTCATCCACAGTAGTACGGATGATGGTCATCTTTTGCTCCTTTGAGGTCACTTGCCGACCTATTCTAGGCAATCTCAAATCAACTGTTGCTGCGACCTTCCACACGCATTCACTTGCAAAAGCAAAAAACCAGACAGTCATTCGTAAATTTCCCTTGGCAGTCCTCCAAGCCCCAGACCTCTACCGCCGCCCCCAAGCCTTGCCTACAGTCGCCAGGACAGGCAGGGGCGTTGCACAAGGCGGCGCCTTTTCGCCATTCCAGAAACGACGGATTCAGACGACAGGGTGGAGCATGCAAAGACAAGCCAGGGTGATTGCCATCAACAACCAGACGGGGCTCATCGGCCTGCAGCCGGAGGGAGAGGACAGCTGTGTGCTGGCGCAGCAGCTCGATACCCGCCCCGTGAATACGGGCCAGATGCTGTCAGGGGAGATGGACAGCGTGGGCATGGAGACGTTTGTGAACGCGCAGACGCAGGACCGCATCGAGGTCTTTGTCGAGGCCTACGGGCTGTCTGCGGAGGCCGTGGAGCTCGCCCTGCGCTGAGCGGGCTGCAGGGCGGAATGTGCAGGTGCCAGCGTCAAGGCCGCGCCCACTGCGCCAGCGTGTGCCGCGCCAGGGCCTCGACATCCAGCGGAGACTGCGGGTCTAACGCAAGCTCTCCCAGCATCACCATGGCCTCTGGGATCTGGTTGCGTTCGCGCAGCACCATGGCCTTGTTCAGGAGCAGAAAGCCGCGGGTCTCGGCATCGGGGTCGGCCTTCAGGCCGCTGTCCAGCAGGGCAAGGCATTGGTCGGGGTCGTCCTCCATCAGGGCGGCTGTCTTCCAGGCGGGGGCGAAGCCAGGGGTTTCGCGGGTCATGGCCAGGGCGGCCTGGCGCACCTTGCTCCTGTCGGTCTCCCACTCCAGGGCGAGGTAGCGCAGATAGGTGCCTTGCGGGAGCTTGCCATCGCGCTCCATGCGCAGGCTGTGCACGGCCGTCTTGGCCGTGAAGAAACCCCTGGGAGCCATTGCATCCACGCGCCGGTAGTGGCGATAGGCCGCATCGAAGTCCTTTTGCAGCAGGTAGGTGAATGCGGCGTCGTAGACGGGATAAGGCCAGTCCGGCGCCAGCTTCGAGGCGGTCTCGAAATGCACCAGCGCAGCCCGGTTGTCACCGCGCTGCCCTGCGGCGCGGCCCAGGGCATGGGCATCGCGTGCCGCCTGGCTGACGGGTGTGGCGCGGGGCAGTTCCCAGCTGAAACGGCCATCGGCCTTGTCCAGGTCGCTGCGCTTGAGCACGCGGCCGGCACTGTCCTTGAAGACGATGTCGTCGGCTGCCATGGCGGGCGCTGGCGCCAGCAGCTGCAGTGCAAGGGCCATGGCGGCAAGCAAGGGGAGCTTCATGGTGTGCTGAGCTTGGTTCGGGAAAGCCGATATTAGGGCGCAGAAGCAGACGCAGACGCAGACGCAGGAGCGGAGCCGGCAGAAGGGGATTCACCTGCAGGCCTGCCAGTTGAGGGGGCCGTGGCGGCGGCACGCCTTCCCCTGCCCCTGGCGCGCGGACGGGCAAGGTGATTCATTTGCCATTCCAGCGATTCGGTATCGAAGTCGAAGGCATCCAGCAGGGCAATGGCTTTCCTGGCCTCCCTGAAGTCCACTTCCGTGACGGGCGGACTGTGCCGCAGCGACAGATCGTGCTTGAGCAGCCATTGCTGCAGATCGGCCAGCGCGACGATGGAGATGCCCTGGTTGATGAGCTGTGACGCGGTGACTTGCGCCAGCATGGCCGGCGTCAGTTGCCTGCAGGAGCGCAGGCCCAGGACCTGCCTGAGTTTGGCCACCAGGGGAGTGCGCAGCTCGAACTGGGGCAGGCTCTCGAAATGGGCCAGGGATTCGAGGTACAGGTCCGGCTCCGCATGTATGGCGTCCAGGTCGTTGGGCAGATTCAGCAGTTCGCAGATGCGATTGAGGGCGGTGCGTGCGCGTTCGGTGCCGAGTTTCTCGGCCTTGCCCGCTTGCGCGACCGAGCAGCCGGCGATGACGGAGCGCAGCACATTGGCCTTGGTGAGATTGGAAATCATGGAATCCCCCTGATGAAAATCCAGGGACCCGCGCGGAATCAGCTTCAGCCGCCCGGTCCCGACAATGGCTCTGGCGCGGCGATGGGCCGTTCACGGAACCTCGGAGGCCGGCAGGCGCAAGTGCATTGCGCCGCCGCCAAGGGACAGGAGGACGCCAGGCCTTGCAGAGTTCCAGGGGAAATGCACGTGCTTGCGCCCACAGTCAAATGCAATGCGCTGAGGTGCAAATTCCATGCAAATTCCATGCAGATTCCATGCAGATTCCATCGAAAAGGGGGCCTGACGGCCCCCCTGGTGTGCTCTGCCGGCTGCAGCCCCGGCAGGCCTTGCTTGCGGCGACTCAGCGGCGGCGCAGGCGCTTGATGCCTTCGACAGCCGCCAGCACGATGGCGCCGGCCACGATGCCGGCCACCGCGTTGAGCACATTCACCGCCAGCACGCGCCACAGGCCGCCCAGCGCGCCCTGGGCCACGGCATCGCCCAGGCCCTCCACGGCGTGGTGCAGCGCAGGCACGCCGTGTACGAGGATGCCGCCACCCACCAGGAACATGGCGGCCGTGCCCGCAACGGACAGCCCCTTCATGAGCCAGGGCGCGGCGGCGACGATGCCCCGGCCCAGCGCGCGGGCCGCGGCGCTGGCACGCTGGCCCAGCCACAGTCCCAGGTCATCGAGCTTGACGATGCCGGCCACCATGCCATAGACGCCCAAGGTCATGATGAGGGCAATGCCCGCCAGCACGGCGACCTGCTGCCCGAACGGCGCCGAGGCCACGGTGCCCAGGGTAATGGCGATGATCTCGGCCGAGAGGATGAAGTCGGTGCGCACGGCGCCCTTGATCTTGTCCTTTTCCATGGCGACGAGATCGACGCTCGCATCGGCATTGGCCTGGGTGAGGCGCTCGCGCTCCACGGCATCTTCCTCGGGCGAATGCAGGAATTTGTGGGCCAGCTTCTCGCAACCCTCAAAGCACAGAAAGGCGCCGCCGACCATGAGCAGCGGCGTGACAGCCCAGGGAATGAAGGCGCTAATGAGCAGCGCCGTCGGCACGAGGATGACCTTGTTGACCAGCGAGCCCTTGGCCACGGCCCAGACCACGGGAATCTCGCGCTCGGCGCGCACGCCCGTGACCTGCTGGGCGTTGAGGGCCAGGTCATCGCCCAGCACGCCAGCCGTCTTCTGCGCAGCCACCTTGGTCATGACGGACACATCGTCGGCCATGGCCACGCTCTTGCGGGCCGCGACCTTGGTCATGAGGGCCACGTCGTCAAGGATCGCTGCAATATCGTCAAGCAGCATCAGCAAACCAGCACCAGCCATCGCGTTTCTCCAGTGAATTGTTGGGGGGCCTTGCGGCCTGGGCGCCATCATGGGGCACGGGCATGTCCTGCCCGTGTAGGAGAGGCCCGGCGGCCGGCCGGGCCACCGGCCTGAGCGGCCATCCGCTACTTGCTTGTCTTGAAGCCCTGCCCTGCCGCCCAGGCCGCCACGTCGTCGCGGCGGATGGCGGCGGCCATGAGCTGCGGGAAGGCGTCCGGCGTGCAGGCAAACGAGGGCACGCCCAGCGCGGCCAGCTTGGCGGCCAATTGTGCATCGTAGGCAGGCGCGCCTTCGTCGCTGAGCGCCAGCAGCGTGATGAACTGCACGCCCGACTCCACCAGCTCGGAGGCACGTCGCAGCAGGCCGCTTTCCACGCCGCCTTCGTAGAGGTCGGAGATGAGCACGACGATGGCATTGCGCGGCTCGCTGATCAGGCCCTGGCAGTAGCCTACGGCGCGGTTGATGTCGGTGCCGCCGCCCAGTTGCACGCCGAACAGCACGTCCACGGGGTCGGAGAGCTTGTCGGTCAGGTCCACCACCGCCGTGTCGAAGACCACCAGACGGGTAGCGACGGCCGGCAGGCTGGCCATGACGGCACCGAAGATGCTGGAGTAGACGACGGAGTTGGCCATGGAGCCGCTCTGGTCTATGCACAGGATGACTTCGCGCTGCGGGCGGCGGACCTTGCGGCCGTAGCCGACCAGGGTCTCGGGCACGATGGTGCGGTAGTCGGGCTGCCAGTGGCGCAGGTTGGCGCGGATGGTGCGGTTCCAGTCGATCTCGGAATGGCGCGGGCGGCGGTTGCGCTGGCTGCGGTCCAGCGCGCCCGAGACGGCGCTGCGCATGGGCTCTTCCAGGCGGCGCATGAGGTCGTCCACCACCTTGCGCACGACGATGCGCGCGGTCTCCTTGGTGTTCTGCGGGATGACGGAGCCCAGGGAGATGAGGTCGGCCACCATGTGCACGTCGGGCTGCACATGCTCCAGCATTTCGGGCTGGAGCATGAGTTCGCGCAGGTTCAGGCGCTCCATGGCGTCGCGCTGCATGACCTGCACGACCTGGCTGGGAAAGTACTTGCGGATGTCGCCCAGCCAGCGGGCCACGCTGGGCGAGGAATTGCCCCGGCCGCCCCGGCGCGAGAGGCTGCCGTCCTTGTTGTCTTCTTCGTAGAGCGCGGCCAGGGCCTTGTCCATCTCATCGAGGGAGCCGCCCTTGGCGCCCAGCCCGCCGCAGCTGCCCTCGGCCGGCTGGCCCAGCACCAGGCGCCAGCGCTGCAGCCGGTTGGTGGGCTGGACGGCGGGGTCCTGCGGATCGGCGTCGGCAAGGGATGCATCGTTCACGGTGGCAGCGGTGTTCATGGCTGGGCCTCCTGCGGGCTGGACAGCAGTTGCGCGGGCAGGTTCAGGCCCAGCAGTTGATCGAGTACGGGAAGGGCAAGCACGGCGCGCGCCTCGTTCCAGGCGCCGTCGTCACCGCCGCCTGCCGCGCCTGCGGCACCTGCGGATGCAGCCGCCACGACGGCCGCACTGCCCTGCCCTCGCCGGGCCTTTTCGCCCAGGCTCTGGCGGTCATGGTTGGAGAAGGCCGAGAAGCTGCGGCGCACCAGCGGCAGGATCTGGGTGAACTGGGTCTCGCCCAGCTGGGCCAGCCAGGCATCGACGGCACCCCAGATGGCGTCGTCGTGCAGCAGCACCAGGGCCTGGCGGTTGAGAAAGCCGTCCAGCCAGGCGGCAGCGTCCAGCGGCGGCACGCCCAGCGAGAGATTGCGGCCCAGTTGCGTGGCCACGGCCTCGCTGTCCAGGCGGTGGGCATCCAGCAGCAGGCGGCAGGACGTGCCGCGCAGCAGGGCCGCGCCGGCATCGCCCAGGGCAATGCTGCGCAGGGCGCCGAACCAGACCTCGCGCGGCTCCTCGGCATCGCGCAGGCGCAGGGCTTCATGGGCCTGCAGCACCGTGGCCTGCATGTGCCTTGCGGCGTCTTCATCCAGCGCCATGCAGGCCAGGGGCAGGCCGATGGCGGCACGCAGCGCCATGCTGTCGATCACCGTGGCCAGCGCCTGGGTGTCGGTCTGGCGCACGCTGCCGTAGCGCAGCACATTGGCCAGCGGCGGCAGCGCCTGCATGAGCTGGGAAACGTCGCCGGTGCTGGCAGAGCGGTCGGCCAGGTCGTGCATGAGGGCATCGACCAGGTGCGGCAGGTCGGCCAGCAGGGCGTCGTCGATGGTCTTGGCCAGCTCGGGCAGCGGTGTCTCGGGCGTCAGCGCCTGGCGCACCTTGGCGGCTGCAGCCTGCACCAGGGTGCCGCCGTAGCGGCTGGCCTCGATGACGCGCACGGCCAGCTCGGGCTCCCACTGCAGTTGCCAGCTTTCGCGGAAGGTGCCCCGGTTGCGCTGCTGGTCGGTGGTGACGCTGCCCCACTCTATGCCCAGCAGGCGCAGCCGGTGCAGGAAGTGGCTGCGGTCGCGGTCCGTGTCCTTGCGCAGGTCCAGGGCCAGGACCTTGGCGGCCGCCTCGGGCTTGAGGCGCAGGC
This sequence comes from Delftia sp., assembly GCF_059499305.1. Taxonomy (NCBI): domain Bacteria; kingdom Pseudomonadati; phylum Pseudomonadota; class Betaproteobacteria; order Burkholderiales; family Comamonadaceae; genus Delftia; species Delftia sp. The sequence goes on from NZ_JCABYI010000038.1 coordinate 92,042, forward strand.
TTTTTTGCTGCTGCTCGATGTCGCGCTGCAGCGGCACCTGGGGCACGTCGGCGGGCACGCCGCCGATGCGGTCGCCCACGCTGAGTTCGCGCTCGATCAGGCGCAGCGGAGCGCGCTCGCCCATGCTGATGACGGTGACGATGGCCTCGTCCAGCTCGGGCAGGCCCGGGCTGGCGTGGCCGCGCAGGGCGGCCAGGCTTTCGGCCAGGCGCGTGGCCTCGATGATGTGGGCGCTGGAGCAGTCCAGGTCCTTGGAACGCAGCAGATGGGCCACGCGCGCCAGCCAGCCGACGGTGCGCCGGGTGCTGGCGCGTGCCGGGTCGGCAGCAGGTGCGGACTGGAGCAAGGACTCGGGCGCAGGCTCGGAGCAGCGCCACAGGTGTTCATACCAGCCCGGCGAATCCACGCCCGCTCCATAGCCGCTGGACGAGCACAGGTTGCGGTAGGTCCAGGGCGCCCAGGTGGCCTGGACCTTGGCCTTGGGCAGGCCCTTGAGCGTGGCGGCATCGGCCTTGGCGGTGACCTGGGCCTGCAGGGCCGGCACATGCCATGCGCCGCAGACCACGGCAATGCGCTGGTGGCCGGCCTTGACGGCCTCGCGCATGCACTGGCGCATCCAGGCTTCGCGCAGCGCCTCGCGCCGGGCGTGGCGTTCTCCGCGCACTTCGTTGGGCAGCTCGGCGCGCACCACGGCCATGGCTTCGGCAATGCCCTCGAACAGGGTGGCGCCGTCGCCGCGCTCCTCGACCATGCGGTTCCACCAGCTTTCGCCGTCGGGGTAGCCTGCGGCCTCGGCCAGCAGGTCCAGCGGATCGCGCCAGTCCCGCCTGCCGGGGTCCGAGGGATCGACGGCGAGGTCGGCAGCCGGCACGGACTGCGTGGTGTCGTCGCGGTCCAGGGCCTCGGCGGCATTGCTCTGGAGCTGGCTGCCGTCTGCCGCAGCGACGCCGGAATCGGAGCCGGTGTCGGCATCCTGGCCTTCATCGCCCGCATCCTCGCCTGCATCACCTGCATCTGCTGCCGCCGCCTCGGCCCGGCGCCGCTCCTGCTCGGCCATGTCCAGCGCCATGCGGTGGGTCTGGGGCAGGTCGATGAAGCGCGTGGCCACGCCCTGGCGCGCCGCCCATTGCAGGGCCTGCCATTCGGGCGAGAACTCGGCGTAGGGATAGAAGGCGGCATGGGCCGGGCTGTCCTGCACATAGACCAGCATGGCCACGGGCGGCTGCAGGTCGGAATGCTGGAGCATGGGCAGCAGGGACTCGCCCTCGGGCGGGCCTTCGACCAGCAGGCAGTCGGGCTGCAGCTGCTCCAGGGCCTGCAGCAGGCTGCGCGCGCAGCCCGGGCCATGGTGGCGGATGCCGAAGAAATGAAGCGGATTGGCAGAGGTGGCCATACGGGAAGTGCGCAGGAGATGCGCAGAAGATGCGGTCGGTCAGCGGAGCGGGAGTGCGGGCTTCAGAGCTGCTCGCGGCAGGCGCGGTACAGGTCCTTCCAGTCGCTGCGCTCCTTGACCACGGTCTCCAGGTATTCCTTCCAGACCACGCTGTCCTGCACCGGGTCCTTGATCACGGCGCCCAGCAGGCCCGAGGCCACATCGCCCGCGCGCAGCACGCCGTCGCCGAAATGCCCGGCCAGCGCCATGCCGCTGTTGATGACCGAGATGGCCTCGGCCGTGGACAGCGTGCTGCTGGGCGACTTCACGCGCACGGTCTTGCCGTCCTCGGTCTGGCCGTTGCGCAGCTCGCGGAAGATCTGCACCACGCGGCGCACTTCCTGCAGGGCCGGCGGCTCGGCGGGCAGGGCCAGGGCGCGGCCCTGCTCGGCCACGCGCTTGGTGACGATCTGCACTTCCTCGTCCTGCGATGCCGGCACGGGCAGGACCACGGTGTTGAAGCGGCGCTTGAGCGCGCTGGACAGCTCGTTCACGCCCTTGTCGCGGTTGTTGGCCGTGGCGATGACCGAGAAGCCCTGCACGGCCTGCACCTCGGTGCCCAGCTCGGGCACGGGCAGGGTCTTTTCGGACAGCACGGTGATCAGCGTGTCCTGCACGTCGGCCGGGATGCGGGTCAGCTCTTCGATGCGGGCGATCTTGCCCAGCTTCATGGCGTTGACCAGGGGGCTGGGAATCAGCGCCTTCTCGGACGGGCCATGGGCCAGCAGCTGCGCGTAGTTCCAACCGTAGCGCAGCTGCTCCTCGCTGGTGCCGGCCGTGCCCTGCACCAGCATGGTGGAGTCGCCGCTGACGGCGGCCGACAGGTGCTCGGACACCCAGGACTTGGCCGTGCCCGGCACGCCGTACAGCAGCAGGGCGCGGTCGGTGGCCAGGGTGGAGACGGCGATTTCCATCAGGCGCGGATTGCCGATGTACTTGGGGCTGACCTCGAAGCCGTTGCCGAGCTTGCCGCCCATCAGGTACTGGAGCACGGCCCAGGGCGACAGCTTCCAGTTGGGCGGACGCGGACGGTCGTCCACCTTGCGCAGGGCTTCGAGTTCTTCGGCGAATTGCTGTTCGGCATGCTGGCGCAGGACTTGGCTCATGGTGTGCTTCCGGAAAGGGATGGGAATGGGATTCGGTAGGGGGTGGGTGGCAAAGCGGGCCCGGCCTCAGGCCTGGCCGCGCAGTGCGATGAAGGCCTGGTGCAAGCCCAGGCGCAGCTCGACGATGCGCTCCAGATGGCCGCGCATGCGCTCCTCGTCCCAGGGCCGCGCGCGGCTTCGTTCGAGGCGCGCCTGCTGCTGGGGCGTGAGGGCAATGGCCGGGGCAGCTGTTGCTGCAGATGCCGAAGCGGCTGCGGTCTCTGCAACAGGCTCGGCCGGGGACTCCGGCGCGGGCTCGACCTGTGCATCCAGCACCGAGGGCTTGCGCCACAGCTCGGCAAAGCGCTCCAGCGCGGTCACGTCCAGCATGCGCGCGCAGGACAGCAGGGCCTGGTCGGCGCGGTAGCTGTGCCAGTTGCCCGTGATCTGCTTGCCGCCCACTGCCACATGCAGTGCCTCGGTCAGCCGCGCCGACAGCGCGGGCGAGAGCAGTTCGGCACCGCCCAGCGACTGGGACATGCCCTCGATGGCGTCGATGAGCTTGTGCCTGTCGCGCTCGAACTGGGCAATCCAGCGGGACTCGCGTTCTTCGGGGGACAGCCGGGCCATGAGGGCGGGCAGCAGCGCATCGTGGCGCATGTCGCGGCCCAGGGCCTGGGCGGCATCGATCCATTCCACGTCCAGCTGGTACTGCAGGGCCCGCACCCAGCCCTGGCGCAGCGAGGATTTCCAGTCGCTGCGCCGGCTCCACTCCATCACTTCCAGGGGCGTCAGGCCCAGGGCGCGGGTCCAGAAGGACACCGGGGTGAGCTGCACCATCTGCTCCAGCAGCCAGGCCTTCTTGCCGCCACGGAAGTAGGCATCGGGCTTGAGCGTGATGCCGTCGCGCTCCCATTCCTTGAGGCCTTCCTCGGGAGGCTCCACGATCCACTGGCCCTTGTCGTCCTGCTGAAGCATGGACTGCATCCAGCCCATGACGCGCTGGCTGTGCGCGCTGTCCGGCAGGCACGAGAGCATTTGCGCGGCGTTCTCGCGGATTTCCTTGCTGCGGTCGGACAGCAGTTTTTCGAGCAGCGGCTCGTCGTCCATGCCCAGCCCCACGGTCAGTGCCTGGACCATGGGCAGGCGCTCCTTGGCGCCCAGCTCCTTCAGGCTGCCTTCCAGCCGCGCACGGGCCTGGGCGGCATCGGCCGCGCGCTCGCTGCGCAGCAGGGCCACGCGCTGCTCGACCGAGCCCTCCTGCCAGACCAGTTCGGGGTCGGCGGTTTCCTCCACGCCGCTGGCATAGCTCCATTGCGGATTGAGCGCGCCCAGCCAGCGCCCGCGCTCGCCCAGCACCGGGGCCAGCCACTGGCGCAGCTCCACGGACTGGCGGCCCTGCTCCAGCGCAGGCACCAGCAGGTCATGGGGCAGGCGCTGGCCCGCCTGGTCCAGGGTGCGCAGCATCGAGGCCTGCAGCTCGAACGGCCCGTCCTTGAGCACGTCGCCCATCAGGGTCTGCAGGCGAGCATCGGCAGGCGCGGGGCGCGATTCTGCAGGCGCCGCGGCCGGCACGGCCAGCGGCGCCGGCAGGCGCACCTGCGCGCCGGGCTGCCAGCCTGCGCGCTCGAACACGGCCGCCACGGCGCTGGCGCGCAGCAGTTGCTGGGCGGGCGAGTCGCCGGGCAGGTCCGCCCGGGGCAGCAGCGCGGCCTGCACGGCCTGCTGCGACCACGGGGCAGACGGATCAACGCCCGAAGCCAGCGCAGGCGGCACGGCCAGCCGGTCCGAGCCGACCATGGCCGATTGCTGCAGCGCAGTCCAAAGTTGTGTGTTGCTCATACCGGTTCACCCTGGTTCTGCCAGATACATTGCCGGGCGCTTTCGCCCTCGCGGGCCTGCCAGGCGCTCAGCAGGCGCCAGCGGCCCACGGCCGGGCCGGGCTCCCATTCGCCAAACAGCTGCATGGGCGCGCCGCCGCTGAGCGCCAGCAGGCGCCAGGCTTCGGCATCGTCAATGGCCACGGGAACGGGTTGCACAGGCGCGGCAGTGTCGTCAGCAGACACGCCGGGCGCAGCCGCCGATGCGCCCGGCGCATCGGGCCAGGCCGCAAACCATTGGCCCTGGGCAGGCACCAGGCGCAACCCGTCCTGGCACAGCGGCTGCGTGGCCTGCAGCGGGTTGGCGGCAATGCGCCGGCCCATCTGCTGCAGGACGTCGCCCACGGCCGAGGTGTCCAGCGGGCTGGCGCCCTCGGCAGGCAGCGCAGGCCCGTTGCCGTTGGCGGCAATGGCGCGCAGCGGCGCATGGCCCGGGTAGAAATTCAGCGCGCATCCGTAGCGATGGCCAGGCACCCAGGCCGATTCGAAGCCGCGCCCGCCCTGCGCATAGTCCAGCACCAGGGCCATGCGGCCCGTGCGCTGCCCGTGCAGCCAGACGCGGCGCTCCATGAGCCGGCCTTCGCGCTCGATCATGCGCAGGCCGGCCACCAGCCATTCGTCCTCGACCAGATGGCCGCGGGCCTGCACTTCGGCCTTGTCCATGGGCCAGCCCAGCGCGGCCATCACGTCGGCCTTGACCTCGGGGCTCAGCGATTCACGGCGGCGCACGGCGTCGATGATCAGCTGCCAGTGGCCCAGCTGCACCAGCATGTCGCGCGGCCAGTCGCGGTGGCTGTCCACCAGATCCCGGCAGTCCTTGATGCGCGCCGCCATGCCCGTGGCCTGCGCATCGACCATGCGCGCGGCCATGGTGTTCCAGCGCTGGCGCATCTGGGAATCGCCGGCCTGGTTGGCCAGGCCCGCGCGCACCATGTCCTGCATCCATAGCGACAGTTCCTGCAGGCCCGCCTCGACCTTGTCCCAGCGCTTGTCTTCGCGCCTGGCCTGCTGCCTGGCCGCAACCTCGGGATCGGGTGGCGGCTCGGCCGCCGCGGCGGCTGCCTTGGCCTCCTTCTTCTCGGCCTTTTCCTGGCGGCTGTCCAGCCAGGTCTGCACCCAGGCCGGTGGATCGCCGCCCTCGGTGACCTGGCCGCCCGCACGCATCAGCATCAGCGCCAGCCCATGCTTGCAGGGGAACTTGCGGCTGGGGCAAGAGCATTTGAAGGAGGGGCCCGACAGGTCCACCTGGGTCTGGTAGGGCTTGCTGCCGCTGCCCTGGCACTCGCCCCACACCGCCACATCGTTGGCACCCATGGTGGGCCATTTGGCGGGCGATTGCAGCCCCTTGGCGGCCTTGCTGGAGGAAGCGTCCGGCGATAGCGCCAGCACTTCGCTCTCTGTTCCTAATACACGCGACACCGAAGCTCCCTCTCCAAGTGTTTGTCATCGCCAGGCGCATTGAATGAAGAAACGACCGCGCCCGGCAAGCCCGAAAGCCTATCAGCAATAGTTATCGGCAATTTGAAACAAATCACAACAACGTCAAACCTCTCTCCCATGAACCGGGAACCCCATGGCGCGCAGCCAGCTGCGCTATATCAGCGCATGCATTGATGGCACCAAGCCGTACCAGCCTTCAGGCATTGCAAAAAGACGCAGGAAACACGCATTCACCATTTCCTGCGATGCACATCGCCACCCATTGAAAGCAAGCACTCATTCCGCACTGAAAACGGTTTCATTCCATTGCACTGGCAACCATTGCAATCCGCTGGCCATTGCGATAGCCCGACAGTGCGTTCAAACCGGAGCCAGGCAAGGCCGGACCAGACCCTGGCTGGGGGATGGGCTCTCGAAAAACCGGATGTGCCAGGCAAATATACTGTATATTCATACAGCCATGGAGCTGCAACGCAAACTTTTCATCCTCGCCGACGCCGCCAAGTACGACGCCAGCTGCGCCTCCAGCGGATCGCAGGGGCGCGACTCGCTGGACGGCAAGGGCATGGGCTCGGTCACCGGCATGGGCATCTGCCACAGCTATGCGCCCGACGGGCGCTGCATCTCGCTGCTCAAGATCCTGCTGACCAATGTCTGCATCTTCGACTGCCGCTACTGCATCAACCGCAAGAGCTCCAACGTGCAGCGCGCCCGCTTCACGGTGGCCGAGGTGGTGCAGCTGACGCTGGACTTCTACCGGCGCAACTGCATCGAGGGGCTGTTCCTGTCCAGCGGCATCATCCGTTCCAGCGACTACACCATGGAGCAGTTGGTGGAAGTGGCCCGCCGCCTGCGCGAGGAGCATGACTTTCGCGGCTACATCCACCTCAAGACCATCCCGGATGCCGCGCCCGAATTGCTGGCCCAGGCAGGCCGCCATGCCGACCGCCTGAGCATCAATGTGGAACTGCCCACGGCCAGCGGCCTGGCGCAGTTCGCGCCCGAAAAGGACGGCCGGCGCATACGCCAGGCCATGCAGGGCGTGGACCGGCATGTGCAGGCCTGGCGCGCGGCCACGCGCGAGCAGCGCCAGGCGCAGTCCCTGCCCGGCGCGCCCGCGCAGCGCGCCGCCGTGCCGCGCTTCGCGCCGGGCGGGCAGAGCACGCAGATGATCGTGGGCGCCGACCGCGCAACCGATGCCGACATCCTCGAGTCCAGCCATACGCTGTATGCGGGCTACGGCCTGCGCCGCGTGTACTACTCGGCCTTCAGCCCCATTCCCGATGCCTCGCGCGACCTGCCGCTGCAGGCGCCGCCCCTCATGCGCGAGCACCGGCTCTACCAGGCCGACTGGCTCATGCGCTTTTACGGCTACGGGGCGGGCGAGATCGCGGCGGCCAGCCGCCACGGCATGCTGGACCTGGAGATCGACCCCAAGCTGGCCTGGGCACTGGCCAACCGCCAGCAGTTCCCCGTGGACCTCAACCGTGCGCCTCGCAGCCTGCTGCTGCGCGTGCCGGGCCTGGGCACGCAGACGGTGGAGCGCCTCCTGGCGGCGCGCCGCGTGCGCCGGCTGCGGCTGGACGACCTGCTGCGGCTGCGCGCCCCCGTGCAAAAGGCCCTGCCCTTCGTGCTGATCGACGGCCACCGCCCCCTGCTGGGCGAGACCGACTCGGCCGCGCTGCGCACGCGGCTGATCGCGCAGTCGCAGGCCAGCCAGGCCCAGACGCGGCACAGCGGCATGCGCGTGCAAAGCGCACTGCAGGCCAGCCTGTTCTAGAACCTGGAGCACGCCATGCACGGACAGGCCCTCACCATCGAACTCGACAGCCCCGACGACTGGCCCGGCTTTCGCGCAGCCTGCCGGGCGCTGCTGGCCCACGGCGCCGACCCCGCTGCGGTGCGCTGGCGGTGGCCCGACACGCGGGGTGCGCAGCCACTCGGCGCGGGGGTGGATCTGTTTTCCAGCGCGCCGCAGCAGGCCATGCCCGCCTCGGCACTCGCCGGGCTGGCCGGCCCCGGCGAGGCAGGGCTGTCCCTGTCGGACACCCAGATGTCCGCCCTGCGCCATGCCTGCATGCACCGCGCGGCGGGCCGCTTCGAGCTATGCCACCGCTGGCTGGCGCGCATGCAGGCCCGGCCCGAACTGCGGCTGGATGCGCTGGATGCGGACTGGCGCGCCATCGAGGCCCTGGCCCGCCCCGTCTCGCGCGAGATCCACAAGATGCACGCCTTCGTGCGCTTTCGGACGACCCAGCGGCAGAACCTGCCCGAGCTGCACATCGCCTGGTTCGAGCCCGAGCACCACATCGTGCGCGCGGCGGCACCCTTTTTCTGCAAGCGCTTTGCCAACATGCACTGGGCCATCCTCACGCCGCAATGCAGCGTGCACTGGGACGGCCATGCGCTGCGCCTGGCGCCCGGCGCGCGCCGCAGCGATGCCCCGCCAGCCGACGCGGGCGAGGCCCTGTGGCTGACCTACTACGCCAGCACCTTCAACCCCGCGCGCCTGAAGGAGCAGGCCATGCTGCGCGAGATGCCGCGCCGCTACTGGCACAACCTGCCCGAGACGGTGCTGATCTCCACCCTGGTCCAGCAGGCCCGCGCGCGCACGGGACAGATGCTGGAGCAGTAAGGACAGGCACCAAAAAACAAAGGCCCCGAAGGGCCTTTGTCTGCTTTGCAGCGTCGCTCAGTGCATCAGCCCAGCCACTTGCGGGCGTTGCGCCACACGCGCATCCAGGGGCTGAATTCCGACTTGTCGCCGTTGGTCCAGCTCATCTGCACGTTGCGGAACACGCGCTCGGGGTGGGGCATCATGGCCGTGAAGCGGCCATCGGCCGTGGTCACTGCCGTCAGGCCGCCGGCCGATCCGTTGGGATTGAACGGGTACTGCTCGGTGGCCTTGCCGTGGTTGTCCACATAGCGCATGGAGGCGATGGCCTTGTCCGCATTGCCGCGGAAGCGGAAGTTGGCAAAGCCTTCGCCGTGGGCCACGGCGATGGGCAGGCGGCTGCCGGCCATGCCCTGCAGGAACAGGCTGGGCGACTCCAGCACTTCCACCATGGACAGGCGCGCCTCGAAGCGGTTGCTCTGGTTCTGCGTGAAACGCGGCCAGTCCTGGGCACCGGGAATGATGTCGGCCAGCTCGGCAAACATCTGGCAGCCGTTGCACACGCCCAGGCCGAAGGTGTCGCTGCGGCCGAAGAACTGCTGGAACTGCGCGGACAGGCTGTCGTTGAAGGTGATGGAGCGCGCCCAGCCGATGCCGGCGCCCAGCGTGTCGCCGTAGCTGAAGCCGCCGCAGGCCACCACGCCGGCGAAGTCCTGCAGCTGCGCGCGGCCGCTTTGCAGGTCGGTCATGTGCACGTCCACGGCGTCGAAGCCGGCCTCAGTGAAGGCGTAGGCCATTTCCACATGGGAGTTCACGCCCTGCTCGCGCAGCACAGCCACGCGGGGCCGCGCGCCCAGGTTCAGGAAGGGTGCGGCCGGGTTCTCGGCCGGGTCGAACGTCAGGTGCAGGTGCATGCCCGGGTCGGCAGGCTCGCCGGCTGCGGCGTGCTCGCTGTCGGCGCAGGCCGGGTTGTCGCGCTGCTGGGCAATCTTCCAGCTGACGGCATCCCAGACCTGGTGCAGGTCGCTGAGCGAGGCGCCGAAGACGGACTTGGCATCGCGCCAGACCTGCAGCTCGCCCTTGCCCGCATCGACCTTGGAGGAGGCAGGACGCGTCTTGCCGATGATGTGGCTGCAGGTGGACAGGCCATGCTCGCGCAGGGTCTGCAGCACGGCGGCGCGGTCGGCCGTGCGGATCTGCAGCACGGCGCCCAGTTCTTCGTTGAACAGCGCGCGCAGCGTCATGTCGTCGCGGCGGCCGCTGATCTGGGAGGCCCAGTTCTTGCCTTCGCCCGAGTCCATGCGGCTGTCGCTGATGCCGTCGCCTTCGGTGACCAGCATGTCCACGTTGATAGCCACGCCCACATGGCCGGCAAAGGCCATCTCGGCCACGGTGGCCAGCAGGCCGCCGTCGCCCTTGTCGTGGTAGGCCAGGATCTGGCCCTTGGCGCGCAGGTCGTTGACGGCATCGACCAGGGCAATCAGGTCCTTGGCGTCATCGAGGTCGGGCGTCTCGTTGCCGGTCTGGCCCAGCACCTGGCCCAGGATGGAGCCGCCCATGCGCATCTTGCCGCGGCCCAGGTCCACCAGCACCAGGGTGCTGTCGTCTTCTGAGGCGTCCAGCTGGGGCGTGAGCGTGCCGCGCACATCGTCGATGGAGGCAAAGCCCGTGATGATCAGGCTGACCGGCGAGGTCACCTTCTTGACCTGGCCGCCCTCGTCCCACTGGGTGCGCATGGACAGGCTGTCCTTGCCCACGGGGATCGAGATGTCCAGCTGCGGGCACAGCTCCATGCCCACGGCCTTGACGGTGGCGTAGAGCGCCGCGTCTTCGCCGGGCTCGCCGCAGGCCGCCATCCAGTTGGCCGACATCTTGACCCTGGACAGTTCGATGGGCGCGGCCAGCATGTTGGTGATGGCCTCGGCCACGGCCATACGGCCCGACGCCGGCGCGTTGATGGCCGCCAGCGGCGTGCGCTCGCCCATGGCCATGGCCTCGCCCTTGAAGCCCTGGAAATCGGCCAGCGTGACGGCCACGTCGGCCACGGGCACCTGCCAGGGGCCGACCATCTGGTCGCGGTGGGTCAGGCCGCCCACGGCGCGGTCGCCGATGGTGATCAGGAAGCGCTTGGAGGCCACGGTGGGGTGGGCCAGCACGTCGATCACGGCCTTTTCCAGGGGCACGCCGGTCAGGTCCATGGGGGGCAGCTCCCGCTGCACGGTGGCCACGTCGCGGTGCATCTTGGGCGGCTTGCCCAGCAGCACGTTCATGGGCATGTCCACGGGGAACTTCTGGTCGCCCGAGGCCACGGCCGTGTCCTCCAGCACCAGCTGGCGCTCCTCGGTGGCCGTGCCGATCACGGCAAACGGGCAGCGCTCGCGCTCGCAGAAGGCCGTGAATTCGGCCAGCGATTCGGGCGCGATGGCCAGTACATAGCGCTCCTGGCTTTCGTTGGACCAGATTTCCTTGGGCGCCAGGCCGGATTCCTCCAGGTTGACGGCGCGCAGATCGAAGCGCGCGCCACGGCCCGCATCGTTGGTCAGCTCGGGGAAGGCATTGGACAGGCCGCCGGCACCCACGTCGTGGATGGCCAGGATGGGGTTCTTGTCACCCTGGGCCCAGCAGTGGTTGATGACTTCCTGGGCGCGGCGCTCGATCTCGGGGTTGCCGCGCTGCACGGAGTCGAAGTCCAGCTCGGCCGCGTTCGTGCCGCTGGCCATGGAGCTGGCAGCGCCGCCGCCCATGCCGATGCGCATGCCGGGGCCGCCCAGCTGGATCAGCAGGGTGCCGGCGGGGAATTCGATCTTGCGCGTCAGCTCGGAGTCGATCACGCCCAGGCCGCCCGCGATCATGATGGGCTTGTGGTAGCCGCGCATCACGGCATCGGCACCCACGCCGACCTGCTGCTCGTACTCGCGGAAATAGCCGGTCAGGTTGGGACGGCCGAACTCGTTGTTGAAGGCCGCGCCACCGAGCGGGCCCTCGATCATGATCTGCAGCGGGCTGGCGATGTGCTCGGGCTTGCCCACTTCGCTGCCCCACAGCTTGGAGACCGTGAAGCCCGACAGGCCGGCCTTGGGCTTGGAGCCGCGGCCCGTGGCGCCCTCGTCGCGGATCTCGCCGCCCGCGCCGGTCGATGCGCCGGGGAAGGGAGAGATGGCCGTGGGGTGGTTGTGCGTCTCCACCTTCATGAGGACGTGGTTGACGGCCTTCTTCTTCTGGTAGCTGGGCGCCTTGATCTTGTCCAGGGCTGCCTCGAAGGTGGCGACGAAGCGCTCGACCTCATGGCCTTCCATGATGGAGGCGTTGTCCGAGTACGCGACCACCGTGTGCTGGGGCGAGACCTGGTGCGTGTGGCGGATCATGCCGAACAGGCTCTTGTCCTGGGCCACGCCGTCAATGGTGAACTGGGCGTTGAAGATCTTGTGGCGGCAGTGCTCGCTGTTGGCCTGCGCGAACATCATCAGTTCCACGTCCGTGGGATTGCGCTTGAGGCCCTTGAAGGCGTCGACCAGGTAGTCGATCTCGTCGTCGGCCAGGGCCAGGCCCCATTGGCGGTTGGCAGTCTCCAGCGCCGCGCGGCCGCCGCCCAGCACATCGACGAACTCCATGGGAGCGGCTTCCAGGGCGGAGAACAGCTGCTCGGCCTCGGCGCGCGTGGCGAAGACCGATTCGGTCATGCGGTCGTGCAGCAGGGCCGCGATCTGCGCGGTCTGCTCGGCCGACAGCTCGGGCTTGCCACCGAGCAGGCCGCTCTTGAGGACCACGCGGTACTCGGTGATGCGCTCGACGCGGAAGACTTCAAGGCCGCAGTTGCGCGCGATATCGGTGGCCTTGGAGGCCCAGGGCGAGATCGTGCCCAGGCGCGGGGTGACCACCAGGGCGGTGCCATCGGCCGGGCCTTGCGGGCCTTCGTAGGGATCTCCATAGGTCAAGAGCGCCTGGAGGCGCTCTTGCAATGCGGGCGTGGGTGCGGCGTCCGTGGCCACCAGGTGCACGAAGCGCGCGGCAATGCCGGTGATTTTGGGATGGATGGCGACCAGGTCGGTCAGAAGCTGCTGGGCGCGGAACGAGCTGAGAGCGTTTCCACCCTCGAACTGTGTCAGATGCAAGGTCACGTGGCGGCCTGTTGGGTGAGGAGGCTTGTGAAAAGCGCCCTGCGGCCCCGCCCGGCTGGGGGCAGGCCGCAAGGCGCTGAATCGGTGAGGCCGCCATTTTACCGGGCTGCGCCGTCCCGGTGGCGACAGCCGCCCCTTACCCCTGCACGTCCAAAGGCGCAATGGGATAATTGCGGGCATGAGCATCACCATCAAGAGCGCCGAAGACATCGCAGCCATGCGCGTGGCATGCCGCCTGGCTTCGGAAGTGCTGGACTACATCACCCCCCACATCAAGCCCGGCATCACCACGGCCGAGATCGACCGGCTGGGCGCCGAATGCATGGCGCAGCAGGGCACGGTCTCCGCCACCATCGGCTACCAGCCGCCTGGCTACCCGCCCTATCCCGGGCACCTGTGCACCTCGGTCAACCATGTGGTCTGCCACGGCATCCCCAACGACAAGCCGCTCAAGAAGGGCGACATCGTCAATGTGGATGTCACGGTCATCACCAAGGACGGCTGGTACGGCGACAACAGCCGCATGTTCCTGATCGGCGAGTGCTCCATCGCGGCCAAGCGCCTGTCGGCGCTGACCTTCGACGCCATGTGGCTGGGCATCCAGCAGGTCAGGCCCGGCGCCACGCTGGGCGACATCGGCAACGCCATCCAGACCTTTGCCGAAGGCCACGGCCTGTCGGTGGTGCGCGAGTTCTGCGGCCACGGCATCGGCCAGAAGTTCCACGAAGAGCCGCAGATCCTGCACTATGGCCGCCCCGGCACGGGCACCGTTCTCGAAGAGGGCATGGTCTTCACCGTCGAGCCCATGCTCAACCTGGGCAGGCGCGAGATCAAGGAACTGGGCAAGGACGGCTGGACCATCGTGACCAAGGACCACAGCCTCTCGGCCCAGTGGGAACACACCCTGGTGGTGACCAAGACGGGCTACGAAGTCATGACCCTGTCGGCCGGCTCGCCCGCGCTCCCGCCCTTCGTGACCGCCACGAGCTGCTGAGGCTCGGCATGTTTCTTGCGTGATGCGCAGGCAAAATGGCACTGCGCCCGGGGCACCCGCTCCAGGCGCCTCCCCTGCCCTGGCCGCGCATGAAACAGATCACTGACCACACTCCTTCCAACTCTGCGCCCGCAGCCCCGGATTCGCTGGAGCAGTTGCGCGCGCAGTACGCCCTCGATCGCGGACGCTGGATAGGCTCGCTGCTGGCGCCCACCATGGGCCGGCGCGGCGTGCGCCTGGTGCTGCAGCACCTGAGCGATCTGGCCGACACGCTGCTGCGCGCGCTGTGGCACCGCGCCGGCATGCCTGCCGAGGCCTGCCTGGCCGCCGTGGGAGGCTATGGCCGCGCCCAGCTGTTTCCCTACTCCGACATCGACGTGCTGGTGCTGCTGCCGGCCACCGGCACGGCAGACCCGGAGCTGACCTCGCGCATAGAAAAGTTCATCGGCAGCTGCTGGGACGCGGGCCTGGAGATCGGCTCCAGCGTGCGCACGCTGGCCGAATGCCTGCAAGAGTCCGGGCGCGACCTCACCGTGCAGACCGCCTTGCTGGAGTCGCGCCGCATCTGCGGAAACGAGCCGCTGTTCGGCGAGTTCCAGCAGCGCTACCAGGCACAGATGAATGCGCGCGCCTTTCTGTCCGGCAAGCTGCTGGAAATGCGCCAGCGCCACAACAAGTACGAGAGCACGCCCTACTCGCTGGAGCCCAACTGCAAGGAATCGCCCGGCGGCCTGCGCGATCTGCACACCATGATCTGGCTAGCCCGCGCCGCAGGCCTGGGCCACAGCTGGCAGGCCCTGGCGGAAAAGGGACTGATCACCGATTTCGAGCGCCAGCAGCTCGAAGACAACGAGGCCATGCTCAGCCTGATACGCGCGCGCTTGCACGCCGTGGCGGGCCGGCACGAGGACCGCCTGGTCTTCGACCAGCAGACCGCCGTGGCCGAGGCCTTTGGCTACCGCTCCACCTCGGCCGAGGGCCGCAAGCTGGCCATGCGCGCCAGCGAGACGCTGATGCGCCACTACTACTGGGCAGCCAAGGCCGTGACCCAGCTGTGCCAGATCCTGCGCCTGAACATCGAGGAGCGCCTGAACCCACGCCCCACGCCGCGGATCCGGCTGAACTCCCGCTTCTACGAGAAGGCCGGCACCATCGAAGTGGCCAGCGACGATCTGTACGAGCGCGAGCCGCATGCCATCCTCGAAACCTTCCTGATGTACGAGACCCATGTGGGCCTCACCGACCTGTCGGCACGCACGCTGCGCGCGCTGTACGGCGCGCGTGACCTGATGGATGCGGCCTTCCGGCGCGACCCGGTCAACCGCGCCACGTTCATGAAGATCCTGCAGCAGCCCAGCGGCATCACGCATGCCATGCGGCTGATGAACCAGACCTCGGTGCTGGGGCGCTACCTGTGGCCCTTCCGGCGCATCGTGGGCCAGATGCAGCACGACCTGTTCCACGTCTACACGGTGGACCAGCACATTCTCATGGTGCTGCGCAATGTGCGGCGCTTTTTCATGGCCGAGCATGCGCATGAGTACCCGTTCTGCTCCCAGCTGGCCAGCGGCTGGGACAAGCCCTGGCTGCTGTACGTGGCCGCGCTGTTCCACGACATCGGCAAGGGCCGCGGCGGCGACCACTCCATCATCGGCGCCGTGGAGGCCAAGCGCTTTTGCCGTGCCCACGGCATTGCGCGCGCCGACGCCGAGCTGATCGAGTTCCTCGTGCGCGAGCACCTGACCATGAGCCAGGTCGCGCAAAAGCAGGATCTGTCGGACCCCGAGGTGATCCAGGCCTTTGCCGAGCGCGTGGGCAACGAGCGCAACCTCACGGCGCTGTACCTGCTCACCGTGGCCGACATCCGTGGCACCAGCCCCAAGGTGTGGAGCGCCTGGAAGGGCAAGCTGCTGGAGGACACCTATCGCCTGACCCTGCGCGTGATGGGTGGCCGCGCGCCCGACGCGGCCGCCGAGATCGAGGCGCGCCGGCGCGAGGCGCTGGTGCAGCTGGCGCTGACGGCCCAGCCCTTCGAGTCCCACAAGAAGCTCTGGGACACGCTGGGCGTGGACTACTTCATGCGCCACGAGGCGGCCGACATCGCCTGGCACACACGCCACCTGTCGCGCCACGTGGGCACCACCCGCCCCGTGGTGCGTGCGCGCCGCTCACTGGCGGGCGAGGGCCTGCAGGTGCTGGTCTACGCACCCGACCAGCCCGATCTGTTCGCGCGCATCTGCGGCTACTTCGACCGCGCAGCGTTTTCCATCCTGGATGCGCGCGTGCACACGGCCCACAACAGCTATGCGCTGGACACCTTCCAGGTGGTGGCGCCCGCCATGCAGGAGCAGTACCGCGAACTGATGCACATGGTCGAGAACGACCTGGTCGCCGCCCTGATGGAGGGCGGACCGCTGCGCGAGCCCTCGCCCCGGCGCCTGTCGCGCCGCGTCAAGAGCTTCCCCTTCGCGCCGCGCGTCACGCTGCGACCCGACGACAAGGCCCAGCACTGGCTGCTGTCCATCTCGGCCACGGACCGCGCCGGCCTGCTCTACACCGTGGCGCGCATCCTGGCCCAGCACCACCTGAGCGTGCAGTTGGCCAAGGTCAGCACGCTGGGCGAGCGCGTGGAGGACAGCTTCCTCATCGAGGGTGCGGAGCTGCAGAACAACCAGCGCCAGCTGCTCATAGAGACCGAGCTTTTGCAGGCCCTGGCAGTCTGAGCCGATTGCGAAAAAAAGCCCGCCCTGTTGTGCAGGGCGGGCTCGTCGGGTTCATGCGCTGGCAGGCGGGGATGCAGCCATCAGTGCATGGCGGACGCAGGCGCGGACACCGTGGCCACTTGCTTGCCCTCGCGGTCATAGAGCTTGCCATCGACCACCCGGTCGCCATCGGCCAGGGCAGACAGCACGGCCTCGCTGAGCACGCGCTCCGATCCGGCGCCGAACACCGATGGCTCTTCGGGGTTGCCCTGCTTGAAATGGTTGAAGACCAGGTTCAGCAGCAGCACGGTCACCGCAGTGGAGCTGATGCCCGAATGGAACATGGTGGCGAACCAGTCCGGGAAGTGGTGATAGAAGTCCGGCTTGACCATGGGCAGCACGCCCATGCCGATGGACGCCGCCACGATGATCAGGTTCATGTTGTTGTGATAGTCCACCTTGGCCAGCGTGCGGATGCCGCTGGCTGCCACCGTGCCAAAGAGCACCAGGCCCGCGCCGCCCAGCACCGAGGGCGGCACGCAGGCCACGATGCGCCCCATGATGGGCAGCAGTCCGAAGGCGATCAGGATCAGCCCGCTGAAGGCCACCACATAGCGGCTCTTGATGCCCGTGACCGCGACCAGGCCCACGTTCTGGGCAAAGGCGCTCTGCGTGAACGAACCGAAGAACGGGGCCACCACGCTGGACAGCATGTCGGCACGCAGGCCGTCGGCCAGGCGGCGCGAATCCACGCGGGTGCCCACGATGTCGCCCACGGCCAGGATGTCGGCCGAGGTCTCCACCAAGGTCACCAGGATCACGATGGACATGGAAAGCGTCGCCGCCAGGCTGAAGGTCGGCCAGCCGAAGTGCAGCGGCATGGGCACGGCGAACCACGCACCGCTGCCCACCTCGGAAAAGTCGGACTTGCCGATCATGGCCGCCACCGCCGTGCCGATGACGATGGCCAGCAGGATGGACAGGCGCGAGATCATGGCGTTGCCCAGCTTGCTCAGCGCCAGCACGATGACCAGCGACAGGCCCGCCAGCCCGATGTTGCCCATGCTGCCGTAGTCGGCCGCCTGGGGATTGCCGCCCATGGCCCAGTGGGCCGCCACCGGCATCAGCGACAGGCCGATGATGGTGATCACGCAGCCATTGACCAGCGGCGGGAAAAACCGGGTGAGTTTGGAAAAAATGGGCGCAATGATCAGGCCGAACACCGAGGCAAAGAGCACGGCGCCCAGCACGCCCTGCATGCCGCCGCCCGTGTGCAGGATGCTGACCATGGTGGCCACGCCCGAGAAGGACACGCCCTGCACCAGCGGCAGGCGCGAGCCGAAGAACGGAATGCCCAGCGTCTGCAGCAGCGTGGCCAGCCCGCCCATGAAAAGGCAGGCCGTGATCAGCAGGCCCGTGTCGGCCGCCGACATGCCCGCCGCATTGGCCATGACCAGGGGCACGGCCACGATGCCTCCGTACATGGTCAGCACATGCTGCAAACCATAGAGGGTGTTGGCCGTGAGGCCGAGTTGCTCGTCCTCCGGGCGGATGTCTGCGCCCAGGGCCGGCGCATTGCCAGAACTTTTTTCCATCGCTGTCTCCTTGTCCTCTTGTTCACAGAACGCCGGACAAGTACGCGGCAGCCGGATGGCGGCAGGCGCGCCCCCGCGCACCTTTTGCCGCCGACCCGATAGGCCGCGCTTCCTGCATCCTGCATCGCGAAGCCCGGTGGCTGCTTGGCAGCTCTTGGCGGGCGAACGCACACAATCCCCGCCTTGGCGGGAAGTGCCAATGTACGGCGCCAGCATGGAAAAATTGTCTACCGATTTGTATACAAAGACCTGACCGCAGATCCTGGAATTACAGCGGCAAGCAAGTCCGCTCAGTCATCCTCGGCAGCGCTGATGCCGGGGAACAGCACATCGGTGAAGCCGAACTGGCGGAAGTCGCGCATGCGCATGGGATAGAGCTTTCCCCAGAGGTGGTCGCACTCATGCTGGACCACCCGCGCATGAAAGCCATCCACCGTGCGATCGATCGCATCGCCAAAGACATCGAAGCCCGTGTAGCGGATACGGCTCCAGCGCGGCACCATGCCACGCATGCCGGGTACGGACAGGCAGCCTTCCCAGTCCATCTGTTCGTCTTCGCCGATGGGCGTGATGACCGGGTTGATGAGCACGGTGCGCGGCACCACCGGTGCATCGGGGTAGCGCGGATTGGGCAGGCCGGAGCCGAACACCACCATCTGCAGGTCCACGCCAATCTGCGGCGCGGCCAGCCCCGCGCCATTGGCGGCATGCATGGTGTCCAGCAGGTCGCTGAGCAGCAGGTGCAGTTCGTCGGTGTCGAATTCGGTCACGGGCTGGGCGACGCGCAGCAGGCGCGGATCACCCATTTTCAATATGGTGCGTACAGTCATGGCAGTGCACGGTGATGCAGGAAATGCGGGTCGCCAAGCATAGCGGGCGACCGCGCACCGTGACCACACCCACCTGCTTCGCCCCCCGATCCCCCCCTCTCGCCCCCCTTGGCCGCCATGGCTACACCGCGCTGGCACAATCGCAGCATGCCCAGCACCGCCAGAGAGTCATCCGCCGCGTCCTCAGAGGACCGTGACACAGGCGCGCAGCAAACACCCGCGGCACAGGCCAGGCAGCCGGATGCCACTGCGCAGGCAGGCATGGCGCAGGCGCAGGCCTTCAATGATGATGATCCCCCTCCCCTGCACCGCATGCCGGCCGCGCCGTTGCGCTGGGCGCTGCAGCTGTTTGCCTGCCTGAGCCTGGCGACGGGCATTGCCGGCATCTTCATTCCAGGATTGCCCACCACGGTGTTCGTGCTCATGGCCGGATGGGCCGCGGCGCGCAGCTCGCATCGCATGCACACCTGGCTGTGGCGCCATCGCCTGTTCGGGCCCATGCTGCGCAATTGGGCGCGAGGTGGCTGCGTGAGCCGGCGCGCCAAATGGAGCGCCAGCGCCATGATGAGCCTGTGCGCCGTCCTCCTGCTGTGGACACGCCCGCCCGCCTGGGTACAGGCCGTGGCGCTGACGTCCATGGGCTGCGTGCTGGTGTGGCTGTGGTTCAGGCCAGAGCCCTGAGAATGAAGGCCTGCGGCAGGCCTGCTGAAAAAAATTCCCCGAGTTTTCTGTGACGTGTTTTTTACGTCATATAATCTAGGTCTTGTTCCTCAATAGCTCAGTTGGTAGAGCGCCGGACTGTTAATCCGTAGGTCCCTGGTTCGAGCCCAGGTTGAGGAGCCAAAGAATTTCAAGACCCTGCAATCGCACAGGATCTTTGTCGATAGACACGTATTCCTCAATAGCTCAGTTGGTAGAGCGCCGGACTGTTAATCCGTAGGTCCCTGGT
>NZ_JCABYI010000038.1:111780-218206 GCF_059499305.1 Delftia sp.
TCGAGCCCAGGTTGAGGAGCCAGATGAAAAGCCCGCATGCCAGCGCATGCGGGCTTTTTTGTTTGCTCAGGCTGCGCGCACCATGCCGACAGTCGGCGTGCTCGGCGCTGCGGCAGGGGCGGCCGACTCCACGGTGACAGGCTTGCCGTGCTTGGCATGTGCGCGACGCGCACCGTGCGCAGCGCGCGCTTGCTCCACGCCCTCTTCCCATGCACGCAGCTCTTCTTCCAGCCGCGCAGCCCGCTCCGCATACATGTCCGCAGAGGACTTGTAGTATTCGGCAGCAATGGTGTGCTCCAGCATCGCCATGCGTGCCTCCTGCAGGTAGGCCCGGGTGCGACGGATATAGCGCGGCTCGGCAAGGCTTGCGCCAAAGATTTTGCTGAAAAACATCGCTCATCCTCCTTCGATGTCTTCGCAGCGAAAGCCATGCATCCGCAAGAAGACAAGCCCAGGATAGCCAACCCGGCCTGGCGGCGCTGTCCCCTGGCGGGACAAGGCCGCGTAGGAGGTTCACTTACCCCGGCCAGGCGATGCTCTCGCATCCACGCAACCCTCTTCACCATGGTTTGTGCAAGACTGCGGCTGCAGAGAAGCACGAATCCATTATTTTTCAGTCCGCACCCGATCATGTCCCACCCCCTCCCATGGCTCATTCCCCACCAGGCCTTCCCTCCTGTGGAAACGGCATGGGGCCCCAACGACCCGATTCCGGGCCTGCTGGCCGCAGGCGGCACGCTGGATGCGGCGCACCTGCGCATCGCCTACAGCCAGGGCATTTTTCCCTGGTTCAGCGAAGGCCAGCCCACGCTATGGTGGTCGCCCGATCCACGCATGGTGCTGCAGACATCGCAGTTCCGGCTGCACCGCAGCCTGCGCAAGACATTGCAGCGCTTTCGCTCCACCGCCGGCTGCGAGATCCGCATCGACAGCGCTTTCGAGGCCGTGATGCAGCACTGCGCCCAAACGGTGCGCCGTGATCAGGATGGCACCTGGATCGTGCAGGAAATTCTCGATGCCTATACCGAACTGCACCGCCAGGGTGCAGCCCACAGCGTGGAAACCTGGATCGACGGGCGCCTGGTGGGCGGCCTGTACTGCGTGGCGCTGGGCCGCGCCGTATTCGGCGAGTCCATGTTCGCGCATGCCACAGACGCATCCAAGATCGCACTGTCGGCACTGGTGGCGCTGTGCCGGCACCAAGGCGCCGCGCAAATCGATTGCCAGCAGGCCACGCAGCACCTGGCTTCGCTGGGCGCGCGCGAGATGCCCCGCTCCCAGTTCCTGCGCACCGTGGCAGAGCAAAGCCAGCTGCCGCCCATGCACTGGCAATTCGAAAACGTATACTGGAACGAGTTGATGCCGCCGTCCGGTGACGCCGGCAGCACATCACCGGCTGCCGCCAGCACACCATGACGCACCCGAACGATCTTCCGCTGCAGGCCCTGCAGTTCTACGCCACAGCCGCCTATCCCTGCAGCTACCTGGATGGCCGGCTGGCGCGTTCGCAAGTGGCCACGCCCAGCCACCTGATCCAGAACAGCGCCTATTCGGAGCTGGTCTCCCTGGGGTTTCGCCGCAGCGGAATGTTCACCTACCGGCCGTATTGCGATGGTTGCCGGGCCTGCGTGCCCATGCGCATCCTGGTCCACGATTTCCGCCCGGACCGCAGCCAGCGCCGCGCCGCCGTGCGCCACGCCGATCTCACGGCATCGATCCAGCGCCTGCATTACTCGAACGAGCATTACCAGCTGTACCTGCGCTACCAGCAAAGCCGTCACAGCGGCGGCGGCATGGACCACGACAGCGTGGACCAGTACACGCAGTTCCTGCTGCAAAGCCGCGTCAACTCACGGCTTGTGGAGTTCCGCGCACCGGCGGCCGACGGCGCAGTCGGCAGGCTGAAGATGGTCTCCATCCTCGATGTGCTGGAAGACGGGCTGTCCGCCGTCTACACCTTCTACGAGCCCGATGACCAGGCCAGCTACGGCACGTTCAACGTGCTGTGGCAGATCGATCAGGCACGCTCCATGAGCCTGCCCTATGTCTATCTGGGCTACTGGATCGTCGACAGCCAGAAGATGAATTACAAGGCGCGCTTTCTTCCCCATGAAGTGCGCGTGGACGAGCGCTGGCAGCGCGTGGATCAGTTGCCACGCTGATATGGCGCCACCGCGCCCCTTTCAGCGACATTTCTTATGCACATGGCCGCTGTTTGCAGGCGGCACATATGCCGCCAAGCCATGCCCGCCGCTAGAATGACCGAATCCCGAAATCCCCTTGCGCCTCATGAAAAAAGACGATAACGCGGCCTCGCCCAAGCCCAGCGTCCAGGTCCTGGAACGCATGTTCACGTTGATCGACGTGTTGGCCTCGCGTGAGGAAGCGGTATCGCTCAAGGAGATCAGCGAGCGCACCGGCCTGCACCCCTCCACCACGCACCGCATTCTCAACGACCTGGCCATCGGCCGCTTCGTCGACCGCCCCGAATCGGGCAGCTACCGGCTGGGCATGCGTTTCCTGGAGCTGGGCAACCTGGTCAAGGCCCGCCTGAGCGTGCGGGAAGCAGCCCTGATTCCCATGCGCCAGCTGCACAAGCAGATCCAGCAGCCGGTCAGCCTCAGCGTGCGCCAGGGCGATGAAATCGTCTATGTGGAACGCGCCTACAGCGAGCGCTCGGGCATGCAGGTGGTGCGCGCCATCGGCGGCCATGCGCCGCTGCACCTCACATCCAATGGCAAGCTGTTTCTGGCGGCCGATGATGCGCAGCAGGTGCGCGCCTACGCCACACGAACCGGCCTTCCCGGCAAGACGCACTTCAGCATCACGCGGCTTGCCGACATGGAAAACGAGCTGGACAAGGTACGCCACCA
Source organism: Delftia sp. (assembly GCF_059499305.1). Classification (NCBI taxonomy): domain Bacteria; kingdom Pseudomonadati; phylum Pseudomonadota; class Betaproteobacteria; order Burkholderiales; family Comamonadaceae; genus Delftia; species Delftia sp. Next base: position 114,654 of record NZ_JCABYI010000038.1, read on the forward strand.
TGGCGTCGCCCGCGACAACGAGGAGCTGGAGCTGGGTGTGCGCTGCATGGCCGCCGGCATCTATGACGACCAGGGCAAGCTGGTGGCCGGCCTGTCCATCTCCGCTCCCGCCGACCGGCTGGACGAAAGCTGGTTGTCCAAGCTCCAGGCCACCGCGCAGGAGATCTCGGGCGCCCTGGGCTTCAATGCGGTCCGCCCTGCAGCCCCGCCCCCCAATCCCTACGCGCGCAGCAGCCACTGATCTGCAAGCAGCCATCCGCAAGCAGCAAGACCGGTCATCAAAAACAACAAAGGCGCCCAGGGCGCCTTTGTTGTTGAGGGGAAGAAACTCAGCCCTTGACCTTGTGGATCATGGAATCGCCGGCCACCTGCCCCATGGATTCCACCCAGTGGCGTACGCGCTCGGCATCGCCCAGGCGGCTGAACTTTCCGGCGGAGTCCAGGAAGACCATGATGATCTTGCGGCCAGCCACCTGCGCCTGCATGACCAGGCAACGACCCGCTTCGGAGATGTAGCCGGTCTTTTGCAGGCCGATATCCCAGGTCGGGCTCAGCACCAGGCGGTTGGTGTTGTTGTACTGCAGCGTGCGGCGGCCCACGGCCACTTCATAGCCGGGCGAAGTGGTGTACTCACGCACCAGCGGATCACTGTGCGCCACATTCACGAGCACGGCCAGATCACGGGCGCTGGACTGGTTGCGGCTGGACAGCCCGGTGGGCTCCACGTAACGGGTATCGGTCATGCCCAGCAGGCGCGCCTTGGCATTCATCTGCTGGACGAAGGCATCCAGGCCACCTGGGAAGGTGCGACCCAGCGCATGGGCAGCACGGTTTTCGCTGGACATCAGGGCCAGGTGCAGCATTTCGGCACGGGTGAGCGTGGTGCCCACGGCCAGGCGCGAACTGCTGCCCTTTTCGGTATCCACATCATCCTGCGTGATGGTGATGGATTCATCCATGGGCAGATGGGCCTGGGAAATCAGCAGACCCGTCATCAGCTTGGTCAGCGAGGCGATGGGCAGCACGGCATGGTCGTTCTTGCTGAGCAGCACTTCGTGGGTGTCCTGGTCCATGACCAGGGCCACGCTGCTCTTGAGATCAAGAGGATCGGCCACTGCATGCAGCCCGGCCATCTGCCCGAACGACAGGCGTGGCTCGTAGGCAACGGCACGAATGGGGCTGGCAGCGCTGCGGGCGGCCACGCGGCTGGGCTGGCGCGCGCTCTTGGCAACGCGCTTGCCCTGGGGAGCCGCCGTGGCGCGCTCCTTCACGGCCTTCTTCTTGACAGGGGCCACGGCCACCTGTTTCTTGGCAACTTTCTTGGCCGGTGCGGCATGCGCGCCCGGGGCAGTGAGAGCACAACTCAGGGCCAGCAACGAGAGAACCTGAGCAAATCGACCGAGGCGGGCACGGCGTAGGGTGGGCATGAGAAATGCTCCAAGCAGCAAGAATTTGTGACTAGACCTTACATTAATCGAAAAAGTCGCACTGTGACAATAACTTGTGCGACTTTTCGATAATTTAAATGAAATTATAAGGCGAGTGCTTACCCCTGCGCAGCCACGACCTCTGCATTGCTGTGTAATTTGTTCAACGCGCTCAGATAGGCCTTGGCCGAGGCCACGACGATGTCCGGGTCCGCTCCCACGCCGTTGACCACGCGCCCGCTGCGCTGCAGGCGAACGGTCACTTCGCCCTGGCTCTCGGTGGAGCCGCTGATGGCGTTGACCGAGTACAGCAGCATCTCGGCACCGCTCTTCACCTCGGACTCGATGGCCTTGAACGAGGCATCGACCGGGCCATTGCCGTCGGACTGGGCCTTGATCTCACGGCCATCGCGGCTGAACACCACCGACGCGTGTGGGCGCTCACCCGTTTCGCTTTGCTGGGCCAGCGAGATGAACTGGAAGGGATCGGCCTGCTGATGCGCATCCTGCTCGGTCACCAGGGCCAGGATGTCCTCGTCGAAGATTTCACTCTTGCGGTCGGCCAGTTCCTTGAAGGCCGCAAAGGCAGTGTTGATCGCGGCCTCGCTGTCGAGTTCCACGCCCAGCTCCTGCAGGCGCTGCTTGAAGGCATTGCGGCCGCTGAGCTTGCCCAGCACGATCTTGTTGGCGCTCCAGCCCACATCCTCGGCACGCATGATTTCGTAGGTGTCGCGCGCCTTGAGCACGCCATCCTGATGGATGCCCGAGGCGTGGGCGAAGGCGTTGGCGCCCACGACGGCCTTGTTGGGCTGCACCACGAAGCCTGTGGTCTGGCTGACCATGCGGCTGGCAGCCACGATGTGCTGGGCGTCGATGTTGACGTCAAGGCCGAAGTAGTCCTTGCGCGTCTTGATGGCCATCACCACCTCCTCGAGCGAGCAGTTGCCCGCGCGTTCGCCCAGGCCGTTGATGGTGCACTCGATCTGGCGCGCCCCGCCAAGCTTGACGCCGGCCAGCGAGTTGGCCACGGCCATGCCCAGGTCGTTGTGGCAATGCACGCTCCAGACGGCCTTGTCGCTGTTGGGCACGCGCTCGCGCAGGTTCTTGATGAAGGCGCCGTACAGCTCCGGAATGGCGTAGCCCACGGTGTCGGGCACGTTGATGGTGGTCGCGCCTTCGGCAATCACCGTCTCGATGACGCGGCACAGAAAGTCCGGGTCGCTGCGGTAGCCGTCTTCGGGGCTGAACTCGATGTCGGCGATCAGGTTGCGCGCAAATCGCACCGACTGGCGCGCCTGCTCCAGCACCTGCTCGGGCGTCATGCGCAGCTTTTTCTCCATGTGCAGCGCACTGGTGGCGATGAAGGTGTGGATGCGCGCGCGGCTGGCGTCCTTCAGAGCCTCGGCCGCACGGGCGATGTCGCGGTCATTGGCACGGGCCAGCGAGCAGATGGTGGAGTCCTTGATGGCGCGCGCAATGGCCTGCACCGACTCGAAGTCGCCATTGGAACTCGCCGCAAAACCGGCCTCGATCACATCGACCTTCAGCCGCTCGAGCTGGCGCGCGATGCGCAGCTTTTCGTCGCGGGTCATGGAGGCACCGGGCGACTGCTCGCCGTCACGCAAGGTGGTGTCGAAAATGATCAATTGGTCGGTCATGGGAGTCTCGTCTTTCTTGTGGATGCGAATCTCCTGCCCACGGGCAGGTGATGAAAAAAGCCGGTGCGCTTGTGGCTGCACCGGCTAGGCAATGGAATTTAAGCGGCAACCGCCTCCTGCACCGTCACCTTCTCGGCAGAGGGCACGCGCTGCAAGCCCGACATGATGGCCCGGAACGAAGCGGAGACGATATTCGCATCAACCCCGACGCCGTAGCACACGTGCAACTCGTCCACGCGCAGTTCCACGTAGGCAATGGCCTTGGCATTGGCACCCTCGCCGATGGCATGCTCGTTGTAGTCCAGCACGCGCACGGTCCGGCCGCTGTGCTCGCTCAGCGCCTGCACGAAGGCATCGATGGGCCCCGTGCCTTGCGCCTCGACCGTGCGCTTGCCGCCGTCAACGGACAGATCGGCCGACAGGCTGACCACGCCGTCGTTCTCGCTCAGGCGGTAATGCGGGGCCTGTACGGATTGCAGGCCGTACTCGCGCTGGAACAGCGCCCACAGGTCGGCCGCGGCCAGCTCCTTGCCGCTGGCGTCCATCTCGCGCTGCACCACCTGGCTGAACTCGATCTGCAGGCGGCGCGGCAACTGGAGGCCATACTCGCTTTCAAGCAGATAGGCGATGCCGCCCTTGCCGGACTGGCTGTTGACGCGGATCACGGCCTCGTAGCTGCGGCCCAGGTCCTTGGGGTCGATGGGCAGATAGGGCATGTCCCAGATGTCGCCGTCCTTGCGATCGGCGAAGGCCTTCTTGATGGCATCCTGGTGCGAGCCCGAGAACGAGGTGTAGACCAGATCGCCCACATAGGGATGGCGCGGATGCACGGGCAGCTGGTTGCAATGCTCGACCGTGCTGCGGATGCCGTCGATATCGGAGAAATCCAGGCCAGGAGACACGCCCTGGATGTACATGTTCAACGCCACGTTGACCACATCGAGGTTGCCCGTGCGCTCGCCATTGCCGAACAGGCAGCCTTCAAGGCGGTCCGCACCGGCCATCAACGCCAGCTCGGCCGTGGCCGTGCCCGTGCCGCGGTCATTGTGCGGATGCACGGACAGCACGATGGAGTCGCGGCGCTGGATGTGGCGATGCGTCCACTCCACCATGTCGGCGAAGATGTTGGGCGTGGAGTGCTCCACGGTGGTGGGCAGGTTGATGATGCACTTGCGCTCGGGCGTGGGCTGCCATACATCGGTGACGGCATCGATGACGCGCTTGGAAAACTCCAGCTCGGTGTCCGAATACATCTCGGGCGAGTACTGGAAGGTCCACTGCGTCTGGGGATAGCCGGCAGCGATCTCGTTGAACATGCGGGCATTGGTGGTGGCCAGCTCGACGATCTCGTCCTCGCTCATGTTCAATACCACGCGGCGCATCACGGGCGCGGTGGCGTTGTAGAGGTGGACGATGGCCCGGGGCACGCCTTCGAGCGCCTCGAAGGTACGGCGGATGAGGTGCTCACGGGCCTGGGTCAGCACCTGGACGGTCACGTCATCGGGAATGCGGTTTTCCTCGATGAGCTTGCGCATGAAGTCGAACTCGACCTGGGACGCGGAAGGAAAGCCGACCTCGATTTCCTTGAAGCCGATCTTCACCAGCTGCTCGAACATGCGCATCTTGCGATCGATGTCCATGGGCTCGATCAGCGCCTGGTTGCCATCGCGCAGGTCCACGCTGCACCAGACCGGGGCCTGAGTGATCACCGCATCGGGCCAGCGACGGTCTTGCAGGCGGACCGGAGCGAACGGACGGTACTTGGTCGAAGGGTTTTGCAACATGGCTGAAGTGCTTTCTATCGTCTAGGTAAAAACAAGACCCACCTGCTCCAGCGACCCCACAAACGCAAAACGGCCCGTCGCTGGTGCAAACGGGCCGTGAAAGTAGGAATGTACGCGCGCGCTACTGTCTCTGCCCGTGGGACATCAGTAGTAGAGCTAGCGACAGGTATTGCATGCGGGTCACTTTAGCACAGGTTCTCAGGCGCTGTGAAGATGCTGCGGCGCATCATTTGTGCAGGCCGCGCTCTTCAGGCTCATCGGTCGAGGTGCTGATGACGCTGGTGCGCTGGCCCTTGGCCTTGCGCCATGCATAGACGCCGTAGCCCGAGAAACCGTAGAGCAGGAACACGCCGAACAGCACGATGGGCGGATGGATATTGATGATGGCGATGCCCAGGGCGATCAGCACGATGGCCGCAAAGGGCACGCTCTTCTTGAAATGCACGTCCTTGAAGCTGTAGAAAGGCACGTTGGTGACCATGGTCAGGCCCGCGTACAGCGTCAGGAAGAACATGATCCAGGTGATCTGCGTCCAGCTCAGCCAGGCATCCTGGCCGCGCAGCAGGCCCGCCTCGTCCAGCAGCCAGATGAAGCCGGTGACCAGCGCTGCAGCGGCGGGCGAAGGCAGGCCCTGGAACCAGCGCTTGTCCACGGTGCCGGTGTTGACGTTGAAGCGCGCCAGCCGCAGCGCAGCGCAGGCGCAATAGACGAAGGCTGCAATCCAGCCCCAGCGGCCAATGCCCTTGAGCGCCCACTCATAGGCGATCAAGGCGGGAGCGGCCCCGAAGGACACCATGTCCGACAGCGAGTCCATCTGTTCGCCAAAGGCGCTTTGCGTATTGGTCATGCGTGCCACGCGGCCGTCAAGACTGTCCAGCACCATGGCGCAGAACACGCCTGCGGCAGCCAGTTCAAAGCGGCCATTCATGGCCATCACGATGGCGTAGAAGCCACCGAACAGCGCAGCCAGCGTGAACAGGTTGGGCAGGATGTAGATACCCTTGCGGCGCTTGCGCACCACCACGCCTTCGATTTCGTTGGACTCATTGTGGTTTTGCATCAATCCGGCCTCCAGCACAGCGCACGCAAGCGTGAGCAGCTATTAAAACGATAGTATTCTAAGGGAGCGGACAGTGCCGCCCCGAAAGGGTCAGTGTACCTGCGCGCTGCCCCCCTTCTGTGCACGAAAAAGGCCACCCGTCGGGGTGGCCTTGTCCTGCACCTTGCGTAGGCCGCATGCGCGACCCATGCAAGATGGAATGCAGCAATCTCAGTTGCGGCTCTGGTCAACCAGCTTGTTCTTGGAGATCCAGGGCATCATGGCGCGCAGCTGACCGCCCACCTTTTCGATGGCGTGTTCGGCGTTCATGCGGCGGCGGGCCGTCATGCTCGGGTAGTTGGTGCGGCCTTCCTGGATGAACATCTTGGCGTATTCGCCGGTCTGGATGCGCTTGAGGGCAGCACGCATGGCTTCGCGCGACTTGTCGTTGATGACTTCTGTACCCGTCACGTACTCGCCGTATTCGGCGTTGTTCGAGATCGAGTAGTTCATGTTGGCGATGCCGCCTTCGTACATCAGGTCCACGATGAGCTTGAGCTCATGCAGGCACTCGAAGTAGGCCATTTCGGGAGCGTAGCCGGCTTCGGTCAGGGTCTCGAAGCCCATCTTCACCAGTTCCACCGCGCCGCCGCACAGAACGGCCTGCTCGCCGAACAGGTCGGTCTCGGTTTCTTCCTTGAAGTTGGTTTCGATGATGCCGCCCTTGCCGCCACCGTTGGCCATGGCATAGGACAGGGCCAGGTCACGGGCCTTGCCGGACTTGTCCTGGTACACGGCGATCAGCGAAGGCACGCCGCCGCCCTTGAGGTATTCGGAGCGCACGGTGTGGCCAGGGCCCTTGGGGGCGACCATGATCACGTCCAGATCGGCGCGCGGCACAACCTGGTTGTAGTGGATGTTGAAGCCGTGGGCAAAGGCCAGCGTGGCGCCTTGCTTGATGTTGGGGGCCACGTTGTTGGTGTAAACCTCGGGGATGTTCTCATCCGGCAGCAGGATCATGACCAGATCGGCGGCCTTCACGGCGTCGTCGACTTCAGCGACGGTCAGGCCAGCCTTGGCGACCTTGTCCCAGGAAGCGCCGCCCTTGCGCAGGCCGACCACGACCTTCACGCCGCTTTCGTTCAGGTTTTGAGCGTGTGCGTGGCCCTGGCTGCCGTAGCCGATGATGGCAACGGTCTTGCCCTTGATCAGGCTCAGGTCACAGTCCTTGTCGTAGAAAACTTTCATGTTGGCTCCAGGCTTCGTGTGTGTGTAGGGGTTGAAAGGGGAAGGGGACAGGTTTCAGGTGCGTTGCAGCGCATCAAACGCGCAGAATGCGTTCGCCGCGGCCGATGCCGCAGGAGCCGGTACGCACGGTTTCCAGAATGGCCGTGCGGTCCAGCGCCTGCAGGAAGGCGTCGTTCTTGGATTGGTCGCCGGTCAGCTCGACCGTGTAGCTCTTTTCGGTCACGTCGATGATGCGACCGCGGAAGATGTCGGCCATGCGCTTCATCTCCTCGCGTTCCTTGCCCACGGCGCGGACCTTGACCATCATGAGCTCGCGCTCGGTATAGGAGCCTTCCGTCAGGTCCACGACCTTGACGACCTCGATCAGGCGGTTCAGGTGCTTGGTGATCTGCTCGATCACGTCTTCGGAGCCATTCGTCTGAATGGTCATGCGTGACAGCGATGCGTCTTCCGTGGGAGCCACGGTCAGCGATTCGATGTTGTAGCCGCGGGCCGAGAACAGGCCCACCACGCGCGACAAGGCTCCCGGCTCGTTTTCGAGCAGCACGGCAATGATGTGTTTCATGAAAGAAAGATTCCTCTTTTCGCTGCCCTCCCCCGGCGCCGGTAAACGTCGGGCTTGGCAGGCAATAGATTCGTCAAGGGGTTGCCGCCTTGAAGGCGGCTACTGAAGAAGATGCGGCAGGAGCAGGCCCTGGCGAACCCGGCCAAGGGTTCGCTCAGAGGTCGTCAGCTCCCAGCAGCATCTCGGTGATCCCACGGCCGGCCTGCACCATGGGGAACACATTCTCGGTGGGATCGGTGCGGAAGTCCATGAACACCGTCCGATCCTTGAGCTTGCGGGCCTCGCGCAGGGCGGGCTCCACGTCCTCGGGGCGCTCGATCAGCATGCCCACGTGGCCATAGGCCTCGGCCAGCTTCACGAAGTTGGGCAGCGAGTCCATGTAGCTGCTGCTATAGCGGCCCGAGTACTCGATCTCCTGCCACTGGCGCACCATGCCCAGGTAGCGGTTGTTCAGCGACACCACCTTGACCGGCGTGTTGTACTGCAGGCAGGTGGCCAGCTCCTGGATGTTCATCTGGATGGAGCCTTCGCCCGTGATGCAGAACACCTCGGATTCAGGCTTGGCCAGCTTGATGCCCATGGCGTAGGGCAGGCCCACACCCATGGTGCCCAGGCCGCCGGAGTTGATCCAGCGGCGCGGCTCGTCGAAGCGGTAGTACTGCGCGGCCCACATCTGGTGCTGGCCCACGTCGGACGTGATGTAGGCATCGGCGTCGCGGGTCATGTTCCACAGCGTCTCCACCACGTACTGGGGCTTGATGACCGAGCCGTCGCCACGGCTGTACTGCAGGCAGTCGCGGCTGCGCCAGCCTTCGATGGTCTCCCACCACTGGCCCAGGGCCGCAGCGTCGGGACGGGCGCTGGCCTCGCGGATCATCGAGATCAGCTCGGTCAGCACTTCCTTGACGTCGCCCACGATGGGCACGTCCACCTTCACGCGCTTGGAGATGGAGGAGGGATCGATGTCGATATGGATGATCTTGCGCTCCACCGACATGAAATGCTTGGGGTTGCCGATCACCCGGTCGTCAAAGCGCGCACCCACGGCCAGCAGCACATCGCAGTTCTGCATGGCGTTGTTGGCTTCGATGGTGCCGTGCATGCCCAGCATGCCCAGGAACTTGCGGTCGCTGGCCGGATAGGCACCCAGGCCCAGCAGCGTATGCGTGACCGGGTAGCCCAGCATGTCGACCAGGGTGCGCAGCTCGTTGCAGGCATTGCCCAGCAGCACGCCGCCACCCGTGTAGATATAGGGACGCTTGGCAGCCAGCAGCAACTGCAGCGCCTTGCGGATCTGGCCGGCATGGCCCTTGCGCACCGGGTTGTAGGAGCGCATCTCCACCTTTTCGGGGTAACCGGTGTAGAGAGCCTTCTTGAAGGACACATCCTTGGGGATGTCCACCACCACGGGGCCGGGGCGGCCGGTGCGCGCAATGTGGAAGGCCTTCTTCATGGTGTCCGCCAGCTCGCGCACATCCTTGACCAGGAAGTTGTGCTTGACGATGGGGCGGGTGATGCCGACGGTGTCGCACTCCTGGAATGCATCGGTGCCGATGTAGGCCGTCGAGGTCTGGCCGCTGATCACGACCAGGGGAATGGAATCGGTGTAGGCGGTGGCAATGCCGGTGACGGCGTTGGTCAGGCCGGGACCCGAGGTCACCAGGGCCACGCCGACTTCACCCGTGGCACGGGCAAAGCCGTCTGCCGCATGCACAGCCGCCTGCTCGTGGCGCACCAGCACATGCTGAATGGTGTCTTGCTTGTAGAGGGCGTCGTAGATGTACAGGACCGCACCGCCCGGATAGCCCCAAAGCTGCTTGACGCCTTCGGCCTGCAGGGACTTGACGAGGATCTCGGAGCCCATCAGCTCCTGGGATGCATGGGACTGCGACGCCGCTGCTGCCGCGCTGGAGTACTCGGCTTTGGAAATTTCCATGATCAACCTTTGTGAATTTCTCTAACGAAAAACCTTGGGTGCCCCTTGCCTGAAGCCCTTGTGAGGCCGGTGCGGGACTTAGGACCAACAGACATGGGCGAGTGAGTAAACGCCGGACCGTGACCCGTTTGCCTTTTTGAATTGCAGCAGACATTATCGCACTGCAACAAGCCTGTGCGCCATCGTGCGAAAAAAATTGACACTGCGGTGCGATAATCGGGTCCCGCGTCCGTTCAGCCCCCCTCAACGAGCCCCTCATCCGGGCCTGCGTTCCTTTTGGCAACCGAGCAAGAACTATCCGACTTCCTCAAAAGCGTAGAAAAGCGTGCCTTCAAGCGCAGCTTTTTCCACGTCCGGGACGAGGAGGCGGCGCTGGACATCGTGCAGGACAGCATGCTCAAGCTGGCGCAGCACTATGGCGACAAGCCCATCACCGAGCTGCCCATGCTCTTCCAGCGCATCCTGTCCAACAGCACCCTGGACTGGTTTCGCAGGCAAAAGACGCAGAACGCCCTCTTCACCCGCATGAGCGATCTGGAGGCCTCGGCCGGCGACGATGCGGACTTCGACTGGCTCGAGACCTACGCCGACTCCGCACAGAACGGCGAAACCGCCCGCAGCGCCGAGGATCTGACCGAGCGGGCGCAGATTTTGCAAAGCATTGAAAAAGAGATACAGGAGCTGCCGGCGCGTCAACGCGAAGCATTCCTGATGCGTTATTGGGAAGAGATGGACGTTGCGGAGACCGCTGCCGCGATGGGGTGTTCCGAAGGAAGTGTAAAAACACATTGTTTCCGCGCCATCCAGACATTGAGCAAGGCACTGAAGGCCAAAGGAATCGAGCTATGAAGACTGCGCCCACTCTCACTCTCCACAGCGAAATGGCGGCCGACCGCATCGCACGCCGGATCACCGCGCGCCTGGGTGACGGCGAGGCGTTGCTGCCATACGACATCACCGAGCGGCTGCGCGCTGGGCGCGAGCGCGCCCTGTCCGTTCGCCGGCGCGAACTGCGCGCTGCGCCCGTGCAGGCTGCCAGCGCAACCCAGGCTCAGGGTGGCGCCATGACGCTGGGCTCTGGCGACGAAGGCGGCACCTGGTGGCGCGCGCTGATCTCGGCCGTGCCGGTGCTGGCCCTCATCATTGGCCTGGTGGTCGTCAACGTGCAGACCGATCAGATTGGCCTGACCGAGGTTGCCGAGGTCGATACGGCCCTGCTGACCGATGACCTGCCCCCTGCCGCCTATGCCGACCCCGGTTTCATCCAGTACCTGAAGACTTCGGCCACCAACACGGAACGCTGATACCCGCCTTGCCTGCCTGCATGCCCACTGATTCACGCGCCGCGTTCCACCGATCACCCGCCGCCATCCTGGCGGCGGTGCTGTTGATGGCGCTGGCCTGGACCGGCTGGCGCGTCGTGCAACAGGTGCGGCTGGCGCCCAGCACGGTGTCGCCGGCCACCATTGCGGCCTCCAAGACCCTGCATGGCGACGCAGCCACGCGCCAGCGCGCCACGGCCCTGGCCTCAGGCCCACGCTGGGCCGAGCTGACGCCTGCGCAAAGCAGGGTGCTCGAGCCCCTTTCCGAGCGCTGGTCCATGATGGACGCGCTGCAAAAGCGCCGCTGGATGGCATTGGCCGAAGGCTGGGACAAGCTCAGCGAAAAGGAGCAGGAAAAGCTGCGCGACCGCATGCAGACCTGGTCCAGCCTCAGCGCCCAGCAGCGCAGCCAGGCCCGCCTGAATTTCGCCCTGACCAACCGCCTTGCCACGGACAAGCGAGCCCAGTGGGAGGCCTACCAGGCGCTCAGCGACGAAGAAAAACGCCTTCTGGCTGCACGCGCCGCGCCCAAGGTCAAGGGCGCCGCCAACGCCATACAGCCCGTGGCGCCCAAGCGTCTGGCGCGGATTCCTGCGGCCTCGGTGGCACCGGCCACCATTCCGAATCCCCCCAAGATTCCACCAGCCACCATCTACAATCCGCCGCCTCCGGTTCCACCGGTCGCGCCGCCTTCGGCCGTGGAAACCCATCCCGTGCGCCCGCCTGCGCTGGTGGAGACAGCCCCGGTGGAAGTGCCTTCGGCCACACCCATGCCCTTGCCGCCCATGGAACTGCATGACGGCGCCGAGGCCACCCCACAGCCCTCGCACGGCGAAGCAGCCCCTTCGCATTGATGCAGCGCCCCGACACGCCCGCATGACGAACGCCACCTCCCCCGCCTCCACGGCAGCCGGCTCCGCCGCCGATCCACGGATGGCCCCGCGCCTGGCCCGGCGCATGGCCTGCTGGCTATATGAGGGCATGCTGCTGTTCGGCGTGGTCTTCATCGCCGGATATCTGTTTGGCACCTTGTCTCAGACGCGCAACGCCATGGACAACCGCCATGCGCTGCAGGCCTTCATGTTCGTGGTGCTGGGCATCTATTTCGTCTGGTTCTGGTCCAAGGGGCAGACATTGGCCATGAAGACCTGGCACATCCGCCTGGTGGATGCTGCAGGCCAGCCCGTCAGCCAGCTGCGCGCCCTGCGGCGCTATGTGCTGAGCTGGATCTGGCTACTGCCACCGCTGGCGGCCTACTCCACCGGCGTGCCGGCCTTGACCACCTTGGTGCTGCTGGTGCTGTGGGTGGCACTTTGGGCCCTGCTCAGCCGCCTTCATCCGCGCCGCCAGTTCTGGCATGACGCCTGGGCCGGCACACAGCTGATCCACCAGGCCCCGCCGCCCAGGAAAAAACGCTGAGCGGCAAAGGCAGCATCGCATCTCCTACACTCCCCAGCATGCCCGCCGCTTCACCCAAGCCCAACGACAGCACGCCTGTCAATCCCCAGAAAAGCCGCACGGGCCTGAACCGTGTCTGGCACGCTGCGGGTTATTCGCTGTCCGGCCTTCGTGCCGGATGGAATGAGAAAGCCTTCCGCCAGGAAGCGCTGGCCGCCATCGTGCTGGTCCCTGCCGCTTTCTGGCTGGGACGCAGCTGGATCGAGGTCTCGCTGCTGGCGGGCACGGTCTTGCTGGTGCTGATCGTGGAATTGCTCAACAGCGGCATCGAGGCCGTGGTCGATCGCATAGGCCCCGAATGGCACGCCCTGTCCAAGCAAGCCAAGGACATGGGCAGCGCCGCCGTGCTGCTGGCGCTGCTGCTGTGCACGGGTGTCTGGCTGGCGGCTCTCTATCAACGGTTCATTGCATGACAAATCCCACGTTTTCCATTTGTGTGTATTGCGGCTCGCGCCCCGGCGACCAGCCCGGTTTCATCGAGGCCGCCCGCGCCACCGGCCGCTGGATTGGCGAGCACGGCGGCCAGTTGGTCTACGGCGGCGGGCGCAGCGGCCTGATGGGCGAGGTGGCCGAGGCCACGCGGCAGGCCGGTGGCCGCGTCGTGGGAGTGATCCCGCAGGCGCTGGTGGACAAGGAGCTGGCCAACCATGCCTGCGACGAACTGCACATCGTCCAGACCATGCACGAGCGCAAGGCCATGATGGCCGAGCGCAGCGATGCCTTCGTCGCCCTGCCCGGCGGCATAGGCACCTTCGAGGAATTGTTCGAGGTCTGGACTTGGCGCCAGCTGCGCTACCACGACAAGCCCATCGGCCTGCTCAATGTGGACGGCTACTACGACAGCATGCTGCAGTTCCTGCAGACCTGCGTGGGCCATGGCTTCATGGGCGAGTGGCAGATGGGACTGATAGAAAGCGGCAGCGACATCCCCGCACTGCTGCAATCCCTGGTGCAGAACGCGGGCACGGGCCTGGAAACGGCCCCCTTGCGCGCCGTGATCTGAAACGGAAACGGCCACCCGTTCAGGGGTGGCCGCTGGAATCCGGATGTCGAGCCCAGGGCGCCGCGTGCGCCCTGCACTGCTGCCGGGTTCAGATGGCTCCGTCGTCGAGTTCGCCGGTACGGATGCGCACCACGCGCTCCACGGCGGTGACGAAAATCTTCCCGTCACCGATCTTGCCCGTGCGGGCCACGTTGACGATGGCATCCACGCAGCGGTCCACGTCTTCCGTGCGGACTACCACCTCGATCTTCACCTTGGGCAGGAAGTCCACCACGTACTCGGCGCCACGGTAGAGCTCGGTATGGCCCTTCTGGCGACCAAAGCCCTTGACCTCGGTGACGGTCAGGCCGTTGACGCCGCAGTCGGCCAGTGCCTCGCGGACCTCTTCCAGCTTGAACGGCTTGATGATGGCGGTGATCATTTTCATGGGGTGAACTCCTCAGTGCATGCAATACGGGGCAAGACGGCTGGCCAGGAAACCCCGCCGCCTCAGGTGCTTCAAGCGCGAAAGCGGTTGGTGATCGGGTAGCGCCAGTCCTTGCCGAAGCTGCGGCGCGTCAGCCGCGGCCCCACGGGCGCCTGGCGGCGTTTGTATTCGTTGATCTGGATGAGGCGCGTCACTCGCTCCACATCGGCGCCGGCATATCCGTCGGCCACGATGGAGGCGATGCTTTCGTTATTTTCCATGTATCGGCGCACGATGGCGTCGAGCACCTCATAAGCGGGCAGGCTGTCCTGGTCTTTCTGGTCCGGGCGCAGTTCGGCGCTGGGCGGGCGCGTGATGATGCGATCCGGAATGGGGTCCAGCCCCGTGCCGAACGGATCGTTGGCATTGCGCCAGCGCGCCAGCGCAAAAACCTCGGTCTTGAGCACGTCCTTGATCACGGCAAAGCCGCCGGCCATGTCGCCATAGAGCGTGCAGTAGCCGGTGGACATCTCGCTCTTGTTGCCGGTGGTCAGCACCACGGAGCCGAACTTGTTGGACAGGCCCATCAGCAAGGTGCCGCGGATGCGGGCCTGCAGGTTCTCTTCGGTCGTGTCCTCGGCGCGGCCCGCGAATGCCGGGGCCAGGGCAGCCTTGAAGGCCTCGAACTGGGGCGCGATGGAGATTTCGTCATAGCGCACGCCCACACGCTCGGCCATGTCGCGCGCATCGATCCAGCTGATGTCCGCCGTATAGGGCGAAGGCATCATCACCGTGTGCACCTTGTCCGCGCCCAGCGCATCGACCGCAATCGCCAGCACCAGGGCAGAGTCGATCCCGCCCGACAGGCCCAGCAGCGCGCCGGGGAAACGGTTCTTGCCCACGTAGTCGCGCACGGCCAGCACCAGGGCGGACCACAGCGCCGGCAGGTGCTCCACCGGTGGCTGCACATCGGCGGCCAGCGTCAATTCCTGCGCGCCGGCACGCACTTCCACCAACGGCAGCGCCTCGGCAAAGGCCGCCGCGCGTGCGGCAATGCTGCCGTCGGCGTGCACGGCAAAAGAGCTGCCATCGAAGACAATTTCATCCTGGCCACCGACCAGATGTGCGTAGACCAGGGGCAGGCCGGTCTCACGCGCACGTGCAGCCAGCGTGGCTTCACGTTCGGCCTGCTTGCCCTCATGAAAGGGCGAAGCATTGATCACGGCCAGCAATTGCGCACCCGCCGCGGCAGCCGCGCTTGCCGGCCCGGGATGCCAGGCGTCCTCGCAGATCAGCAAGCCCACGCGAACTGCCTGGACCTCGACCACGCAAGGCGACTGGCCGGCCACAAAGTAGCGCTGCTCGTCGAACACGCCGTAGTTGGGCAGGCATTGCTTGGCGTAGCTGCATTCCACGCGCCCGTCGCGCAGCACGCTGGCTGCATTGCGCAACGCGCCACCAGCGCCGGGGTCGCGCCAGGGATGGCCCAGCACCAGCGCCAGGCCCGGCCATTGCGCGGTCTCCAGCGCCAGCTGCTGCACGGCCTGATCGCAGGCGTCCAGAAAGGCGGGACGCAGATAGAGGTCTTCGGCCGCATAGCCGCACAGGGCAAGCTCGGGAGTCAGCAGCAAGCGCGCTCCCGTGGCATAAGCTTCACGGGCTGCGGCAATGATTTTCTGGACATTGCCGGGCAGATCGCCCACGACAAAGTTGAGCTGGGCAGTGCAGATGGAGAGCGTCATGGAATGCAATGGAGCCAACAGGGCCGACAAGGCCACCCCACAGCGCAAGGCGGCAGCGCGCGTCACACGGGCCTGCAAGGAATGGCATGGCTGAAACCGCAATTATCACCCGCGTGCTGGACAGCGTGCAGCAGCTCGATGCCCAGGCCTGGAATGCGCTGCTGGCATCGCAGGCTGCGCCCACCCCCTTCATGCGCCACGAGTACCTGAGCGCGCTGGAATCCAGCGGCAGCGCCGTGCCGCAAACCGGCTGGGCCGCCCGCGTGGTCACGCTCTGGCAGGGCGGCGAGCTGGTCGCCGCCTGCCCGGTCTACGCCAAGGCGCATTCCTATGGCGAGTACGTGTTCGACTTTGCCTGGGCGCGTGCCTACGCCCAGCATGGGCTGGATTACTACCCCAAGGGCGTGCTCGCCGTGCCTTTCACGCCTGTGCCGGGCAGCCGGCTGCTGGCACGCACGCCGCTGCTGCGTGCGGCCCTGGTGCGCGCCGTGCGCGAATGGGCCCAGGCGCAGAAGCTGTCTTCCCTGCATTTGCTGTTCAGCGATGCCGAGGATCTGGCAGCCTGCGACGCCGACGGCTGGATGCAGCGCAGCACCGTGCAGTTCCACTGGAGCAACCAGAACGCCGGGGGTGCGGGCCACCGGGACTTCGACCACTTTCTTTCCACGCTGAACCAGGAAAAGCGCAAGAAGATTCGCCAGGAACGGCGCAAGGTGCACGAGGCCGGCGTGCGCTTTCGAGCAGTGCACGGCCCCGACATGAGCGCCCAGGACTGGGCCTTCTTCTACCGCTGCCACGAACGCACCTATCTGGAACACGGCAACGCCCCGTACCTCCAGCCGGCCTTCTTCGAGGCCATGGCGCACCAGATGCCCGAGAACTGGCTGATGTTCGTCGCCGAGCGCGACGGCCAACCCATGGCCTGCAGCCTGATCGCACTCGACGCGGCAGCCGCACGGCTTTCGGCCGGCAGTTGCGACCGCGACACGCCGCAGATCCCGCACATCCCGCAGGGCACGGCCTACGGCCGCTACTGGGGCGCGCTGGAGCGCGTGGACTGCCTGCATTTCGAGGCCTGCTACTACCAGCCTATCGCCTGGTGCATAGAACGCGGGATTGCGCACTTCGAGGGAGGCGCCCAGGGCGAACACAAGATGGCGCGGGCGCTGCTGCCCGTGGTGACGCCCAGCGCCCACTGGATTGCCCACCCGTCCTTCGCCGACGCCATCTCGCGCTTTCTGGACCGCGAGGGCGAAGGCATGGCCGGCTACCTGCAGGAGCTGCAGGCGCACAGCCCGCTGCGCCAGGACTGAGGCTCAGAAGGTTTCCCAGTCGTCATCGCCCTGACCGGGCTGGCGCGGAGCCGGCTTGCCTGTTGCTGCGGGCCCAGGGCGTGGCTGGATGGGAGGCGTGGCATCGCGCTCAAGCCGGCGGGCCAGTGTCTCGCCACCCGCTGCAGCACCGCCGCCCCCCAAGGCCGCAGGCCGTGCGGGGCTGGCCGGCGGGTTCGGCCGGACAGGCTGCGCTGCGGCGCGTGGCGCGGCGCTGGCCTGCGCCACCATCCTGTTGGGCACATGCGCATGGCTGTCCATGGCACCGCGCGGCAGCTGGAACACGGCCACGGCCTCGACCAGGTCCTGCGCCTGCTTGCGCAGCGAGGCAGCGGCGGCCGCGCTTTCCTCGACCAGGGCAGCGTTTTGCTGCGTGGTCTGGTCCATTTGCGTGACGGCTTCGCTGACCTGGGCGACGCCGGAGCTCTGCTCGGTACTGGCCGCGCTGATCTCGCCCATGATGTCGGTGACCTGGCCGATGGCAGCCACCACTTCGGTCATGGTCGTGCCTGCGCGGTCCACCAGTTGCGAGCCCTGCTCCACACGCTCCACGCTGGCCGTGATCAGCGCCTTGATTTCCTTGGCCGCCTCGGCGCTGCGCTGCGCCAGCGAGCGCACCTCGCCCGCAACCACGGCAAAGCCCCGGCCCTGCTCACCGGCACGCGCAGCCTCCACCGCGGCATTGAGCGCGAGGATGTTGGTCTGAAAGGCAATGCCGTCGATCACGCCGATGATGTCGCCGATGCGCCGGCTGCTGTCATTGATGCCCTTCATGGTTTCCACGGCCTCGGCCACCACGTCGCCGCCGCGGCGCGCAACGCTCGATGCATTGAGCGCCAGCTGATTGGCCTGGCGTGCGTTGTCGGCGTTCTGGCGCACGGTGGAGCCCAGCTCTTCCATGGATGCCGCCGTCTGCTCCAGCGCGCTGGCCTGCTCTTCCGTGCGACTGGACAGGTCGGCATTGCCGGAGGCAATCTGCGCGCTGGCCGAGGCCACGCCTTCGGCGTTCTGGCGCACGCTGCGCACGGTCTGCACCAGGCTCGATTGCATGCGCTGCAGCGCGCCCAGCAGCAGGCCGGTTTCGTCATGGCGGTCGATGTGAATGGTCCCGCCCAGATCGCCATTGGCCACGCGGTCTGCGGCATCGACCGCATGGGCCAGCGGCGTGCGGATGGAGCGCGTCAGCCACAGCCCGGCCAGCACGGCCAGCAGCACGGCGGCCAGCGCCGCCACGCTGAGGACGACGACCGAGCGCCCATAGACAGCCTCGGCATTGCGGCTTTCCTGCACGGCCGCATCGCTGTTGAGCTTGACCAGCAGGTCCAGCGTGTTCGACGAATCGTTGTAGAGCTTCAGCGACTCGCCGCCCAGCACGGCCTGGGCCTTTTCCTTTTCGCCCTGGCGTGACAGCGCCAGCACCTGCTGGCTCAGTTGCTGGTAGCGCTCGCGTTCCTGGAGCAGTTGGGCGTAGAGCCTTCGCTCTTCGTCGGAGGACAGCAGCGGCTCGTAGGCCTTCTTGCGCTCGGCCAGGCGGCGCTGCAGTTGCTCCAGCTGCTTTTCCGAATCGGTCTTGTAGGCGACATCATCATTGTTGACGTGCCGCACCTCCAGCAAACGGGTACGCACGACATCGGTGCCTATCTGGTTGATCACTTCCACGCTGGGCATGGCATTGCCGGTGATGACTTCCATGCTGGTGCGCATGGAGCGCAGTTGCACCAGGGCCGCGGCCACCACGGCCAGCAGCAGCAGCACCAGCAGGCCGAAGGTGCCCAGCATGCGCGTTGAAATCTTGAGGTTTTTCACATTCATCTCTCTTGTAGAGGTCCCGTCATCTTGTTGCGTCTTGCTCTGTCTCGCGCCATGGGCAGGCTATCAGCCAGGCCCGGCGCGAACCTTGCAGAAACAGGCCAGCCGCACCGGCCGATGGCAGCTGGCAGGCAAGGCTTGGAGAGGGGGAGGACGGGACCCCGCGGGAGCGCGGTCTGCTGGATGGCCGATGGCCGCCAGGCCAGGCGGCCATGAGAACAAGGTAATCATGGGATATCCCTTCGTTCCGAGCGAACGAGGCCAGGAGCGGCCGTTCCTCAATCTGTAAGAATAGGACTACATCTATTTACATTCTGCCAGTATCCAAGCATTGTTCAGGACAAGTTCAGGTACTTGCAGTAGGCAGAAACCTTCACTGGAGGATTTGCGCCACAGCCTCCTGCCACCCGGCGTGCGCAAGCTCAACGCAGCACGCAAAAAGAAAGCGGCCCCATGCAGGGCATGGGGCCGCCAGAGGATGGGGCGCAGCTGCGGGCAAGGCCTCAGAACGCGGCCCACTCCTCGTCGTCGGCGGTCGCGGTCCTGCTGACCTGGGCTGGCGTGGCATGTTTCGCTGGCCGGGCTGCGATGGGCGCCAGGACCGGCGGTGATGCCAAAGGGGCGGTCGCCGTTGCGCGCGGCGCCGCCACGGCCGCCTCAGCCGCCTCGGGGACCGCTGTCGAGTCTCCCGGCGCCGTGCGAAACACCGATACCGATGCCACCATGGCCCGCGCCTGCTGCTGCAGCGACTGGGCAGCGGCCGCACTTTGCTCGACCAGGGCGGCGTTCTGCTGGGTGGCCTGGTCCATTTGCGTGATGGCATCGCCCACCTGGGCCACGCCCGCGCTCTGCTCGCTGCTGGCGGCGCTGATCTCGCCCATGATGTCGGTCACGCGCCGGATGGCGGCGACGATTTCGGACATGGTCTCGCCGGCCTTGTCCACCAGCTGCGTGCCCTGCTCCACACGCTGCTCGCTGGCCTGGATCAAGGCCTTGATCTCCTTGGCCGCCTCGGCACTGCGCTGGGCAAGCGTGCGCACCTCGCCGGCCACCACGGCAAAGCCCCGGCCCTGCTCGCCTGCGCGGGCCGCCTCCACGGCGGCGTTCAGCGCCAGGATATTGGTCTGGAAGGCAATGCCGTCGATCACGCCGATGATGTCGGCGATCTGGCGGCTGCTGTCGTTGATGCCCTTCATGGTGTCCACCACCTGGGCCACAACCTCGCCGCCACGCGCGGCAATGCCCGAGGCGGAGGCAGCCATCTGGTTGGCCTGGCGCGCGTTGTCCGCGTTCTGGCGCACGGTCGCGCCCAGCTGCTCCATGGAGGCCGCGGTTTCTTCCAGAGCACTGGCCTGGCTTTCGGTGCGCGCCGACAGGTCCGCATTGCCCTGGGCGATCTCGCCAGCGGCCAGCGCCACGCCGTGCGCATTGCCGCGCACATCGCCCACCAGCTCGGCGAGCTTGCGGCGCATGTCCTCCTGTGCGTTGATGAGCTGGCCCATTTCATCCCGGCGCCGGCTGGTGACCGGCTTTTCCAGATGGCCGGCCGCCACATTGCGCGCCACGGCCACGGCCTGGGCCACCGGGCCGGTGACAGCACGCGTGATGGCCCAGCCCACCAGGGCCGCAATCGCCACCACCGCGGCCAGCGTGCCCAGCACCCAGATGCGGGCCAGGTCAAAGCCTGCCTGCGCCTGCTGTCGCGCCCGCTCACCCGCCTCGCGCTGCAGGGTCAGCAGGCGGCCGGCGCTTTCGGCCAGCTTGCCGAACTGCGCCTCGGACTCGCCGGCGAACATCAACCCCATCTCGTCGGCCATGAAGGCCTGCTCCTCGGTGGTCGAATAGTTGCCGGCACGCGCGCGCTCCAGCAGGCGCGCATGCATGGCCAGGAACTGCTGCTTGAAGCCGAGGTAGTCGTCAAAGGCCGCGCGCAGGGCCTGCTGGTCGATCAGCGCACGCAGCGCCGTCTCATGCTCGCCAATGGTCTGCAGCCGGTCCTGCACCTGCTTGGCAAAGCCATCGACCTCGGCCAGACTGCGCGCGGAGGCAATGCCGGCCTCGTGGCGACGCAGGCGGTTGTACTCGGAGCGCATGGCGCCCGCATGGAACATGCTGGGCAGGGCCACATCCGACAAATGCAATGCGTTGCGGTGCATCTGCGCCAGTTGCAACCAGGCTACCGCCCCCAGAACCGCCGAGAACAGGACCATGACGAGGAATCCCATGCCCAGCTTCGTGCCCATGCGCCAATCTGCCACCTTCATTTGCTCGCTCCCGGGCCGATGTCCCCATCAGCGCCTGATTGATCTGTCCAAACCCTGATCCATGACAAAACAAAAAACGCACCCGGCGCCTAGGTACCGGGTGCGTTTCAAATTGTATCAACTGCGAAGCGGGCATTTACCTCAGCGCAGTTGAGACTCCCTCGACGGGAGTGAAAGGGATCAGCCCTTGTAGTTGGCGATGCCGTCCACGACTTCCTTCTTGGCCTCGTCCACGCCCTTCCAGCCCAGAACCTTGACCCACTTGCCCTTTTCCAGGTCCTTGTAGTGCTCGAAGAAATGCTGGATCTGCTTGAGGGTGATCTCGTGGATGTCTTCCAGCGTGTTGATCTTGTCGTAGGCGGGCAGCAGCTTTTGCGTGGGCACGGCCAGGACCTTGCCATCCACGCCGGACTCGTCTTCCATGAGCAGGATGCCGATGGGGCGGCAGGCCACGACCACGCCCGGGGGCAGCGGGAAGGGCGTCATCACCAGCACGTCCACCGGATCGCCGTCGCCGGACAGCGTCTGGGGCACATAGCCGTAGTTGGCCGGATAGTGCATGGCCGTGCCCATGAAGCGGTCCACGAAGACGGCGCCGCTTTCCTTGTCCACTTCGTACTTGATGGGATCGGAGTTGGCCGAGATCTCGATCACGACGTTGAAGGATTCAGGAGCGTTCTTGCCCGGTGTGACTTTGTCGAAAGACATGATGGATAAGCAGAGTTGAAACGAAAGAGCCCCCGCAGGGGATAGCAGCGTGATTTTAGGCGCAGGCACACGCCCCCACGGATGGCTCCGCAGGAACGCCCGCCATGCTAAGGGCGCAAGCCTGCGCCAAGCTTGCAGCGCCCGGTCTCAGGCGTGTGCCCCGCCCGCGCGCCGGCGCACGGGGCCGCTGCGCTGCTCCACCGCATGCTGCACTTCGCGGCGCAGGCCCAGTGCAAAGCCCAGCTCGGCCAGCACGAACAGGGGTCCGATGACCAGGCCCAGGATGTCGTCCAGGAAGGCTGGCTTGCGGCCCTCGTAGTAGTGGCCCACGAACTGGATCACCCAGCCCACGGCAAAGATGCCCAGCCCCCATCCCAGCCAAGCCCCCAACGGCAGCATGGCGATGGGCTGTGCCAAGGCCAGCATCAGGGCAAGCACCACAGCCATGGCAATGCCGTAGCGCAGGTCCAGCAAACAGTAGTAGATGCCTGCCGCCAGCGCCGCCAGCAAGGCCAGGCTCAGCGGCAGGGCAGGCAGGCCGTCGCCCAATGGCATCGCCCATTGCAGACGTGCCAGCAGGATCACCACGGCCCACATGATCAGCGGCACGCCAAAGAAGTGCGTGAGGATGTTGCGTGGATCACGGTGATAGTCCGCGTACTGGGACAGTTGGTCGATGAGGGTTTTCATAGGCTGCACCGGCAGTGGATGTTGCGCAACCATGGTGGTGTCATCAAGGATTGGCGTCTGTCATGGATCCGACACAAGCCTCATCGCACACCTCGGGCTTACCCGCACCGGCAGCTCCGGCAGCCACGGCAACTGCCGCCGCCACGCGCGGCGTACGGCGCCGCGCAGTGGCCGGTCCGCCGGGCATGGCCGATCTCTGGGCCACCGTCGAGGCAGGCCGCTGGTTCCACGCCCTGCCGCCAGAGCTGGCCGCGCAGCTCAAGGCACTGGCCCAGCCCCGCACGCTGGCCGCAGGCGACTGGCTGTTTCGCCGGGGCGACCCGCCCTGTGGCCTGTACGCGGTGGCGCGTGGCGCCCTCAGCATCTCGGGCACGGCCGCCTGCGGCGAGCAGGCCCGCACGGCGCTGCTGGCCCTGGTGGAGCCGCCGATGTGGCTGGGAGAGATTGCCCTGTTCGATGGCGCACAACGCACGCACGACGCCCAGGCCGCCACGGCCTGCATCGTGCTTCACGTGCCCCAGGCACCGCTGATGCAGTGGCTGGCCGCCCACCCCGGACACTGGCAAGCGCTGGCGTTGCTGCTGACGGACAAGCTGCGCGTGTGCCTGGTGGCGCTGGAAGAGCACACGCTGCTGCCGGCCCCCCAGCGCCTGGCGCGGCGCCTGGTGCGCATGGCCGAAGGCTTTGACCAGTGGCAGCCCGACGGCCAGGGCCGCCAGCGTTGGCGGCGCGAGCTGGATGTATCCCAGGAGCAGCTGGCGCGCATGCTGGGCCTGTCACGCCAGACCACCAACCAGATCCTGCAGGAGCTGCAACTGGCCGGCTGCCTGCAGTTGCGGCGCGGCAAGATGGAGGTGCTGGACCGCCAAGGCCTGCGCGACGCGGGCTGGCCTGCGCAGTAAGCAGGCGCGCTGCAACGCCCGGGACTGGACAAGCGTCCCGGGCGCCCCACAATCGGGCTCCATGCAATACCACCACATCGGCAATGCGTCCGTGCCCACGGAATCGGGACGCACGATCCCCGTGCTGGACCCGTCGGACGGGCAGGCTTTCGACGAGCTCCAACGCGGCTCGCCCCAGGACATCGACCTGGCCGTGCGCTCTGCGCGCGAATGCCAGGACAGCGTCTGGAGCAAGCTCTCGGCCGCCGAACGCGGGCGCCTGCTGATGCGCCTGTCGGGCAGCGTGCTGCAGCATGCCGATGAACTCACGGCCATCGAGCAGCGCGACTGCGGCAAGCCCACGCGCCAGGCCCGCGCCGATGCGCTGGCGCTGGCGCGCTACTTCGAGTTCTATGCAGGCGCCTGCGACAAGCTGCACGGCGAGACCCTGCCCTATCAGCAAGGCTACAGCGCCCTGACCTGGCGCGAGCCCCACGGCGTGACCGGTCATATCGTCCCCTGGAACTATCCCATGCAGATCCTGGGCCGCAGCGTGGGCGCGGCGCTGGCCGCGGGCAATACCTGCGTGGTCAAGCCCTCGGAAGACGCCTGCCTGTCCGTGCTGCGCGTGGCGCGGCTGGCCACCGAGGTCGGCTTTCCGGCAGGCGCCTTCAACGTGGTCACCGGCCTGGGGCACGAGGTGGGCGAGGCCCTGGCGCGCCATCCAGGAGTGGACCACCTGAGCTTCACGGGCAGCCCTGGCGTGGGCACGCTGATCCAGCAGGCTGCGGCCGAACGGCACTGCCCCGTCACGCTGGAGCTGGGCGGCAAGAGTCCGCAGATCGTGTTCGCGGATGCGGACCTGGACGCCGCCGTGCCGGCCATCGTCAACGCCATCGTGCAGAACGCCGGCCAGACCTGCTCGGCAGGCTCGCGCGTGCTGATCGACTCGCTGATCTACGAGCCGCTGCTCGAACGCCTGGGCCAGGCCTTCGAGGCGCTGCGCGTGGGTCCGGCCGCCATGGACCTGGACCTGGGTCCGCTGATCCGCGCCAGCCAGCAGCAGCGTGTCTGGGATTTCCTGTCCGACGCCCAGGTGGCAGGCATTGCCGTGGTGGCGCAGGGCCAGATCGTGGAGCATGCGCCCGACAGCGGCTTCTACCAGGCGCCCACCCTGCTGCGCGACGTGCCACCCGAGCACCGGCTGGCGCAGGAAGAGATCTTCGGCCCCGTGCTCTGCGCCATGCCCTTCCATGACGAGGACCATGCCGTGCAACTGGCCAACGGCACGGCCTACGGCCTGGTGGCCGGCCTGTGGACCCGTGACGGCGCGCGTCAGCTGCGCCTGGCGCGGCGCCTGCGCTGCGGCCAGGTCTTCGTCAACAACTACGGGGCGGGTGGCGGCGTGGAGCTGCCCTTCGGCGGCGTCAAGTCCAGCGGCCATGGCCGCGAAAAGGGCTTCGAGGCGCTCTATGGCTTCACCACGCTGAAGACCGTCGCCATACGGCATGGCTGATCCTGGCGCATGACGGAAAATCGCAAGGTGCCCGGCGCCAGCCGGCCGCACGCGACAGAAAGAAGAATTCCCCATGCCCTTGTCTCCCGTTCCCGACCGCACGCCCCAGCATGAACGCGACGTGCGCTACCGCAGCTACGCCCGCGCCGATGGCCTCTGGGACATCGAAGGCGAGCTGCGCGACAGCAAGACCCATGACATCGAACTGAGCGGCGGCCGCCACATGCCGGCCGGCACGGCCATACACCACATGTGGATACGCACCACGGTCGATGCCCGCCTGGCGGTGCAGGCCATCGAGGTCGTCATGGACTCCCATCCGCTGGGCCACTGCCCCGAGGCCACGCGGGCCCTGCAGAAAATGGTCGGCTGCAGCATGGCGCGCGGATGGCGCAAGGCCATCAACGAGAACCTGGGCGGCGTGGCCAGCTGCACGCATCTGCGCGAGCTGCTGTTCAACATGGCCACGGCCGCCTTCCAGTCCGTGCCCGGCGTCTTTGGCGATGCCGACCCCAGCCAGCCGCCACGCCACCTGGGCCAGTGCCTGGGCTGGGACTTCAATGGCCCCGGCGTGGCGCGCTACTACCCGCAGTTCGTGGGCTGGCAGCCCGGCACAGGCGGCGTGGCCCCGACCCCGGCGACCACAGCCACCACCGAAACCCAGGGGGCCTGACCCCCGACCGAGGAGCAAAGCCCGATGCGTGTCCAGGACAAATCCATCATCGTCACAGGCGCCGGCAGCGGCATAGGAGCCGGCATCGCCATGCGGCTGGCCGCCGAAGGCGCGCATATCGTCGTCAACGACATCGACCGCGAGGCCGGCACGCGCGTGGCACAGGCCATCAACGCCGTGGGCGGCCGCGCGCTCTATGTGCAGGCGGACATGACGCAGGGCGAACAGGTCAAGGCCCTGGTGGCCGCCACACTGCAGGCCCACGGCCGGCTCGATGTCTTCGTCAACAACGCGGGCTGGACGCACCGCAACCGTCCCATGCTCGAAGTCAGCGAGGCCGAGTTCGACCGGGTCTATGCCATCAACGTCAAGAGCATTTATCTCTCGGCCATCCACGGCGTGCCGGCCATGCGCGCCAATCCGCCGATGGCCGATGGCCGCCCCGGCGGCGGCAGCTTCATCAACATCGCCTCCACGGCAGGCCTGCGCCCGCGCCCGGGGCTGACCTGGTACAACGGCTCCAAGGGCGCCGTCATCGTGACCAGCAAGTCCATGGCCGCGGAACTGGGCCCGGAGAACATCCGCGTCAACTGCATCAACCCCGTCTTCAACCCCGACACAGGCCTGGCCGCCGAGTTTGCCGGCGGCCCCGTGGACGAGGAGCGCCGCGCGCGCTTTCGCGCGACGATTCCGCTGGGCCGCTTTTCCACGGCGCTGGACGTGGCCAATGCCGCGCTGTATCTGGCCAGCGACGAGGCGGCCTTCATCAGCGGCACCTGCATCGAGGTGGACGGAGCGCGCTGCGTCTAGACGCAGATCAAGATCTGCAGGCTTGCGCAGAGCCTGGACATAGGCATTCGGGCAAAATCGCGGGCATGGCAGAACGAGTGATCCCCCTGGTCGACGAGCGCGCCCCCACGCGCCCGGCCACCGTGCCAAGACTGCTGCAGGCGCCCACCGGCGATCTGCGTGACAGGCTTGGCCGGCCGCTGCGCGACCTGCGCATCAGCATCACCGACCGCTGCAACTTCCGCTGCAGCTACTGCATGCCCAAGGAAGTCTTCGACAAGAACTACCGCTACCTGCCGCACGGCTCGCTGCTGAGCTTCGAGGAGATCACGCGCACGGCCCGCCTGTTCGTGCAGCATGGCGTGCGCAAGATCCGCCTGACCGGCGGCGAGCCGCTGCTGCGCAAGAACGTGGAAACGCTGGTGGAGCAGCTGTCTGCCCTGCGCACGCCCGACGGCCATCCGCTGGACCTGACGCTGACCACCAACGGCTCGCTGCTGGCGCGCAAGGCCCGGGCGCTCAAGGCGGCCGGCCTGAACCGCGTCACCGTCAGCCTGGACGGGCTGGACGACGCGGTGTTCCGCAGCATGAACGACGTGGACTTCCCGGTCTCCGACGTGCTGGCCGGCATCGAGGCGGCCCAGGCGGCAGGCCTGGGCAACATCAAGGTCAACATGGTGGTCAAGCGCGGCACCAACGAGGACCAGATCCTGCCCATGGCGCGCCACTTCCAGGGCACGGGCGTGACCTTGCGCTTCATCGAATACATGGACGTGGGCGCGACCAACGGCTGGCGCATGAACGAGGTCCTGCCCTCCGACGAAGTCATCGCCCGGCTGCGCGCCGAGCTGCCCCTGGTGCCGCTGCAGGCCAGCAGCCTGGGCGAGACCGCCGTGCGCTGGGGATATGCCGATGCGCAGGGCCTGCACGATCCCTCGCTGGGCGAGGTCGGCGTGATCAGCAGCGTCACCCACGCCTTTTGCGGCGACTGCAACCGTGCGCGCCTGTCCACCGAGGGCCGGCTGTACCTGTGCCTGTTCGCCTCCGAAGGCTGGGACCTGCGCAGCCTGCTGCGCAGCGGCGCCAGCGACGAGGAAGTGGCAGCCGCGCTGGCCCCCATCTGGCAGCAGCGCACCGACCGCTATTCCGAACTGCGCGCCAGCCTGCCGTCCAGCACGGACACGCAGCGCAGGCGCATAGAGATGAGCTACATCGGCGGCTGAGCCCGCGCGTCGCGCGCGGCTCCCTTTCCCTTTCCCCTCGGTTTCTCCATCACAAGCCACACATGCCCGTTTCCTCTCTGCCCGACACCCTGCCCTTGAGCGACATCACGGGCTGCGTGCTGGCAGGCGGGCGCGGCATGCGCATGGGCGGCATCGACAAGGGCCTGCAGCCCTTTCTGGGCCAGCCGCTGGCGGGCCACGCGCTCAGCCGCCTTGCGCCCCAGGTCGGGCATCTGATGCTCAACGCCAATCGCCATACCGAGGCCTATGCGCAACTGGGCGCCCCCTATGGCGCCCCGGTCTGGCCCGATGCCGAACCCGACTACCCCGGCCCGCTGGCCGGCTTTCTGAGCGGCCTCACCCATTGCCAGACACCCTGGCTGGTCTGCGTGCCCTGCGACACGCCGCTGTTCCCCCAGGACCTTGTACAGCGGCTCGCGCAGGCTGCGCTGGCGCAGCAGCCTGCGGCCGACATCGTCGTCGCCCATGGCTGGGAACGCTCGCTTGATACAGATCAATCCAGGCTGCGTGCCCAGCCCGTGTTCTGCCTGATGCGGTCATCGCTGCGTGATAGCCTGCAGTCCTTCATACGTTCGGGCGGCCGCAAGATCGATGCCTGGACGGGCCAGCACCGCTGCGCCACCGCCCTCTTCGATCGCGCGGACGACAGCCCGCTGGCCTTTGCCAACGCCAACACGCAGCAGGAGCTGCAGGCCCTGGCGCAGGCCGCGGCCTGTGTGCCCGTGACGCCGCCGTGACCGGCCTTGCCCCACCGGATTCCGTTCTGATGACCGCCACCTTCCAGCCCGCCTCCGCCCCCATCGCCTCCGCCCAGGACCTGAGCGTTGATCAGGCACTGTCCCAGCTGGCCAGCCTGATGCAGCCCCTGGGCCCGGTGGCGGATGTGGAAACACTGGCGCTGGCCGACGCGCTGGACCGCATGCTGGCCGAAGACATCGTCTCCCCCATCGACGTGCCCGCACATGACAACGCCGCCATGGATGGCTATGCCTTCGACGGCAGCCAGCTGCAGGCCGGCGCCCCGCTGGTGCTGCGCGTGGTCGGCCAGGCCCTGGCCGGCAAGCCCTGGCATGGCACGGTGCGGGCGGGCGAGTGCATCAAGATCATGACGGGCGCCGTGCTGCCGCCCGGTCTGGACACGGTGATCGCGCACGAACGCACCGAGCCCGCCGATGCGGCCTCGCCCGACCATGTACGCATCCCCGCCGGCAGCGTGCGCACCGGAGACAACCGCCGCAGGCGCGGCGAGGATCTGAGCCAGGGCTGCGTGGCGCTGGCGGCGGGCCAGCGCCTGCATCCGGCAGCCCTGGGCCTGATCGCCAGCCTGGGCCAGTCTCAGGTGCATGTTCGCAGGCGGCTGCGCGTGGCCTATTTCTCCACGGGCGATGAAATCCTGCACCCCGGCACGGCGCTGCGCGAAGGGGCGGTCTACGACAGCAACCGCTTCAGCCTCATCGGCCTGCTGCAGCGCATGGGCGTCAAGGTGCTGGACCTGGGCGTGGTGGCCGACCAGCCCGAAGCCTTGCAGGAGCGCCTGCGCGAAGCCGCCTCCCTGGCCGACGTGGTGCTGACCAGCGGCGGCATCAGCGCGGGCGAGGCCGACCATACGCGCGCCATGCTGCAACGCATGGGCAGCGTTCATTTCTGGCGCCTGGCCATGCGGCCGGGCCGGCCGCTGGCCGTGGGCCTGTTGCAGCCCGATGCGGGCACGCCATTTGCCGCCAGCCGGCCACCGGCACGCACCACGGTACTGATCGGCCTGCCCGGCAATCCCGTGGCTGCCATGGTGAGCTTTCTGGTCTTTGTACGGCCGGCGCTGCTGCAGCTCATGGGCGCCGCCGCCGTGGACGGTGAACCGGCCGCCCTGCCCCAGGCTGTGGCTGCGCAGGCCCTGTCCAAGCGGCCAGGCCGCACCGAGTACCAGCGCGGCATTCTGTCCAAGGGCGCCGATGGCCTCTGCATGGTGCGCACCACGGGGCCGCAGGGCTCGGGCGTACTCAGTTCCATGGCCGAGGCCGACTGCCTCATCGTGCTCGAACATGAGCGCGCTGCCGTGCAAGCCGGCGAAACCGTGTCCATCCTGCCGCTGCAGGCCTTTCCCTGACAGGAGATTGCCCCATGCCCTTCCAGTCCAAGCACCTGACCGACGCCCCCGATCGCAGCACCGTCGATACGCTGCCCGGCGCTACCTTGCTGGAGTTCGGCACCGCCTGGTGCGGCCACTGCCAGCGCGCGCAACCGCTGATTGCCCAGGCGCTGGATGCCGCCCCGCAGGTGGCCCACATCAAGGTGGAAGACGGCCCCGGCAGGGCCCTGGGACGCAGCTACCGCGTCAAGCTCTGGCCCACCCTGGTCTTTCTGCGTGACGGGCAGGAGGTGCAAAGGCTGGTGCGGCCCCAGCAGGCCCGCGAGATCGAGGACGCGCTGGCCCGCATCACCGCCCAGCCCTGACACTTGCGGCGCAGCCGCTGCCTGTGTATCGCCGACAATGGCCCGCATGCCGTCCCAAAAGAAGCCTGCCGATTCCGCGCCCAAGAAGCCCCGCCGCAACAGCGGCCGCCCGCTGGCCGACGATGCCGTCGGCCGGGACATCATCCTGCAGACCACGGTCAACCTGCTCAAGACCCGCACGCCGGAGCAACTGAGCATTCTGGAAATCGCGGCGGCGGCCGGCGTCACGCGGGCGCTGGTGCGCTACTACTTCAGCAGCCTCAAGGGACTGCTGCAGGAAGTGACGGAGTCCCTGATGCGCGAGTTGCAAAACCGCATGGAAGTGGCGCTCAGGACGCAGGGCACGGTGGAAGAGCGCGTCTACCAGCGCCTGCTGCTGCGGCTGGATTTCATGCGCGAGCACCCGCAGTTCGAGCGGCTGGCGCTGTCCGAGATCTACCACTATGAAAGCGAAGAAGAGCCTCCGCCCTCGGGCACGCCGCTGCAGCGCATCACGCGGCGCGGGCTGGAGCTGACCTCGACCATGCTGATGGACGGAGCGCAGGCCAGCCACCCGGCACAGGTGGACCCGCGCTTCATCCACCTGGCCATCCTCAGCATTTCGGCCTTCCTGCCCACAGCACGGCCGCTGCTGGCCGAACTGTTCGGGGAAGGGCCGCAGGCAGACCAGCAGGTCGAGCACTATCTGCGCTTCATGTCCCACCTGCTGGCCGAGCGCATCAGGCAGGATGCGCCGGCGCAAGACCACCCACCACACCCGGGCCACCACCCGGATTGACTTGCGCCGGCGCCCGCTGCTCCCTCCTTTCGTCCGGTGCGCTGCCCTCAGTCGGACTGTATGCCCAGCTCCTTGACCAGCCGCCCGAAGCGCTCGAAGTCGCTGGCATTGGTCTTGCCCAGGCGCTGCGGCGGGCCGCCCACAGGGACGGTTCCCAGCGTGGCCATGCGTGCCACCACGTCGGGCATCTTGAGGACCTCGTTCAGGTGCGTATTCAGCAGCCTGACCACGTCGGCAGGCATGTTCCTGGGGCCGAACAGGCCGTACCAGGCCGTCAGCTCCACGTCCTTGTAGCCCAGTTCGGCCAGCGTGGGCACGTCGGGCGCAAGCGGCGAGCGCTGGGCGTCGGCCACGGCCAGCGCCACCAGCTTGCCGCCGGGCAGGTAGGGCGCGATGGAGCCCAGCGTGCTGTAGGTGAAGGGCACATGGCCGCCCACCACGTCCGTGACCGCAGGCGCCACGCCCTTGTAGGGGATGGACTCGAAGCGGGCGCCCGTGGCGCGCCGGACCATCTCGCCCAGAAAGTGCATGGGCGAGCCATTGCCCGGGGTGGCGTAGCCCAGCGAACGGCCCTGGCTCGCGGATACGGCCTCCTTGAGCGTGCGCACGCCCGCGCCGGGTCCGGCGACAAGGAACAGCGATGTGGAGCCGACCTCGATCACGGGCGTGAATCCGTTGAGCACGTCATATCCGTGGCCTGCGCCCAGCTTGAGCACCAGCTGGGCCATGGCAAAGGTATTGGGCGCCAGCAGCAGCGTATAGCCATCGGCCGGCGCCTTGGCCACATAGCTGCTGCCGATGGTGCCGCTGGCGCCTGCGCGGTTGTCCACAAGCACCGACTGTCCGATGCGGGCCGACAGCTTCTCGCCCAGCAGGCGCGCCAGCGCATCGGTGTCACCGCCTGCGGGATAGGCCACGACGATGGTGACGGGCTTGTGGGGATAGGCCTGCGCCTGGGCAGGACCGGCCAGCAGGGCCATGGCCAGGGCCATGCCTAGGGCAAGCGTTTTGCGTTTCGCTTTCATGGGATGGGCTTTCATCGTGGGTTTTGTCATTTTCAGCAAAGGCCGGGGCCGGGCTCACGCCTGGCGTATCGCCACGCGGTGCATGCGCCGCGCCGCGGGGTGGTAGTCGTTGACCGCGTAATGCTGCGTGGCCAGGTTGTCCCAGATGGCCACCGAGCCCTTGCGCCAGCGAAAGCGCACCTGCCATTCAGGCACCTTGGCCAGGCCGCTGAGCATGGCGATCAGCGCCGCGCTCTCGTCGCTGGTGACGCCCTCGATGTGCGTGGTGTAGAGCGAGTTCACAAAGGCCACGGGCAGGCAGGTCACCGGGTGCACCAGGACCACGGGCTGCTCCAGCGGCGGATGCTTGAGGCGCGTGGCGCGATAGGCCTCGCCCGAGGGATCGCGGCGCATCAGGCTTTGCCTCAGGGCCGGCGCCTCCCAGTTGTGGGTGGCGCGCAGCGTGCGCAGATAGGCCTGCAGCTCGGGCGCCAGCGAGGCGAAGGCCGTGGTCATGCTGGCCCACATGGTGTCGCCGCCCGTGGGCGGCACGTCCACGGCGTAGAGGCAGGCACCGGCGGGCGGCTTGGTCTGCCAGGTCAGGTCGGCATGCCAGATGTCGGTGCCGGTGCGCGTGCCCTGGCTGATCAGCAGCTCGACATGGGGATCGTCCGGGTGCGAGGGAAAGGTGGAGGACACGGGCTCGACCTTGCCGAACACCTGGGCCACGCGCACCTGCTGCGCAGGGTCCAGCGTCTGGTCGCGGAAGAAGATGACCTGGCGCTCGGCCAGCAGCTTGCGCAGCGCGTCCGCATGGTCATGCACCTGCGCCGGGTCCGAGAGATCGATGCCGTATATCTCCGATCCTATGCACGGGGTGATGTGTTCGACTTGCATGAAATTCCTTTTCTCAAAAAAAGCCGGGGTTGGGGTGGTGATCAGGTGGACGCGATGTCCTGCGGCAGCGGCATGGAGCGGAACCGGCGGCCCGTGGCATGGAACATGGCCGTGGCCACGGCAGGCGCCGTGGGGCCCAAGGCCACTTCGCCGCAGCCCTGGGGCGGCCGGTCGCTTTCGACCAGGACCACCTCCACGCGGGGCATTTCGGACAGTTGCAGCAGCGGGTAGTCGTGGAAGTTGCTTTGCTGTACCGCGCCCTTGTCGAAGTCCAGCCGGCTCTTGAAGGTGTTGGTCAGCGCAAAGCCGATGCCGCCTTCCACATTGGCCTTGACCAGGCCCGGATTGACCACGCGGCCCGCATCAATGGCGCAGATGGCACGCTCCAGCCGCACGCGGCCTTGCACAACACGCAATTCCATGACCAGTGCGACGAAGGTCTGGAAGCTCTCGCCCCGCCCCGTGTAGACGTTGAAGGTCATGGCGCGGTGCAGGCCTGCCGGCGCGGGCTGCTCCCAGCGCGCGGCGCGCGCCGCCGCATCCAGCACGCCCAGCGCCAGCGGCTGGCCGGCCAGCAGGCGGCGCCGGTACTGGTAGTCGTCCACGCCTGCGGTGTGGGCCAGCTCGCTGATGAAGCTTTCCAGGAAGAACACGCTGGACGTGGTGCCCACGCTGCGCAGGTAGCTCAGCGGTATGGGCTGCTGCACGTCCACGGCATCCACCAGCAGGTTGGGCACGCCGTAGATCAGGTCGTAGATGGACTCGACCATGGTCTCGTCCCAGCCGCCGGCATCGGCCATCTTCTTGGGGTTGATGGCCCCGTACAGCGACTGTCCCGAGATGCGCGCATGCAGCGCGGCCGGCATGCCGTCGGCGCCGAGCACGGCGCTCAAGCGCCCCGATGCGCCGGGCCGGTAGTAGGAATGCCGTATGTCGTCCTCGCGCGAGCGGATGACCTTGACGGGCCGGCCCACGGCCTTGGATGCCGCCGCCGCATGCAAGGCGAAGTCGGGCATGTACTTGCGCCCGAAGCTGCCGCCCAGGAACGTGGTGTGCACGATCACCTTGTCTGCAGGCACGCCGCAGGCCTTGCCGAGTTCGCCACGCAGGAAGTCCTGGCCCTGGTAGGGCCCCCAGGTCTCGACCTCGCCGTCGCGCACATGCACGGTGGCGGCCAGCGGCTCCATGGTGGCGTGCGTGATGTAGGGCGAGTGGTAGTCGGCCGTGATGGTCTTGCCGGCCGCCAGCACTTCACGCGGCTTGCCCAGGCTGCGGGCAACGACGGCCTTGTCGTTCGACAAGCCTGCGACGAACTGCGCATGGATGCGCTCGCTGTCCACGCCGGCCGCCGCGCCGGCGTCGAATTCGATGTCCAGCGCATCGGCAGCCTGCTTGGCAATCCAGTACGAGTCGGCCACCACGACCACGGTGCTGGGCTCGGGGTCGGGCCACTGCGTGGTGCGCACGACGGCATGCACGCCGGGGCGCGCGCGCACCTCTGCCTCGTTGTGGATGCGCACGATGCGCCCCGTCACGCTGGGCGCCATGCGCACGGCGCCGATCAGCATGCCGGGCACCTCGACATCGATGCCGAACACCGCGCTGCCGTCGACCTTGGAAGGCGTATCCACACGGCGCAGGTTGCGGCCGATCAGGCCCTGCTCGGAAGCCGACTTCATGCGCGGCCGCGCGGCCAGGGGCAGCCTGGAGGCATCGGCCACGATCTCGCCATAGCCCACGCTGCGGCCCGTCGCGGGGTGCAGCACGCGGCCGGCACGCGTCATGCACTGGGAGGCACGCACACCCAGGCGGCTTGCGCCGGCGCGCAGCAACACATCGCGCGCCTGGGCGCCGGCCAGGCGCATGCGTTCATAGAAATAGTTCATGGACATGGAGGCACCCACGAACTGCTGGAACGGCATCTCGCCCGCATCGTTGCGATAGGCGTCGCGCCCCGTGACGAAGCGCACGGTCACGCTGGCCCAGTCGGCATCCAGTTCATCGGCCAGCACCTGGGGCAGGCCTGTGTAGATGCCCTGGCCGACCTCGCACTGCGAAACGCCGATCACCACCTGGCCCGAAGGCTCGATCCAGACCCAGTCGCCGATGGCTGCTGCCGCCGCCGCACCGGCTGCCGGCGGCGCGGCCTGCGCCAGCGGAATCAGCAGGCTGCCTGCAGCAGGCGCCACCAGCAGCGCAGCGGCACTCTGGAGCAGGTGCCTGCGCCGCAGCGAGGTGGCCGAATCGGCCACGCGGCCCCGTTCATTGCTTGGACGCTGCGGCATGGATGGCCTCCCGGATGCGGTGGTAGGTGGCGCAGCGGCACAGATTGGTCATGGCCTCGTCGATCTGCGCATCGGTGGGCTGCGGATGGGCCTTGAGCAGTGCTGCAGCGGCCATGACCATGCCGGACTGGCAGTAGCCGCACTGCGGCACGTCCTTGTCCATCCAGGCCTTCTGGATGGGGTGGGAACGGTTGCTGGACAGTCCTTCGATGGTCGTGACCGCCTTGCCGCCCACCGTCGAGACGGGCAGCACGCAGGAACGCACGGGCTCGCCATCGACATGGACCGTGCAGGCCCCGCACATGCTGATGCCGCAGCCGAACTTGGTGCCCGGCAGCTTGAAGTGGTCGCGCAGCACCCACAGCAAGGGGGTCTGCCCGTCGCCGTCAAAGGCCACGCTTCGGGAATTGAGGGTGAATTTCATCGTGGGGTCTCCAATGCGCCCGCATCGACCGGGCTGCATGTCTCATGCCTCTCAGAACGAGTGGTGTATGCCTGCTGCAATCACGGTCTGCGTGCGCCCGCTGGCAACGCCCACGGAATTCATCGCCGCCACGCCATCGGAGGCGCGCTGGTGCGTGACCGAGGCATGCAGCTGAGTGCGCTTGGAGAAGGCGTAGCGCGCGCCCAGGTGGACCTGGTTCCACTTCGTCTGCTCGAAACGGCTGAAGGAGTAGCCGGTGTTGATGGTCACCGCCTGGCTGGTCTGCCAGGCCAGGCCCAGGTCTAGCGCGCTCATGTGGCTGGAGGCTGCGCCGTACTTGAGCGTGGAGCGCGTGAGCAGCGCGTTGAGCCGGACCGGAAGCGCATCGAGCTGGTAGCCGCCGCCGATGCCCAGCACCTGGAAGGTATCGAGCACCAGCGGCCGGCCCGCCACCAGGTCCTGGCCCAGCGCGTTCGCCAGGCCCGTGCGCCCGGCGATATCGAAGGCACGGCCACGCGCATCGGTGTAGGCCACGGCCAGATTGAGCTTGGCACTGGAATAGCTGCCCATGACGCTGTAGGTGCGGTTGGCCTGCGAGCGGCCCGGCACCTCGCCAAATCCATACTGCGCGCCGAACTGCATCCCGCCCATGCGCGGCGTCAGGTAGGCCACGGAGTTGTCCACGGGGAACTGGCTGGACAGGCCGTCCAGGTTGCCCGGGTGGTACAGATAGAAGTTGTAGAGCTGGTAGCCATTGCCCCATTGGCTCAGCGTGCCGGCCGTGAAATCGACCTGGCGCCCCAGCCGCAGCGTGCCCAGCGAAGCACTGTCCAGGCCCACCCAGGAAGCCCGGTTGAAGTAGCTGGTGGGCGAGATCGGCGAGCCGATGTCCGTGAGGAATCCGTTTTCCAGCTGGAACGAGGCCTTCAGGCCGCCCCCCAGGTCCTCGGAACCGCGCAGGCCCCAGAGGTCAGGCTGGGAGATGGCCGAATCCATGCGCGTGAGCCGGCTCCCGCGCACATCGCTGATCCAGGGCATGGTCAGGTCCATGCTGCCGTACAGCGTCACCGAACTCTGGGCCAGCGCCGCTCCCGCGCCGCCCAGCATCGCCAATGCGGCAATTGCTTTGTATTTCATCGCAAGGCTCTTTCATCGTGAGATGGTTTAAAAATTCCACAAGTGGCAATTTCAAACACCACACCACGGAAGATGCCTGGCAGGGCGTGCATTAATTTCCACTTATGGAAATATTAGCTGCACCCATCGAGTCCTGTGTCTGGGGTTTTCATCTACCGCGTTTGAGGTAGTCCTCGGGAAGAGGAGCAAGGGACAGGCATTGCACCTGTCCCGCACAAGGCGTTCAGCGTCCCAGCGCCTGATCCACGCCCATGTTGGCCAGCGCGTCGGCGCGCTCGTTGCCGGGATCGCCCGCATGGCCCTTGACCCAGCGCCAGTCGATGCGGTGCCCGCCACCCTGCACCAGGGCGTCCAGCCGCTGCCACAGCTCCACGTTCTTGACGGGCTCCTTGGAGGCCGTCTTCCAGCCCTTGGCCTTCCAGCCGTGGATCCACTCGGTGATGCCCTTGAGCACGTACTGGCTGTCGATGTAGAGCACCACGTCGCAGGGCCGTCTGAGCGCAGACAGCGCCTCGATCACGGCCATCATCTCCATGCGATTGTTGGTGGTGTTCAGCTCGCCGCCGAACAGCTCCTTCCTGGCGCTGCCAGCCTCCAGCACCACGCCCCAGCCGCCAGGACCCGGATTGCCCTTGCAGGCACCGTCCGTATAGATAACAACTTGATTCAAAAAAAATCCTTGATATGAATGGCCCGGCCGTCAGGCCGGTTGGAATGCAGATCACCGTCGGGCGCGGCCTGTGCCGGCATGCGACGGGCGACCGGCACCGTGGCGCCCGACACGACCGCGCGGCCGCGCCAGGCAGGCTCCAGCATGCGCGCACCCGGCACACGCTTGACGGCCACCACGCAGTACACACCGCCCAGCATGGGCCAGCCCAGCCGTCCCACGCGGTCCATGAACTGCCAACGGCGCAGCCAGCGATCCGTCTGCACGGCGGGACGATAACAGCCGAATTGCACGGCCTCGATCTCGAAGGCCAGCAATCGCAGCCAGTCGCGCAGCCGCCAGTAACCCACGCCCCAGCCCACATCGGGCAGGTACACGCCACGCTCGGCACGCCGCTGCACGCCCAGCAAACTGGCAGGATTGAGTCCGCACACCACGATGCGGCCTTCAGGCATCAGCACCCTGGCCGCCTCGCGCAGCACGGCATGCGGGTCCGGCGAGGTCTCCAGCGTATGGGGCATCACGACCAGGTCGAGGCTGGCCTCGGGAAATGGCAGCGCGGCGGGATCGGCCAGCAGCGCCACGGGAACCTCCAGCGGGGCGGCGCCGTCCGCTGGCGCTGCATCCTGCGTGGAATCCAGCGCCAGCCAGCGGTGCGGCATGCGGTTGGCACGCAGCCCCTGGAGCATGGGCATGCCCAGCTGCAGGCTGTGATAGCCGAAAATATCGGCCACCGCCTCGTCGCAGCGCTGCTGCTCCCATTCCAGCAGGTAGTGGCCGAGGGCAGATTGCGTCCAGTGATGCATCCCTATAATTTTGCTGCTCATGAACCTGTTGCCCATTCCTGCTTTTTCCGACAACTACATCTGGCTGCTGCATGACGCCGGGCAGGCCCTGGTCGTCGATCCCGGCGATGCAGCGCCCGTGCTCGCCACGTTGCACCGGCTGGGCCTGCAGCTGCAGGGCATTTTAGTCACCCACCACCATGCCGATCATGTCGGTGGCGTGGCCCAGCTGCACCAGGCCACGGGCGCCCAGGTCTGGGGTCCTGCCTACGAGCAGTTGCCCGAACCCGTTCAGCGTGTGCAGGGAGGCGATGCCGTGCAGGCACTGGGCGGCCCCTGGCAGGTCATCGATGTGCCAGGCCATACCAGCGGCCACATTGCCTTCTACAGCACGGCGGCACAGGCACAGCCCGTGCTGTTTTGCGGCGACACGCTGTTTTCCGGGGGATGCGGCCGCCTGTTCGAGGGCACTGCGCAGCAGATGCAGCAATCGCTGGACGATCTGGCCTCGCTGCCGGGCAATACACTGGTGTGCTGCGCACATGAGTACACAATGTCCAACCTGCGCTTTGCTCAGGCCGTGGAACCAAACAACGAAACCCTGGCTCACTACCAGCGGCATTGTCAGGCGTTGCGCGAGGCCGGTCGGCCCACGCTGCCATCCCTGATGGAGACCGAGCGCTCCATCAATCCCTTTCTGAGAACGCGCGAATCCGCGGTGGCCGCGGCCGCCGCAGGCTTCGACGCACAGGTGAGACAGCAGGACCCTGCCAGCGTGCTGGCCGGCCTGCGCCAATGGAAAAACGTCTTCTGATGAAACTGCTACACACCCTGCTGCTGGGCAGCCTGCTGGTTCTTGCCGGCTGCGCCACCACCAGCGGCCCGGACTTGGCCGGTACGACGGATCCCTCCCCCAGCCCCGCACCCCACTCCCCCATGTATCCCAAAGGGCCGCTGAGCCCGCTGGGCACAGGCAGTGCCAGCAACGGCGACGTGGCCTCGCTGGAGACCACGGGCGATCTGTGGGTACGCATCCGCCAGGGCTTTGCCATGCCCGACCTGGACCAGGATCTGGTCAAGGACCGCGAGCAGTGGTACGCCAGCCGTCCCGACTACATACAGCGCATGACCGAGCGCTCCAGCAAATACCTGTTCCACATCGTCGAGGAACTGGAGCGGCGCAACATGCCCACCGAGCTGGCGCTGCTGCCCTATATCGAGAGCGCCTTCAACCCGCAGGCCGTCTCCACCGCCAAGGCGGCCGGCATGTGGCAGTTCATGCCGGCCACCGGCACCTATTTCGACCTCAAGCAGAACGCCTTCCGCGACGACCGCCGCGACGTGCTGGCCTCCACGCGCGCCGCGCTGGACTACCTGCAAAAGCTCTATGACATGTTCGGCGACTGGCACCTGGCCCTGGCCGCCTACAACTGGGGCGAAGGCAGCGTGGGCCGCGCCATCAAGCGCAACGAGAAGCTGGGGCTGCCCACGGGCTACACCGACCTGCAGATGCCGGCCGAGACCCGCATGTACGTGCCCAAGCTGCAGGCCGTCAAGAACATCGTGGCCAACCCCGATGCGTTCAACACCGAGCTGCCGGTGATCGAAAACCACCCCTACTTCCAGACCGTCACCATCACCCGCGACATCGACGTGGAACTGGTGGCCAAGCTGGCCGACGTATCGACCGAGGACTTCAAGGCG
This sequence comes from Delftia sp., assembly GCF_059499305.1. Lineage (NCBI taxonomy): Bacteria > Pseudomonadati > Pseudomonadota > Betaproteobacteria > Burkholderiales > Comamonadaceae > Delftia > Delftia sp. The sequence goes on from NZ_JCABYI010000038.1 coordinate 154,282, forward strand.
CTGAATCCCAGCTTTCGCAAGCCGGTGATCTTTGCGGCCGGCACGCCGGAGATCCTGCTGCCCTGGGACAACGCCAAGGTGTTTCGCCGCAACATGCAGGCCTTCGACGAAGGCCAGTACGCGAGTTGGACCGTCTGGACCGTGCCCTCCACCATCAGCGTGGCCGAGGCGGCCCAGCGCGTGGGCCTGGGCGAGTCCGACCTGCGCGCCCTCAACAACATTCCGCCGCGCATGCTGATCAAGGCCGGCTCCGCACTCATGGTGCCGCGCGGCGCCAACGTGCGTGCCGACGTGGCCGGCCACGTGGCCGACAACGGCCAGATCAGCTTTGCCCCCGAGATCATCACGCGCCGCACCACCATCAAGGCACGCAAGCGCGACACGCTGATCAGCGTGGCCAACCGCTACGGCGTCAGCGTGTCCAACCTGGCGGACTGGAATGACCTGAAGTCCTCGGCCACGCTGCATGCAGGCCAGTCGCTGGTGGCCTATCTGCCGGTACGCGCCAGCAGCGGCGGCAACGCCCGCGCAGCCAAGTCCACGGGAACCGCACGCAAGGTGGCCGTTCAGCCGCAAAGCCGCAACGCCAAGACGGCCGTCACCACGGCACAGCGCGGAGGCAAGCCATCCAAGGTGAAAAAGCGCTGAGGAATCCCTCTGGCACCCGCGTCACGGAGCCCGCTTTCGCGGGCTTTTTTGCGTGCGGCCGCCGGGCTCAGGTGTGAAAGCGCTGGCGGGACTGGCGCACGAATTCGTTGGTGTACGAGCGCTCCAGGTCAATGCCGCCGCGCGCCAGCGCAGGGTCGAGCCGGACCAGCGCACGCAGGGCCGTGGCGGGCCCGTCATCGGGCATCATCCCATCGGGCGAAATCGTGGTGCGCATGTGCTCGAATGCCGACAGATAGGCGCGCCGGGAGCCCAGCAGATAGGGCGCAGGCACGGCCCGCAGCACATCCATGGGCGCGGCAGTCTGCAGCCACTTGAGCGAGCGCACCATGGCGTTGCTGAGCGCCTGGGCCTTGGCCGGGTTCCTGCGCAAGAAGGCCTGTGTCGCATACAGCGTGCCCGAGGGCATGGAGCCGCCGTACAACTGCGCGCTGCTGCGCAGATCACGCAGGTCCCGCACGATGCGCACGGCGCCCTTGTCCTCCAGCACGCTCATCAGCGGGTCCGCATGGCACAACGCATGCACACGCCCGGTGCGCAGCGCCTCCATGGCATCGGGCCCCGAGCCCACGCCCACCAGTTGCACCGCAGCGGGATCCAGGCCATCGCCCAGCAGCATCAGCTGCATGGCCCGGGCCGTGGATGCGCCCAGCGAGGAAACACCCACGCGCCGCCCGCGCAGATCGGCCAGCGTCTGGTAGCGTGGCATCCAGCGCGCAGCCACGCCCAGCGCGATCTGGGGTGCACGCCCCTGCACGACGAAGGCCCGCAGCTGGCTGCCGCGCTGCTGGGCAAGAAGCGTGTGTTCATAGGCGCCCGCGCAGACATCGGCGGCGCCCGACTCCAGGGCCTGCAGCGACTGCGATCCGCCTGGATAGTCCTCAATGCGCACGGCCAGGCCTTCGGCCTCGAAATAACCCAGCTGCTGCGCAATCACCAGCGGCAGGTAGTACAGCAGGCCCTGGCCGCCCACGGCAATCGTCAGCAGCTCGGCCGAGCCGAGCACAGGGAGCGACCAAAGAGGAGCCAGCCCCAGAAGGCTCAACAAGGTTCGGCGATCAAGCACGTGGGAAGACATGATGGTTATTTTGCTGCAGTGCAACACGATCATGCCCAGAGCCCGCATACGCAGCATCGGTGCTTGCCCGTACGTGAAACACCGCAGGGCCTGTGGTGCAGGCCCTGCGCGGGACGAGGGCGCCGGATGCGGCCGCAGGCCTCAGCGGTAGCCTGCGAAAAACAGCAGCAGATTCACCACCAGGGCCAGGGCCCAGGCCAGACTGCGCAGCGTGGCGCGGTCCATCACATAGAAGGCTATGTAGGCGATGCGCAACACCACGAAGGCCACGGCAAGGCCATCGACCCGCGCCGCTGGCGCGCCCAGTTGCCAGGCAACCAGCAAGGCGCCAATGAAGAACGGCAGGCACTCGAAACTGTTGGCCTGCGCCGCATTCGCCCGCGCCTGGTAGCCGGTCTGCTGGGCGAGCCAGGCGCGGGGGTCGTGGTTGTCGAAGCCGCGCTGCCCCGGCCGGTGCTTCATTCCGGGCGCCTTGGCGATGTAGGCGCAGACCAGCGGCAGCAGGGCCGCCACCAGCAGGCACCAATGGGCAAGGGAAAAACCGCCGGGCGGCAGGACGACAGAGGTCGGCATACGGGCTCCTGATGAAAAGACAAGGAATGCTGGCCGCCTCCACCACTACCGGCGATCCACCAGCGCATGGGCGATCGTACCCAGGTCCACGTACTCGAGTTCGCTGCCGATGGGCACGCCGCGCGCCAGCCGCGTCACATGGATGCCGCGCGCTTTCAGCGCCTCGCTGATCGCATGGGCCGTTGCCTCGCCCTCGGCCGTGAAACTGGTGGCCAGGATCACCTCCTGCACCTTGCCGTCGCCGGCGCGCTCCAGCAGGGATGACAGATTCAGGTCGCGCGGACCTATGCCGTCGAGCGGCGACAGCCGCCCCATCAGCACGTAGTAGTAGCCGTTGTAGGCCCCCGTGCGTTCCATGGCCCCCATGTCGGCAGGCGCCTCCACCACGCACAGCCGGGCCGCGTCGCGCCCTTCGTCCTGGCAGATGGAGCAGATGCGGCCTTCGGTGAAGGTATGGCAGCGCTCGCAATGGCTTACCGACTCCACGGCCGTGGTCAGGGCACGGGCCAGCTGCCGCGCGCCGTCCTGGTCGCGCTGCAGCAGGTGAAAGGCCATGCGCTGCGCAGACTTGATGCCCACGCCCGGGAGCCTGCGCAGGGCTTCGACCAGACCATCGAGCGATTGCACATCCGACATGGCGGCTTCCTTTCAATGAAGAAGATTCTCAGAAAAAAAGCGACCTGCAAGGGCAGATCGCTCGATGGCCTCTCAACGCAATTGAGTGGCTGGGGAAACCGTCACGGCCTCTCCCGGCTGTTCGGCACAACCTCTCGGGGCCAGCCTCAGAAAGGGAACTTCATGCCGCCCGGCAGGCCGGGCATGCCGGCCGTGAGCTTGCCCATCTTTTCGTTGGAGGTTTCTTCTGCCTTGCGCACGGCAGCGTTGAAGGCGGCAGCCACCAGGTCTTCCAGCATGTCCTTGTCTTCGGCCAGCAGGCTGGGGTCGATGGTGATGCGCTTGACGTCGTGCTTGCAGGTCATGACCACCTTCACCAGGCCCGCGCCGGACTCGCCTTCCACCTCGATGTTGCCCAGTTCATCCTGGGCCTTCTTGAGGTTGTCCTGCATGGCCTGGGCTTGCTTCATCAGGCCGGCCAGTTGTCCTTTGTTGAACATGTGAGTTCCTTCTTCTGTAGGGTAAAAACGAAACGCTCTAGAGCGTGTCAGGGCTGAATGGATACGGGCTTGATACTGCCAGGCACGATTTTCGCGCCATGGCTGCGGATCAGGGTCTGCACCAGAGAATGATTCATCACGATGTCTTCGGCAATGCGCTGGCGCTCATGGCTGGCCACCGCATTGCGCCGCGCGGGGCTGTCCACCACGGCGCCCTGCTCGACATGCAGCTGCCGGGCCAGGCCGGCAGCCTCCAGCGCCACACGCAGGCGCTCGCGCGTGGCGGGCTGGGCCAGCGAGCTGCTTTCCACACGCAGCGTCCAAGTATCGCCCTCGCGCGCCACCAGCTGCGACTGCAGCGCCAGCTGGCGCGCCAGCGCAGTGACGGCCTCGGCCTGCACCAGTTGCTGGACGGCAGCGTGCCAGACATCGCCCTCGGCCGTGCGCTCCACGGTCGGCGCGGGAGGCGCATCCGGGGACTGGCGGCCACGTTCGGGAGCGAAGTCCTGCACATCGATCTGAGTGTCGATCTGCGGTTCGGACTGCCGTGCCACGGCAGCGGCAGGCGGCTCCAGGGCCAGATCTCCGTCATCGCTCCAGCGGCCTTCGTCGGCCCAGCCTTCATCGGGCATCCCGGCCCAGGCACCCTCGTCCGGCGCATCGGCATCCTGCACCTGCGGCGCCTCATCGGCAGAAGAGTCTGCGTCTTCCTGCACATCGTCCACGGGCTCATCCACAGGCTCGTCCAGGGGCTCTTGGGCGACACCGGCGGCCGGCTTCACCTCTGGAGCAGCGGAAGGCCTGGCCTCTTGGACAGGCGCAAGCACAGGTTCCGGCCTGGCAACTGCGGCCACGGCCACGGGCGCCTGAACAGGCGCTGGAGCCGCAACGGCTTGCACCACGGGAGCGACCACGGCGGGCGCAGCGGTCACGGGAGATGCGACAGGCGCGACAGGAGCAGGAGGCGCGACCGGGACGGGCATGGCCGCCTTGGCTGGGACAGCGGGGGCCTCGGGCACAGCGGGCTGTGCAGGCCGCGTCTGCGCAACGGGCGCGGGAGATTCAGGCTTCGCCGTGGAGGGGGTCAGCGCTGGAGTTTTTTTTTCAGCCGCGCCCGGGGCGGGCTCTGCAGATTGCGGCTTGAACGCCAGCAGCCGCAGCAGCGCCATGGTCAGCGCCGCATACTCATCGGGCGCCAGGCCCAGTTCGGCCCGGCCGTGCAGGCAGATGCTGTAGAGCAACTGGGTTTCATCACGCGGCATCAGCAGCGCAAGACGGGCAATTTCAGCGGCCTCCGGATCGCTGGCGTCGGCGGCCATCTGTGGCACAGCCTGCGCCACAGCCATGCGTTGCAGCACGGCGCACATCTCCTCCAGCGTGGAGGCTGCAGACAGGCCGTTGCGGCGCAGCGCCTCGGAGGTTTCCACCACCACCTGGCCATCGGCCTGGGCGAGTGCCTCGATCAGGCGGAACACATGGCTGCGGTCCACGCTGCCCAGCATCTGGCGCACCATGGACTCCTGCAGCTGGCCGCTGCCAAAGGCAATGGCCTGGTCGGTCAGCGACAGCGCATCGCGCATGGAGCCGCGCGCGGCGCGAGACAGCAGGCGCAGGGCCTGGGGTTCGGAAGCCACGCCTTCCTGGCCGAGCACCTGGCCCAGATGCTCCAGCACGGTCTCGGGCGCCATGGGCCGCAGGTTGAACTGCAGGCAGCGGCTGAGCACGGTCACGGGCACCTTCTGCGGATCGGTGGTGGCCAGCACGAACTTCAGGTACTCGGGTGGCTCTTCCAGCGTCTTGAGCATGGCGTTGAAGGCCGTGTTCGTGAGCATGTGCACTTCGTCGATCATGAAGACCTTGAAGCGTCCCTGCACCGGCTTGTAGACGGCCTGCTCCAGCAGGCTTTGCACCTCGTCCACCCCGCGGTTGGAGGCGGCGTCCAGCTCGGTGTAATCGGGAAAGCGGCCGCTGTCGATTTCGGTACAGGCCGCACAGACGCCGCAGGGCGTTGCCGTGATGCCGCCCTGGCCATCGGCGCCCTGGCAGTTGAGCGACTTGGCCAGAATGCGCGAGACCGTGGTCTTGCCCACGCCGCGCGTGCCGGTGAACAGATAGGCATGGTGCAGGCGCTGCTGCGTCAGGGCATTGGTGAGCGCCTGAACGACATGCTCCTGCCCCACCATTTCGGAGAAATTGCGGGGGCGGTATTTGCGGGCCAGCACAAGATAAGACATCCCGCGATTCTACGGGGCTGAGCACCCTCGCCCGGTGCGCCCCGGGTTTGGCCGGCCTTGTCGCCCGGGCAGCCCGGTGTTTGCCCCTATAATCGAGAGTGACGGGCCTCCTCGCATGGGGAAGCGGCCAACCGGGTCAGGTGGGGAACCAAGCAGCCCTAACCGTGAAACCAGTGCCGAGGGCAAGGCTCGTCACCTTCCATTGAACAGCAGGCCCTGCGGGCGCCTGCCCCGTCCACGCCCGCAGCGGCCCTTCTCTCCTCAACGCGTCTCGCCATCCACCTTCAGATAGCGGGCAACGCCCTGTGCCGCGTGCACGCCGCTGGCCATGCATGCCGTCAGCAGGTAGCCACCCGTGGGAGCCTCCCAGTCCAGCATTTCGCCGGCACAGAAAACGCCGGGCGCAGCCACGCACATGCCATTGGCATCCAGCGCCTGCAGCCGCACGCCACCTGCGGTGCTGATGGCCTCGTCGATGGGCCGGGCCGCCACCAAGGTGATGGGCAGGGCCTTGATGGCCTGGGCCAGCCGCGCGGGATCGGCCACGCCGTCCTTGCCCAGCACCTCATGCAGCACGGCGGCCTTGATGCCGTCCAGGCCCAGGCGCCCCTTCAGATGGCTGGCCAGGCTGCGTGAGCCACGCGGATGGCGCACCTCCGCCAGCACGCGCTCGGGTGTCAACTGGGGCAGCAGGTCGAGATGGACGGTGGCATGCCCGTCGCGCGCAATGGCTTCGCGCAGCGCGGCAGAGACGGCATAGACCAGGCTGCCCTCCACGCCCGTGGTCGTGGCCACGAATTCGCCCTTGCGCGAGAAAACGTTGCCCTGGCCATCATCAAAGGACAGCGCCACCGACTTGAAAGGCTGGCCGGCAAAGCGCTCGGTGAAATAGGGGCTCCAGCCGCGCGCAGGCTGGGGGCTGGCCCCCAGCAGCTCGGCCATGAATTCCCGGCGATCGATCTGCCCGCCCGGCGCCGCACCGCCCAGGCCCACATCGAACCCGCAGTTGGAGGGCTTCAACGCAGCGACTTCCACGCCGCGCTGCTCCAGCCAGGGCATCCAGGCGCCATCCGAGCCCAGCCGCGCCCAGCTGCCGCCGCCCAGCGCCAGCACCACGGCCTTCGCGCGCACCTGCAGCCCCCCTTCGGGGGTATCAAAGCCCAGCGCATCGCCATCCTGCCAACCCAGCCAGCGGTGGCGCGTGTGCAGGACCACGCCCTGGGTCTGCAGACGCACCAGCCAGGCACGCAGCAAGGGCGCAGCCTTCATGTCCTTGGGGAAAACGCGGCCCGAACTGCCCACAAAGGTTTCCACGCCCAGCTCGCCGGCCCAGGCACGCAGCTGATCCGGGGGCAGCAGCTCCAGCCAGCGCGACACCTCGGCACTGCGCTCGCCATAGCGGGAGACAAAGGCGGGCAGGTTTTCGGAATGGGTCAGGTTGAGCCCGCCCTTGCCGGCCATGAGGAACTTGCGTCCTGCGGAGGACTTGGCCTCGAACACATGGACAGTCAGCCCCTTGCCGGCCAGCCCTTCGGCCGCCATCAGGCCCGCAGGCCCCGCGCCGATCACCGCCACATCGCAGTCCATCGTGCGCGCCGCCGCGCTGTGTTCAAAAGCATCCATCACATCAGTTCCCATTCCAAGCTCGCATTCAACTTTGCGCTGCCGGCAGACTCATATGCCTGCAGCGCGGGCGCGCAGAATACCCTGCCGCAGGCCGGCCTGCGCGCAGGCGCCACTAATTCCCGATGACCCCGCAACCCTGCTGCCGCCCCGTAAACAGCTATGACAGTCATAGCATCCAGCTACCGCCCATACGGTGCAGCAGGTGATAGGTTTCTGTCACAATCATTTCGCGGTGCGGATTTTCCTGCGCCTTCCTCATTGCGAAAAATCAAGGACATCACCCATGGCCAGCGAACTGATCAAACACATCTCCGACGCAAGCTTTGAAGCTGACGTCTTGCAACCCGGCTCCACGGTGCTGGTCGATTACTGGGCCGAATGGTGCGGTCCCTGCAAGATGATCGCCCCCATCCTCGACGAAGCAGCCCAGACCTACAAGGACAAGCTGTCCATCGCCAAGATGAATGTGGACGAGAACCGCGAGATCCCGGCCAAGTTCGGCATCCGCGGCATCCCCACGCTGATGCTGTTCAAGGACGGCCAGCTGGCTGCCACCAAGGTCGGCGCCCTCAACAAGGCACAGCTGTCTGCTTTCCTGGACCAGCACCTGGCCTGATTCTCCTGGCTGCCCCTACACCGGGGCAGCCAAACATGCGGCCCGGCGCTGACCGCTGCACCGCATCGCACTGGCGCACAAACCCTGCGCCAGCGCAAATTTCCCTATGACCTGCGGATTTTTTCCTGTCATAATGCCCTTCATCACCGGCCTTATGCATCGAAGGCCGCGCTGAGACCCTCAGGCAAGCCAGCCCACTTCCACAGTGTTTCGCTTGGCTCAACGCCTCCCCCTGGTTTCTTTCCACTCCGTTCTGGAGTCTCTCCATGCACCTTAATGAACTCAAGGCACTGCACGTGTCTGAAGTCCTGAAGCAGGCCGAAGCGCTTGAGATCGAAAACGTCGGTCGCATGCGCAAGCAAGAGTTGATGTTCGCCATCATCAAAAAGCGCGCCAAGGCCGGGGAACAAGTGTTCGCCGACGGCGTGCTGGAAATCCTGCCGGATGGTTTCGGCTTCCTGCGCAGCCCCGACACCAGCTACACGGCCAGCACCGACGACATCTACATCTCGCCCAGCCAGGTCCGCCGCTTCAACCTGCACACCGGCGACATGATCGAAGGCGAAGTGCGCACACCCAAGGACGGCGAGCGCTACTTTGCCCTGACCAAGCTCGACTCCGTCAATGGCGGCTCGCCCGAGCAGAACAAGCACAAGGTGCTGTTCGAGAATCTGACCCCCCTGTTCCCCACCCAGCAGCTGCGTCTGGAGCGCGAGATCAAGGGCGAGGAGAACATCACCGGCCGCATCATCGACATCATCGCCCCCATCGGCCGCGGCCAGCGCGCACTGATCGTCGCGCCGCCCAAGAGCGGCAAGACCATGATGATGCAGAGCATCGCCCACGCCATCACGGCCAACCATCCCGACGTTCACCTGATGGTGCTGCTGGTCGATGAGCGCCCCGAGGAAGTGACCGAGATGCAGCGTTCGGTCAAGGGCGAGATCATCGCCTCCACCTTCGACGAGCCCGCCACGCGCCACGTGCACGTGGCCGAGATGGTGATCGAGCGCGCCAAGCGCCTGGTCGAACTCAAGAAGGACGTGGTCATCCTGCTGGACTCCATCACCCGCCTGGCCCGCGCCTACAACAACGTCGTGCCCTCGTCGGGCAAGGTGCTGTCGGGCGGCGTGGACTCCAACGCGCTGCAGCGCCCCAAGCGCTTCTTCGGCGCGGCGCGCAATGTGGAAGAAGGCGGCTCGCTGACCATCATCGCCACGGCCCTGGTCGATACCGGCAGCCGCATGGACGAAGTGATCTTCGAAGAGTTCAAGGGCACGGGCAACAGCGAACTGGCCCTGAACCGCCGCCTCTACGAAAAGCGCGTGTTCCCCGCCATCGAACTCAACAAGAGCGGCACGCGCCGCGAAGAACTGCTGCTGGCTCCCGAGATCCTGCAGAAGACGCGCATCCTGCGCCAGTTCATGTACAACATGGACGAGATCGAGGCCATGGAGCTGATGATCAAGAACATGCGGGCCACCAAGACCAACGTGGACTTCTTCGACATGATGCGCCGCGGCGGCTGATCTCAGAGATCCAGCCCACGGCACCTCTGCGAACGCCTCGCTCACGCGGGGCGTTTTGCATTCAGCTCACCATGCAGCGGCAGCCGTACCCAGGGCGCAAGCCGCACGCTCCCAGTGCATGGGGGCGCCCGCCACCTCCACCGGCGCCCGCAGGCGCCGCGCGGGCCCCCAGGAAGTGGCCTCGACGGCCGCGCCGAAATCCGCACAACGGTCCACCGGCGCCAGCGTGCAGGAGTCCGGATCACCGACGCCCTGGCCCGCCAGGAGATGGGCCGTGCGCGCCAGCGAGGCTTGCACCGTGCTGCCGCCCAGCCCCTGGCTGCGCCGCACCAGCGCCATCACCACGGCGGCCGCCATCAGATAACCCGTTGCATGATCCAACGCCTGCAGCGGCAACGGCGTGGGCCGGTCGCGACCCAGCTGACGCATGCCCGCATCGGCAATGCCGGCGCTCATCTGCACCAGACTGTCGAAACCGCGCCGCTGCTGCCAGGGCCCGCTCCAGCCATAGGCATTGAGCGACACGTCGATGAGCGAAGGATTCACCTGCCGACGCCACGCGGCACCGAATCCCAGGCCTTCCAGCGCGCCGTCCCGGTAGCCATGGACCAGCACATCGGCCCCGGCCAGCAGTTGCGCGAACACGGCACGATGCTGTGGCGCCCGCAGGTCCAACCGGGCACAGCGCTTGCCCAGCGTGACCTCGGGCACCGTGCCGGGCTCCTCCCAGCCCGGCGGATCGATGCGCAACACCTCGGCGCCGTGACCCGCCAGCCATCGCGTGGCAGCGGGGCCGGCCAGAATGCGCGTCAGGTCCAGCACGCGCAGCCCCTGCAGCGGCCGCCTGGCCGATGGCTGCCAGGCACCCGCATGCCGGCTCGATTGCGGATGCGGATGTGGATGCATCTGCCACGCCAGCAAGGGCTCCCGCTGCACTGCGCGACCCTGCGGGTGCGCGGCCCATTCAGACAGCCCGCGCATGGCTGCAGCACAGCCGCCTTGCGCCACAACGGCCGACTCCAGCTCTTGTGCTGCCCAGCGCTCGACCGCGGCAGCCACGGCCTCGCGTTCGGCGGGCGCATCCAGAACGGCCAGTGCCGCTGCACGGTGATGGGGCGCATTGGTATGCAGGCGAATCCAGCCGTCCGCCGTGCGGTAGTCGCCGGCCACGGAATCCCACAGCGCGGGCATCTCCCAGCCCTGCGGATGCAGGCTATGGCCAAACCACAAGGAGGCAAGCCTGCGATCCACCACCACACGCGGCGCTGCAGCGTCGAGCTGCGCGATCAACTCGGATAGGCAAAGGCCTGCCACGCCCAGGCTGGCGGCCGCCAGATCGGAGACCGGGAACACGGAGGCCAAGGACCCACGACCTCGCTGCTCCAGACGTTGGAGCGCCACCGGATCACCATCCAGCGCCTCCCAGATCTGGCCGGTGCAATGGTCGAAAGCGCAGGAAAAAGGGAGACGGGACATGGAGCACTCCTGGCAGCTGAAACAAGTCTTGGAGCTCGTACCATAGGTTGCTGGTAAATATTGTCAATATTGATTCAATTAATCAACATATGATCGACCCATGCCCGACTACCTGAACTCCACCGAGGCCACCGCGCTGCTGGGCGTGAGCCGTGCCACGCTGTACGCCTATGTCAGCCGAGGCCTGCTGCAGGCCCACGCCGCAGACACGCCGCGCCAAAGCCGCTACCTGCGCGAAGAGGTCGAGCAGCTCGCACGCCAGCGCGGCCAGGGCCGCAAGCCGCGCGAAGTGGCGCAGGCCGCGCTCAACTGGGGCCTGCCGGTGCTGGAGTCCTCGATCACATTGATAGAAAAGGGCCGCCTGTACTACCGGGGCGAGGACGCCGTGCACTGGGCGCGAACCCGCACGCTGGAGGAGACAGCCGCCCTCCTGTGGCAATGCCCGACCCAGGCAGCCTTCGCTGCAAACGCCGTGGAGGCCGCGCCTTTGCTGTCCGACCTGCAGCAGCGCATGGCAGGCCAACCGTGCGAAAACACATTGCTGCCCCTGTTCACCGTCGCCAGCGATGACACGGCCACCGCGGCCTGGCAGCAATCGCCCGAACGGCTGGCGGCAGGCTGCGGTGCGCTGTTGCGCCTGCTGGCTGCCTGCCTGCTGGGCACCGTGCCGGACAAGGCCGCCATCCATCTGCAGTGCGCACGGGCCTGGAAACTGGATGCGCCAGGCGCGGACCTCGTGCGCGTGGCCCTGGTGCTGTGCGCCGACCATGAACTCAATGCATCAGGCTTCACGGCGCGCTGCGTGGCCTCCACGGGCGCAAGCCTGCGCGCTGCCGTGGTGGGAGGCCTTGCCGCCTTGACAGGCGGGCGCCACGGCGGCACGACCGCGCGCGTGGAAGCGCTGTGGGACGAGGTGGGCGAGCAGCAGATCGCCACCCGCCTGCGCCAGCGTCTGGCGCGCGGCGAATCCCTGCCCGGCTTCGGCCACCACCTCTACCCTGATGGCGACGTGCGTGCCGCCCTGCTGCTTGACATGCTGCCGGCGCATGGCCCGGCAACGATGCTGGCCAAGGAGGTGATGGCGCTGACGGGGCAGGCGCCTTCGGTCGATTTCGCGCTGGTGGCCCTGCGACGGCATCTGCAGCTGCCGCCGGGCAGCGCCTTCGGTCTGTTCGCGCTGGGCCGCTGCGCCGGCTGGCTGGCGCAGGCGCTGGAGCAGCGTGCCACCCGGCAAATCATCCGTCCGCGCGCGGCGTACACGGGCCCCAGGCCTGCCGGTTTGGCACGGAACTGAGCACTATGCGATAATGCAGGGCTTTTTCTTGCGGAAAGTACGCTTGATTTGAACCGCTACAAAGGTTGCAGCGGGTCAGGCACGGCTACCGCACTTGCATCAGAAGGAAAGATCATGAAAGAAGGCATCCACCCCAACTACCGCGAAGTGCTGTTCGTGGACCTGTCCAACGGCTTCAAGTTCGTGACCCGCTCCTGCGTGAACACGAAGGAAACCGAAACCTTCGAAGGCAAGGACTACCCCCTGTTCAAGCTGGACACCTCGTCCGAGTCGCACCCCTTCTACACCGGCACGCAAAAGTCGGTGGACAACATGGGCGGCCGTGTGGAGCGCTTCCGCAACCGTTTCGGCAAGAAGTAAATCCTGCTTCTCCGGCCAGAAGGGCAGCACGGGCAACCGCGCTGCCCTTTTGTTTTTCGCAGTCCGGCCAATCCATGCCGGCCAGGCATGCCCCATTCTTTTCGAGGCCCTTGCTTCGCGTATTCTTGCGCCCTCCGTTGCAGAAAGTCCTGTGAGTGAACCAGCCCACCCCTGCCATCGTTGCCCAAAGCGCCGTGCGCCGCCTGCCGCGCTGGTCGCTGCTGCTGCTGTGCCTGGCCTATGTCGTGCCCGGATATGTGGGGCGCAGCCCCTGGCGCATGGCCGACATGGAGGCCTTCGGCTACATGCGGGAGCTGGCCCTGGGCCATACCTCCTGGCTGGCACCGCGCATGGCGGGGCTGCTGCCCGAATCCGAAGGCCTGCTCTCGTACTGGCTCGGTGCGCTGGCCATGCAGGGAGCACCTTCCTGGCTGCACCCGGAGATGGCGGCACGCCTGCCCTTCATCGCCATGCTGGTGATCACGCTGGCGGCCACCTGGTGGGGCGTGTACTACCTGGCGCGCACACCGGGCGCACGCCCCGTGGCCTTTGCCTTTGGCGGTGAGGCCCAGCCTACCGACTATGCGCGCGCCATGGCCGACGGAGGGTTGCTGGCCCTGGTGGCCTGCCTGGGACTGGCCCAGCTCTCCCACGAAACCACCAGCTACATGACCCAGCTGGGCTGCACGGCCCTGCTGTTCTTTGCCGCCGCCGCCATGCCCTACCACGGCCGCACGGCCACGCTGGCATTGCTGCTGGGCCTGCCCGGCCTGGCACTGAGCGGCGCGCCGACCGTGGCCACGCTGTTCGGCCTGGGCGGTACCGCCATGGCTTTCTTCTCGCGCACCTGGGGCGACGAAGCCACGCCCGCCCCACGCGCATCACGCCTGTGGACCGTGCTGTGGCTGGCGGTGACGATCTTGGCGGCCGCACTGTCCTGGTGGCTGGACCAGTGGGCCTGGCGCGTGGTGGACAGCGGCACTGCCAAGGAATGGCAAAGCCTGGTCAGGCTGCTGCTGTGGTTCAGCTGGCCCGCCTGGCCGCTGGCACTGTGGACGCTGTGGGTCTGGCGTCGCCAGATCGCCACGCCCCGGCGCTATCCCCATCTGGCGCTGCCGCTGTGGTTTGCCATCATTCCGGTGATCGCTTCGTTGAGCACGCTGCCAGCAGACCGCGCCCTGCTGCTGGGCCTGCCCGCCATCGCCACGCTGGCGGCCTTTGCCCTGCCCACGCTGCGCCGCAGCATCAGCGCCCTGATCGACTGGTTCACCCTGCTGTTCTTCAGCGCCGCGGCCATTGCCATCTGGGTGATCTGGCTTTCGCTGCAGACCGGCATTCCCGCCAAGCCCGCCGCCAATGTGGCAAGGCTGGCCCCGCAGTTCACGCCGGAATTCTCGGTGCTGTCCTTCGCCGTGGCGGTGGCTGCCACCCTGGCCTGGTGTGTGCTCGTGGCCTGGCGCACCTCGCGCAACCGTGCGGCCATCTGGAAGAGCCTGGTGCTGCCCGCCAGTGGCGCCACGCTGGCCTGGCTGCTGCTGATGACGCTGTGGCTGCCGCTGATGGACCATGCGCGCAGCTTCGAGCCACAGATGCGCCTGGTACTGGCCGAACTGCCCAGGGACGGCAGCTGCGTTCAAACCTATGGCCTGCCGCGCGCCCACATTGCCGCGCTGCGCTACTACGGTGACATCGATACCCAGCGCCTGAGCATGGCCGGTGCCGCGCGCTGCGACTGGATGGTGGCCGAGGAAGAAACCTGGCTGGATCCTCACAGCGCACGTCTGCAGGCCACCTGGGAGACCGTGGCCCGCGTGGTACGCCCCACCGACCGCAAGGACTTCCTTCTGGTCTTGAAACGCAGGCCTGAGGCGAGGCCCGTCCAGGTCAAGCCATGAACCTGCCAGCGCACGCCCCCCTGAGCGCAGAGCGACGCACCATTGCCCAGCATGCCCTGACCGTGCTGGCCGGGCAGTTGGCCGTGATGGCCTTCGGCGTGACCGACACCATCGTGGCGGGCCGCTATTCAGAGGAGGCGCTGGCGGCGCTGTCCGTGGGATCGGCCATCTTCGTGAGCGTCTACGTCTCGCTGATGGGCATCTTCCAGGCCCTGCTGCCGCTGTGGGCCGAGCACCGCGGCGCCGGACAGCCCCAGGCCATAGGCCGCACGCTGCGGCAGGCCATGTACATGCTGCTGGCGGCCTGCGCCGTGGGCATGGGCGTGCTGCTGTTTCCCGATGCACTGCTGCGCTGGGCCGATGTTCCGCTGCCGCTGCAGGTGCAGGTGCGGGCCTATCTCTCGGTGCTGGCCTGGAGCCTGCCGGCCGCCCTGCTGTTTCGCATCTACAGCACGCTCAACCAGGCGCTGGGCCACCCCTTGCTGGTGACCTGGCTGCAGCTGGTGTCGCTGCTGATCAAGATCCCTTTGTCCATCTGGCTGGCCTTTGGCGGAGCCGGCCTGCCGGCCTTGGGCGCCGAAGGCTGCGCCTGGGCCACGCTGATCGTGAACTACGCCATGGTCGCGCTGGCCTTGTCTTTGATGCGCAGCCAACGCCTGTACGCACCGCTGGCGCTGTGGCAGCGCATGGAGCCTCCGGACTGGCCCCAGCTGGCGCAGTTCGCGCGCCTGGGCATTCCTGCGGGACTGGCGATTCTGGTGGAGGTGACATCGTTCACGCTGATGGCCTTGTTCGTGGCGCGCCAGGGCACGCTGGCCTCGGCCAGCCACCAGATCGCCGCCAACCTTGCGGCGCTGTGCTACATGGTGCCTCTGTCACTGGCCATTGCCACCAGCGCACGGGTCAGCTACTGGCGCGGCGCCGGCGACGAGGTCACGGCGCGGCGCCTGGTCGCCATGGGCTGGCGACTGGCGGCAATGGGCGGGTTGGTGCTGGCCTGTGCACTGTTCCTTTCCCGCGAGGGCCTGGCCCGCATCTACAGCGGCAACCTCGAGGTGGTGGCCATCACCGCCAGCCTGCTGGCCTGGGTGGCTGCCTACCATGTGGCGGACGCCATCCAGACTTTCTGCATCTTCGTGCTGCGCTGCTACCGCATCACCGTGGCGCCGCTGGTCATCTATTGCCTGCTGCTATGGGGTGGCGGTCTGGCCGGCGGATACTGGCTGGCCTATGGCACGGACAGCGTCCTGCCCGCCTGGCTGCACCCGGGCACGCCCGCCCCCTTCTGGGCCGGCAGCGCCTGTGCGCTGCTGGTGACCGCCGTGGTGTTCAGCGCGGTCGTACGCAAGGCCACAAACCGCTGAGCGGGTAGCGGCCATCCGTCAGAGCGCGCTATGCGGCGCGGCTGCCCCGGCTGTCGCTGCTGTCACGGGCCTCGGGCGCAGGAATGCGTACCCGGCTGGCCGGAAAGGTCACCGAAAACTCCGATCCCTGGCCCGGCGCGCTGGTGATGCCCAGCTTGGCACCATGGCGCTGCAGCACATGCTTGACGATGGCCAGGCCCAGGCCCGTGCCGCCGGTATCGCGCGAACGGCTGCGGTCCACGCGGTAAAAGCGTTCCGTCAGGCGCGCCAGGTGCTTGGGCTCGATCCCTGGCCCGGAGTCCTGCACGGCAAAGCGTGCCGACCCATCGGGCAAGGTCTCCCAGGTGACGTCGATGCGCCCGCCTGCCGGTGTGTAGCGCATGGCGTTGGCCAGCAGGTTGGAGAAGGCGCTTTGCAGTTCGGCGCTGGCGCCGGCCACCTCGCCGGCCTGCGCCAGCATCTCGGCCGACGGAAAGCTCAGCGCATGCGGCAGGGATTGCTTGCGCGTCAGCATGGACGACAGGCCGCGCGCCTCGTTTTCGCAGCGCTGCATGAGCTGGGCCACGGGCACCCATTCGTTGCTGCTGGGCAGCGGACTGCCCTCCAGGCGCGACAGCGCCAGCAGGTCTTCCACCAGATGCTGCATGCGCTCGGCCTGCTGGGCCATCAGGCCCAGGTAGCGGTTGCGTTCCTCGGGCTCCAGCGGCAGGTTCTGCAGCGTCTCGACAAAGCCCACGAGCACGGTCAGCGGCGTGCGGATTTCATGCGAGACGTTGGCCACGAAGTCACGGCGCATGGCCTCGGCCTGCTCCACCGCGGTCACATCGCGCGCCAGCAGCAGCTTGCGCCCTTCGCCATAGCCGTACAGTTGCACCGACAGCTTGACGGGGCGCGAGGCCGTGCTTTCGCGGCCCTGCATGACCAGATCGCGCGAGAAATCCTGGGTGGCGAAATAGGCGCTGAACTCGGGGTCGCGCACCAGGTTGCCAATGCTTTGCAGCAGGTCGCGTTCGGCATCGAAGCCGAACTGGCGCGCCGCGATCTGGTTGCACCATTCGATGCGGCCGTCGGCATCCAGCAGGACCACGCCGTTGGGACTGGCCTGCAGGGCAGAAAGAATGTCATTGAGCCGCTGGTCGCCCTGCTGCACCTGCTGCACGCTCTGGCGCAGCCAGCGGCGCATGCGCACGCTGGCTTCTCCCCAGATGCCGCTGAGTTCAGGCGCCTCCCGCAGCTCCGACTGGCGCAGCCAGGACAGCAGGCGCATGGCGTTCCAGCTGTCCACCAGCCACCAGATCCAGCCCGCGCACAACGCACCCGCCAGGGCCGCCACGGCCTGTGACGCCATGCCGGGGCTGGAGGCCGCCATGGCGCCCCACAGCCACCATCCCAGCAATGCGCCCGCGATCTGGGACGCCAACAAGCGAAAACCTCGCCAACCCATACTTGCGCCTTCTTTGCGTTGTATTCGCTGCCTGGGGCAGCGGCGCCCGGGCATGGCCTGCGGGGGCCATGCGTGGATTCATTGGAACGCAGGACCGCCTCAGGCCAGCGCCTGCGCGCTGAGCCGGTAGCCGGCGCCCCGCACCGTTTCGATCAATGCACCGGCCATGCCCAGCGCCTCGCGCAGCCGCTTGACGTGGACGTCCACCGTGCGCTCCTCGATGAAGACGTGATCGCCCCAGACTTTGTCCAGCAACTGGGCACGGCTGTGCACACGCTCGGGGTGCTTCATCAGATAGTGCAGCAGCTTGAACTCGGTGGGGCCCACCTTGATCATGTCGCCCTGCCAGCTCACGCGGTGCGCGGCGGCGTCGAGCACCAGCTCGCCGATGCTGACCTTGTCCTGGATCTGCTCGGGCGCGCGGCGCCGCAGCACGGCACGGATGCGCGCCAGCAGCTCCTGGGTCGAGAAGGGCTTGGTGATGTAGTCATCGGCACCCGCATCGAGCCCCGCCACCTTGTCCGGCTCATCGCCGCGCGCCGTGAGCATCAGGATGGGCACGGCCTTGGTGCGGCTGTCGGCGCGCCACTTGCGCGCCAGGGCCAGACCGCTGGCACCGGGCAGCATCCAGTCGAGCAGGATCACGTCGGGCAGCACGGCATCGAGCTCGCGCTGCGCGGTCACGCCGTCCTCGGCCCAGACCGGCTGGAAGCCGTTGTGCCGCAGGTTGACAGCGATCAGCTCCGCGATGGCGGGCTCGTCCTCGACGATAAGGACCATGGGCATCTTCTTCATCCGTTGTTCGCCTCCGGCACTTACAGCACTGCCGACTCGATGGCATCCATGGTCTGGTGGCGGACATCCTTGCCCTCCACCAGATAGATGATCAGCTCGGCCACATTCTTAGAATGGTCACCGATGCGCTCGATGGCCTTGGCCAGGAACAGCAGGTCCAGGCTGGCGGAGATGGTGCGCGGGTCTTCCATCATGTAGGTGATGAGCTTGCGCACGAAGCCGTCGAACTCCTGGTCGATCAGGTCATCTTCCTTGAGGATGGCCACGGCCGCCTTGGTGTCCAGCCGCGCAAAGGCGTCCAGCGTCTTGCGCAGCAGGCCCGAGGCCATCTCGGCCGCAGTGCGCAGGTCGCCCGTGGGCAGGGAGCGTGCGGCGCCGCTTTCGATGATGGACTTGACCATGCGCGCCATCTTGTGCGCTTCGTCGCCCATGCGCTCCAGGTTGGCCGTGGCCTTGGAGAAGGCGATCAGCAGGCGCAGATCGCGCGCCGTGGGCTGGCGCCGGGCAATGATGGACGACAGTTCGTGGTCGATCTCCACTTCCATGGCATTGACGCGCTTTTCTGCGGCATCGACCTGCTCCACGGCCTCGATGCTGAAGCGCGACAGCGCATAGACGGCCTGGCGGATCTGGGACTCGACCAGACCGCCGAGTTCCATGACGCGCGCCGAGACGCGGTTGAGTTCGCTGTCGAACTGGCTGGAAAGGTGTTTTTCGGTCATCGATGGCTCCTGCTCAGCCGAAGCGGCCGGTGATGTAGTCTTCCGTTTCCTTGCGCTGGGGCTTGAAGAACATCTGCTCGGTGTCTCCGAATTCCACCAGGTCGCCCAGGTACATGTAGGCCGTGTAGTCGCTGCAGCGGGCCGCCTGCTGCATGTTGTGCGTGACGATGACGACGGTGTAGTCGTTCTTCAGTTCGGCAATCAGCTCCTCGATCTTGGCCGTGGAGATCGGGTCCAGGGCCGAGCAGGGCTCGTCGAGCAGCAGCACTTCGGGCTTGATGGCAATGCCGCGTGCAATGCACAGGCGCTGCTGCTGGCCGCCGGACAGGCCCGAGCCGCTTTGCTGCAGCTTGTCCTTGACCTCGCCCCACAGGGCCGCCTTGCGCAGTGCCCATTCCACACGGTCGTCCATGTCGGAGGAGCTGAGGTTTTCAAACAGCTTCACGCCGAAGGCGATGTTGTCGTAGATGGACATGGGAAACGGCGTGGGCTTCTGGAACACCATGCCGACCTTGGCACGGATCAGCGCCACGTCCTGCTTGCTGGTCAGCAGGTTCTCGCCGTCCAGCAAGATCTGGCCTTCGGCGCGCTGCTCGGGATACAGCTCGAACATGCGGTTGAAGGTGCGCAGCAGCGTGGACTTGCCGCAGCCCGACGGGCCGATGAAAGCCGTGACCTTCTTTTCGGGAATGTCCAGGTTGATGCCCTTCAAGGCGTGGAACTTGCCGTAGTAGAAGTTCAGGTCGCGCACCGTCAGCTTGGAAGAGGTCAGCGCGCTGGAAGAGGTCGCAGTCATTGCGGAATCCTTGTCCTGGTTGATTGCTTGTTGCTGCATTACTTCTGGCGTGTCAGGAAACGCGCCAGGATATTGAGACCGAGCACCGCCACGGTGATCAGGAACACACCGGCCCAGGCCAGTTGCTGCCAATTCTCGTAAGGGCTCATCGCGAACTTGAAGATGGTCACCGGCAGGCTGGCCATGGGCTTGGACAGGTCGGCATTCCAGAACTGGTTGTTCAGCGCCGTGAACAGCAGCGGGGCGGTCTCGCCGGCAATGCGGGCCACGGCCAGCAGCACGCCGGTGATCACGCCGGCGCGCGCTGCACGCAGCGTCACCATGATGATGACCTTCCACTTGGGCGTGCCCAGCGCGTAGGCGGCTTCGCGCAGGCTGGCAGGCACCAGCACCAGCATGTTCTCTGTGGTGCGGATGACCACGGGAATCACGATCAGCGCCAGCGCCACCACGCCCGCATAGCCGGAAAAGCTCTTGAAGCGCGCCACGACCACGGTGTAGACGAACAGGCCGATCACGATGGACGGCGCCGACAGCAGGATGTCGTTGACGAAGCGTGTGGTATTGGCCAGCCAGCCACGCGCATCGTATTCAGCCAGGTAGACACCGGCCATCACGCCGATGGGCGTGCCCACGAACGTGGCCAGCGCCACCATGATCAGCGAGCCGAAGATGGCGTTGGCAATGCCACCGGCCTCATTGGGCGGAGGCGTCATCTCGCTGAACAGTGCCAGGCTCAGGCCGCCGATGCCCAGGGTGATGGTCTCCCACAGAATCCAGATCAGCCAGAACACGCCGAAGGCCATGGCAGCCAGGGACAGGGTCAGCGCCACCTGGTTCACACGCTTGCGCTGGGCATACTTGGCCTGGCGCACGCGCGACAGCTCGGCGGCATTGATCATCTTGGTGGAGGTGCTGCTCACGAGCGTGCTCCTTCATTCTTTTGCAGGCGGTTGAGCAGGACCTTGGAGCAAGCCAGCACCACGAAGGTGATGAAGAACAGCACCAGACCCAGATAGATCAGCGAGGCCTGGTGCAGGCCCTCGCCCGCTTCGGCGAACTCGTTGGCCAGGGCCGAGGTGATGCTGTTGGCAGCCTCGAAGACCGACAGCGAGTTGAGCTGGTTCATGTTGCCGATCACGAAGGTCACGGCCATGGTCTCGCCCAATGCACGGCCCAGGCCCAGCATCACGCCGCCGAGCACGCCGGTCTTGGTGTAGGGCAGAACCACCTTCCAGACCACTTCCCAGGTCGTGGAACCCAGGCCATAGGCAGACTCCTTGAGCAGGGCCGGAGTGACCTCGAACACATCGCGCATCACGGAGGCGATGAAGGGAATGATCATGATGGCCAGGATGATGCCGGCCGACAGGATGCCGATGCCCACCGGCGGGCCGGACACGAAGGCCTCCAGATAGGGAACGCCCTGGAACAGCTTTTGCAGGGGCTGCTGCACATAGGTGGACAGCACGGGGCCGAACACCATCAGGCCCCACATGCCGTAGACGATGGAAGGCACGGCGGCCAGCAGCTCCACGGCCGTGCCCAGCGGGCGCTTGAGCCAGGCCGGCGACAGCTCGGTGAGGAACAGCGCGATGCCGAAGCTCACGGGCACCGCAATCAGCAAAGCGATGGCCGAGGTGGCCAGCGTGCCGTAGATCATGACCAGGCCGCCGAATTCGTTGCGAACGGGGTCCCAGACACTGCGGCCGAGGAAACTCAGGCCGTATTCATAGATGGCGGGCCAGGCACCGACCAGTAGCGAGGCCAGGATGGCCAGCAGCAGGCCCAGCGTCAGCAGCGCGGCCAGACGCGCGAGAGCGCCAAACAAGCGATCCGCTACGCGCCCCGACAGCATCGGGGGGCGTAGCGGAGAAGGTGTGCGTCGCTGGGAAGCCTGTGCAGAGGCGGCCAGCGAGTTCGAGGGCGACGTTGTGGACACGTGAGGCGCCTTTATTCGCGGTTTGTGAAGGGATCAGGGGAGCCATGATGCACCTGCCGGCGGTGCGCCATGGCCCCCTTTTCAGGGTTTACTTCAGGGAAATGGCAGTGCCGGAGGTGTCCTTGATCTGGCCCCAGGATTGGAAGATCACGTTCTTGACGGCGTCAGGCATGGGCACGTAGTCCAGGTCGGTGGCGGTCTTGTCGCCGGACTTGTAGGCCCACTCGAAGAACTTCAGCGAGGCAGCGGCCTGTGCAGGCTTGTCCTGGGCCTTGTGCATGATGATGAAGGTGGCCGAGGTGATGGGCCATGCCTCCTTGCCAGGCTGGTTGGTCAGGATCTGGTAGAAGCTCTTGGCCCAGTCGGCACCGGCAGCAGCGGCCTTGAAGGTGGCGTCATCAGGGGACACGAAGGTGCCGCCTGCGGTCTGCAGCTGGGTGTAGGTCAGCTTGTTTTGCTTGACGTAGGCGTACTCGACGTAGCCGATGGAGTTGGGCAGGCGACCCACGAAGGCGGCCACGCCTTCGTTGCCCTTGCCGCCTGCGCCCGTGGGCCAGTTCACGGCCTTGCCTTCGCCAACCTTTTCCTTCCACTCGGCATTGACCTTGGACAAGTAGTTGGTGAAGCCGAAGGTGGTGCCCGAGCCGTCAGCGCGGCGCACGGGAGCGATGGTGGCGTCAGGCAGGTTCACGCCCGGGTTCAGGGCCTTGATGGCCTCGTCATTCCACTTGCTGATCTTGCCCAGGTAGATGTCGCCCAGCACCTGGCCGGTCAGCTTGAGCTGGCCGGGCTGGATGCCCTTGATGTTGACCACGGGCACGATGCCGCCGATCACGGTGGGAAATTGCACCAGACCCTTCTTGGCCAGTTCTTCATCCTTGAGCGGCTCGTCGGAGGCGCCGAAGTCCACGGTCTTGGCTTCGATCTGCTTGATGCCGGCGCTGGAGCCCACGGACTGGTAGTTGATCTTCACGCCGGTGGCCTTGTTGTAGTCCGCAGCCCACTTGGAGTACAGCGGAGCCGGGAAGCTGGCGCCTGCGCCGGTGGCTTCCTGCTGAGCCAGGGCCTGGCCCACGCCGCCCGCAGACAGAGCACCAGCCACCAGAATGTGAATCACAGACAACTTCATGTACAGACCTCTTAGGGGTTGAAAGATGCGATGGCT
The DNA here is from genome assembly GCF_059499305.1 of Delftia sp. NCBI lineage: Bacteria > Pseudomonadati > Pseudomonadota > Betaproteobacteria > Burkholderiales > Comamonadaceae > Delftia > Delftia sp. The sequence goes on from NZ_JCABYI010000038.1 coordinate 176,972, forward strand.
GGACTGTAAGAAGGCTTTGTGACATTGATGTGACATGGAAAAAAGGCGTCACAAACAGCAGGACTTCCCATGTAAGAACCCGGTCATCGCGATGTCACAATTCCGTCTTAGTCTTGTGTGTCGCACGAGCAGGCACCAGACAGGTGCAGCCCTGCCCCCTCGGACATCGCTGTGCAATCGTGCTCGACGAATCTTGATTGGCGTTTCTTTCATGGCACCAGAATCCCTGCTCGCTGCCGTTGACCTCGGGTCCAACAGCTTTCGCCTCGAAATAGGCCGCGTCGGCAGCCACCAGCGCATAGAGCGCGTGGAATACCTCAAGGAAACCGTGCGCCAGGGCAATGGACTCAACGAGCGCCATGAACTGACTGACGAAGCCATGCAACGCGGCTGGGACTGCCTGGCACGCTTTGGCGAACGGCTGGCCGGCTTTGCGACCGACCAGGTCCGCGCCGTGGCCACACAGACCCTGCGCGAGGCCCGCAACCGCGATGTCTTCATCGCGCGAGGCAGCACCCTGCTGGGCTTTCCCATCGAAGTCATCTCGGGCGAGGAAGAGGCCCGGCTGATCTATCGCGGCGTCTCCAGCCTGCTGCCGCCGTCGTCTCAACGGCGTCTGGTGGTGGACATTGGCGGGCGCTCTACCGAAGTCATCATCGGCCAGCATGGCGAAGCGCGCCAGGTGGCCTCCTACCCCATAGGCAGCGTGGCCTGGAGCACGCAGTTCTTTGGCGAGGGCACGCTGTCGCGCGCGCACTTCTCGGCCGCCATCAAGGCGGCGCAGGCAGCCCTCACCCAGACCGTATCGGCCTATCCAGCCACCGCCTGGGACTGCGCCTATGCATCGTCAGGCACGGCCAACGCCGTGGGCGACATCCTGGCAGCCAACGGCTACTCCGGGCGGCTGATCACGCCCGACAGCCTGCGCTGGCTGCATGAGCAGTTGATGGACGCCGGCCACGTGGACCGCATCCGCCTGGCCGGACTCAAGGAAGACCGGCGAGCCGTCATCGCCGGCGGCCTGAGCATTCTGATGGCCGCCCTGGGCCTGCTGGGCATCGACGAACTGGAGGTTGCACAGGGCGCGCTGCGCCAGGGCGTGCTGCACGATCTGCTGGAACACGAGCCGCCTGCCGACCGCGAAGCCGCCGAGATCGCGGCGCTGCAACAGGACTTCGGCATTGACGCATCCCACGCACTGCGTGTTCGCAAGGTGGCACGCTGGGCCTGGCAATCGCTGCAGGCGCAGCAGCCGCCCGATGCACTGGCCACGCACGCACTGGACACGGCTGCCAGCCTGCATGAGATCGGCATGCGCATCTCTCTGAGCGCCTACCACCGCCACGGCGCCTACATCACCGAACACTGCAGTGCCGCCACCTGGCCCGTGGAGCTGCGCGAACGCATCACCCAGCTGGTGCTTGGCCACCAGGGCAAGCTGCGCAAGCTCGAGGCTGCCATCGAGGACCGGGCCGTGGCCTGGCCATTGCTGGCGCTGCGCCTGGCCGTGCAGCTGTGCCACGCCCGGCGCGATCCCGATCTGCAGGGCATGCGCCTGCACCGCTCGGACAGCGTCTTTCACCTGACCGTACCGGAAGGCTGGACCAGGAGCTACCCCCAGTCCGCCCAGTTGCTGCGCACCGAAGCCGTGGCCTGGCAGAAGACGCCTTGGACGCTGCAGTTGCATCTGCACTGAATGCCGAACGTCTCCGGCTGCCGCAGCGACAAGCAAAAAGCCCTGCCAGCGCAATGCGTTGGCGGGGCTTTTTCGATTGCACAGGGCAGGCGCGCGGCGCCCTGACAGGATATGCGGCTCAGGCCCGAGGGCCGTAACGCTCCATCAAGGCGTTCTGCGCCCCCAGGCCCGTGGTCGGATAGGGTGCGCGCTGGTAGGCGCCATTGGCTTCCAGCGTCCAGGCGTCGCGGTTGTCATGCAGGCTGGCGACAAGACATTCGTCTATCACCTGCTGGCGCAACGCCGGATCGCGCACAGGCCAGGCCAGCTCCACCCGGCGCATCATGTTGCGGTTCATCCAGTCCGCACTGGACAGCAGCAGTTCCTGCTGATTGCCCCAGGCGAAGTAGAAGACGCGCGAATGCTCCAGGAAGCGGCCGATGATGGAGCGCACGCGGATGTTGTCCGTCCAGCCCTTGCGCTGCGGCGGCAGCATGCAGGCGCTGCGCACGATGAGATCGATGCGTGCGCCCTGCTGACCGGCACGCACCAGGGCCTGCATGAGCAACTCGTCAGTCAGCGCATTCATCTTCAGCACAATCCGCGCCTCTTCGCCGCGCTGTGCGGCCTCGCCCACCTGGGCAATCAGCGCCAGCATGCGATCGTGCAGCTGGAACGGTGCAATCACAAGCTGGTGCAGCTTGGGCAAGCGGTTGTGGCTGGACAGGTGGCTGAACACGGCATCCATGTCGGCCGTGATCTGCGCATCGCAGGTCAGCTGGCTGATGTCCGTGTACAGGCGCGCCGTGCGCACGTTGTAATTGCCGGTGGACAGGTGACCGTAGCGCTTGAGCTGGCCGCTGCGCTTTTCGCGCCGGGTAATCAGCAGCATCTTGGCGTGCGTCTTCAGGCCCAGCACGCCGTAGACCACCTGGGCGCCCAAGGCCTCCAGCTTTTCGGCGGAGTTGATGTTGGCCTCTTCGTCAAAGCGGGCCTTGAGTTCCAGCACGGCCAGCACTTCCTTGCCGCGGCGAACCGCCTCGGCCAGCAACTGCATGATCTCGGAGTCCGATCCCGTGCGGTAGATGGTCTGCTTGATGGCCAGCACCTCGGGGTCGTTGACGGCCTCGCGCAGCAGCTCCAGCACGCCGTCGAAGCTCTCGAAGGGCTGGTGGATCAGCACATCACGCTTGCGGATCTGGGCCATCACCGAGCGGCCCGGCTGCAGCTGGCGCGGCCATGCCGGACGCCAAGGCGGAAACAGCAGCGCGGGGTCATCGACCAGATCCACCAGCTGCGACTGGCGCACCAGGTTCACGGGCCCCTTGACGCGGAACAGTGCCTCGGTCGGCAGGCCGAACTGGCCCAGCAGCAGGTCGGACAGCATGGGCGAGCAGGCAAAGGACACCTCCAGCCTCACCGCCTGGCCGTAGTGGCGATGGTGCAGACCCTGGCGCAGGGCCGTGCGCAGGTCGCTGACGTCTTCCTCATCCACAGCCAGGTCCGAATGGCGCGTGACACGGAATTGCGCAAACTCCGCCACCTCACGCCCCGGGAACAGCTCGACGAGATGGGCGCGCACGATGCTGGAGATGCTCACGAACAGTCGCTGCTTGCCCGCGATCTTCTCGGGCAGGCGCACCAGGCGCGGCAAGACACGCGGCACCTTGACGATGGCCACCTCGTTGGCACGGCCAAAGGCATCGACACCTTTGAGGCGCACGATGAAGTTCAGCGCCTTGTTGGCCACCTGGGGGAATGGATGGGAGGGGTCCAGGCCCACGGGCATGAGCAGCGGCTGGACTTCGCGCAGGAAGTACTCGCGCACCCATTTGCGCTGGGCGCTGCTGCGCTCGCCATGGGATACCACGCGTATGCCCTGCCCCGCAAAGGCGGGAATCAGTGACTGGTTGTACAGCGTGTATTGGCGCAATACCAGCTCATGCGCCTTGTCCATCAGCGAGCGGAAGCTCTGCAGGGTGTACAGGCCCTTGGCGTCGCCGGCCTTGGCGGCCGTCACATGCGGGGCGCAACGCACCTCGAACCATTCGTCGAGATTCGAGGAGACGATGCACAGATAGCGCAAACGCTCCAGCAGCGGCACATCTTCACGCACGGCCCAGTCCAGCACGCGCTCATTGAAGGCCAGGATGCAATGGTCACGGTCAAGAAACTGTTGCTGCTGCTCTTGCACTTCACCGCTTTCGGCTGTGGCGTGCAGTCCAGTGTATTCGGGGGCGGGAAGCCTTGCAGAAGAAGCAGAGGCAGAAGCCGCAATGGCCTGGCCCCGCAGCTCCGACAAGGCGGTGGAGAGGCTTTTCGCCAGAGGCATCATCGGGACATTCAGGGGTGCAGAGACGGGTATGGGAGCTGTCTGGCGGGCCATGCCCAGCGAAGCCGGCCCTGCGGGCACGGCACGCGCTCCCTGTTCATGTTCTGGTTCGGCAGGTGCGGCAGAGGCGCCACCGGGAATCGGCGTGAATGTCTGGGGCATGGATGCAGGGGCCCGGCCTGGGCAGGACCCGGTAGTCACCCCGCTAGCCGGGGATTCGGGCAGTCTGCCCCGGATTTGTGACATGTTCATGACATGCATTCCTCTGTTCATGACATCTGTCATACAAGCCAAGTCAGGCGCAAGCAACGGCGCAGAAACCGTCACGCAAAAGTCATGACCCAGTCACAACGGCACGAGAGCGACGCGAGATCGCCGGGGTGCTAAGCTAGCTGCCTTCCCCTGGATGCCGTTGGCTGCTGCAAACCTGCCGCAGCCGTGCCGTCGTCCGCCTTTCGCGCATGCCCTCTTCCAATCCCCCCGAAAGCCGCCTGGCCGCCATCGACATTGGCTCCAACAGCTGCCTGCTGGCCATGGCCCGCAGCGACGGCGCAAAGGTACAGCTGCTCAGCCATCGCAAGGAAGCCATACGCCTGGGCAGCGCCCTCGACGCCCAGGGCGCCTTGAGCCTGGAGGCCATGCAGCGCGGCTGGGCCTGCCTGGAGCGCTATGCGCAGGTGCTGGGTGATTTGCCCCGCCACCGCGTACGTGCAGTGGCCACGCAGACGCTGAGAGAGGCATCGAATCGCCAGATCTTCCTGGACGAAGGCCAGCGCATCCTGGGCTGCCCCATCGAGGTCATTGACGGCGAGGAGGAAGCGCGCCTGATCTATCGCGGCGTCGCCCAGTTGCTGCCGCCCGGCGCCCAGCGGAGGCTGGTGGTGGACATCGGCGGCCGCTCGACCGAGCTGTGCCTGGGTCAGCAGCGGCAAGTACTGCAGGCACGCTCCTTCGCCTTCGGCAGCGTGACCTGGGCCTTGCGCCACTTCCCCGATGGCGAGCTGTCGGCCCAGGCCCTGTCCCAGGCCGAAGCAGCCGTGGCCGACATCATTGCGCCCGAAGCAGGACTTTTCGCTGCCGGGCAATGGAGCCATGCCTATGGCTCCTCGGGCACGGCCGGTGCCATTGTCAAGGTCCTGGCCCATGCGCCCGGGGGCACGGCCGGCTGGATCACGCGGCAGGGGCTGGACTGGCTGCATGCGCAGTTGCTGCGCGCAGGCCATGTCGACCGTGTGAACATGGACGGACTCAAGGAAGAGTTGCGCCCCATGATCGGCGGCGGCATGAGCGTGATGCGGGGCATCTTCTCCAGCCTGGGCATCGAGCGCATGCGCGTCACGCACGGAGCCCTGCGCCATGGCGTGCTCTATGAATTGGCCCACAAGCTCGATGCGCAGTCCAAGGGCCGGCAACGACAGTCCACCGGCACCTGAAAACCAAGGCCCTGCCCTCGCCAGGGAACGACAAAATGCTGTTTTGCGCGCAAGTGCTACACTTTGTAAGTTCCCCCTCATCCCTTTACCACCGCCCTACCGCTTCGCCATGTCCGCGCCGACGATTGCGTACGACCCTGTACTCGAACGTCCGTCTTCGATGATGGCGGCGTCGCTGCAGCGCAGCCTGCGCGAGCAGCAGGCACTGCTCGACAATGCCGGCGTGGGCATCGTCTTCATCCGCCAGCGCGTCATCGTCCGATGCAACCAGTGCTATGCCGACATCTTCGGCTACGCGGGCGAGCATGCGCTGGTCGGCATAAACAGCGAGCACCTGCACCCCAGCCGCGACGAGCTGCGCAGCCTGGGGCGCGAGGCCTATCGCACGCTGAGCGCGGGCCTGTCCTTTCGCACGCAGCGCCGCCTGCGCCGCAAGGATGGCAGCCTGTTCTGGGGTGAACTGACGGGCCGGCTCATCAATCCGGGCGATGCACGCGAAGGCTCCATCTGGATCGTCAGCGACATCGACGACCGTCTGCGCGCCCAGCAGGCCCTGAGCCAGGCCCACGAACTGCTGGAGCAGCAGGTGCGCGACCGCACACGCGAACTCAGCGCCACGGTGGAGAACCTGCACCGCGAGATCGCCGACCGCAAGCTGGACCAGGAACGCATCTACTGGATGGCGCACTACGACGCGCTCACCGGCCTGCCCAACCGCACGCTGCTGGCCGAGCGCAGCGCCCGCGCCATCGAGCTGGCCAAGGTCAACGACACGCCGCTGGCCGTGATGTTCCTGGACCTGGACCATTTCAAGCATGTCAATGATTCGCTGGGCCATCGCGTGGGCGATGCCCTGCTGGTGGAGATTGCCCGCCGCCTGCGTGCCGTCGTGCGCGACCGCGATACGGTGGCCCGCATCGGCGGCGACGAATTTGTGCTGCTGCTGCCCGGCGCCAATGCCCAGGGTGCGGCCCGCGTGGCAGGCAAGCTGCAGGAGGCGTCGCGCCAGGCCTACCAGATCGACCGCCACGAACTGACCATTGCGCCGTCCATGGGCATCGCGCTGTACCCGCGCGACGGCCACGACATCGACTCGCTGACACAGGCCGCCGATGCGGCCATGTACCACGCCAAGCAGGCCGGCCGCAACACCTACCGCTTCTTCACTCCGCAGATGCAGGCCCAGTCCCTGCGCGCCCTGCAGCTGGAGAACGCCTTGCGGCGGGCGCTGGAACGCAATCAGCTGTATCTGCATTACCAGCCGCAGATCACCCTGAGCACCGGACGCGTGCGCAGCGTGGAGGCACTGCTGCGATGGGAGCATCCCGAGCTGGGCTCGGTTTCGCCCGCGGAGTTCATCCCCGTCGCCGAGGATAGCGGCCAGATCCTGCAGATCGGCGAATGGGTGCTGCGCAGCGCCATGCAGCAACTGCAGGCCTGGCGCAATGCGGGGCTGCGGGACCTGAAGGTGGCCGTGAACCTGTCGGCCATCCAGTTCCACCAGCAGCAACTGCCCGAAATCATCAACCGCATCCTGCTCGACAGCGACCTGCCGGCAGATTCTCTGGAGCTGGAGCTGACCGAGGGCGTGGCCATCCATGATCCGCGCCAGGCCACGGCCACCATGGACCGGCTGCGCGAGCATGGCGTGCGCCTGGCCATGGATGACTTCGGCACCGGCTATTCATCCCTGAGCCAGCTCAAGCGCTTTCAGATCTACAAACTCAAGATCGACCAGTCCTTCATCCAGGACCTGGACCACGACAGCAATGACCGCGCCATAGTCAGCGCCATCATCCGCATGGCCCAGGCCCTGGGCATGCAGACCACGGCCGAAGGCGTGGAAACGGAGGCGCAGCTGCAGTTCCTGCGCGAGCAGGGCTGCGATGAAGCCCAGGGCTACCATTTCAGCCGCCCGCTGCCGCCCCAGGCGCTGGAGGCCTTTCTGCGCAGCCAGGGCTGAACGGCTCACCGCGCCACGGTCTGCAGACGAAAAAGCCGAAGACTGCAGCTTCGGCTTTCCATGGCAGAGAACGTGCCGCCCGCCGCTCAGGGCATGGGTGAATTCTTCGCCACGCTGGCCAGGCGCTCGGCGCAGCGGCTGGCCTGGTCGCCATCGCGTGCCTCCACCATCACGCGCAGCAAAGGCTCGGTGCCGCTGGCGCGGATAAGCACGCGCCCCGTATCGCCCAATTCGGCCTTGACGGCCTCGGTGGCTTCCTCCAGCTGGGTGTTGCGCTTCCAGTCCTGGCCCGGCTGCAGCCGCACGTTGAGCAATACCTGGGGAAACAGCTGGACCGAAGACAGCCACTGCGACAGGCTCTTGCCCGAACGCACGCAGGCCTGCAGCACCTGCAGCGCGCTGACCAGGCCATCGCCAGTGGTGTGCTTGTCCAGCGCCAGCAGATGGCCCGAGCCCTCGCCCCCCAGGGTCCAGCCCTGGCGGTGCAGCTCCTCCAGCACATAGCGGTCGCCGACCTTGGCGCGCACAAAGCCCACCCCCTGGGACTTCAGCGCCACCTCCACGGCCATATTGGTCATCAGTGTGCCCACGGCACCCGGCACGGCCTCGCCACGCGCCAGCCGGTCGGCCGCCATCAGGTACAGCAGTTCGTCGCCGTTGTAGAGCCGGCCAGCCGCATCGACCAGCAGCAGCCGGTCGGCATCACCATCCAGCGCCACACCGAAGTCGGCCTTGTTCGCTCGCACGGCCAGCACCAGGGCCTCGGGATGGGTGGCACCCACGCCTTCGTTGATGTTCAGTCCATCGGGCGCACAGCCAATGGCCACCACATCGGCCCCCAGTTCATGGAAGACCTTGGGGGCGATCTGGTAGGCCGCGCCATGGGCTGCATCGACCACGATCTTCACACCCTTGAGCGTGAGCGCATGGTCGAAGGTGCTCTTGCAGAACTCGATGTAGCGCCCTGCCGCGTCTTCAAGGCGCCGGGCCTTTCCCAGAGCGGCAGAGTCGACCCATACGGGATCTTCGGTCAAGGCCTGCTCGACCTCTTCCTCCCAGGCATCGGGCAGCTTGGTGCCCTGTGCGCTGAAGAACTTGATGCCGTTGTCGTAATAAGGGTTGTGGCTGGCGCTGATGACCACGCCCAGGCTGGCGCGCTGGGCGCGCGTCAGATAGGCCACGCCCGGCGTGGGCAAGGGGCCCAGCAGCATCACGTCCACGCCGGCAGAGTTGAACCCGGACTCCAGCGCGCTCTCCAGCATGTAGCCCGAGATCCGTGTGTCCTTGCCGATCAGCACCATGGGACGGGCTTCCTTGCGCCGCAGCACACGGCCCACGGCATGCGCCAGACGCAGCGCGAAGTCGGGGGTGATGGGCGAACGGCCCACCAGGCCGCGAATTCCATCGGTACCAAAATATGTGCGTGCCATAGTGCTCCTTTGTTGTTCAGTCGTTGTCGTGCATGGTCTGCCAGACCGTCAATGCCGCCACCGTATCGGCCACGTCGTGCACGCGCACCACGCGCGCGCCACGCTCCACCGCCAGCAGTGCCGCCGCCACGCTGGGCACCATGCGCTGGCCCTGTGGACGGCCACTGACCTGCCCGAGCGAGCCCTTGCGCGACCAGCCGGCCAGCAGCGGGAAGTCTAGGCCCAGCAATTCATGCTGGCGTGCAAGCAGGGAAAAATTCTGTGCCACGCTTTTGCCGAAGCCGATGCCATAGTCCCAGACGATGCGCTCCCGCGCCACGCCCCGGGCCAGCAGGGCATCGCTGTGCAACTGCAGGAAATCGCGCACGGCGGGCACGGCATCGCCTTGCATGGGCGTGGTCTGCATGTCCTGCGGCGTGCCATGCATGTGCATGAGACAGATGCCGCAGCTCGGGTGCGCGGCCACCACCTGCTGCGCGCCCGGCTGGCGCAGCGCCCAGATGTCGTTGACGATGTCGGCCCCCAGATCCAGCACGGCCTGCATGACCTCGGGCTTGTAGGTATCGACGGAGACAGGCACGCCCAATTGCACCGCGCCCTGCACAACAGGCAGCACGCGCCGCAACTCCTCATCCAGCGGAACAGCCGGTGAGCCGGGCCTGGTGGACTCGCCGCCAATATCGAGGATGTGCGCGCCCTCACTGACCAGTTGCTCTGCATGCCGCAAGGCCTGCTCCACCGTGTTGTGCCGCCCGCCGTCGGAAAACGAGTCGGGCGTCACATTGACGATGCCCATGACCAGTGGACGCTGAAGGTCTAGAACAAAGCGCGAAGTCTGCCATTGATGCGGCATGGGATTTCCTGAAGGTAGGCGCCCGCCGGACCGGGTTCATCGCTGGCCGTTGCGGGCAATTGAACACATCCTGCAAGCAAAGCAAAAGGGCCCCTCAGGGCCCTTTGCATGGGATTGACCGATTCTGCGGCAAGCAGCTCAGGCCGTGGTGGGCGCAGGGTCGGCATCCACTGCCGGCGTGCCGCCGGACGAGTTGCCACCGTCGGACGACGGAGGGTTGCGCGGCACCCAGTCCTTGGGAGGACGCGGCTCACGGCCGGCCATGATGTCATCGAGCTGCTCGGCGTCGATGGTTTCCCAGTCGAGCATGGCCTTGGCCATGGCATGCATCTTGTCGGAGTTGTCCTCGATCAGCTTGCGCGCCAGTCCGTACTGCTCGTCGATGATGCGGCGAACCTCCTGGTCCACCTTCTGCATCGTCTGCTCGCTCATGCTGTTGGTCTTGCTCATCGAGCGGCCCAGGAAAGGCTCGCCTTCCTGCTCCGCATAGACCATGGGACCCAGCGCGTCGGTCATGCCGTAGCGGGTGACCATGTCGCGTGCGATCTGCGTGGCCCGCTCGAAGTCGTTGCTCGCGCCCGTGGTCATCTGGTTCATGAACACTTCTTCGGCAATGCGTCCACCGAACAGCATGGCGATCTGGTTGAGCATGAACTCCTTGTCGTAGGAGTAGCGGTCCTTCTCGGGCAGGCTCATGGTCACGCCCAGCGCACGGCCGCGCGGGATGATGGTGACCTTGTGCACGGGATCGCACTTGGGCAGCAGCTTGCCGATCAGTGCGTGGCCTGCCTCGTGGTAGGCCGTGTTGCGGCGCTCTTCCTCGGGCATGACCATGCTCTTGCGCTCGGGACCCATGATGATCTTGTCCTTGGCCTTCTCGAAGTCCTGCATCTCGACGGTGCGCGCATTGCGGCGCGCGGCCATCAGGGCTGCTTCGTTGCAGAGGTTGGCCAGATCGGCGCCCGACATGCCAGGCGTGCCGCGCGCGATCACGCCCGGGTTCACGTCCTGGCCTACAGGGATCTTGCGCATGTGCACATTGAGGATCTGCTCGCGGCCACGGATGTCGGGCAGCGTCACATACACCTGGCGGTCGAAACGGCCGGGGCGCAGCAGCGCCGCATCCAGGATGTCGGGACGGTTGGTTGCAGCCACGACGATCACGCCGAGGTTGGTTTCAAAACCGTCCATCTCGACCAGCATCTGGTTCAGGGTCTGTTCACGCTCATCGTTGCCACCGCCCAGGCCTGCGCCGCGCTGGCGGCCCACGGCGTCGATTTCATCGATGAAGATGATGCAGGGTGCATTCTTCTTGGCGTTCTCGAACATGTCGCGCACGCGGGCCGCGCCCACGCCGACGAACATTTCCACGAAGTCGGAGCCCGAGATGCTGAAGAACGGGACCTTGGCTTCACCAGCGATGGACTTGGCCAGCAGCGTCTTGCCGGTACCCGGAGGACCGACCAGCAGCAGACCACGCGGAATACGGCCGCCGAGCTTCTGGAACTTGTTGGGGTCCTTCAGGAAGTCCACGACTTCCTTGACCTCTTCCTTGGCTTCGTCGCAGCCTGCAACGTCGGCAAAGGTCACGGTGTTGTTGTTCTCGTCCAGCATGCGCGCCTTGCTCTTGCCGAAGCTGAAGGCACCGCCCTTGCCGCCGCCCTGCATCTGGCGCATGAAGTACACCCACACGCCGATCAACAGCAGCATGGGCCCCCAGCTGACGAGCAGGGTCATGAGGACCGAGCCTTCTTCGCGGGGCTTGACGTCGAACTTGACGTTGTTGTTGATCAGGTCACCCACGAGCCCGCGATCCAGGTAGGTGGCGGTGGTGCGCACCTTGCGGTCATCGTTGGTCGTGGCCACGATCTCGGTGCCGCCGGGGCTTTCCTGGATGGTGGCGCTCTTGATGCGATTGCTTCGCACCTCTTCCAGGAACTCGGAGTAACCGACATGGGACGCGCCAGCGCCGCCACGGGTGTCAAATTGCTTGAACACCGTAAACAGCACCATGGCGATGACCAGCCAGACGGCAATTTTTGAAAACCACTGATTGTTCAAGCGGGGCTCCAATGGGGGATACAGATAAAACGACTTCCAGCGTGCTCGAAGCGTATTTGCGGTCCATTTTAGGTGTTTCAAGCTGGCTGGTCGCCTATATCCCTCTATAGCAGCCATAGCTTGAATACGGTCTTGACCCGGGTCAGGGCAGCGCCGGGCGGCTGCACAGGGCTACTTGAGCCCCATGCCCACCAAAAACGTCTCCGAAGACTTGTCACGCGAGGACTTGGGCTTGATCGGCTTGACCACCTTGAAGGTCTGCCGGAACAGCGCAACCAGGTCATCGTAGGCCCCGCCGTGGAAGAGCTTCACCACCAAGGCGCCTTCAGGTTTCATATGGTGGATGGAAAAATCAACCGCCAGTTCGACCAGCAGCGCAATGCGCGCCGCATCCGTCGTGCCGTTGCCCGACAGGTTGGGAGCCATGTCGGAGACCACCACGTCGGCCTTGCCCCCGCCCAGGGCCTCCTGGAGCTGGGCCAGAACCGGCTCCTCGCGGAAATCGCCCTGGATGTACTGCACGCCCTCAATGGGCTCCATGGGCAGCAGATCCAGCGAGATGATGCGGCCGTTGAGAGCGCCGACGGCCGCCCCGTTGGGCGACAGGCAACGGCGCACATACTGGCTCCAAGCCCCGGGTGCGCAGCCCAGGTCCACCACCGTGGCACCCGGCCGGATGAGCTTGAGCTGCTCGTCGATCTCCTTGAGTTTGTAGGCCGCGCGCGCGCGGTAGCCGTCCTTCTGGGCGGCCTTGACGTAAGGATCGTTGACGTGGCTGTTGAGCCAAGCCTTGTTGACCTTCTTGCTTTTTGTTTGGACTTTCATGCTGGATTCTTTCAGCCTCGATAATACGGCCATGCCCCAAATTCAATTGACTCCCGCCGAGCGCCGGGAACACCGCGCCAACGCACACCACCTGGACCCCGTGGTCCTCATCGGGGGTGACGGCCTGACGGCTGCCGTGCAAAAGGAGGTCAACGCCGGCCTTAACGCACATGGCCTGATCAAGGTCCGTGTCTTCAACGACGACCGCGCCGCACGCGAGCAGATGTATCTGCAGCTGTGCGACGAGCTTGGCGCTGCACCCATTCAGCACATCGGCAAGCTGCTGGTGCTCTGGCGCCCCATGCCGGAAAAGGAAAAAGCCATCGACGAGAACCGCATGCCCGGCCCTCGCGATGTCAAGCTGCTCAAGTTCAGCAAGCGCTCGGGCCAGAAGCCCGAGGTCAAGCAGATCCGCGTGCTGGGCAACCAGCGCCTGACGGCAGGTGGCCAGGTCAAGCGCGCCAAGCCCAAGCAGAAGTCGGTCAAGAAGCGTCAGGCAGACTGAGTCCGCCGCATCCATGACCGTAGCATCCCATGCCGCCAGCGTGGCCCAGGCCGCGCAACCGCCCTCCGCCTCCCCCTCTGCGCAGCAGCGCTTCGTGATCTGCATGAAGTGGGGCAAGAAGTACGGTCCGGAGTATGTCAACAGGCTCTACGCCATGGTGCGTCGGCATCTGAAGGGCGATTTTCGCCTTGTCTGCCTGACCGATGACGGCGTGGGGATTCGCGACGAGGTCGAATGCCTGCCGATTCCTCCGCTGAACCTGCCCGCGGGCATTCCGGAGCGTGGTTGGAACAAGCTCGCCACCTTCAGTGCCGACCTGCACGGCCTGCGCGGCACGGCGCTGTTTCTTGACGTGGACGTGGTCATCACCGGGCCGCTGGACGATTTTTTCACCGAGCCCGGCGAATTCCTGATCATCCACGACTACAAGCGTCCGTGGCGCATCACGGGCAATTCCTCGGTGTACCGCTTCGAGCTGGGTGCCCACCCCGAGGTGCTGGACTACTTCCGCACGCATTTCGAAGAGATACGCCGCAACTTTCGCAATGAGCAGGCCTATCTGTCCGACATGCTGCACAAGCAAGGCAAGCTCAAGTACTGGCCGCAGGCCTGGTGCCCCAGCTTCAAGTACCACTGCATTCCCGCCTGGCCGACGAACTACTGGAAGCCGCCCTTCGTGCCGGAGGGTGCGCGCGTGGTGATCTTCCACGGCGAATGCAACCCGCCCGACGCGTTGGCCGGCCGGCGCAATCGGCGCTTTCGCTATATCCGGCCTGCCACCTGGGTGGCCGAGCACTGGCACGAGTGAGCAGCTCGACCCACAAAAAAACGCCCGCGCTTGCGGGCGTTTTTGTTTGGCATGGTGCCGAACCGGCAGGACCGGGATCAGGCCGTGGCCCGGGTGTTCGCTTGAGACGAACGGCCTATGCGCCACAGCACGACGAGCGCACACAGCCACTGCAGCGCATACATCACCGTGCCCACGCTGTGCCACAGCTTGAGGTTGTCGCGTGCAACGATGCGCGGCGACACGCCGTACTGGACGACAAATGCCAGCAGCATGCCTGCGATCACAAAGCCCAGGCAGGCCTTGGCCCAGGGCTGCAGGACCGACTCCTTGCTGCGCCGGGACAGGACCAGCAGCACGGCCGCGCAGGCGATGGACACCCAGGTCTGCGCGGCAAACAGCTTGGCAGCCATGAAGCCCGCGACAGCCGGCGTGGGCAAGTGGGCGAACAGCATGGGCACGGCCATGAAGCCGATGGCCGACAGGCTGCCCCACCACAGGGCAGCAGCCAGCAGGGGAACGCGCTCGTACAGGTTGCTCATGGGCTTAGGCCTTCCTCAACGATCGAGGCACAGACACCGACGCATCAGAGGTAGCGCACCGACACCACTTCATAGCGGCGCTCGCCGCCCGGTGCCTGCACGACAGCGGTATCGCCTTCTTCCTTGCCGATCAGCGCGCGTGCGATGGGGCTGGAGACGTTGATCAGGCCCAGCTTGAGATCGGCCTCGTCCTCGCCGACGATCTGGTACTTGACCGTGTCGCCGCTGTCCTCGTCTTCGAGTTCAACCGTTGCACCGAAGACCACGCGGCCGCCGGCATCCACGGCGGAGGGATCGATGATCTGGGCTGCGGACAGCTTGCTCTCTACCTCGGCAATGCGGCCCTCGATGAAGCCTTGGCGGTCCTTGGCGGCCTCGTACTCGGCGTTTTCGCTCAGATCGCCCTGGGCACGGGCCTCGGCGATGGCCTGGATGATGGAAGGACGCTCCACGGTCTTCAGACGGTGCAGCTCGTCCTTGAGTTTCTCGGCTCCGCGCTTGGTGATGGGAATGGTGGCCATTGAAAAGTCTCCATGTGCAGCAAACGCCGCGCGTTGCGCGGCTTCTTTGGCACAGGCGGGCCGGCAGTATGGCGGCAGGGCCTGCGCCCCAAAAGCAAACCGCCGCACGTTGCCGCGCGGCGGTTTCATCAAGTCATGTGGTCCATTATGCCGCGTTTGACCACCAGCTTCGGTGGGAAAACCCGGCGGCACTGTCGGACAGTGCCGCCGGCTGCACCTCGTCAGAAACGAGGGGCGGCAGTGCGGAAGGATCAGGCCGTCTGCAGCTGGGCGTGCAGTTCCTGGACGGAGTGCACATCCATGTTGCCCATGGACTTCATGCCTTCGACGGCGGCTTCGGCACCGAAGATGGTGGTGAAGGTGGTCACGCGCGCCAGCAGGGCGCTGGTGCGGATGGCGCGCGAGTCGGCGATGGCGTTGCGGCGCTCTTCCACCGTGTTGATGACCATGGCGATCTCGCCGTTCTTGATCATGTCCACGATGTGGGGGCGGCCCTCGGTCACCTTGTTGACGAGCTGCACCTCGATACCTGCCTCGGAGATGGCCGCTGCCGTGCCGCGCGTGGCGCACAGCACGAAGCCCATGGCAGCCAGTTCCTTGGCCACGGCCACGGCGCGCGGCTTGTCGGCGTTCTTCACGGTCAGGAAGACCTTGCCCTGGGTGGGCAGTGCCACGCCGGCGCCCAGCTGGCTCTTGACGAAGGCTTCGCCAAAGGTCTTGCCCACGCCCATGACTTCGCCGGTGGACTTCATCTCGGGGCCGAGGATGGTGTCCACGCCCGGGAACTTCACGAACGGGAAGACGGCTTCCTTGACGCTGAAGTACGGCGGCGTGACTTCCTTGGTGATGCCTTGCTGGGCCAGCGTGTCGCCGGCCATGCAGCGCGCAGCCACCTTGGCCAGCTGGATGCCCGTGGCCTTGGAGACGAAGGGCACGGTGCGCGAGGCACGCGGATTGACTTCCAGCACGTAGATCACGTCGCCATCGGCCGTTTCCTTGATGGCGAACTGCACGTTCATCAGGCCGACCACGCTCAGCGCGTTGGCCATGGCAGCCGTCTGGCGCTTGATCTCGGCCACGGTCTCGGGCTTGAGGTAGTAAGGCGGCAGCGAGCAGGCGGAATCGCCCGAATGCACGCCGGCCTGCTCGATGTGCTCCATCACGCCGCCGATGAAGACGGCGCCTTCGCGGTCACGCACGCAGTCCACATCGCACTCGATGGCGTTGGACAGGAAGTGGTCCAGCAGCACGGGCGAGTCATTGCTGACCTTGACGGCTTCGCGCATGTAGCGCTCCAGGTCGCGCTGCTCATGCACGATTTCCATGGCACGGCCACCCAGCACATAGCTGGGACGCACGACCAGGGGGTAGCCCAGGCCGGCCGCCTTTTCCAGCGCTTCGGGCTCGGTACGGGCCGTGGCATTGGGCGGCTGGCGCAGGCCCAGTTCATGCAGCAGCTTCTGGAAGCGCTCGCGGTCTTCGGCCGCGTCGATCATGTCGGGCGTGGTGCCGATGATGGGCACGCCTTCCTTTTCCAGGCCCAGGGCGAGCTTCAAGGGCGTCTGGCCACCGTACTGCACGATGACGCCGACCGGCTTCTCGACAGCCACGACTTCGAGCACGTCTTCCAGCGTCAGCGGCTCGAAGTACAGGCGGTCCGAGGTGTCGTAGTCGGTGGACACGGTTTCGGGGTTGCAGTTGACCATGATGGTTTCATAGCCGTCCTCGCGCATGGCGAGCGCGGCATGCACGCAGCAGTAGTCGAACTCGATGCCCTGGCCGATGCGGTTCGGGCCACCGCCCAGCACCATGATCTTTTTCTTGTCCGTCGGCTCGGCTTCGCACTCCTCGTCATAGGTGGAGTACATGTAGGCGGTGTCGGTGGCGAACTCGGCAGCGCAGGTGTCCACGCGCTTGAACACGGGGCGCACGCCCAGTGCCTTGCGCGCCTCGCGCACGGCCTTGTCGGTGCTGTGCAGCAGCTTGGCAAGGCGGCGGTCGGAGAAGCCCTTTTGCTTGAGCGTGCGCAGCGTGGTGGCGTCCAGTGCAGCCAGCGCGGCATCGCCCTTTTCCTCGTAGACCTTGTCCAGTTCGAGTTCGATCTTGACGATCTCTTCGATCTGCACGAGGAACCACTTGTCGATCTTGGTGATGTTGTGCACTTCGTCCAGCGTCCAGCCGGCAGCAAAGGCGTCACCCACATACCAGATGCGGTCCGGACCTGGTTCGCCGAGTTCCTTTTCGAGGATCTCGCGGTCCTGGGTCTTTTCGTTCATGCCGTCCACGCCGACTTCCAGGCCGCGCAGCGCCTTCTGGAAGGATTCCTGGAAGGTGCGGCCAATGGCCATGACCTCGCCCACGGACTTCATCTGCGTGGTCAGGCGGTTGTCGGCAGCCGGGAACTTCTCGAACGCGAAACGCGGGATCTTGGTGACCACGTAGTCGATCGAGGGCTCGAACGACGCAGGCGTCTTGCCGCCCGTGATGTCGTTCTTGAGTTCGTCCAGCGTATAGCCCACGGCCAGCTTGGCAGCGACCTTGGCGATGGGGAAGCCCGTGGCCTTGGAGGCCAGCGCCGAGGAACGCGACACGCGCGGGTTCATCTCGATGACGATCATGCGACCGTCCTTCGGATTCACCGAGAACTGCACGTTGGAGCCACCCGTGTCCACACCGATCTCGCGCAGCACCGCCAGCGAGGCGTTGCGCATGATCTGGTATTCCTTGTCGGTCAGCGTCTGCGCAGGCGCCACGGTGATCGAGTCGCCAGTGTGCACGCCCATGGGGTCCAGGTTCTCGATGGAGCAGATGATGATGCAGTTGTCCGCCTTGTCGCGGACGACTTCCATCTCGTACTCCTTCCAGCCGAGCAGCGATTCCTCGATCAGCAGCTCATTGGTCGGGGACGCTTCCAGCCCGCGCTTGCAGATGGTCTCGAACTCTTCGGGGTTGTAGGCAATGCCGCCGCCCGTGCCGCCCAGCGTGAAGCTGGGGCGGATGACGGTGGGAAAGCCCATTTCCTTTTGCACGGCCCAGGCTTCGTCCATCGAATGGGCGATGCCCGAGCGTGCCGAACCCAGGCCGATGCGCGTCATCGCATCCTTGAACTTGAGGCGGTCCTCGGCCTTGTCGATGGCCTCGGGCGTGGCGCCGATCAGCTCGACCTTGTACTTGTGCAGCACGCCGTTGCGCCACAGGTCCAGCGCGCAGTTCAGCGCGGTCTGGCCGCCCATGGTCGGCAGGATGGCGTCGGGACGCTCCTTGGCGATGATCTTCTCGACCGTCTGCCAGGTGATGGGCTCGATGTAGGTGACGTCGGCCGTGGCCGGGTCGGTCATGATCGTGGCAGGGTTGCTGTTGATCAGGATGACCTTGTAGCCCTCTTCGCGCAACGCCTTGCAGGCCTGCACGCCGGAGTAGTCAAACTCGCAGGCCTGGCCGATGACGATGGGACCGGCGCCAATGATCAGAATGCTTTTGAGGTCGGTGCGCTTAGGCATTTTTGTGTTTCTCCATCAGCGCCGTGAAGCGGTCAAACAGGTAGGCGATATCGTGCGGGCCGGGCGAAGCCTCGGGGTGGCCCTGGAAGCAGAACGCAGGCTTGTCCTTGTGCTCAAGGCCTTGCAGCGTGCCGTCGAACAGGCTGATGTGCGTGGCGCGCAGCGTGTCGGGCAGGGACTCCATCTCCACGGCAAAACCGTGGTTCTGGCTGGTGATGCTCACGCGGCCGTTGTCCAGGTCCTTGACGGGGTGGTTGGCGCCGTGGTGGCTGTTGGCCATCTTGAAGGTCTTGGCGCCAGCGGCCAGGGCCATGATCTGATGACCCAGGCAGATGCCGAAGACGGGCTTGCCGGACTCCACCAGTTCCTTGGTCGCGGCAATGGCGTAGTCGCAGGGCTCCGGGTCGCCAGGGCCGTTGGACAGGAAAACGCCGTCGGGGTTGAGTGCCAGCACATCCTTGGCGGGCGTCTTGGCCGGCACCACGGTCAGCTTGCAGCCGCGCTCGGCCAGCATGCGCAGAATGTTGAACTTCACGCCGAAGTCATAGGCCACCACATGGAAACGCGGGGCCTGCTGCTGGCCGTAGCCTTCGCCCAGCTTCCACTCGGTTTCCGTCCATTCGTACTGCTGGGCGGCGCTCACCACCTGGGCCAGATCCAGGCCCTTCATGCTGGGGGCCGCCTTGGCCGCAGCCAGTGCCTCGTCGATGCGCGCCTGGGTCACTTCTTCGCCAGCGGCCAAACCGACGATGGCGCCGTTTTGTGCGCCCTTGTCGCGCAGCAGCCGTGTGAGCTTGCGCGTGTCGATGTTGGCAATCGCCACCGTGCCGCTGCGCGTGAGGTAGTCGGGCAGGGTCTCGGACTTGCGGAAGTTGCTGGCCAGCAGCGGAAGGTTCTTGATGATCAGGCCCGCCGCATGGACCTTGCCAGCCTCGACATCCTCTGCGTTGACGCCGTAGTTGCCGATGTGCGGATACGTGAGCGTCACGATCTGCTGGCAGTAGCTGGGGTCGGTGAGGATTTCCTGGTAGCCGGTGATTGCCGTGTTGAAAACGACTTCACCAACCGTGGTGCCTTGCGCACCGATCGAGTTGCCAACAAAGACCGTGCCGTCTGCGAGCGCCAGGATGGCGGATGGGAATGCTCCCTTGAGAGACAAAAGCACTGGGTTCTCCGGTTCTAATTACGGTTACGCCCAGCGTGCCGCACGGACGGGTCCGTGCGGTTTACAGCTTGTCTGCAGGGGGTGGCGAGGAAGCGTCGCTAGGCGTATTGTGGAATGCTTGAAAGCCGCCCATTATAGGCTGGTCGCGCTTCAGCCTCCTGACAGGAGGCGGGATTACCCTTGACGTGAGCCGGCACTCACGCTGCTTGCGTGCAGGCATATCGCCGCTGCCGCAGCCACGTTCAGAGACTCTTCACCACCCGGCTGGCCGATGCGCACATGCTGCGCCGCCTGCTGCATCAGCGCCTCGCCAACGCCCTGCCCTTCATGGCCCATGGCCCAGGCGCACGGCCAGGGCAGAGCGGCGCTCTGGATCAGTTCACCTTGATGGGAGCTGGTCACGATCAGGGGCAAGCCAAGCGCATTCAGGTCCTCGGGTGACGCCGACTCCACCAGGTGCAGCCCGAAATGCGCGCCCATTCCGGCGCGCAGCACCTTCTGGCTCCACAGCGCAGCCGTGCCCTTCAAGGCCACGATCTGGCCGAAGCCGAAAGCGGCCGCACTGCGAAGAATGGAGCCCACGTTGCCTGCGTCCTGCACACGGTCGAGCACCACGGTGGCCACGCCGGCACGCACGGCCGCCGACGCCTGCCAGTCCATCAGAAAGCCGATGCGCGCCGGAGACTCCAGTCCGCTGACCTCGGCAAACACGGCATCGGACAGCACCACGCACTTGCCTGCGCCCTGCACCCACTCCAGCGGCACCTGAGGCCAGAAGGACTCGGCCACCACGGCCACGGCGGGCTGCATGCCGCGCGCCAGGGCAGCACGGCACAGATGGTCCCCCTCCAGCCAGACACGTCCTTGTTTGCGGTAGGCCCCGCTGTCCTGGGCAAGCCTTCGCAAATCCTTGACCAGGGCGTTGTCACGGGACTGGATCGATGTAGCGGCAGGTTGTCGGCTCATGGCAAGGCTTCCGGGCAAAGAGAACAGCGAAGAACAGCGCCACGGGCGCAGAAAGCGAAGGCGCTCAGGCCGACAGCAGCAAGGCCTGCGCGCCCTGCGCCGCAGCGGCCACGCGGGCGGCTGCCAGCGGCTCGGCCCTGCGGGCAATGCTCACGACATGGGCCACGGGCGCGAAGGTTCGTCGGTGCTCCTGGCAGGCGCCATGCAGGCGCAGCGCGGCAAGATGGGCCGCCGTGCCATAGCCCTTGTGGCCGTCGAAGCCGTATTCCGGGTATTGCTCATGCAGGCGCTGGCACCACCGATCCCGCGTGACCTTGGCAAGAATGGAGGCCGCCGAGATGGACTGCACCAGGGCATCGCCCTTGACGATGGCCTCGGCCTGCACATCCAGCACGGGCAACTGGTTGCCATCCACCAGAACCAGTACCGGCTTCAATCGCAGGCCCAGCACCGCGCGGCGCATGGCCAGCAGCGTGGCCTGCAGGATGTTCAGGCGATCGATCTCTTCGACCGAGGCCTCGGCAATGCTGCAGCACAGCGCCTTGGCACGGATCTCGTCATAGAGTGCCTCGCGGCGCGCAGCCGTGAGCTTCTTGGAATCGTTCAGGCCCTCGATGGGATGGAGATCGTCAAGAATGACAGCGGCGGCCACCACGGGGCCGGCCAACGGGCCGCGGCCCGCTTCGTCCACGCCCGCAACCAACCCCGGCGGATGCCAGGGCAGGCACGCCTGTTCAGGCGGCAGTGGGGGCAATGATTTTCTCGATCGCATGGGCGGCCAGTTCGGCAGTATCGCGCCGCAATTCATGGTGCAGCGCTGTGAAGCGCTGTACCAGCGCTTCGACGGTTGAAGGGGAATGCTCGCAGGCCTGCAGCCATTGCAGCACGGCCGCGCTCAGCGCCTGGGGCGTTGCCGCATCCTGGATCAGCTCGGGCACGACGAAATCGCCGCACAGGATGTTGGGCAGGCCCACCCAGGGCTGCAGCTGCTTGCCACGCATCAGACGCCAGCTCCACGGGTGCATGTTGTAGCCGATCACCATGGGCCGCTTGTACAAGGCGGCTTCCAGCGTGGCCGTGCCGCTGGCTATCAGCGTCACGTCACAGGCTGCCAATGCGTCATGGGACTGGCCGCGCACGATGTGCAGCGACGAAGCCATGCCGGCTTGCGCGGCAATGCGCTGCAGCTCGTCGAATTGCGAAGGCACAGCAGGCACTACTATTTTAATAGCTGGCAGCGCCTTCCGAACCAAAGCTGCCGCCTGAAAGAAGCGGGCAGCCAGGTAACGTATTTCAGAGCGCCGACTGCCGGGCAGTACGGCCAGCACCAGACCATCTTCGGGCAGCCCCAACCGGCGGCGTGCACCGGCGCGGTCGGGCTGCAGCGGAATCACGCTGGCCAGGGGATGGCCCACGTAGGTCGCGTCTATGCCATGGCGGGCCAGCAACTCGGGTTCAAAGGGGAAGATGCACAGGACATGATCGGCCGCGCGGCGGATCTTGTCGACGCGATCGGCACGCCAGGCCCAGATCGAAGGACAGACGAAATGCACGGTCTTGATGCCCGCAGCACGCAGATCGGTTTCCAGCCCCAGGTTGAAGTCCGGCGCGTCGATGCCGACAAAGACGGCCGGCCGCTGCTGGAGCAGTCGCTGACGCAGCTGGCGTCGGATATTCAGAATCTCGGCCAGCCGGCGAAACACTTCCCAGCTGTATCCATGCACGGCCAAGCGCTCGCTGGACCACCAGGCTTCAAAGCCGCGCTGCTGCATCTGCAGCCCGCCGATGCCAAAGGCCGAGGCCTCTGGCCAGCGGGACTGCAGCCCACCCAGGAGCAAGGACGCCAGCAGGTCGCCAGAGGTTTCTCCGGCGACCATGGCAATCGATGGACTCAGGCGCGCCGATGGCGCCGCGTTCTCTGTCATGCCGTCCTTTCGCGCGCCAGATCAGCGCGCAATGCCCCGGGTCGAAGCCGCCAGGAAATCCAGCATCAGCGATACATCGGCCGCGGCCTCGGGCAGTTCACCCTCCAGCGAAGCAATGGCTTCTCGCGCAGCTTCAAGGGTCAGTCCCTGGCGGTACAGCAGACGGTGCATCTGCTTGACGGCCTGAATGCGCTGCGGCCCGAAGCCGCGACGGCGCAAGCCTTCGATATTGAAGCCGCGCACGGCCAGCGGATTGCCATCCACCATCATGAAGGGCGGCACATCCTGCGAGATATGACTGGCAAAGCCGGCCATGGCATGGGCGCCCACCTTGGTGAACTGGTGCACACCCGTCAGGCCGCCCAGGATGACATGGTCGCCCACGTGCACGTGGCCGGCCAGAGTGGCGTTGTTGGCCAGGATGGTGTGGCTGCCGACAACGCAGTCATGGGCCACATGCACATAGGCCATGATCCAGTTGTCGTCGCCGATGGCCGTGACGCCCTGGTCCTGCACGGTACCGGTGTTGAAGGTACAGAACTCCCGCACCGTATTGCGATCGCCGATAACCAGCCGGGTAGGCTCGCCTGCGTACTTCTTGTCCTGGGGCTGCGCGCCCAGGGACGCGAACTGGAAAATCCGGTTGTCGCAGCCAATGCGGGTATGGCCTTCGACAACGCAATGCGCGCCGATGGTGGTGCCGGCGCCGATTTCCACATGCGGTCCGATGACGGCATAGGCGCCGACCGACACCGACGAATCCAGCTGCGCAGCGGAATCTATCAGTGCCGTGGGATGGATGCGTTCAATGCCAGCCATGCGCCCGTCAGCCCACGTTGCGCATGGTGCACATCAGCTCGGCTTCGCAGGCCACTTCGTCTTCGACGCGAGCCACGCCCTTGAACTTCCAGATGCCGCCGCGCACACGGTCGATGGTGATCTCCAGCACCAGCTGGTCGCCCGGCTCCACGGGACGCTTGAAGCGCGCCCCGTCGATGCCCACGAAGTAGTAGATGTTGTTTTCGTCGGGAACCTGGCCCATGGCATCGAAGGCCAGCAGGCCGGCAGCCTGCGCCAGCGCCTCCAGGATGAGCACGCCCGGCATGACGGGACGGCCTGGGAAATGGCCCATGAAATAGGGCTCGTTGAACGTGACGTTCTTGATCGCCTTGATGCGTGTATTGCGCTCAAGCTCCGTGACCTTGTCCACCAGCAGGAAGGGGTAGCGGTGGGGCAGTTGCTTGAGAATTGCGTGAATATCCATCATTGCGTTCCGTTATGGCCTTGATCCGCCGATTGCTGCAGTTGCCGCTCCAGGGCCTTGATGCGATCGCGCATGGAGTGCAGCTGCTTCAGCGTCGCAGCATTTTTTTCCCATTTGGCGTTTTCATCCACGGGAAACATGCCCGTGTAAACACCTGATTGTGTCAGCGAACGGGTCACTACCGTCGCTGCCGAAATATGCACCCGGTCAGCCAGCTGCAGATGGCCCAGCACGATGGCCCCGCCTCCCACGGTGCAATGCGCGCCAATGCGCGCGCTGCCGGCCACCCCCACGCAGCCGGCCATGGCCGTATGCCTGCCGACGTGCACGTTGTGACCGATCTGGATCAGGTTGTCGAGCTTGACCCCATCCTCGATCACCGTGTCGTCCAGCGCACCCCGGTCTATGCAGGTATTGGCGCCGATTTCCACATCGTCGCCGATCCGCACGCCGCCGAGCTGCTCGATCTTCACCCATGCGCCGTTCTCGGGCGCGAACCCAAAGCCGTCCGCCCCCAGCACCACGCCGGAATGCAGCAGACAGCGCGCGCCCACATGGCAGTTCTCGCCAATGGTGACGCGCGACTTGAGCACGGTGTGGGCACCGATCGTGGCACCCTCCTCGACCACGCACAGCGGGCCAATGGTGGCCGATGCATCAACGATGGCGCTCTCGTGCACCACGGCGCTCGGATGGATACCGGCCGGCGCCACGGGCCTGCAGTTTCGCTTCCACCACTGCGTGGCCCTGGCGAAATACGCATACGGATCAGGGACCACGATGCAGGCACCCCGCTGCTGCGCCAGCTCGCGCATGGCGGGCGCCACAATAACGCAGGCCGCCTCGGAGGCGGCCAGTTGCTGGCGGTAGCGGGGGTTGCTCAGAAAACTGAGATCCCCGGCCCCGGCAGAGTCCAGCGGTGCGATGCGGGAGATGGACATCTCCCTTTCGCCACCGACCAACTCGCCACCGAGTGCATCGAGGATCTGGCCCAACAATACGCTCACGGCATGCAGCCCTGGACAGCTGGCTTACTTGCCGCCGCCGTTCAGCGCCTTGATCACCTTGTCAGTGATGTCGTACTTGGGGTTGATGTAGACGGCTTCCTGAAGGATGACGTCGTACTTCTCGGATTCGGCCACTTGCTTGACCACCTTGTTGGCGCGTTCCAGCACCTGGGCCAGTTCTTCGTTCTTGCGGGAGTTCAGGTCTTCCTGGAACTCACGGCGCTTGCGCTGGAACTCGCGGTCCTGATCCACCAGCTGGCGCTGGCGCGAGACGCGCTGGCTTTCGGCCATGGTGGGAGCTTCACGCTCGAACTTCTCCGAAGCGCTCTTGAGCGAGTTGCCCTGGTCAATCAGCTCCTTCTCACGCTTGGAGAATTCCTGCTCCAGCTTGGACTGCGCAGCCTTGGCAGTCGATGCTTCACGGAAGATGCGATCCGTATTCACAAAGCCGGCCTTGAACTCCTGGGCGTGCGCGGAAACGGCCATGGCGCCAAGCAGCACAGCCAGGGAAAAATGGCTAGATAGAGATTTCATTAGAAAGAGGTTCCGATTTGGAATTGCAGTCGCTGGATTTTATCCCCGGTCTGCTTGCGGATGGGTTGAGCAAAGGCCAGGCGCAGGGGACCCAGCGGGGAAATCCAGCTGATGCCCAGGCCCGTGGATGCCCGCAGCTCCCCGAGATCGAAGTTCTCGTTGGCTCCGTAGACATTGCCCACATCGAGGAATGTAAAAAGACGCAAAGTCCTGTCATTGCCGGCACCAGGGAACGGAACCATGAACTCGGCGTTCAATGTCACCTTCTTGGAGCCGCCAAGCGCCAGGTTTTCCTTGGTGTCGCGCGGACCCAGCGAGCCCTGCTCGAAGCCACGCACCGAGCCCAGGCCACCCGAGAAGAAGTTCTTGAACAGCGGGAACGGACGGCCATTGAGGCCCTTGCCGTAGCCCAGTTCACCGTTCAGTGCCAGCGTGTACTTCTTGCTCAGCGGGATGTACTGCTGGATCTGGTAGTTGGCTCGCACATACCGGGCCTCGCCACCCACCGACCATTCGGTGTTCAGGCGCTGGTAGAGACCGGAGTTGGGCGCCAGCGCGCTGTCGCGGCTGTCGCGCGACCAGCCCAGGGTCAGCGGTATGCCCGTGTTGGAGTAGCCGTACTTGTCGGCATAGTCCTTGTACGCCTGGGGCAGGTAGGTGCCGGGCTTGATTTCGGAGCGTTCAACGCCGCCGCCGAAGTAAACGGTGTCGATCTCGCTGAAGGGAACGCCAAAGCGGACGCTGCCGCCCGAGGTGACGATCTTGTAGGCCGCATCGTCGTAGTAGGGACGGTCAGTGCGGTAGTACAGGTCGTAGGTGCGCGAGATGCCGGTGTCCGTGAAGTACGGGTCCGTGGTCGACAGCACCATGGTGCGGCGGTACTTGCTGGTGTTCACGTCCACGCCCAGGTAGTTGCCCGAGCCGAACACGTTTTCCTGCTTGATGCCGAAGGACAGCGAAACCTTTTCAGCGCTGGAAAAACCAGCGCCCAGCTGCAGCGAGCCGGTGGGCTTTTCAGCCACCGAGATGACCAGATCCACCTGATCAGGCGAACCCGGCACTTCCTGGGTTTCGACGTTGACTTCGGTGAAGAAGCCCAGACGGTCCACCCGGTCGCGCGACAGGCGAATCTTGTCGCCGTCGTACCAGGAAGCCTCGTACTGGCGGAATTCGCGGCGGATCACTTCGTCGCGCGTGCGGTTGTTGCCGCTGAGATTGATGCGTCGCACATAGGCGCGGCGAGAAGGCTCGGCGTGCAGCACCAGGGCCACCCGGTTGGTCGCACGGTCGATGTCCGGCACGGCCTCGACGCGCGCGAAGGCAAAGCCGAAGTTGCCGAAGTGCTCGGTGAAGGCCTTGGTCGTTGCCGTGACCTGATCGGCGTTGTAGGGCTCGCCGGGCTTGATCTTGACCAGGGACTTGAATTCGTCGTCGCGGTCCAGGTAGTTGCCTTCCAGCTTGACGCCGGAGACCACGAAGCGCTCGCCTTCATGGATGTTCAGGGTCAGCGAGATGGTCTGCTTGTCGGGCGAGATCGCCACCTGGGTGGAGTCCACGCGGAATTCCAGGTAGCCACGCTGCAGGTAGTAGGAGCGCAGCGTTTCCAGGTCGGCGTTGAGCTTGTTGCGCGCATAGCGGTCCGACTTGGTGTACCAGCTCATCCAGTTGCCGGTGTCCTGGTCAAAAAGGTCCTTGAGCGTGGATTCGCTGAAGGCCTTGTTCCCGACGATATGGATCTCGTTGATACGGGCGGGATCACCTTCGGTCACCGTGAAGGTCAGGTTGACGCGGTTGCGCTCGATGGGCGTGACCGTCGTGACGACTTCGGCGCCATACAGGCTGCGGTTGATGTACTGGCGCTTGAGCTCCTGCTCCGCGCGGTCGGCAAGTGCCTTGTCGAACGGACGACCCTCGGCCAGGCCCACATCGCGCATGGCCTTTTGCAGGGTTTCCTTGTCGAATTCCTTGGTGCCGGCGAAGTTCACTTCGGCGATGGTCGGGCGTTCTTCGACCACGACGACGAGCACGTTGCCGTTGGCTTCCAGGCGGATGTCCTTGAACAGGCCCAGTGCGAACAGCGAGCGGATGGCGGCTGCGCCCTTGTCGTCGTCATACTGGTCTCCCACGCGCAGGGGGATGGAAGCGAAGACCGTGCCCGGCTCCACGCGCTGAAGACCTTCGATGCGGATGTCCTGTACGCGGAAGGGCTCCAGTGCCCAGGCTGCATTGGCAGCCAAAACCATGGCAGCCAGGGTCGATGCAGCGCGCACGCCCAGGCGATTGATACGTTTAGTCATGAATGGATTTGCCGCCGCTGCGGCTTGCCGAAAACGGCTGAAAAGTTAGCCCCAAAGCCGGTTGATATCGTTGAAAAAGGCGACGGACATCATCATCATCAAAACCGCCACGCCTGCACGCTGCAAGCGTCCGGCCCAGACTTCCGACACGCTTCGGCCAGTCACGCCCTCCCAAAGATAATACATCAGGTGCCCACCATCGAGCACCGGCAGGGGGAGCAAGTTGAGAACCCCCAGGCTGATGCTGATCAGCGCCAGGAACGAGAGATATTGGACCAGGCCCATGCTGGCCGAACGCCCCGCGTAGTCGGCAATGGTCAGGGGCCCGCTGATGTTCTTGAGCGAGGCCTCGCCGATCACCATGCGGCCCATCATGCGCAGTGTCAACGACGACAGCTCCCAGGTGCGCTGCACGCCGGCCCACAGGCCCTCCAGCGGACCGCGCTGCACCAGCGCCATTTCCGGGGCGCTGCCGATGTAGGCGCCGATGCGGGCGATGCTTTCCTTGCCGTCTTCCGATCGGCCCAGGTCGGGCAGCACCGGGATCTGCAACTGCCGCCCCTCGCGCTCCACCAGCCAGATCTGCTGCCGGACCTGGCCCGATGCGCCCATCTTGCGGATGAGATTGCGCAGCTGCGTGCCATCGTCCACCGAGGTGCCACCCACGCGCAAAACCAGATCGCCCGGGCGCAGGCCCGCCTTCTCGGCGGCACCACCGGCAATCACCTTGTCCAGCACGGGCTGCGTCCAGGGACCAAGCAAGCCCAGGCGCTCGAAGAAGGCGGCATCGGGCTCGCCCTGAACCTGCCCAGCCAGCGCGAGCCGCAGTTCGGACGGGGCGGTGCGGCGGGCCTGGAGCACCTCCATGCGCACGGACTCGTCATCGAGCGCTGCACGGGTCAGCGTCCAGCGCAGATCATTGATGGAGCGGACCTCTTCCCATTCCTGGTCACCCAAAGCCATGCGCAGCACGCGATCGCCGCCTTGAACACCCGCCATCTGCAGCACCGTGCCTGCTGGCGGTGTTGCCAGCCGTGCAACGGGCTCCTGCATGCCGACCCAATTGACGATGGCCAGCAGCGCAATGGCCAGCACGAGATTGGCCACGGGACCTGCGGCCACGATGGCTGCACGCGCACGCAGCGGCTGGGTGTTGAATGCCAGATGGCGCTGGTCGGCAGGTACCTCGCCCTCACGCTCATCGAGCATGCGCACATAGCCGCCAAGGGGCAGTGCACCGATGACAAATTCCGTGTCCGAACCCTTGCGCTTCCATCGCAGGATGGGGCGGCCGAATCCGACGGAAAAGCGAAGCACCTTCACGCCGCAAGCCACGGCGACGCGGTAGTGGCCCCACTCATGCACGGCAATCAGCAAGCCCAGTGCGACCACGAATGCGACAACGGTCAGCAACAATTGATACTCCTTTGAATCCAATGCGCCTCTGGATTCCGCCGCAGGCCCATCAAGAAAACCATCCTGACCTGCGAAGCCGGCATCACAGCTGCCACTGCCGCGCCACGGTCTGCGCGATTTCGCGCGCCTGCGCGTCCAGGGCCAGCAGGTCTTCCAGACTGCCCAGTGTAGGCGGCAGCAAGGTCTCGAGCGTGCGCAAATTCACAGCGTGGATACGGTCAAATGCCAGGCGCCGCTCCAGGAAGGCGGCAACGGCGACTTCGTTGGAAGCGTTGAGAACCGCCGTGGTTCCCTCGCTGGCGTGCAGCGCCTGCCAGGAAAGGTGCAGGCCCGGAAAGCGCACGGCATCCGCCTCCTCGAAGGTCAGGGCCGACAGCTTGGCGAAATCCAGGGGCGCCGCACCGCTGGCGATGCGGCGGGGCCAGGCCAGGCCGCAGGCGATGGGCACGCGCATGTCGGGCGTACCCAGTTGCGCGAGCACCGAAGCATCCTTGAACTGCACCATGGAGTGCACGATCTGCTGCGGATGGATGACGACCTTGATCTTGTCAGGCGCCATGTCGAACAGCCAGCGGGCCTCGATCACCTCCAGCGCCTTGTTCATCATGGTGGCCGAGTCCACGGAGATCTTGCGCCCCATGGAGAAATTCGGGTGCGCGCAGGCCTGCTCCGGCGTGATCTCGGACAGGGTGGACGGATCGCGCAGGCGAAAAGGCCCGCCCGAGGCTGTGAGCAGCAGACTGTCCACGCGATCGGGCCAGCTGGTGCGGTCTTCGGGCAGGCACTGGAAGATGGCCGAGTGCTCACTGTCTATGGGCAGCAGTGTTGCGCCGTGGCGCTTGACGGTGTCCATGAACAGTGCACCGCCAACCACCAGCGCCTCCTTGTTGGCCAGCAGCAGGCGCTTGCCGGCGCGTGCGGCGGCCAGGCAAGGCGCCAGGCCCGCCGCACCGACGATGGCCGCCATGACGGCATCGGCTTCAGGATGCGAGGCGATCTGCTCCAGCGCGTCAGGCGACTGCAGCACTTCGGTGACCAATCCATTGCTGCGCAGCTGCTCAGCCAGCAGCCTTGCATGCGGCGCGCTGGCCATGACGGCGTAGCGGGGCTTGAATTCGGCACACTGGCGCAGCATCAGGTCCACCTGCGTGGCCGCGCTGAGCGCAAAGACTTCGTAGTGATCGCGGTGGCGCGCCACCACATCCAGCGTATTGGTACCGATGGAGCCTGTGGAGCCCAGGACGGTGATTTTCTGCTTCATGAATGCGCGAAAGAGGAAAGCATCAGGGCCAGCGGCAGGGTCGGCAGCAGGGCATCGACGCGGTCGAGGACGCCGCCATGACCGGGCAGCAGGCCACTGCTGTCCTTGACGCCGACGCTGCGCTTGACCAGGGATTCGACCAGGTCGCCGACCACGCTCATCGCGGCCATGAAAACAACCGCCAGCAGCAGGAACCAAGCCCCGCGCGCCAGCAGCAATGAATAGAAACTGGGCACGGCCACCGCGTAGTGGCGGTCAGCCCAGACCCAGACCAAGGCCAGCACCACAACGCCTGCCATGCCGCCCCATACGCCTTCCCAGCTCTTGCCGGGGCTGATCGTGGGAGCCAGCTTGGATTTGGTGAATTTCAGGCCCAGGGTCCGTCCTGCGAAATACGCGAACACATCGGCCACCCAGACCAGCACCAGCACCGACAGCAGGAAGTTGATGCCCATCATGCGCGCCTGCACCACGGCGACCCAGGCCAGCCACAAGGCAAGCACTCCACCGACCAGGCGCACAGGCGCTGCAATGCGAGGCCAGCCAGCCACGCCGGCACGCAGCAGCGCCCCGCCACCCAGCACCCAGGCAGCACCGGCAACAATCCAGAGCGCTGACAGCGGACGCTCCAGCCAGCCGGCAGCCCAGGCGCCCAGGCACATCGCCGTGCAGATGGCGCCTATGCCGATGGCGCCCGCGGTGCCAAAGCCGTTGAGACGCCCCCATTCCCAGGCACCTGCCGCCATGAGCACGAGCACGACCACGGCGAACGGAATACCCGTGGGATAGAACAGCGCAGGCAACAGGATGGCCAGCAGGATCAGGGCGGTGATGACTCGCTGCTTGAGCATGGCTCCCCCTTGTTCAGGACGTCTGCGGATGGGACGACGTCGGTTGTGATTGTTGTACTTGCGCGGAAGTCTGGCCGAAGCGCCGCTCGCGTGAAGCGAAAGCCGCGATGGCCTCGTCCAGGCAGGCCTCATCGAAATCAGGCCACAAGCTGTCACTGAAGAAAAGCTCGGAATACGCAGCCTGCCACAGCAGGAAGTTGCTGATGCGCATTTCCCCGCCGGTACGGATCAGCAGATCCGGGTCGGGCACATGGGCCAGCGCGAGCGCGCGGTCCAGGCTCTGCGGGGTGATGGGCTCGCCCTTCTCTGCCAGCCGGGCAGCTGCCTGTGCAATGTCCCAGCGTCCGCCGTAGTTGAAGCAGACGTTGAGAACCAGGCGATTGTTGTGCGCAGTGACGGTCTCGGCCTGCGCAAGGCCCGCGCACACTTTATCGCCCAGGCCACTGCGGTCACCGATGAAATGCAGGCGCACGCCGTCGCGGCTCAGTTGCTGCACTTCCTTGGCAAGCGCATTGGCCAGCAGGCCCATGAGACCGGAAACCTCCTCTTCGGGACGGTTCCAGTTCTCGGAAGAGAAAGCGAAGACGGTCAGGACCTGCACGCCGCGCTGGACGCAGGCGCGGGCGCAGCGGCGCAGTGATTCCACGCCCTGCTTGTGGCCGGCCAGTCGCGGCAGAAAGCGGCGATTGGCCCAGCGTCCATTGCCATCCATGATGACGGCAATATGGCGCGGCACCGCGCCGGAGTCTTGTTTGGTCAAAGGTACGGACCCTGAGGCAAATGAGGCAGGACGCCTCAGACCGCCATGATGTCTTGTTCCTTGGCCGCCACCAGCGTATCGATCTCGGCGATGTGCTTGTCGGTCATCTTCTGGACATCGGCTTCGCAACGCTTTTGATCGTCTTCCGAGGCTTCCTTGTCCTTGACCAGCTTCTTGACGGCTTCGTTGGCATCGCGGCGCAGGTTGCGCACGGCGACCTTGGAAGCTTCGCCTTCATTGCGCGCCAGCTTGGTCATTTCCTTGCGGCGCTCCTCGCTCATGGGAGGCATGGGCACGCGGATCAGGTCGCCCAGCGAGGCGGGGTTCAGGCCCAGATCGCTTTCGCGGATGGCCTTCTCCACCTTGGCCGACATGCTCTTTTCCCAGGGCTGGACGCTGATGGTGCGCGCGTCAAGCAGGGTGACGTTGGCCACCTGGGACAGCGGCACCATGGAGCCGTAGTACTCCACATGGATGGAGTCCAGCAGCGATGGATTGGCACGACCGGTGCGCACGCGCGCAAGATTGTTCTTGAGCGCTTCGATGGACTGGCCCATCTTGGACTCGGTGGTCTTCTTGATGTCTGCAATCGTCATGTTCTTGTTCCTTGAAGAGCTGTGTAACGCGGTATCAAAACACTCAAGCGTACACCAGCGTGCCCTCGTCCTCGCCCATGACCACGCGCTTGAGCGCGCCGGGCTTGACGATGGAGAACACCCGGATCGGCAGCTTCTGATCGCGGCACAGCGCAAAGGCGGTGGCGTCCATGATGCCCAGGTTGCGCGAGATGGCCTCGTCGAAAGCCAGCTTGTGGTAGCGGGTCGCGTCGGGGTTCTTCATCGGGTCGTCGGTGTAGACACCGTCGACCTTGGTGGCCTTGAGCACCACCTCGGCGCCGATTTCAGCGCCACGCAGCGCGGCGGCCGTGTCGGTCGTGAAGAACGGGTTGCCGGTGCCGGCAGCGAACACCACCACCTTGCCCTCCTCGAGGTACTGCAAGGCCTTGGGGCGCACATAGGGCTCCACGACCTGCTCGATGGCAATGGCTGACATCACGCGGGCTGTCAGCCCCTGCTTGTCCATGGCATCGGCCAGGGCCAGGGCATTCATGACCGTGGCCAGCATGCCCATGTAGTCGGCGGTGGCACGGTCCATGCCGACCGAGCCGCCAGCCACGCCGCGAAAGATGTTCCCCCCACCGATCACCACCGCCACCTGGACACCAACCTTGGTGACCTCGGCAATTTCGGAAACCATGCGCTCGATGGTCGCACGGTTGATGCCGAACGAGTCATCCCCCATGAGTGCCTCACCGGACAGCTTGAGCAGGATGCGCTTGTGGGCCGGTGTGGCGTGGGTCATGGTGTTTCTCCGAAGTGGTGGATGATGATGGATGGTGAAGGGAACGGTTCGGTCGCCCGGAAGGATCAGGCGCCGGCCTTGGCGGCAGCCACCTGGGCAGCCACTTCGGCAGCGAAGTCGTCGACCTTCTTTTCAATGCCTTCGCCGACCACGTACAGGGTGAAGCCCTTGACGTTGGTGTTGGCGGCCTTGAGCATCTGGGCCACGGTCTGCTTGCCGTCGGCAGCCTTCACGAAGACCTGGTCGGCCAGCGAGACTTCCTTCAGGTACTTCTGCACCGAGCCTTCGACCATCTTGGCGACGATGTCGGCAGGCTTGCCGGACTCGGCAGCCTTGGCGGCAGCAACGGTACGCTCCTTCTCGATCAGCTCGGCGGGCACGTCGGCGCTGGTCACGGACACGGGCTTCATGGCGGCCACGTGCATGGCGACATCCTTGGCAGCCGTGGCATCGCCGTCGAACTCGACGACCACGCCGATGCGCGAGCCGTGCAGGTAGGAAGCCAGGCTGGAGCCTTCGAAGCGCTTGAAGCGGCGGAAGGACATGTTTTCGCCGATCTTGCCGATCAGGCCCTTGCGCACGTCTTCCAGCGTGGGACCGAAGCCGTCCTGCTCATAGGCCAGTGCGCTCAGCGCGGCCACGTCGGCGGGGTTTTGCTCGGCGACCAGCTTGGCGGCGGCGTTGGCCATCGCGATGAAGCTGTCGTTCTTGGACACGAAGTCGGTTTCGCTGTTGACTTCGATCATGGCACCCTGGTTGCCATTGATGAAGGCGGCGATCACGCCTTCGGCGGTCACGCGCGAGGCAGCCTTGCCAGCTTTGGTGCCGAGCTTGACGCGCAGCAGCTCTTCCGCCTTGACCAGATCGCCTTCGGCTTCGGTCAGGGCCTTCTTGCACTCCATCATGGGCGCGTCAGTCTTTGCGCGCAGTTCAGCCACCATGCTTGCGGTAATTGCAGCCATCGTATTTCTCCAATGTCAGTTCGATTCGTTACAGGATTTCGGCTTAAAAAAACGGGGCTACCCTGAGCCCCGCTTTTTATTCGGCGACGAGGTCGCTCAGCCGGACAAGCTCAATCAGGCAGCGGATTCTTCCACTTCCACGAACTCGTCACCGCTCTCGCCGGATGCGGCCTTGACCACGTCGGTCAGTGCAGCAGCGCGGCCTTCCAGGATCGCGTCGGCGATGCCTTGGGCGTACAGTTGCACGGCCTTGGCAGAGTCGTCGTTACCGGGGATGACATAGTCGATGCCTTCGGGATTGTGGTTGGAGTCAACCACGCCGACCAGGGGGATGCCCAGCTTCTTGGCTTCGGCCACGGCAATCTTGTGGAAGCCCACGTCGATCACGAAGATGGCGTCGGGCAGGCTGTTCATGTCCTGAATGCCGCCGATGTCCTTTTCCAGCTTTTCCAGTTCGCGAACGAACATCAGCTGTTCCTTCTTGCTCATGGCTTCCAGACCGGCTTCCTGCTGAGCCTTCATTTCCTTCAGACGCTTGATGGACGTCTTGACGGTCTTGAAGTTGGTCAGCATGCCGCCCAGCCAGCGCTGGTCAACGAAAGGAACGCCAGCGCGCTGGGCTTCGGCAGCCACCAGCTCGCGGGCCTGACGCTTGGTGCCGACCATCAGGATGGTGCCGCCGTTGGAAGCCAGCTGCTTCACGAACTTCTGGGCGTCCTGGAACATCGGCAGCGACTTTTCCAGGTTGATGATGTGGATCTTGTTGCGGTGGCCGAAGATGAAGGGGGCCATCTTGGGGTTCCAGAAACGGGTCTGGTGACCGAAGTGGACGCCTGCTTCCAGCATATCGCGCATAGTGACGGACATATGAATACCTCAAAGGTTAGGTCTAAAATCCAGCCCGACAATTGCCCCTGGATACAGGAAGCAACACCTTGAAGGGACTGGTTTGCGATTGACTTTGCAACGGGGGTTGCAAGCATGGGCAGGCATTCATGACGAACACCTCGCACCCCAAAGCCATCACCTGATCTCCGGCAATTCCGAAGAAAATCAGGGTGAACCCCTAGCAAAGCCGCAAGATTCTAGCATACGCCATCCCAAGACTGAGGCTTCGCACCCAACGCGCGCTCACACCCCGTATAGCCACGGTTGCCGCATCGGCCACACACTCCTGTAGTGATAGCTACATCCGCTTGATAATTCAGGCACTTCAGCAGATTCCACCCCAAAATGAACATCGCGATTGTGGGCGCCGGCAGCATTGGCGTTGCGACAGCCCACGCACTGGCCCAGGTCGGGCACGAGGTCACCGTCTACGAGCGCCATGGCACGGTGGCCGAGGAAGCCAGCTTCGGACATGCCGGCTGGCTGGGCCCCAGCCTGCTCCAACCGTGGAGCGTCCCCGGTCTCTCCACCACAGAACGCTCACCCACGCTTCCCGGCCGGCAGGCTTTGCCACGCCTCGGCTCCCGAAACCTCGCAGCCCAGCTGCGCTGGCTATGGCAATGGCGCCAGGCTGGGCGGCGCCTGCGCAAAGCCGGCGAACCCACAGCCACGATGGCGGCACTGGAGACACTCACCCAGCGCAGCCAGCAGTTCCAGCAATCGCTGTGGCGGCAGTGGGAGCTGGACCCGGAATATGTCTCCGGCAGCCTGGTGCTGCTGGGCAGCGAGGCCGACCATGAGCAACTGAAACCTGCACTGGCAGCGCTGGCCGAGGCGGGCACGCGCTGCGAGGCACTGGATGCCGCCCAGACCCGCCTGCGTGAGCCCGCGCTGGGCGAGGAGACCGCACTCGCAGGCTCCTTGTATTTCCCGCAGGCTGGCGCCGCCAACGGCCGCCTGGCCACGCTGATGCAAAGGCAGGCCGCACAGTCCGCAGGAGCACGATTCGAGACGCAACGCCTTGTGCAGCGACTGCAGCCCGGCGGCGCCGGGCGCACCGCTTGCCTGCAGCTGCAAGGCGAAGACACGCCCCGGTCGCACGATGCCATCGTCGTCTGCGCTGGCGCCGAGGCCGCAAACCTGCTCGCGCCGCTGAGCCTGCGCCTGCCCATGATCGCCCTGCGCGGCTATGGCATCAGTGCTCCGCTGCGCGAACAAGGCTACGCGCCCCGCCACGCCATCGTCGACTGGAGCGAGCAGATGACCCTGGTGCGCCTTGGCCAGCGCATGCGGGTCGTGGCCGGCGCTGAACTGGGCAGCCACGGCCCCATGCACGAGGCCACGCTGCAGCGCATGTACCACCGACTCAACATGGTCTTTCCCGGCAGCGCCGTGCTGACCTCGGGCGTTCAGATCTGGCATGGCACACGCATGTGCACAGCCGATGGACTGCCGTTGCTGGGCGCCAGCGGTTTGCCCGGCATCTGGCTCAACCTGGGCCATGGCAGCTGTGGTGCCGCCATTGCCCAAGGCTGCGCCAGCATGCTGAGCGACCTGATGGACAACCGCACCAGTTTCCTGGACAGCGCATTGCTGGATCCGCGCCGCTTCGGCTGACCGCTGCGGACACCCCGCCCTGCGGCTGGCGGCTATGCTCAGGCCATGCTGCGCATTCCCACATCCACCGCATTGCCACTGTTCGATACAGTGGCCACACGCACCCTGGAACAGCAGGCCGCGGCCCGACTGCCCGAACACTGCCTCATGCAGCGCGCAGGCATGGGGCTGGCACGCCTGGCACGCGCCATCGCCCCTCACGCCAACCGCATCTGGATCGCCTGCGGCCCTGGGAACAACGGCGGAGATGGCTTGCAGGCAGCCGCCTGGCTTCAACAGCACCTGAACACGATGCCGGCACGATCCTGCAATTGCCGCATCCTGGTCAGCTGCGTGCGCGAACGCGACCGCATGCCCGCCGACGCGCGTGCCGCATGGGATGCGGCCCACAAGGCCGGCGTGCAATGGATCGCCCACATGCCCCCTGACATGGGGCCTCAGGATCTGTGCATTGATGCCTTGCTCGGCATCGGCCTGCGCCGACCCGACACGGCAAGCCCACCCACCCGAAAAGATGACCGATTGCTGCCGCTGCTGCGCAGCCTGCAGTCCGGCATCAGCCCCGTCCTTTGCGTGGACATCGCATCCGGCCTGGATGCCGACACCGGGCAATACCTGCCTGGATTCGAGCCCATGAACCTCCCGGTCAGCGCACGGCATACGCTGGCTCTGCTGACACTGCAACCCGGCCTGTTCACAGGAAGCGGCCGCGACGCCTGCGGCCAGATATGGTGGGACGATCTGGACACAGGACTGGCAAGCAGCGCGCCACCCTTCGCCATCTCACCGTGCGCACAACTTTTCTCCCCGGAAGCCCGCGCCCCGCGTCCGCATGCCAGCCATAAGGGGAGCTTTGGCGACGTGGCCATTCTGGGCGGAGAGGGGCTGGAACACCGCGGCCTGTCCATGACCGGCGCCGCCTGGCTGGCCGCACTGGCAGCCTTGCACGGCGGGGCGGGACGCGTGATGCTGGCACTGCTCGATGCCTCGCACGGGTCAGACCAGGCCATCTCCCCCTGGCCCGAAATCATGTTGCGCAGCCCCGAAGCACAAGACTGGCGCCGCGCCACCGTCGTGTGCGGATGTGGCGGCGGCATGGCGGTGCGCGCCTGGCTGCCCCAAATTCTGGATCAGGCGCCCAGGCTGGTACTGGACGCAGACGCACTGAACGCGGTTGCCGAAGATGAGTCGCTGGCCCTGCTTCTGAAAGAACGCAGCCGACGCAGCCAGCACACGGTGCTGACACCGCACCCGCTGGAGGCCGCCCGCCTGCTGAAAATGAGCACTGCCCAGGTCCAGGCACAGCGACTTTCAGCAGCCAGGCAACTGGCGCTCCAATTCAACTGCACTGCGTTGCTGAAGGGCTCGGGCACCGTGATCGCCGGACCGCAGGGCGACGGCAATGCATCGCCGCCCTGCTGGATCAACCCCACAGGCAACGCCCGGCTGTCCACCGGAGGAACCGGAGATATTCTCGCCGGGCTGATTGCCGCGCTATGGGCGCAAGGGCTGGACCCCGCGCAGGCCGCAACACTGGCGGCCTGGCGCCACGGTCATGCGGCAGACCAATGGCCCGCGCAAATGCCGTTCAGCGCCAGCGCGCTGGCCCAGCGGCTGGGCCAATAGACGCCCTCAGGGCTTGCGCCGGGGCTTGGATGTCTTGCCTGCCACCTTGGACTTGACGGCCCCCAAGGCCTTCTTACCCAAGGCGCGCAGCGCCTGCACCGGCGATGGCGGCGGCAACTGCGGCAGACCGTGGTCAGCATCGACGGCGACAGACTTGCGCGCTTCAGCCGCCCTGCCCTTGCGGGAAGCGCGTGCCGCAGGTGCGGACGAACCTGGCACCACGGCCGGCTCACTCACGTCGCTTTGACGCACTGGCGCGGCCGGGCGAGACTGGGCACTCGCATATTCAGCCTCCAGCGCGGCCAGGTTCACGCCCTTGACCATGGCCTTCTTGGACGCCTTGCGCCCCTGCTTGCCGGAAGACACCGCGCCGTCGGATTCAGACCGGGCTCCGCCGGCACCGCCGGAGTTACGCTGCGCACGCTTTTCCTTGGCGTCGCGGCGCCCCCATTTTTCGCCCTGATGGGCTTCCGTGCGCGCCGGCGCCCTGCCGGAACGACCCGAAGCCGGCTGCTCTTCGCCGTCGCGCACCAGGCGGAAATCGATGCGCCGGCCATCCAGGTCCACACGGCTGACCTGAACGCGCAGCCGCGTACCTATTCCGTAGCGAATGCCCGAGCGCTCGCCCCGCAGTTCCTGGCGCGCCTCATCAAAGCGGAAGTAGTCCCCTCCCAGCTCGGTGATGTGGACCAGACCCTCCACATACATGGCATCGAGCGTGACGAAGATGCCGAAGGTGGTGACCGCAGAGACCACGCCAGCGAACTCCTCCCCCAGATGCTCACGCATGTACTTGCACTTGAGCCAGGCCTCGACATCTCGGCTGGCCTCATCGGCGCGGCGCTCGTTCGCGCTGCAGTGCAGGCCTGCAGCCTCCCAGGCCTGGACCTCGGCGGCAGGCGCGCGCTTGCGCGGCTTCTGGCCGGGTGCACTGACACGCGAGGCCAGACGCTTGGCCAACTTGGCTTCGGCCTCTCCAGGCGTGGGCAGCTCGGGCAGGCGATAGTGCGTGCCTTCAAGCTCGGCCTTGATCACGCGGTGCACGAGCAAGTCGGGATAGCGGCGAATCGGACTGGTGAAGTGCGTATAGGCATCGAAGGCCAGCCCGAAGTGGCCCGAATTTTCAGGCGTGTAGAAGGCCTGCATCATCGAGCGCAGCAGCATGGTGTGGATCTGCTGGGCATCAGGCCGGTCCTTGGTGGCATTGGCAATGGCCTGGAATTCGGACGTGGCCGGATTCTCGCCAAGCGCCATACCCACTCCCATGGCCTTGAGGTAGTTGCGCAGGATGTCCTGCTTCTCCAGCGAGGGCTTGTCGTGCACGCGGAACAGGCCAACGCGGCCGCTGTGCTCGATGAAGTCCGCGCTGCAGACGTTGGCGGCCAGCATGGCCTCCTCAATCAGCTTGTGCGCCTCGTTGCGCGTGCGCGGCACGATCTTCTCGATGCGGCCGTTCTCGTCACAGACGATCTGCGTCTCCGTGGTCTCGAAGTCCACGGCGCCGCGTGCTTCGCGCGACTTGAGCAGCGCCTGGTACACCCCATGCAGATTCAGCAAGTCGCCCACGCGATCGGAGCGCTTGGCAGCCTCCGGGCCACGCGTATTGGCCAGGATGGCAGCCACCTCGTTATAGGTGAAGCGCGCATGGCTGTGCATCACCGCGGGGTAGAACTGATAGGCATGGATATCGCCCTTTGCAGTGATCAGCATGTCGCAGACCATGCACAGGCGATCCACATCGGGATTGAGCGAGCACAGGCCATTGCTGAGCTTCTCGGGCAGCATGGGGATCACGCGGCGCGGGAAATAGACGCTGGTGGCACGGTCATAGGCATCGATATCGATGGCACTGCCCGTGGTCACGTAGTGACTCACATCGGCAATCGCCACCAGCAGGCGCCAGCCCTTGCCGCGCCCGACCTTGGCAGGCTCGCAGTAGACGGCGTCGTCGAAGTCGCGCGCATCCTCGCCATCGATGGTGACCAGGGGCACATCGGTCAGATCGATGCGATTCTTGCGATCGGCAGGCCGCACCCTGTCCGGCAGGGCCTTGGCCTGTGCCAGGCAGGCATCGGAAAACACATGGGGCACGCCGTACTTGCGCACCGCAATCTCGATCTCCATGCCGGGATCGTCGACCTCACCGAGCACTTCAATGATGCGCCCCACGGGCTGGCCGAACAGTGCAGGCGCCTCGGTCAACTCCACCACGACCACCTGCCCGATCTTGGCCGAACCCGTCGCGTTGGCAGGGATCAGGATGTCCTGGCCATAGCGCTTGTCTTCGGGAGCGACCAGATACACGCCGCTTTCCTGCAAGAAGCGGCCAATGATGTTGTGCGCAGGCCGCTCGATGATCTCGACCACGCGGCCTTCAGGCCTGCCGCGGCGGTCCTGCCGCACGATGCGAACCTTGACACGGTCCTTGTGCAGCACCGCACGCATTTCATTGGGAGGAAGGAAGATGTCGCCTTCGCCGTCATCACGGATGACGAAGCCATGTCCGTCGCGGTGCCCCTGCACACTGCCCCCGATTTCGTCGTTCGCGTCGGCACTTTTTGCGTGAGGGTTCATTTTCTTGGTATACAATCTAAATCTTTCCTGAGATGCCCAGGTGGCGGAATTGGTAGACGCACTAGTTTCAGGTACTAGCGGGTAACTCCGTGGAGGTTCGAGTCCTCTCCTGGGCACCAAGTTTAACGACAACCTGCAGAGGTTGCGGTGAACTGAGGAACTATCTTCACAAGAAGGTGGCTCCCTGGCTTCATGACTTGGCCGATCACAGTCTCAAGAAAAAAATCGAAGATCAGGACTTCGCTGCAAAAAATGCAGTAGAATTTCGGCTTCAGCAAGCCCAGGTGGCGGAATTGGTAGACGCACTAGTTTCAGGTACTAGCGGGTAACTCC
>NZ_JCABYI010000039.1:0-19175 GCF_059499305.1 Delftia sp.
TCACGCCGGGGGTCGCGGGTTCGAGTCCCGTCCACTCCGCCAGATTCCTTGTGCAAACCGCCGCGTTTGCGCAGACAAGAAGCCACCGCAAGGTGGCTTTTTTTCGTCTGCAGTTTCGCTGCGGGCCGCGTCTCGATGGGGCCTGCCCAGTGCGATGGCAGGGGCCTGCGCTGCAGGCAGTTCCTGCTTCCATCCCGATGTATCGGGCATCACCAGTCCGTCATGATCCAGGCCCATCATCCACGGCGAGGGAAAGCCATGGTGATGCGATGCGCCATAGGCGATGCCTGCCGATTTTCCACAGCCGATAGCCGTGTCTCCGTTTGCACTGGCGGGACGTCTTCCAGGCAGGTGTGAGCAGCCATTCCAGGCCCGGTCCTGTCGCCGGAACTGGTAATGCTTCTCATTTCAATGTTGGAAAACGTCAAAGGAGCGCCACTGCATGCCATGGTCCCGGTTCAAGTTTCAGCACGTCTGCAAGGCTGCACAGCCCTTGCCGATCCTGTTGCAGGACGCATGGATCCGGCGAGGGCGGCCGCCGCCCTGAGGCCGTCATGAGGCCGATCTAGGCCTGCCTCCCAAGTCACGCCGATGCGCATCGGCGCGCACTGATGCCCTGCGGTCAGCGGTTGTGCCGCCGCTTGCCGCCTGTGCCGAGTCCCGCTCCGCCCTATTGCACGGGCGGCACGCCGGCCGCCCATCGACCTGCGGTCGACATTTCCCCTTGATGTTCTTGCCTAGCTTGCGAGAGGAACTGCATCGTGTCCTTGAATCACACACATTCTTCGCTGGAAGAGGTCTTCATTGCTTCGCGTGGACAGTTGGTGAGGGTCGCGCGAAGAATTCTCAGGAATCCCGAACTGGCCGACGAGGCCGTGCAGGACACCTATCTGCGCGTTGCCGAGATGCGCAGCGATGCCGAGATCGCCAGGCCCGCCGCCTACTGGACGCGCGCCGTCTGCAACATGGCGCTGGACTACCTGCGCCGCCAGGAGCGCGAGAACAGCTACCGCACCCACGGCGTGGATGTGGAGACGCTGGAGATACCGGACGGCCGCTCGCCCGAGCGCAGCCTGTTCGAGTCCCAGGCCATACGCCTGATCGACCAGGCCCTGGACGAGGTGCCGCCCAAGACCCGCGAGACCTTCGAGCTGTACCGCATCAAGGGCCTCACCCAGCGCCAGATCGCCGAGCACATGGAGTGCGCGCTGGGCCTGGTGAACGCCAGGATTGCCGACGCCTGCAAGGCCATCCATGTCCACCGCTCGCTGCTGGACCACCATTGATCGGTGCAGCCCGGCGCACGACCCGGAACCGGCGCGCATGCGGCGTGAACAGTTTCGGATCCGGAACGTCATGTTCAACAGAGGCGCAGTACCGGATCGCCGCGATCCGGAGCTGGCCTCACCGATGTTCAACCGCATAAAGGACGCCTGCATGTCTACAAGCTGCTTCGACCGCGAAGACGAAACCTTCATCGTTCTGGTCAACCACGAGGAACAGTATTCCATCTGGCCGCACTGGAAGGCCGTGCCCGGCGGCTGGACCGCCGTGGAGGGCGTGAAGGGCGACAAGAAAACCGTGCTCGACTACGTGGACGCCACCTGGACTGACATGCGGCCCAAGTCGCTGCGCGTGTGGATGCAGCAGCAGGAGCAGGCGGGTGCCGGCGCCGCGCTGCAAAGCGATACCGGTACCGTTATCGAAACCGCAGCGGGCTGACGCGCATGCACGCGCCGCTGACCCTGCTGTGCCTGCCGTGTGCAGGCGCCAGCGCCACCATGTACCTGCGCTGGCGCAGGCTGCTGCCCCACTGGATCCGCATTGCTCCGGTGGAGCTGCCGGGGCGGGGCAGCCGGCTGGGCGAGCCTGCGGTCGAGGACTTCGGGCAGCTGGTATCGCTGCTGTGCGCCGAGCAGCGCCAGGCCATGCGCGGCCGCTTTGCGCTGCTGGGCCACAGCATGGGCGCGCTGCTGGCCTTCGGCATGGCGCGGCAATTGCGCGAGCAGGGCAGGGAGCTGCCGCTGGCCCTGGTTGCCTCGGGCAGCCCGGCACCGGCCTGCCGCGATCCCGAGCGCTTTGCGGGCAAGGGCGACGATGCGGCGCTGATTGCCGATCTGCGCAGGCAGGGCGGCACGCCCGAAGAGGTGTTTGCCAGCCCCGAGCTCATGCGCATCACGCTGGATGTGCTGGGGTCCGACTACCGCGTCTGCGAGAGCTTCGGCCATGTGCCCGCTGCGGGCCTGCCGCTGCCGGTGCACGTCTTTGCGGGGCGGCAGGACGACATCGAGGCGCCCCGCGTCCAGGCCTGGTCGCAGGAGGCCGCCGGGGCCTTCACGCTGGACTGGTTCGAGGGCGGGCATTTCTTCATCAGGCAGCGCGAAGGCGATGTGCTGGCCGTGCTGGCGCAGCGCCTGGCCGGGTCCCAGTCACTCCAGGGGGAAATCCATGCAGCTCGTGTCCGTGCGTGAGGCCATGAGCCAGGGCATCGAGGTCTTCAGGCTGGACCTGGACCTGTCGGCCGAACTGAGCGACAGCCTGCCGCACCTGACCCCCGAGGAGCGCGGTCGCGCCGCGCGCTTCGTGCGGGCCGCCGACCGGCTGCGCTTCGCACAGACGCGCGCTGCCACGCGGCGGCTGCTGGGGCGCAGGCTGGGCTGCTGCCCGGCCGATGTGCCCCTGGCCATCGGCACGCACGGCAAGCCCTTCGTGGATGACGAGCCGCACAGGGCGCCTGTGTTCAACGTCTCGCATTCGGGCGGCCATGCGTTGATCGCGCTGGCCGACCCCGGTGGCGTGCTGCACCTGGGCGTGGACATCGAGCAGCACAAGCCCGACCTCGATGCCGAGGTCATGCTCGACGCCGTCTGCACCGACCAGGAACGCGCCAGCGTGCGCCGTGCGCCTGATCGGCTGGCGGCCTTCTACCAGCGCTGGGTGGGCAAGGAAGCGGTGCTCAAGGCCATCGGCATTGGCGTGGCCGAGCACCTGCGCTCCATTGGCATCAGCCCGGGAGGGGACGGACGGCTGGCCATCGCCTGCGCGGTCCCCGACTGGAATGGTTTTCAAGCGATGGCGCTGCCAGCGCCGCCGGGCTACGCGGCAGCTCTTGCGTGGCGCACCAAGGAATCGACATGAACGAAACCCTCCAGCGCTTCGAGCGCAAGGCCCCCGCGGGCTCGCTGCTTCCCCAGCTCATCACGCCCGCCCAGCCGGGCCAGGACTTGCTGGCTGCGCTGCCGCCGCTGCGCCGCGACA
This sequence comes from Delftia sp., assembly GCF_059499305.1. Classification (NCBI taxonomy): domain Bacteria; kingdom Pseudomonadati; phylum Pseudomonadota; class Betaproteobacteria; order Burkholderiales; family Comamonadaceae; genus Delftia; species Delftia sp. Next base: position 3,259 of record NZ_JCABYI010000039.1, read on the forward strand.
TCGACGAGGCGCTGCTGACCACGGGCGGCGTTCTGCTGCGCGGCTTTGGCGTACCCGATGTGGAGACCTTCCAGCGCTTCGCCTCGGCCTTCGGCCATCCGCTGCTCAAGTACGAATTCGCCTCCACGCCGCGCAGCGCGGTCGAGGCCTCCAGCGGCGCGGGCGTCTACACCTCCACCGAGTACCCGGCCCACCAGAGCATTCCACTGCACAACGAGCAGGCCTACACGCGCGAGTGGCCCATGAAGATCTGGTTCCACTGCGTCACCGCATCGCCCGAGGGCGGCGAGACGCCGATTGCCGACAGCCGTGCGGTCTACCGCCGCATTCCGGCGCGCATCCGCGAGCTGTTCGAGCCCGGCATCCTCTACGTGCGCAACTTCGGCGAGATGGACGTGCCCTGGCAGAAGGTCTTCAACACCGAAAGCCGCGCCGAGGTCGAGGCCTTCTGCCGCCATGCGCGCATGGACTGGGAGTGGAAGGAGGACGACGGCCTGCGCACGCGCCAGCTGTGCCAGGCCATGGAAAGCCACCCCGTCACGGGCGAGATGGTCTGGTTCAACCAGGCCCACCTGTTCCACATCTCGGCGCGCGAGCCCGAGGAGCGCGAGGTGCTGGAGGAGGTCTACGGCATCGAGAACCTGCCGCGCAACACCTTCTTCGCCGACGGCTCCACCATCGGCGACGACATCTTCGCCGAGGTGCGCGCCGCGCTGGATGCGGAGACCGTCAGCTTCCCCTGGGAGCAGGGCGACGTGCTGATGCTGGACAACATGCTCGTGGCCCATGCGCGCTCGCCCTTCAAGGGGCCGCGCAAGGTCATCGTCGCCATGGCCGAGCCGCGCAGCAATCTGGACCGTTTCTGAGAACCCGGGAGGCAGCTGACATGCTGAGTGGACAAAGTGCAATCGCGGCAGCAGGCCAGGCGCCGGCCAGCCTGGTCGAGCATCTGAGGGGCCTGGCGCAGCAGCGGCCCGACGACATCTGGCTCACCGTGGCCGCCGTGCAGGACGGCCGCGTGGTCGAGCGCAGCCACAGCTATGGCGAGTTCGACCGCCGCGTGCGCGCGCTGGCCGCCCGGCTGCAGCGGCTGTGCCCCGTGGGCGCGCGCGCCCTGGTGATGATGGACAACGACGAGCACTACGCCGCCAGCATGCTGGCCTGCTTCTACGCGGGCGTGATCGCCGTGCCGGTGCCGCCGCTGGAATCGCTGCGCGTGCAGCACCTGGAGCGGCTGCTGGGCATCGTGGGCGACGCGGACGCGGCCTGTGTGATCAGCACGGCCGAAGTGATGCAGGCCCTGCCCGGCGCCGATGCGCGCTTTGCAAGCATTGCCGCCGTGGCCGCCGACCAGGTGGACCTGGCCGATGCCGACGCCTGGCGGCCCCATGCCCCGGCTGCCGACGACATCGCCTTCCTGCAATACACCTCGGGCTCCACCTCGGCGCCCAAGGGCGTGATGGTCAGCCACGGCAACCTCATCGCCAACGAGGCCGCCATCCAGCAGCGCATGGACATCGGCGCGGGCGACCGCTTCATGTCCTGGGCACCGCTGTACCACGACATGGGCCTGATCGGCGGCCTGCTGCAGCCGCTGTACAGCGGCCTGCCGCTGGTGCTGACCTCGCCGCGCCTCTTTCTGGAAAGCCCCGTGCGCTGGCTGGAACTGATCTCGCGCCACCGCGCCACCATCAGCGGCGGCCCCGACTTCGCCTACCGCATGTGCCTGGAGCGCATCAAGCCGTCGCAGCTGGCGCAGCTGGACCTGTCGAGCTGGCGGCTGGCCTATACCGGTGCCGAGCCCGTGCGTGCCGACACCGTCACGGCCTTCGCCCAGCGCTTTGCCGCCTGCGGCCTGCGGCCCGACGCGGCCTATGCCTGCTACGGCCTGGCCGAAGCCACCCTGTTCATCACCGGCGGCAGTTGCGGCGCAGGCGCCACGATCACGTCCTTCGATACCGAGGCCCTGGGCCAGGGCCGGGCCGAGGAAAGCCCCGGCGCCTCGCAGACCACCGCGCTGGTGGGCTGCGGCCCCGCCGTTCCCGGCCATGCGGTGAACATCGTCGATCCGCACAGCCTGCAGGTGCTGGAGCCCGGCCGCGTGGGCGAGATCTGGGCGCACGGCCCCAGCATCAGCCAGGGCTACTGGGGCAAGCCGCAGCAAACGCAGCAGGCCTTTGTCGAGCATGCAGGCCGGCGCTGGCTGCGCACGGGCGACCTGGGCTTCGTGCATGCTGGGCAGGTCCATGTGGCGGGCCGCATCAAGGACCTGATCATCGTGCGCGGGCACAACCTCTACCCGCAGGACATCGAGCGCGTGGTCGAGGCCGAGGTCGAAGCCGTGCGCAAGGGGCGCGTGGCCGCGTTTGCGGTGGACATCGATGGCCGGGAGGGCATAGGCATTGCTGCCGAAGTCTCGTTCGGCATGCAAAAGCTGGTGCCGGCCCAGGCCCTGGTCGATGCACTGAGCACCGCCGTGGGCGCGCAGTGCGGCGAGGCGCCCCGGGTGATCGTGCTGCTCAACCCCGGCGCCTTGCCCCGCACCTCCAGCGGCAAGCTGCAGCGCGCAGCCTGCCGCCAGGGCTGGTCCGCGCGCACGCTGGATGCCTGGGCAGTGTTCGAGTCGGGCCGCTTCGCGGGCGGCGGCAGCCAGGCACCGCAGGAGGCGGGCGCGGCAGATCCCACCACAGGCACGCTGGCCGGCCTGTGGCGCGAGGTGCTCGGTGGCGATGCCCTGCACAAGCCGGCCGGCGAGGCCAACTTCTTCGCGCAAGGCGGCAACTCCCTGGCCGCCGTGCGGCTGGCTGCGCGCATCTGCCGGCAATGGTCCCTGGAGTATCCGGCCGGGCGGGTCTTCGAGCACCCGCGGCTGCGCGACCAGGCGCAGGACATCGACCGGCTGTGCCAACAGCGCCAGCCGGGCATGGCGCTGCAGCGCATTGCCCCGCTGGCCGAGGCCCGCCGCGCCATGCCCCTGCCGCTGACGCCGGCCCAGCAGCGCCAATGGTTTCTCTGGAAGATGGATACGCGCAGCACGGCCTACCATGTGCAGGGCGCCTTGCGCATCACCGGGCCGCTGGATGCAGGCGCCCTGCGTGCGGCCGTGCAGGGCCTGGCCGAACGGCATGGTTCGCTGCGCACGGTATTCAACGCCCGGCCCGATGGGGAGGTCGAGCAGCGCCTGGACCCCCAGGGCAGGCTGCAGCTGCAGTGGCTGGATGCCGCGCAGGCCGCGCAGGGCAAGCCCGCGCAGCGCGAGGAGCACGCCGCCCAATGGCTGCAGGCGCTGTGCGCCCAGCCCTTTGATCTGCAGCAGGGGCCGCTGGCCCGGGCTGGCCTGGTGCGGCTGCAGGCCCATGAGCACATCTTGGCGCTGGTGATGCACCACATCGTCTCCGACGGCGCCTCCATGCAGATCCTGCTGGACGATCTGGCGGCGCTGTATTCCGGCGCCCCGGACAGCGGCCCGGCGCTGCAGTACGTGGACTACGCCGTCTGGCAGCGGGAGCAGGGCCAGCCGGCCCAGCAAGGCCAGCAGGCCTCGCTGGCCTACTGGCTGGAACGGTTGCAGGTGCCCCCAGGCGAGGCCCAGCCTGTGCTGGCCCTGCCTACCGACCATCCTCGCCAGGCGCTGGCACGCTATCGGGCGGGACGGCACGGCTTCGAGCTGCCCGGCGCGACCTTGCAGGCACTGCGCGCGCAGGCCCGCCAGCAGGCAGACACGCTCTTCACGCTGCTGCTGGCAGGATGGCAGGCACTGCTGTACCGCTACACGGGCCAGGAGGACATCCGCGTCGGCGTGCCCGTAGCCAACCGCGCGCATGCCGACCTGCAGGGCGTGGTCGGCTTTTTCGTCAACACCCTGGTGCTGCGCAACCGCATCGACGGGCGCATGCGCCTGTCCGAGGTGCTGCAGCAGGCCCGCGAGGCGGCGCAGGGCGCCCAGGCCCACCACGCGCTGCCGTTCGAGCAGCTGGTGGAGGCGCTGCAGCCGCAGCGCAGCCTGGCGCACAGCCCCTTGTTCCAGGTGCTGTTCAATCATCTGGTGGAGGACTGGCAGGCGCTGCAGCAGGTGCCGGGCTGGACCGTGGCCGGCCAGCCGCTGGCGGCCGCAGATGCGCAGTTTGAGCTGACCGTGGAAGTGCGCGAGCGCTCCGACGGCAGCCTGGGCATCAGCCTGGTCTATGCCCGCGAGCTGTTCGAGCCGGGCAGCATGCAGCGCCTGGCCGCCCACTACGAGGCCATGCTGGACGCCCTGGCCCGGCAGCCCCAATGTGCCGTGGACGAGGTGCCGCTGCTGGGTCCCGAAGAACGCCAGCAACTGGCGGCCTGGAGCTGCAATGACCAGGTCCTGCACGGCGGCGACATCGTGCACCGCCGCTTCGAGCAGCAGGTGGCGCGCAGCCCCGATGCCCCGGCCCTGTGCCTGGGCGAGGCCACGCTGGGCTACGCCGAGCTCAATGCGCGCGCCAACCGGCTGGCGCATCACCTGATCGCATCGGGCGTGCGGCCCGGCGTGCCGGTGGGCATTGCCATGGAGCGCTCCATCGAGATGGTCGTGGGGCTGCTGGCCATCATGAAGGCCGGCGCGGCCTATGTGCCCATCGACCCCGAGCATCCGGCCGACCGCATCGCCTACATGCTGGAGGACAGCGGCGTGTCCCTGGTGCTGGTGCAGCCGCAGGTGCGGGACCGCCTGCCGGCCAACTGCAGTGCCCAATGGGTCGATGTGCCGGGCCTGGCGTCCCGGCTGCAGGACATGCCGGCCCACAACCCGGCCGTTGCCCTGCATGGCGACAGCCTGGTCTATGTCATCTACACCTCGGGCTCCACGGGCCGGCCCAAGGGCGCGGCCAACCGCCACCGTTCGCTGTGCAACCGCCTGGCGTGGGGGCAGATGCACCAGCCGCTGGGCCCGGGCGACACGGTGCTGCAGAAAACGCCCTTCGGCTTCGACATCTCCTTCTGGGAGTTCTTCTGGCCGCTGACCACCGGCGCACGCCTGGCGCTGGCCGCCCCCGGCGACCACCGCGATCCCCGGCGCCTGGCCGAGCTGATAGCGCGCCACCAGGTCAGCACCATCCACTTCGTGCCGTCCATGCTGCAGGCCTTCATGGCGCACCCGGCGGCCGCCACCTGCCAGGGGCTGCAGCGCATCATCTGCAGCGGCGAAGCCCTGTCCGCCGAATTGCAGGCGGCCGTGCTGCAGGCCTTCCCCGGCACCCGCCTGCTCAATCTCTACGGCCCCACGGAGGCGGCCATCGAGGTCACCTGGTGGGACTGCCGGGACGAGGGCGCGTTGTCCGTGCCCATAGGCCGCCCCGTGGCCGGGCTGCGTACCCATGTGCTGGATGCCGCGCTCAACGAGGTGCCGCGCGGCGTGGCCGGCGAGCTGTATCTGGGCGGTGTGGGCCTGGCGCGCGGCTACTGGCGGCGCCCGGGCCTGAGCGCCGAGCGCTTTGTCGCCGATCCCGCCAGCCGCACGGGCGAGCGCCTGTACCGCACGGGCGACCTGGTGCGCTGGCGCGGCGACGGCCAGATCGACTACCTGGGCCGCGTGGACCACCAGGTGAAGATCCGCGGCTTTCGCATCGAGCTGGCCGAGGTGGAGGCGCAACTGCTGGCCCACCCCGCCGTGCGCGAGGCTGTGGTGGTGGCCCGCCAGGCGGCCGACGGCGCGCGGCTGGCCGCCTTTGTCTCGGTGCAGCAGGGGCAGTGCCTGGACATGGCCGCGCTGCGCAGCGCGCTGGCCGCAGCCCTGCCCGACTACATGCTGCCCTCGTCCATCACCGTGCTGGATGCCTTGCCGCTGAACGCCAACGGCAAGGTGGACCGCAAGGCGCTGCCCGAGGCGCCCACCCTGCCGGCCCTGGAGCACCAGGCCTACGAGCCGCCCGAGGGCGGCGTGGCCGTGACCATTGCCGCCCTCTGGGCCCAGGTGCTGGGCGTGGAGCGCATAGGCGCCAGCGACAACTTCTTCGACCTGGGCGGGCATTCGCTGCAGCTCATCCGCGTGCATGGCCTGCTGGAGGCGCGGCTGGGCCGGGAGCTGTCCCTGGTCGATCTCTTCAAGCACCCCACGGTGTCGGCCCTGGCGCGACGCATCGAGCAGGGCGCAGATAGCGAGGGCGAGGGCGAGGGCGACGGCGCCGCGCAGGCGGCCGCCGCCCGGGACGGCATGGACGCGGCCCAGCGCCGCCGCGAGGCGCTGCTGCAGCGCAAGCGCCACATCGAAAGGACCCTCTGATGTCTTCTTCCTCCGAAACCACCGGCCTGGAGATCGCCGTCATCGGCATGGCCGGGCGCTTTCCGGGCGCCGACGACATCGACCGCTTCTGGGCCAACATCCGTGACGGCGTCGAGTCCGTGAAGCGCTACAGCGACGATGAGCTGCGCGCCCTGGGCGTGCCCCAGGCCCTGCTGGACGATGCCGGCTACGTGAAGGCCGGCGTGCCGCTGGCCGGCATGGACCTCTTCGATGCCGACTTCTTCGGCTACACCCCGCGCGATGCCGAGCAGCTGGACCCGCAGCACCGCCTTTTCCTGGAATGCGCGTGGCAGGCGATGGAGCATGCGGGCTACGAGGGCCGGCGCTACCCCGGCGCCATCGGCGTGTATGCGGGCACGGGCGCCAGCGTCTACCTGATGCGCCATCTGCTGCCCCGCCATGCGCCGGGCCCTGGCGCCCAGGTCGCCGACCTGCTGGGCCTGATGAGCGGCAACATGGCCGATGCCCTGGCCACGCGCGTGGCCTACAAGCTGGACCTGCGCGGCCCGGCCGTCACCGTGCAGACGGCCTGCTCGACCTCGCTGATGGCCGTGCACACCGCCTGCCAGGCGCTGCTGGGCCATGAATGCGCCATGGCGCTGGCCGGGGGCGTCTCGCTCAACCTGCTGCAAAACGGCGGCTACCGCTACCAGGCCGGCGCCATCTTCTCGCCTGACGGGCATTGCCGCGCCTTCGATGCCCAGGCCGCAGGCACGCTGCAGGGCAGCGGCGCGGGCATTGTGGTGCTCAAGCGCCTGGACGATGCGCTGCGCGACGGCGACACCATCCACGCCGTCATCCTGGCCAGCGCCGCCAACAACGATGGCGCAGACAAGGTGGGCTTCACGGCGCCCGGCGTCAACGGCCAGGCCGCCGTGGTGCGCGCGGCGCAGGCCCTGGCGGGCGTGCCGGCCGACACCATCGGCTATGTGGAAGCCCATGGCACGGGCACGGCGCTGGGCGACCCCATCGAGATCGCGGCGCTGACCCAGGCCTTTCGCGCCAGCACGCAGCGCAGGGGCTACTGCGCCATCGGCTCGGTGAAGACCAATATCGGCCATCTCGATGCGGCCGCCGGTGTCACGGGCCTGATCAAGGCGGTGCTCTCGCTCAGGCATGCCACCTTGCCGCCGAGCCTGCATTTCGAGCGGCCGCATCCGCAGATCGACTTCGAGCGCAGTCCCTTCCATGTCAACACCGCGGCCAGGCCCTGGCCCCAGGCGGCCACACCGCGCCGCGCGGGCGTGAGCGCCTTCGGCATTGGCGGCACCAATGTCCATGTGGTGCTGCAGGAGGCTGCTGCCGCCCCTGCCACCTCTGCCGCCCCTTCCCTTACACAGGCGGATGCAGCCCGGGGCTGGCAGGTGCTGCCGCTGTCCGCTCGCAGCCCCCGTGCGCTGGATGAAGCGGCGCGCCGCCTGGCCGCCCATCTGCAGCAGGCCGGCAGCGGCCTGTCGCTGGACGATGTGGCCCACACCCTGCAGCAGGGCCGCCGCGCCTTCGGCCATCGCCGTGCCGTGGTGGCAGACGGCATGGGCATGGCGGTGGAGGGCCTGCACCTCGCTGCTGCTGCGCCGCCAGGCCAGGCCACCGAGGTGCCGGCACAGCCGCCCGGCGTGGTCTTTCTTTTCCCGGGCGGGGGCGTGCAGCACGCCAACATGGGCCTGGACCTGTACCGCGACGGCGGTGTGTTCCGGCAGGAGGTGGACCGCTGCTGCGAGCTGCTGCAGGCCGAAACAGGCTGGGACCTGCGCCAGTGGCTGTTCCCCGCCCCGGGTGAAGAGGTGGAGGCCGACGCGGCGCTGTCCGCCATGGACAAGGCCCAGCCGGCCCTGTTCGTGATCGGCTATGCGCTGGCCCGGATGTGGATGGCACGCGGCGTGCAGCCCATGTCCATGCTGGGCCACAGCCTGGGCGAGTATGTGGCGGCCTGCCTGGCCGGCGTGTTCGAGCTGCCGCATGCCCTGCGCATCGTGGCGGCGCGCGGCCGCCTGCTGCAGTCGCTGCCGCAGGGCGCCATGACCTCGGTGCCCCTGGCCGAGGTCGAGCTGCAATCCCTGCTGGATTGGGGCTGTGACCTGGGGGCCGTCAATGGCGAACGCCTGTGCGTGCTGTCCGGCCCGCTGGCCGCCATCGAGGCGGCCGAAGAGGCGCTGCGCGCGCGCGACATCACCGCCCGCCGGCTGCACATTGCCGTGGCCTCGCACTCGGCCATGACCGAGCCCCTGCTGGCGCAGCTGGAGCAGGTGGTGGCCAGCGTGCCCCGGCATGCGCCGCGCCTGGCCTTCATCTCCAGCGTGACCGGCAGGCCCATCACGGCCGAGCAGGCCATGAGCCCCGCCTACTGGGCCCGCCACCTGCGCCATACCGTGCGCTTTGCGGACGGGCTGGACGAGCTGCTGAGCGTGCCGGGCCGCGTGCTGCTGGAGGTGGGCCCCGGCCAGGCCCTTGCCGCCCTGGCTCGCCAGCACCCGCGCGCCGCCACGGCGGCCGGCATCTGGCCCAGCCAGGCCCATCCCCAGCAGACCGCACGCAGCGCGCAACTGCTGGCGCAGGCCGTAGCCGGACTGTGGTGCGCGGGCGTGGACATCGACTGGACTGCCTGCCGGGGCGGGCGGCCAGGCCGGCGCGTGCCGCTGCCGACCTATGCCTTCCAGCGCCGCTCCTTCTGGGTGCAGGCGGCGGGGCAGGGTGGCGATGCACCGAAAGCGGCAGGCACGGCAGGTCCCTCGGCGACTGCGGGTCCGTTCTACGCAGCCGCCTGGCAGCGCAGTCCTCTGCAGTTGGCGGCAGGCACCGCTGCCGCCGCAGCCCAGGTGGCCCTGGTGTTTGGCGACGGCAGTGCCACGGCCGAGGCCCTGGTGCACGCATTGCGCGCGCAGGGCGCCGATGTGGTCTGCGTGGAAGCGGGCGCCGCCCCCGCCTGCCTGGCCCCGGGCCGGCATGCCGTGCGCCCCGGCGAGCGCCGCGATTGCGAGGACTTGCTCGATGCGGTGCAGGCGCAGTTCGGCCCCGTGGGCGCCATCTACCACCTGTGGGCCATGGACGCGGCCGCCCCTGCGCCGCTGGAGCGCGGCTTTCACAGCGTGCTGGCCCTGGCGCAGGCGCTGGAGGCCCGTGCGCACGGCGCTGGAGGCCCGCGCACACGGCGGCTGCTGCTGGTGGCCGCAGGCGGTTCGGAAGATGTGACCGGAGCGGAAGCGCTGAACCCCGAGATGGCCGCCGTCTTTCCGCTGTGCAAGGCGATAGGGCAGGAATGCCCGTCCATCGACTGCCGTTTCGTCGATGTGGTGCAGGCGGGTTCGCCCGCAATGCAGGCCCGGCTGGCGCGCCAGCTGCTGGACGAAGCCCGCGCGCCGCATGGGCTGCGCGCGGCCGACACGGCCATCGCCCTGCGCGGTGCCCACCGTTGGCGCAAGACCTATGAGCCCCTGCAATGGCAGGACGCCGCGGCGCCGCGCCTGCGCAGGCAGGGCGTGTACCTGATCACGGGCGGCCTGGGCGGCGTGGGCCTGGCGCTGGCCCGGCATCTGGCCGCGCACTGGCAGGCCCGCCTGGTGCTGGTGGGCCGCACGGCGCTGCCTGCGCGCAGCCAATGGGAGGCACTGGCCGCCGATGACGGGCAGCCGCGCACCCTGCGCCAGCAACTGCTGCAATTGCTGGCCCTGGAGGCCGAGGGCGCCCAGGTGCTGACCCTGGCGGCCGATGTGGCCGACGCCGCGCAGATGCAGGCGGCGCTGGCGCAGGCGCACCAGCGCTTTGGCGCCCTGCATGGCGTGGTCCATGCCGCAGGCCATGCCGACAGCGGCATGCTGGCCACCCGCACGCGGGACAGCGTGGAGCGCACGTTCGCCCCCAAGCTGCGCGGCACCCGGCTGCTGCTGGACCTGCTGGGCACGCAGGACATGCAGGACATGCAGGACATGCAGGCGCCGGACTTCGTGCTGCTGTGCTCGTCCATCTCCAGCCTCACCGCAGGCCTGGGCAAGAGCGACTACGCCGCCGCCAATGCCTGCATGGATGCATTGGCGGCACTGGCCAGCCGCCAGCGCGCCTGGCCCGTCATCTCCGTGGACTGGGACGCCTGGCGTGACCTGGGCATGGCCGCCGGCATGCGCATTCCCGAGGGCATAGGCTGGAGCGGCGCAGAAGCGGCAGCGGTGTTCGAGCGCATCGTCAACGGCGATGTGCCGCACCAGGTGGTCATCTCCACCACCGACCTGCGGCAGCGCCTGGGCGAGATCGATGCCGGGCTGGTGGATGCGCTGGCAGAACCTGCCGCCGAAGCCGTCGCCGAACCTGCCAACGGATCGCAGGCCCGTGGCGGCCATCCGCGCCCGGCGCTGCAGACCGCCTACGTCGCGGCCGAAGGCGAACTGCAGCAGGCCCTGGCCGCGCTGTGGACCGACATGCTGGGCATTGCCCCGGTGGGCGTGGACGACAACCTGTTCGAGCTGGGCGGCGACTCGCTGCTGGCCCTGCAGATCCTGGGCCGCGTGAAAAAGCGCTTTGGTGTCGAGCTGCACCCTGCGGCCTTCTTCAAGGCCCCCACCGTCGGCGAGCTGGCCGTGCTGGTGGAGACCCGGCTGATCGAGGAGATCGAGGCCACCGTTACCGATGAAGGCGATGCCCTTGCCGCCTTCGCATCTGCGTGAGAAGACCACCATGTCCCTGAACGATCTCGATTCCCGCAAGTCCCGCCTGTCCGATGCGCAGCGCGCCGCACTGGCCCTGAGGCTCCGGGGTGCATCCGGCGCACCCGCTGCATCTGACGCAGGTGGCGCAGGTGGCCTGCCGGACGGCGACGCCCGCAACACGGCCCACACCATCACCCGCTGCGACCGCACGCTGGCCATTGCCCTGTCCCCCGCGCAGCGCAGCCTCTGGCTCACCTGGCGGCTGGAGCCCGCCAGCCCCGCCTACAACATGGTGGGATCGCTGTCGCTCAAGGGGCCGCTGGATGCGTGGGCGCTGGAGCAGGCGCTGCAGGCCCTGGCCGAGCGCCACGAGATCCTGCGCACCTGCTATCCGGCCGGCGAGGACGGCGAGCCCCGGCAGTCCATCCAGCCCGCCGCGCCCGTGCCCCTGCGCCACGTCGATCTGGGCGCATGGACGGACGGCGATCCGCAGGCCGAGGCGCAGCGCCAGGTGCTGCTGCTGGCCCGCCAGCCCTTTGCGCTGGACACGGAAACGCCATTGCGCGCCGTCCTGTACCGGCTGGGCGCGCAGGAGCATGTGCTGGGCCTGTCGCTGCACCACATTGCAGGCGATGGCTGGTCCAACGGCATCGTGATCCAGGAGCTGTTCCACCTGTACGAGGCCCTGCGCACGCAGCAGCCATCGCGCCTGCCGGCCATGGCCCTGCAGTTCGCCGACTATGCCGTCTGGCAGCGCCGCTGGTTCGATGCCGGTGAGCGCGAGCGGCAGCTGGACTACTGGCGTGCCCGGCTGGGCACCGAGCACGAGGCCCTGGCCCTGCCGATGAAGCAGGCCAGGGCGGCCGTGCAGGAAGCACAGGAGCAGCGCCTGGAGTTCACGCTGCCCGCCGCGCTGGCCACCCGCGTGCGCGCCCTGGGCCGCGCGCATGGCGCCTCGCTGTTCATGGTGATGCTGGCCCTGCTCAAGCTGGTGCTGTACCGCTTCAGCGGCACGCGCGAGCTGCGCGTGGGCACGCCCGTGGCCAACCGCCAGAAGGCCGAGACGCATGGTCTGATCGGCTACTTCCTGAACCTGCTGGTGCTGCGCACGCACATCGATCCCGCGCAGGACTTCCGCGCGCTGCTGGCGCAGGTGCGCGAGGCGGTGCTGGGCGCGCAGGCCCACCAGGACCTGCCGTTCCACCTGCTGGTCGAGGCGCTGCAGCCGGCCCGCCAGCCGGGCGTTCACCCGCTGTTCCAGGTCAAGTGCACCCAGCAGGAGGATGCATCGGCCGCGCGCCACATCGCCGGCCTGGAGATCGCCATGCAGGCCGTCTCCAGCGGCCAGGCGCATTTCGACCTGAGCCTGGACTTCACCGACCGGCAGGACGGCATTGACTGCGTGCTGATCTACGCCGATGAACTGTTCGACGAGGCCGTGGTGCGCGACATGGCCGCCGCGTTCCAGGACCTTGCGCGGCAGGTCACCGGCGCAATCAGCGACAGGCAGCCCAGGCTGGGCGAACTGTCACTGCCAGGCCGCGTGTCGGAGTCTGCAGGCCCGGTGCAGGCCTTTGGCGCCGACAGCGTGCTGCAGCTGTGGTCGCGCGCCGTGCGGGCCCATCCCGATGGCACGGCGGTCAGGGACGCGGGCTCGGCCCTGGACTACGCGCAGCTGGACCGGCAGTCCGACCAGCTGGCCCGGGCCCTGGTGGCGCGCGGCGTAGGGGCCGATGTGCGCGTGGCCCTGCATGCCGAGCGCAGCTGCGCCTTTGTGCTGGGCCTGCTCGCCGTGCTCAAGGCCGGTGGCACCTATGTGCCCCTGGACCCCGGCCTGCCGGCGCAGCGGCTGGCCTGGCAGCTGCGCGACAGCGGCGCGGTGCTGATGCTCTGCCAGCAGGCGCCCGCCTGGGACGCGGGCGTTCCCCTGCTGAGCCTGGACCCGAATGCCTGCCAGGAGCCGTGCATTGCGGGGCAGGCGCCGCCGGCCGCGCCCCCGCATTCCGCACAGGGCGCCTATGTGATCTACACCTCGGGCTCGACCGGGCAGCCCAAGGGCGTGGTCGTCAGCCACGGGGCGCTGGCCCACTATGTGCAGGCCGTGCTGCAGCGGCTGGACCTGCCCGAGGCGGCGCGCAGCATGGCCATGGTCTCGACCGTGGCGGCGGACCTGGGGCACACCGTGCTGTTCGGTGCGCTGTGCTCGGGGCGCGCGCTGCATCTGATGGCGCCCGAACTGGCCTTCGACCCCGACGGCTTCGCGCGCTACATGGCGGAGCACCGGGTGGACGTGCTCAAGATCGTGCCCAGCCACCTGCAGGGGCTGCTGAATGCCGGCATGCCCGCTGACGTGCTGCCCGCCTGCCGCCTGGTGCTGGGCGGCGAGGCCACGCGCTGGCCGCTGGTGGACCGCATCGCCGCGCTCAGGCCCGGCTGCCGCGTGCTCAACCATTACGGCCCCACCGAAACCACGGTGGGCATCCTCACCCAGGAGGCGGGCGAGGCGCTGCGCGGCGGCGAAAGCCTGCCCGTGGGCAGGCCGCTGGCCAATAGCCGCGCCCTGGTGCTGGATGCCGACCTGCAGCCCGTGCCTCGGGGCGCCAGCGGCGAGCTGTACCTGGGCGGGCCGGGCCTGGCGCGCGGCTACCAGGCCCGGCCCGGGCAGACGGCAGAGCGATTCGTGGCCAGCCCGTTCCAGCCGGGCGAGCGCCTGTACCGCACGGGCGACCGCGTGACCATGCTGGCCGATGGCAGCCTGCAGTTCCTGGGCCGCATGGACGACCAGGTGAAGGTGCGCGGCTACCGCGTGGAGCTGCGCGAGGTGGCGCTGGCGCTGCAGGCCGTGCCCGGCGTGGCCCAGGCCGAAGTCGTGGCGCGGCTGGATGGGGAGGGAGGCGGGGACGGGCGCATGCAGTTGCATGCCTATGCCGTGCCCCAGGCGGGCGTTCCCGCCGACAGGCCGGGGTGGGCCGCCGCGCTGGCGCAGGCGCTGCCCGAGTACATGGTGCCCGCCAGCATCACCGTGCTGGAGGGCATGCCCCTGACGGCCAACGGCAAGATCGACCGCAAGGCCCTGCCCGTGCCGGAGCAGGCGGCCGCCGATCTTTTCGAGGCGCCCCAAGGCGAGGCCGAGCAGGCGCTGGCCGCCGTCTGGGCCGACCTCTTCGGCCTGGAGCGCGCGGGCCGGCATGACGACTTCTTCTCGCTGGGCGGGGACTCCATCCTCGCGCTCAAGCTGGTGGCGCGTGCCCGCAAGCGCGGCGTCAAGCTCACGCCCAAGCAGCTGTTCACGGGCAAGACGCCCGCGGGTGTGGCACGGCTGGTGGAGGGGCCGGTCGCCGGCGCCGAGCAGACCGAAGGCGCGGCGTCCCTGCCCAGGGCCGACCGCAGTGGCCCGCTGCCGCTGTCCTTTGCGCAATTGCGCCAGTGGTTCCTGTGGCAGCTGGAGCCGGCCGGTACGGCCTATCACATCAGCGGCGCGCTGCGTCTGCTGGGCACGCTCGACGTGCTGGCGCTGCAGCAAAGCTTCGACGCGCTGGTGGCGCGCCACGAGTCGCTGCGCACGGTGTTCCGCATGGGCGGGGACGGGCAGGTGGTGCAGGTGGTTGCCGCACAGGGCAGTGTGCGGGTCGAGCAAACGGATCTGTCCGAACTCCCCGCTGCGCAGCGCCAGGAGCAACTGCACGAGGCGGCGGCCGCCGTGCACCGCCAGCCCTTCGACCTGCAGGCCGGGCCGCTGCTGCGCGTGGGCCTGATCCGGGAGTCGGCCGAGGCGCATCTGCTGGTCGTGGCCATGCACCACATCGTCTCCGACGGCTGGTCCATGCAGATCATCGTGGATGAATTCGTGCAGCAGTACCGCGCACGGTGCCAGGGACAGGTGCCGCAGGCCGCACCCCTGCCGCTGCAGTACGGCGACTACGCGGCCTGGCAGCGCCAGTGGCTGGAGGCCGGCGAGCGGCAGCGGCAACTGGCCTACTGGCGCGCCCAGCTGGGCGATGCGCACCCCGTGCTGCAACTGCCCACCGACCACCCGCGCCGGCCCGGCGCGGACCATGTGGCCGCCAGCCATGGCCTGCAGCTGCCGGCCGAACTGGTCGTCAGCCTGCGCCGCCGCGCCCAGGCGCAGGACGCAACGCTGTTCGTGCTGCTGCTGGCGGGCCTGCAGGCCGTGCTGCACCGCTACACGGGCCAGGAAGACATTCGCGTGGGCGTGCCCATTGCCAACCGCCACCGGGTGGAAACGCAGGGCACGGTGGGCTTTTTCGTGAACACCCAGGTTCTGCGCGCCACGCTGGACGGGCGCATGGGCCTGGCGCAACTGCTGGACCAGGCCCGGCAGGCCGCCCAGGGCGCGCAGGCCCACCAGGACCTGCCCTTCGAGCAACTGGTCGAGGCGCTGCAGCCTGAACGCAACGCCGGCACCCAGCCGCTGTTCCAGGTGCTGTTCAACCACCAGCGCCAGGACCGCAGCGCGCTGCAGCAACTGCCTGGGCTGGAGCTGCAGGAATATGCGCTGCAGGGCCAGGGCGCCCAGTTCGAGCTGACCGTGGACACCACCGACGATGCACAGGGCCGCCTGCATCTGCGCCTGACCTATGCCCGCGAATTGTTCGAGGCTTCCACCATCGGCGCGCTGGCCGGCCACTATGTGGCCATGCTGCAGGCGCTGGCCGATGATCCGGCCCGCAAGGTGGGCGAGGTCGCCTTGCTGGGCGCGGCAGAACTGCACAGGCAGCAGGCCTGGGGCCGCGCCGCCGGCCTGCCTGCCTGCCGGCCGGCCGCAGCGCAGACGCTGCACGGCCGCTTCGCCAGCCAGGCATTGGCGCGGGCCGGGGCGCAGGCGCTGTCCTTCGAGCACCACGTTCTCGGCTACGCCGAACTCGACGCCCGGGCCAACCGTCTGGCCCACCGCCTCATCGCCCTGGGCGTGCGCCCGGAGACGCGCGTGGGCATCGCCATGCAGCGCTCGGTGGAGATGGTGGTCGGCCTGCTGGCCATCCTCAAGGCCG
>NZ_JCABYI010000040.1:0-208883 GCF_059499305.1 Delftia sp.
CCGACGTGCTCTACGGCTGCGCCAACCAGGCCGGCGAAGACAACCGCAACGTGGCACGCATGTCCGCCCTGCTGGCCGGCCTGCCCATCGATGTGCCGGGCGCCACCATCAACCGCCTGTGCGGTTCGGGCCTGGACGCCGTGGGCACGGCCGCGCGCGCCATCAAGGCGGGTGAGGCCCGCCTGATGATCGCGGGCGGCGTGGAAAGCATGAGCCGTGCGCCCTTCGTCATGCCCAAGGCCGAAAGCGCCTTCAGCCGCAGCAACGCCGTCTATGACACCACCATCGGCTGGCGCTTCGTCAACAAGCTGATGAAGCAGCAGTACGGCGTGGACTCCATGCCCGAGACGGCCGAGAACGTGGCCGACGACTTCAAGATCGAGCGCGAAGCCCAGGACCGCATGGCCCTGGCCAGCCAGCAAAAGGCGGCCGCCGCCATCGCGGCCGGCTACCTGGCCAAGGAAATCGTGTCCGTGTCCATTGCCCAGAAAAAGGGCGACGCCATCGTGGTGAGCCAGGACGAACATCCGCGCGCCACCACCATCGAGGCGCTGGCCAAGCTCAAGGGCGTGGTGCGCCCGGATGGCACGGTGACGGCCGGCAATGCCAGCGGCGTGAACGACGGCGCCTGCGCCCTGCTGCTGGCCAACGAGGAAGCCGCCAGGCAATACAACCTGGTGCCGCGCGCCCGCGTGGTCGGCATGGCCGTGGCCGGCGTGGCACCGCGCATCATGGGCTTCGGCCCCGCGCCCGCCGTGCGCAAGGTGCTGGCCCTGACCGGCCTGACGCTGGAGCAGATGGACGTGATCGAGCTGAACGAAGCCTTCGCCGCGCAGGGCCTGGCCGTGCTGCGCGATCTGGGCATTGCCGACGACGACCGCCGCGTCAACCAATGGGGCGGCGCCATTGCGCTGGGCCATCCGCTGGGCGCCTCCGGTGCCCGCCTGGCTACCACGGCCTTGAACCAGCTGCACACGCTGGGCGGCCGCTACGCGCTGTGCACCATGTGCATCGGCGTGGGCCAGGGCATTGCCGTGATCCTGGAAAAGGTCTGAGACAGCGATGAGCACCGTGGACAACAAGACACCCGTCACCGTGGTCAGCGGCGCCAGCAACGGCATCGGCCGCGCCATCGCCGAGGCCCTGCTGGCCCAGGGCCGCGCCGTGGTCAACCTCGACTATGTGCTGCCCGACTGGAGCCATCCGCTGCTGGTGAGCTACCAGGCCGACCTGACCAGCGAGCAGGCCACCGCCGAGGCGGCGGCCCGCATTGCCGCCGCGCACAACGTGGTGGCCCTGGTCAACAACGCGGGCGCCACGCGTCCCGGCACCATCGACAACGCCAGCACCCAGCATCTGGACGATGTGGTGGGACTGCACCTGCGCGCGCCCATGCTGCTGGTGCAGGCTTTCCTGCCCACGCTGCGTGCCTGCGGCGAGGGCCGCATCGTGAACATGTCCTCGCGCGCCGCGCTGGGCAAGCCCGACCGCATCGTCTACTCGGCGACCAAGGCCGGCCTGATCGGCCTGACGCGCACCCTGGCGATGGAGCTGGGCCGCGATCGCATCACGGTCAATGCCCTGGGCCCCGGCCCCATCGCCACCGAGCTGTTCACCAAGAGCAACCCCGAAGGCGCGCCGCAGACCCAGCGCATCCTCAACAGCATTGCCGTGGGCCGCATGGGCACACCGGAAGACGTGGCGCGCGCCGCGCTGTTCTTCCTGTCGCCCGACAACGGCTTCGTCACCGGCCAGGTGCTCTACATCTGCGGCGGCACCACGCTGGGCGTGGCGCCCGTCTGACCGACCGTTTAACCGAACGCCTGACCGAACGCCTTCCCAGGCACAACCCCCTTCAAGAAGAACCACTGGAAGCGCCCGCCTGCACAGGCGGGCGCCACACAGGGCATTGCCCTGGCCCAGCCCGGCGTTGCCGGGCCCGGCCATCCACCTTATTGCCGAATCAGGAGACCTCTCGATGTTTGATCAAACCACCCGTTTCACCCGCCGCCGTGGCCTGCAGGCGCTGGCCGCCGCATCCCTGACCGCGCTCGGCGCCCTGTCCGGCACCGCCGCCCTGGCCCAGGACGGCTTCCCCAGCAAGCCCATCACCATCCTCGTGCCCTTCGCCGCTGGCGGCACCACCGACATCCTGGCGCGCATCGTCGCCCAGGCGCTGCAGCAGGAGCTGGGCCAGACCGTGATCGTGGACAACAAGCCCGGCGCGGGCGGCAACATCGGCGCCGTGGCCGCCGCACGTGCGCCGGCCGACGGCTACACGCTGTTCATGGGCACCGTGGGCACGCATGCCATCAATGCCGCGCTCTACGCCAAGCCCGGCTTCGACCCCATCAAGGACTTCTCGCCCCTGACGCGCGTGGCCAACGTGCCCAACCTGCTGGTAGCCCACCCCAGCCAGCCGTTCAAGACCGTCAAGGAAATGATCGCCTATGCGCGTGCCAACCCCGGCAAGCTGAACTACGGCTCCTCGGGCAGCGGCAGCTCCATCCACCTGTCGGGCGAGCTGTTCCGCTCCATGACGGGCCTGGACATGGTGCACGTGCCCTACAAGGGCAGCGCCCCGGCCATCACCGACCTGCTGGGCAACCAGATCGCCATCATGTTCGACAACATGCCCTCGGCCATCCAGCATGTGCGCTCGGGCAAGCTGCGTCCCATCGCCGTGACCACGGCCAAGCGCTCGCCCGAACTGCCCGATGTGCCCACCGTGGCCGAAGCTGGCGTGCCCGGCTACGAGGCCACCTCCTGGTTCGGCCTGTGGACCCAGGCCAAGACGCCCGCCGCCGTGCAGCAGCGCCTGTACACGGCCATTGCCAAGGTGCTCAAGGACCCGGCCGTGGTCAAGAAGATCAACGACCAAGGCGGTGATGTCGTGATCGACACGCCGGCCGAATTCCTCGCCTACATCAAGGCCGAATCGACGAAGTGGAGCAAGGTCGTAAAAGACTCCGGAGCACAGGTGTAACTGGCCTCCCCCTGAGCCGCTGCGCGGCTTCCCCCTGAGGGGGACGACACCCTCGGTGCGGGGCGGCGCGGCCGGCCCAGGCCCTTCCTCGGTGTCTCCCGCTTTAGGCTGCGCCGGTTTCCTGCGCCGTGCGCTTGAGCGTTGGAATGAAAAAAGAGCTGCCTTCGGGCAGCTCTTTTGCGTTGGGGGCTGGGGTTCAATCCAGCAAGTCGGAGTAGTCACCCTTGTCGTAGCCTTCGATGGCCTTCCAGGGCTGGGCCAGCGGTGCGGGCAGCTTGGTGGCGGTGACGACGATGCGCTCGGTGCCGTGGGAGTCGCTGCGCTCCACGCGGCGGGCGAACTGGTTGGCCACGTCCCAGTCGATGACAGTGGTCTGCTCGCCTGCCTTGCCGCGGTAGCGCTGCACGCCGTTGTGCGGCTTGCCCACGCGCTCCATGCCCTGCAGCGCGGTGGGAGGCACGATCCAGTACACGTTGTCGAAGGAGCCGCCGTAGCCCACGTTGCCGTGGTGGGCCAGGTCCACGCTGATGACGCGGCGCAGCTTGGCCAGGATGACTTCCACGCCCACCTTGCCGTCATCGGCGCGGCGGATGGACAGGGGTGCGGCGCGGGCTTCGTCATGGGCGTGGCCGGCGTGCGGGCCGTGGGCCTGGTCATGGCCGTGCTCCTGGCTCTGGCGCAGGGCGGCGGGCATTTCCCGCTCTATCCACAGCTGGGCCTTGCGGCGGTAGACGCGGTTGGTATAGACGCTGCTGCGCTGCACGCCGTCGCTGCCCACGCTCATGGCTTCATAGGTGATGCGCAGGTCGGCTTCAGGCGTGGCCTGCACGGCGGCCGTGGTGCGCGCCACGGAATCCGCAGGGACTGCGGCCGTGGGTGCGGATGCCGCCGCCTTGGCCGGCTCGGCGGCCCATGCTGCGGAGACGGAACAGGCCAGCAGCACGGCCGCGTAGATGTGGCGCGCCGCGCGCGGCGCCGGAAGGGAGAGCGTCATGGAATCCAGCCAATGCGAAAAAACCGGGGCCGGGCACACGCATGCGCCACGGCTCCGGCCAGGGGTTGGCAAGCAGCCAACGAAGGAGAAAACAATTACAGGCCAGCGGCTTCGCGGACCTTGGAGAACACCTTGGTGTTGTCCATCGTGCCCTTGAAGATCCTGGCGCCCGCGCCGCCGGCGAACAGCATCACGTCGCCGCCGCCATGGGTCTCGGAGCCCGGCGTGCCCAGGTTCAGGCCCACCTCCTGCAGGTAGTTGTCGTCCGTGGTGTCCACGCCGCTGAGGTCCTGGCGCTCCGCGCCGCGAGTGGGCGCGATCCAGGGCTTGTTGCCATCTTCGGCATTGACCTGGCTGGAGGCCGTGGCGTTGGGACGTCCGCCATTGCCGAAGGCCAGCGTGGTGTAGGGCTTGCCGTCCTGGGCCTTGGCCATCTGGCCGCTCTGGTAGTCCTGCACCTTGCCCAGGATGGGGTTGCCGATCCTGGAGTAGCCGTTGAACACCATGTTGTGGTCGTGATCGGCGGTGACGACGATCAGCGTGTTCTTCAGGCCCGGATCCTTCTTTTCCATGTAGGCCATGGCGGTCTCGATGGCGCGGTCGAAGGCCAGCGTGTCTTCCAGCGCGCGCTTGGCATTGGTGCCGTGCAGTGCGTGGTCGATGCGGCCGCCTTCCACCATCAGGAAGAAGCCCTTGTCATTGCGGCTGAGCACATCCAGCGCCTTGCCGGTCATGTCGGACAGGCTGGGCTCGTCCAGCCTTTGCTTGACGCGATCCAGCTCGTAGGCCATTTCGCTTTGCGTGAACAGGCCCAGCAGCTTGGGCGCCTTGGTCGCGTCCAGGGCCGCCAGCTCGCTGCCCTTGGCGACATAGGCGTAGCCCTTGGCCTTCATCATGTCCACGAGGTTGGCCGTGTCCGTGCGCTTGCTGCTGGGGTTGACCGACTTGGGCAGGTAGTTGCGCTGGCCGCCACCCATGAGCACGTCGATGCCGTCGCCCAGCCTGGCGTTGTAGTTGGCATGCCCGGGCACGGACTGCTCGGCAATGCTGTTGTAGCCATTGCGGTTGCAGATATGGGCATAGGTGGCCGCAGGCGTGGCATGGCCCACGCGCGTGGTGGAGATGGCGCCCACGGCGCGGCCCTTGGCCTTGGACAGCTCCAGCAGGGTCTGCGCGGGCTGGCCGTTGCCGGCCGGGCAGGTGGTGTCCTCGCCGTTGATGTACTGCTGGCCGTTGGCCGCGTAGGCCATGGTCTCGGCCGACATGGAGATGACTTCGTTGTTCATCTTCACGCCGGTCATGTAGGCGGCCATCGAGGGCGCGCTGTCCGTGGTCTGGCCATCGCGCGAGAAGGTCTTGATGCGGCTGGCGTAGGGCAGGGACTGCATGGTCAGCGTGGCGCGTTCGCTGCTGGCCAGGGAGCCGGCCTTTTCGGCCAGCTGCTTTTCACCCTTGTAGATGCGCGCGGCGGTCACGGTGACCGGGCCCATGCCGTCGCCGAGGAAGAAGATGACGTTCTTGGCCTCGCCAGCCGCATGGGCTGCAGGCGCCAGCAGCGCCAGCGCGCCGGCCGCCGCCAGGGCGAGGGAGGTCTTTTGGAGGATCGGATGCATGTGGAATTCCTTGAATACTTTGAATGCCTTGATTGCGGTACAAGACCCCGGTCGTACAGCGTGCTAGGACCGCATGAAACCGGCGTGGCCCAGGCGGCGGACGCCGAGCAAGGGCCGCCCCGCAGCGAGGGCGTCGTCCCCCTCCCGCGAAGCGAGAGAGGGGGAAGCGACGCAGTCGCTCAGGGGGTGTTTCATTGCAAGCCGATGCTCTTCTTGATCAGGTTGAACACGGCCGTGTTGTCGATCACGCCCGAGAACGTATCGGCACCCATGCCTTGAGCCCCCAGGAACACGTCGCCGCCGCCGTGGGTTTCGGAGGCCAGGGGCACCACGGCCTCCTGCAGGTAGTCGGGGCTCTCCAGCGTGGCCGCGTCGATGGGACCCCGCGTGGCCAGGCGCTTGGGACCGTTGCCGAAGCCCAGGATGGTGTAGGGATTGCCGTCCACATCGGTGGAGGCCTTGCCGTCCACGTAGTTCTTGACCAGGCCCAGCACGCCGGGCTTGCCGGCCTCGGTCTTGCCGGTGCGCGCGGCATAGCCGTTCAGGTGCAGCGTGTGGTCATGGTCGGCTGTGACGACGATCAGCGTGTTCTTCAGGCCCGGATCGAGCTTGGCCATCTTGTCCAGCGCGGTCTGGATGGCGTTGTCGAAGGCCACGGTATCCTGCAGCGCGCGGCGCGCGTTGGTGGCGTGCAGCGCATGGTCGATGCGGCCGCCTTCCACCATCAGGAAGAAGCCCTTCTTCTTGGCCGACAGCGCGTCGATGGCCTTGCCCGTCATCTCGGCCAGGCTCGGTTCCTTGGTCGCGTCGCGGTCCAGGTCATAGGCCATGTGGTCCTTGGTGAACAGGCCGGCGATCTTGCTGCCGTCCACGGGCAGCTTGTCGAACTCGCTCTTGTTGGCGGCGTAGCTGTACTTTTGCGTCTTGAACTCGGCGATCAGGTTGCGGCTGTCGTTGCGGCGGCCGCCGTCGGCCTTGGGCGTGAAGTAGTACGAGCCACCGCCCAGGATCACGTCCACGCCGTCGCCGAGCTTGCTGTTGTAGCCGGATCCGCCAGGCACCAGGGCCGCGGCAATGGTGTTCTCCGCATCGCGGTGGCAGACGTGCGAATAGGTGGCTGCTGGCGTGGCATGCGTGATGCGCGCGGTGGAGACCACGCCCGTGCCGTAGCCGGCGGACTTCATCTGCTCGAGCAGCGTGGGAACGGCCTGGCCGTTGCCGCTGGGGCAGGTGCTGTCGTAGTTGGTGTGATAGGCCTTGCCGCTGGCATCCGTGGCCTTGGTGTCGGGCGTCATGGAGATGACTTCGTTGTTCATCTTCACGCCGGTCATGTAGGCGGCCATCGAGGGTGCGCTGTCCGTCACCTGGGCGTCGTTCGAGAAGGTGTGGACGAAGGCCGTCTCGGGCAGCTTGTCCATGGTCAGCTCACCGTCTTCGCCCACGCTGTAGATGCGCGCGGCGGTCATGGTGGTGATGCCCATGCCGTCACCCAGGAAGAACAGCACGTTCTTGGTCGGGGTGGCAGCGGACGATCCATCGCTGCCGCCACAGGCGCTCAACAGCAGCGACGCACCGGCCAGCGCGCTGCACAACATCTTCAGTTTCATGCGGATATCCCTCTGTAGGCAGGGGACCCCGCGGCAAGGCCGCGCCCTCCCCCTGTTGATTGATTTGTGCACTGTAGGAACAGCCCGTGACGAGCCAGTGACAGTCAGCCCAGGCCGGCAGGCGTATCGTTGCAGGCAAGGCGCTGAGGGCCGGATAGCATTGCGGCCAGCCCAGCGACGGAACAAGGAACCCCATGAACCAGACAGCCCAAGACCCGATCGCCTCGCAGGCCCCGGAAGCGCCGCCCAGGCCGGTGCTCGACTACCCGTTCGAGGCGCCGCCGCAGCACGGGCAGACGCTGGAGGTGGCGCCCGGCGTGCTCTGGCTGCGCATGCCCCTGCCCTATGCGCTGGACCACATCAATCTCTGGGCCATCGATGACGGCCAGGGCTGGGCCCTCGTCGATACGGGTGCGCGCACCGACGAAGGCGTGGCCACCTGGCGCGCGCTGTTCTCCCAATCCACCGATGGCCGCTCGCTGACGCGCGTCTTCGTCACCCACATGCACCCCGACCATGTGGGCCTGGCCGGATGGCTGACGCGCAAGTTCCATGTGCCCCTGTACATGACGCGCCTGGAGTACCTCAACTGCCGCGTCGTGGTCTCGGACTGCAGCCGCGAGGCCCCGCCCGACGCCATCGCCTTCTACCGCCGCGCAGGCTGGAGCGACAGCGCACTGGAGTCCTACCGCGCCCGCTTCGGCAACTTCGGCAAGCACATCCATGCCCTGCCCGACAGCTACCGCCGCCTGCACGATGGAGAGGAACTGCGCATAGGAAAACACCTGTGGCGCGTGGTGGTCGGCAGCGGCCACTCGCCCGAGCACGCCAGCCTGTACTGCCCCGATCTCAAGCTGCTGATCTCGGGCGACCAGGTGCTGCCGCGCATCTCGTCCAACGTCTCGGTCCACCCCATGGAACCCGACGCCAACCCCATGGCCGACTGGATGGAGTCTCTGGAAAAGGTCAGGCGCGAAGTGCCCGACGATGTGCTCGTCCTGCCCGCGCACGGCGATTGCTTTCGCGGCCTGCATGCGCGCATCGATTCGCTGGTGGCAGGCCAGGAGCGTGCCAGCGACCGGCTGCTGGCCGCCCTGGCCGAGCCGCGTCGCGCCGTCGATGTCTTCGGCGCCCTCTTCTCACGCCCGATCAGCGAATCCAGCCCCGCCCTGCTGGGCATGGCCACGGGCGAAAGCCTGGCCTGCCTGAATCATTTGATGCATGCGGGGCAGGTGCAGCGCAGCATCGACGGGGAGGGAATTGCCTGGTATCAGGCAGTGAAGACTGCCGGTCAACCCGCGCAGTGACCCCAGACGAAGTGGAGCTAGCAAAGAGGGACGACGCGCCCCTCTTTGAGGATTTCATTGAAGATTGACAGCAAACAAGCCGCCGTCCGCGGGACGACCGATATACAGGATGCCCTTGTCGGACGCCATGAGATTTCCATTGACGGGGAAGCGCCAGTTGATCGCATGACTCGTACGGCTGATTGCGTAGGTTGCCGAACCACTCTGGCGATTGGATGACACGAAAACCAAGTCACCGACGACGATAACCTCATAGACCGGCTCGGCTGTTGGAAAAAATGGCGCATCTGGCAGAGGTGTTGACCACAACAGTTCGCCGGTCACAGAAGACCTGGCTTCCAAGGCTGCCGTCCCATAGTCATTCCGAGGCGCGTTGACAACATAGACCGTTGCATCAGCGAGCGCAGGAGTGCTGCGAAAGCCGGAGAGAACCGACCAGAGTTTCTTTCCCTGCGTAACCGAGAAGCTGCTCAGCGATGAACCTGCATAGTTGAAATGCGATGCCAGAACCCTTTCAGAGCCATCTGCAACAGTGGTGAATGGCCGGCTGGCTCCCTTGCTTTCCTGCGTGGCAAGGCTCACCAACTTGCTGCCGTCTACCGTACTCACAATATGCAAGTTCTCGCCATCCAAAACATGGATGCGACCCGCAGCCATGGACGGGGTGAAGAACTCGACCGATGCAATAGCAGGCGCAGCCCATTGCTGCACCCCGGTTGCCATCGCGAATTTGCGACGGCTGCCCTGGTAGATGAACGCATCGTCACTCAGCAGTTGGTCACTCAAGGGGCGCGCACCCGGCTCACCAAGGCGAGCGAGCAAATCCCCATTCTCCGCATCAAATGCACTCAACGTGCTGCCTCCGTTGCCATCCTGAACATGGGCAAACACTTTGCCTTGGCTGATTACAGGAGTATCCGCTGTGGCAGGCCCCTGCCACAGCAACGCGCCATCGTTCTCGTCCAGTACTCTGAGCTTGCTATACAGCCTGCCGCGAGCGGCAATCAGTGGCTCCTGATATTGCCCTTGCTGGCGCCAACGCAGAGAAAACTTCGCAGGATCCATCACAGAGGTGGTCGCCAAATATGCGGTGCGCTGAGCATTCGCACGCAGACCGGACCAAGCAACAGCCCCTGGGAGGTCCGCCAGCGGCTTCAAATTCGGCGTATTTGAAACAACTTCGATCTGGTAGGACAGCGCCCACGGAGACCCCGGATAAGGAGATTTGCAAGAACGGGGCTCGTCCTTGCACAGCGAGATTTTCAGCACGCCCTCATGCTTGCCCGCTGGCAACCCCCGTGACGTCTCCAGATGGAGCTGAAACTCAGCCGTGCCGCCGATTTGTGCCACCGCATCCTCAGCGAAGGCCGAGGTGGACTGCACCAAAACGTTCAGAGGATCTGCAATGATTTTGGAAGACTTGGCCTTGACCACCACCTGCGTCGACTCCCCTTCAAGCACAGCAATGTCAGGCTGCTCGAAAGAGAATGCAATCTCGCCGCTGCCCGGATCAGGAGTCGGGTCCGTGGGCGTAGTTGGAGCAGGAGAGCCCGACCCACCACCACAGGCGGAGAGCAATAGCGCGAGACAAACAGAATACTTCAGCATGTTTTCTTGAGATTGAATGGAATAACGAAACGCTGGGTCATAGGCCCAGCCTCCTCCCCCGCCATTATTCTCAAGAACAATCAACCAAACAAATCGAAAGCAGCTCGCTACCCTAAAAATTCTGACGACCAACCGCCAATAAGTTGGACAGGCTCACACGATTTCCAGCCTCGGATAGCGGTGCGCCAGCGTCTGCTCCAGCCCGAACTGCGCCAGCAGGGCACGGAGCCGCTCGACCGCACTGCGCTTTTTCTGCCCCGTGTAGCGCGCAATGATCAGTTCGTTTTTCATGCTGTGCTCCCAGCCCACCAGCTCTGTCACGGTGACCTGGTAGCCGCAGGCCTCCAGGTACAGGCAGCGCAGCACGTTGGTGAGCTGGCTGCCCATTTCGCGGGTGTGTATGGGATGGCGCCACAGTTCGGCCAGCGGCGTGCGCGTCAGGCTCAGCGCCTTGGTCTGGCGCAGGCAGGCTGCGACCTCGGCCTGGCAGCAGGGCACCAGCACCATGGCCTTGGCCTTCTTCTCCAGGCCGAAGGCGATGGCGTCGTCGGTGGCGGTGTCGCAGGCGTGCAGGGCCGTGACCACGTCGAATTGCGCAGGCATGAAGTCGGCATGCGTGGACTCGGCCACCGACATGTTCAGAAAGCCCATGCGCTCGAAGCCCAGCTCGGCAGCCAGCTTCTGCGAAGCCTCCACCAGCGGCGCGCGCGTTTCTATGCCGTAGATATGGCCGCGCCCCAGCGGCTTGAAATACAGGTCGTAGAGGATGAATCCCAGGTAGGACTTGCCGGCGCCGTGGTCGGCCAGGGTGACCGCATGGCCGTCGGCCGACAGTTCTTCGAGGATGGGCGCGATGAACTGGTAGAGGTGGTAGACCTGCTTGAGCTTGCGGCGCGAATCCTGGTTGATCTTGCCTTCGCGCGTGAGGATGTGCAGTGCCTTGAGCAGTTCAATGGACTGGCCGGGCTTGAGGCCCAGCTGCGCGGTCACATCCTGCTCGGGCTTTGCGGCAGGCTTGCCCTGGCGCGCCTTCATTCGGCAGCGCCCGGCTTGGCTGCGTGCGCCATAGGGCAGCGCGCGCCCACACCCAGGTCCAGCCAGCCTTCGATGCCGATCTTCTCCAGCGTCTCCATGTTGCGCTCGTAGATGGATTCGGCTTCGGGGAACACCTCGACCGCCTTGTCTATGCTGTCCTCGCGCAGCAGGTGCAGCGTGGGATAGGGAGAGCGGTTGGTGCAGTTGGTGACGTCGTCGGCTTCGGTGCCCTCGAACTGGAACTGCGGGTGGAACGAGGCCACCTGCAGTATGCCGCCCAGGTCCAGCTCCTCGACCATGGCGTCGGCCACTTCGAGAAAGTCGTTGAAGTCCAGGAAGTCCTGCAATGCGTGCGGCAGGATCAGCAGCGTGGTGTCGCGCTTGTCCGGGGAGGCCTCGGCCAGGGCTTCCAGCTCGCGGTGCAGGTCTGCCGCCACGCCTTCGGCGTCGGTGGCCTGGCTGACCGTGTAGTGGATCTGGCCCTTGATGTGCACGCCCTTGGCGAAGGGGCACAGGTTCAGGCCGATCACGGCCTTTTCGAGCCAGTGCACCGTATCCTCGATCACGGTGACAGGCGGAAACTCGGCCGCGCGAATCTCGTGGTTGGTATCGGTCATGGCTGTGCCCTTCAAAAATGCGAACGGGGGCACTGCGCCCCCAGACATTGCGAAACCGTCCAGGAACCCTTCCCTGCCCTGTCACGCAGGGTCCGCATTCTAGCCGCGCCGCCCCGGCGACGCCGTTGCTCGGATTTCTCAGCCCAGCAGGCGCAGGCCCGTCAGCAGCTCATGCTCACGGGCCGCGTAGCGGTCCGTCATCCCGGCGATGAAGTCGGCCACCACCCGCGCACGCGCCGATACGTCCTCGGCCAGTGTGGCCCGCTGCACGAAGCGCGGCTTCATGCGATCGGGCTCGACCATGTAGGCCGCAAACAGCTCGGCCACCACCTGCTGCGCGCCTTCCATGGTCTTCACCACCTGCTCATGGCGGTAGAGATTGCGGAACAGGAACTGCTTGAGCTGCTGCGACTGCTGCCTCATGGTATCGCTGAAGCCCACCAGAGGGCCAGGCTGGGCGCGCACCTCGTCCACCGAACAGGGCCGCGCCTGCGAAATGCGCTGCTGCGTGGCGGCGATCACGTCATAGACCTGATCGCTGAGCATGCGGCGGATGCTTTCGTACAGCAGGCGCCGCTCGGCCAAAGGCATGCCCAGCTGGGGATGCTCGGCCAGCGTTGCATCGTGATAGCGCGCGAACAAAGGAACGGCCTCGCGCAGCTGGGCCATGGTGATCAGGCCGGAGCGCACGCCATCGTCCACGTCATGGGCGTTGTAGGCAATGGCATCGGCCAGATTGCACAGCTGGGCCTCCAGCGAAGGCTGCCGGCCCAGCAGAAAACGCTGCGCCACCCCGCCGGGCTCGCGCGCCTCCAGGTGCTCGGCATTGGTGCGCGAGCAATGCTTGAGAACGCCCTCGCGCGTCTCGAAGCTCAGGTTCAGGCCGTCAAAGGCTGGATAGCGCTCTTCCAGCCGGTCCACCACGCGCAGGCTTTGCAGGTTGTGCTCGAAGCCGCCATGCGGCTGCATGCAGGCATTGAGCGCATCCTGGCCCGCATGGCCGAAGGGGGTGTGGCCCAGGTCGTGGGCCAGGCAGATGGCTTCGACCAGATCCTCGTCGAGCTGCAGGGACCGGGCGACCGAGCGGCCCAGCTGGGCCACTTCCAGCGAGTGCGTCAGGCGGGTGCGGAACAGGTCGCCCTCATGGTTGACGAAGACCTGAGTCTTGTAGACCAGGCGCCGGAAGGCCGAGGAATGGACGATGCGGTCCCGGTCGCGCTGGAAGTCGCTGCGCGTGGGCGCAGGCGCCTCCGGGAAACGCCGCCCCCGGCTGAACGCCGGGTTGCAGGCATAGGGGGCCAGGGCCTGTTTCTGCATTCGATCGCCTCATCATGCTGACGAGGCCACTCTAGCAGTTCCTGCTTGCCCCCTGCGCTGCGGATCAGGCGCAGCAGGCGTTGATGACCTCGCGCACCATTGCGTCGGGGGCCGAACGCATGATGGCCTTGCCGGGCCCGTCAATGAGAACGAAGCGGATCTCGCCCGCCTCGGACTTCTTGTCCACGCGCATCAGTTCCAGATAGCGGCCAGCGTTGTCACGCGCATCCAGCACGGCGCCGCGCACCGGCAGGCCCGCACGTTCGATCAGCACGCGCAGCCTTTGCACAAAGGCGGCATCCACCAGGCCAAGGCGCTGCGACAGCTCGGCCGCCATGACCATGCCTGCGCCCACGCCTTCGCCGTGCAGCCAGTTGCCGTAGCCCATGCCGGCTTCGATCGCATGCCCGAAGGTGTGGCCGAAATTGAGAATGGCGCGCAATCCGGCCTCTTTCTCGTCCTGCCCCACCACCCAGGCCTTGATCTCCACGCTGCGCTTGATCGCGTGCGCCAGTGCAGTGCGGTCGCGGCCAAGCAAGGCGTCCATGTTCTCCTCCAGCCAGGCCAGGAAGTCCATGTCGGCGATGGGCCCGTACTTGATGACCTCGGCCAGGCCGGCGCTCAGCTCGCGCACGGGCAGCGTGTCCAGCGAAGCCAGATCGCAAACCACCAGCTGCGGCTGGTAGAAGGCGCCGATCATGTTCTTGCCCAGCGGATGGTTGATGGCGGTCTTGCCGCCCACCGACGAGTCCACCTGCGACAACAGCGTGGTGGGCACTTGCACGAAGGGCACGCCGCGCATGTAGCTGGCGGCAGCAAAGCCCGTCATGTCGCCGATGACGCCGCCGCCCAGCGCGAACAGCACGGTCTTGCGGTCGCAACCACCGGACAGCAGGTCATCGAAGATCAGATTCAGCGTCTGCCAGTCCTTGTGGGCCTCGCCATCGGGCAGCACCACGGTCCGCACGCTGCGGTAGCGCTGCTCCAGCACGCGGCGCAGTGCGGGCTCATAGAGCGGTGCGACCACATCGTTGCTGACGATGACGGCCTGTGCCGCAGAAGGCAGCGCGGCATAGGTGGCTGCCTGGTCCAGCAGGCCGGTGCCGATGGCAATCGGATAGGAGCGCTCACCCAGGTCAATGGTCACGACCTGGGCAGCAGGCGAGGAGGAGGCGTGGGGCAAGATGATGTCGCTCCAGGGGAGAAAGAATGAAAAGGTTTCCGCGACACGGCAGCGCGCCCGGCAACTGCCGATCTTAAAGAAAAAGGCCCCGGCAAGTGCCGAGGCCTTTGGTGTTCCAGCGGGCAGCGTTCAGGCCAGTTCCGCCTGCATGCGTATGCGCTGGGCGGCCTGCGCCACAGACAGGCCGGATGTCTGGATCACGAAGTGCGCCGTCTCCAGATACAGGGGCTCGCGCTGCAGCAGCAACTCGCGCAGGCGCAACGCCGGATCCTCCACCTGCAGCAAGGGCCGCGTCACATCGTTGCGCAGCCGCGCGGCGATGTCCTCTGGCGTGCAATCCAGGTAGAAGACCTGGGTGCGCTCATGCAGATGGCGGCGGTTTTGCTCGCGCAGCACCACGCCGCCGCCCGTGGACAACAGCAGGCTGGATGTGGAGGCCGACAGCTCATCAATGACCTGCGACTCCATGTCGCGAAAAGCCTGCTCGCCCTCACGCTCGAAAAACTCCCGGATGCTGCAGCCCAGGCGCTGCTCGATCACATGGTCCGAATCCACAAAACGCATCGACCACAGGCGCGCCAACTGGCGCCCTATGGTCGATTTGCCGGAGCCGGGCAGGCCGATCAGGGCCACCCGGGTTACCAAGCCTGAAACATCCATTTGCTGTTACCGCACGGGCCATGGGAAACCGAAATTATCTCCCATGCCGCACGGCAATGGCGTCTACGGCGTCGTGGGCGTCGTTGCTGGCTTGGCGATGGTGATGGTCAAGTTCCTCGTGATTTCAGTGCTATCGGAATCTGTGACGCGCACGATCATGTTGAACGTGCCATCCGCCGTAGGCGTGCCAGACAGGATGCCGTCGCTGGACAACGACAGCCCCTCGGGAGTGCCGCCCAGGCTTGCCCACTTGTAGGGGGCCGTGCCGCCGGTTGCCGACAGCGCGTAGGCCAGCGCCACATCGCGGACGCCAGAGATGCTAGGGGCGGTGAACGCCAGCGCTGCCTTAGCTGCGATGGTCACTGTCACGGTCTTGTCGACCACGGTGCCCTGTGCGTCCTGCACACGCACCAGCATGTTGAAGGTTCCGACCACCGTCGGTGTACCGGAAAGCACGCCATCGCTGTTCAAACGCATTCCGTCAGGAACACCACCCAGTGTCGACCAACGATAAGGGGGGATACCACCTGTCGCGGCAAAGCCATACACCAGAGGCTGGTCCTTGACACCCGTGATGCTCAAGCCATCAGGCAGGGCGAGAGGCGTCTTGGCGATCTCATGGTAGACACCCACAACGGTATAGGCCCTGATGGGATCCTGAATGCCATTGCTGACATCATTGTCCCGGCGGTCCACGGTCGTTTCCAGCACGATGGCGCCGCTATCGGGGCCACTGGAAAGCGACAGCTGTGCGATGCCGTTGAGCGAATTGACTTGCAACGAAGAGCCAGCCTTGGATCCAGAGATCAGGCGCGCACCTTCATAAGCCGAGCTGGGCAAAATCCGAACCTGCACATTGGGGCTGGTACCAGTGACCGGTTGATTGCGGTCGTCGACCACCTTCACTTCCAGTGCTACGTTATTTCGCAGATTGGAGAGGTTGTCGCGGGATCCCAGATAGCCAGGCGTCTGGGTCACGGCCAGCGTGCTGGCAGGAATGCCCTGCGCAGCGCCACCGACATTAACACTGGTCACAGCACTCACCTGGCGCTTATCGCGGGGATCGGTCACCGTGCAAGTCACGCTTGCTACACCAGCCTTGTCGATTGCGTGCAAGTGGAAAGTGGCACTACCAGAGTTGGAGCCCAGCACAATGGAACGACTGGCTGAGATATTTCCTTTATCGTCTTTTTTATCCGTCCCATCCAGATAATACAGAACCGCCGAATCAAGACCTGCAGTCACGGCGCATTGAAAAATGCCATCCCCCCCAGGAATAGGCATATTTCCTTGACGAGCCTCGACATACATTGTTGTCGTATACGCCGCATCAGCACCAATATCAGGGCCGGCATTTCCAAGATTCACCGGAAGCTGCGTCTTATCTGCGCGCAGCGAAATGGTATACGGCTGATTTGTCTCACCAGCACTCCCACCACCACCACCACACCCGGCCAGACCGAGTGCCAGCATGGCACCGAACATGATTTTTTGCATGATTATCTATCTCCAACTACATTCAACGAGCACTTCTGATGTCAGCCAACATCTTCGGTGTAATAAATACCAGCATTTCCCGCTTCTGGGACTCTCTCACGCGACTTTTGAAAAGATGCCCCAGAACAGGGACATCGCCCAATAGCGGAATCTTGTTTTCCGTATTGGTCTCCTCCATCTCGAAGATACCGCCGATCACTACAGTTCCACCATTCTGGACGAGAACCTGGGTACGCACATGCTTGGTATCGATGGCAACGCCTTGCAACGTGCTCTCACCACGTGAATCCTTGTTGACATCGAGGTCCAGAATGATATCGCCTTCGGGAGTGATTTGAGGCGTCACCTCCAGTTTCAGAACAGCCTTTTTGAAAGCAATGGTCGTCGCACCGTTAGGCGCAGTCACAGAGTAGGGGTACTCAGTACCCTGCTCAATCAATGCCTTGGTTTGATCAGCCGTTACCAACCTCGGGCTGGAAATGATCTTTCCCTGGCCATCGGACTCCATGGCAGAAAGCTCAAGGGTCAGGAATCGATTTGCAGCCGCATTGAAAATAGACATGGCAAACGTCCCGGAGTTCGCCACGTTTGACAGCTTCCCAGGCAGATTGACAAAACTTCCCGAGGTATTCACAGCCTGCCCGCTTGCGCCAGCGGAAGCATTGGCATTGTCAAATCCAGTACCGATGGCCACGCGGTTATCCCCACCAATGCTGTACCCTCCATCGCCACCGCGCTGAGCCCGCAAATCCCCGCCGCCTAGACGGACGCCCAATGCACGGCCAAATGTGTCACGTGCTTCAACGATGCGAGCTTCGATCAGCACTTGGCGAACAGGTACGTCCAGTGTCGCCAGCAACACCTTCATCTCTTCCAGTTTCGTGGCTGTGTCGGTCACGAACAACTGGTTGGTTCGGGGCTCCGAAATCGCAGATCCGCGCTCGGACAGAAATCTGGTGGAGGTTCCGCCAGCCCCACCGCCCCCCCTACTTGCGCTGATCTGCTGAAGAATATCGGCCGCCTTCGCATAGTTCAGCTGAAAGCCCTGGGTACGCAGCGGCTCCAGTTTCTGGATTTCCATCGCGGCTTCATAGTCACGCTTGGTGCGCGCATCGATCTCATCCTTGGGCGCAATCCAGAGCACCGAGCCCGACTTGCGCATGCCCAGGCCCTTGGCATCCATGATGATCTGCAGCGCCTGGTCCCAGGGAACATCCTTCAGACGCAGGGTCAACGCCCCGGAAACCGTGTCCGAGGTCACGATGTTGAAGTTCGTGAAGTCGGCAATCACCTGCAGCAGGGACCGCACTTCGATGTTCTGGAAATTCAGGGACAGCTTTTCACCGCTGTAGCCGGGGCCCTGCGTGAGCTTGCTCACATCCACCTTTTTCTGGCGGACCTCGATCACAAACTGGCTGTCGCTTTGGTAGGCGCTGTGCTCCCAGTCGCCGACGGGAGCGATACGCATGCGCACCGATTCCCCCTGCTGCACCGAGGAGATTGTCTGCACCGGTGTTCCGAAATCCGCAACATCCAGCTTGCGGCGCAAGCCTTCAGGCAGGGAGGAACGCAGAAAATCGACGACCAGTTCCTTGCCTTCGCGGCGCAGGTCCACGCCGACCTGGCTATTGCTCAATCCCACGACGATGCGGCCCGAGCCATCGCTGCCGCGACGGAAATCAACATCCCGAATGGGTTGGACATCGCTACCGATGGCTGCCTTGGCTTCAAACACACCTTGCTGCGCAGAAGGCTTCACCGCAGCAGACACGGACACAGGATCCAGCAGGATCAGCAACGCCTTGCCTTGGCGTTCAGTGCGGTAGGAAGTCGCCGATTTCAAATTCAGCACCAGCCGGGAACGGCCCGAGGCTTCCACGATATTGATGGAACGCAGGTTGCCCTGGTTGAGCTCGACCATCGATTTGCCTGTCGCATTGGTTGCGCCTGGAAAATCCAGCGCGATCCTTGCAGGGGACTGGATCGCAAATCCGGTCGGGTCCGCAGCCAGCGCTTCGGAAAGCTCGATGCGCACCACCTCCGTGCCCCCCTGGATGGAACCGGAGACCGACTCTATCGCGGACTGCGCCCATGCAAAGGAGCCCAGCAACCAACCGCCCAAGGCGATTCCCCAGCGAGCTTTGTGAGACATGCTGCGATGTGTACCCATCATTTCCTTCCCTCCTGCAACTCCAGTGTGCTATTTCTTTCTATCCAGTCGCCGCTGCCATCCTGGACGATTTCCCGCAACTGGATGGAAGTCTCCGTGATCCGGGTGATCTTTCCGTAGTTCTGGCCCAGGTAATTTCCTGCACGGACCTGATACAGCAATGTTCCGACTCTGATCAAGGCCGTGGGCACACCCTTCTTGTCCAGGCTGCCCACCATGGTCATTGCATCCAGGGGTTCTGCTTCCAGCGGCTCCTTGCGGCGGTTGAGTTCTGCGGCAATCAGGCTGGTATTCGCATTGGTCTGGGCCGATTCCTTGCGCAGCACCTGCATCAGTTTCAAGGGATTGAAGGGGTCCATGCCATCAGCCCCCAGGTAGGCTTGGGGCGTAAACGCTTTGGGCTCTTCCAAAGGCTTGACCCGAGGCTTTGCATTGGCTTTCTCCTGAGCCATCCAGGTTTGCAGCTCCTCTTGATCAGAAGAAGTGCAGCCCGAGACGGCCAAACAGGCAGACAACATAAGCAAGACGCTGCAGCGCATGTGTCTCATTTCTTCTTGCCCTTCCCGGCAGCCGCGCGCTGCGCCTGCACTTCATCGGCATCCAGATAGCGGAAGGTTCGCGCCGTCGCCTCCATGCTCAGGACCTCGCTTCCGTCCTTGCCCACAGGGACAATCGACAAGTTGTTCAAGGTCACGATGCGCGACAGGTAGGCCACGTCGGAAGCGAATGAACCGATGTCATGAAAGCGTCCTGTGACCTTCAAAGCAATGGGCAGCTCGGCGTAGTACTCCTTGACCACCATCGCCCCGGGGCGGAACGTTTCAAACTGCAGGCTGCGCCCCAGTCCGGCCTGGTTGATGTCCGAGAGCAGCGCAGCCATTTCCGCCTTGCTGGGCAACTGCTTTTCCAGCTGTGTCACATATTGCTGGACCTGTTCACGCTGCTTCTTCAGGCCATCCAGGCTGACCGCCTTGGACAGCTTCTGGCTGAAGTCCTGGCGCAGCGTGACTTCGGTGTTGCGCTCCTGCTCCAGCGTGTCCTCATAGTCCTTGATCAGTACGTACCAGAGCAAGGCGGCGACGCCCAACGCAATGGCAACGCACAACAGAAAACGCGGCAGCAAGGGCCACCGCGAAGGATCATTGGGATCAAGACCACGGAATTGGCGCTGGATGTTCTCCTGCAGTGCGGAGAAGTCGATGTCGTTCTTTTTCTTCTTGGCCATCACTGGGACTTTCCTGGGTTGGCCGCCGTCGGAAGGCCTTTCTCCGCAACGCTGGCGCGCGTGAGCTGGAAGCGCAGATTGAACGCTGCAGCACGGCGCTGGTCCTTGGGCGTGACGTTGACCGTCTTGGCCACGATCTCCACCAGTTCCGGCTTGGAGATCCAGGGCGTTCCCTCGGATAGATTGCGCAGCATCTCGGACACCCGCTCATTGGACTGCGCCGTGCCCTGCATGGTCACGGCCAGACCTTCCTGCTTGATGCTGGTGATGTAGACGCCATCGGGCAGCTGGGACACCAGCTCATTGAGCATGTGCACCGGCAGATTGCGATCGGACTGCAGGTCTTCCACGGCCTTCTGACGTGCACGCAGGGCAGTGATCTCATCCTCCAGCCCGGCGATTTCCTTGATCTGGGACTCCAGCACCGTGATCTCGGCGCGCAGCATGCTGTTCTTTGCCTGCTGGGCTTCGATCATCATCTGGTACCACCAGTAGACAGCACCAATGATCAAAAGCCCTATCAGGGCCGAAAGGACCATGGTGGCCTGGAATGCTTCCTTGCGTCGCTTGCGTGTGGCTTCTCTGTGAGGAAGCAGATTGATCAGGATCACGACACAAACCTCCGCATGGCCAGACCGCAGGCGGTCAGGTAGGCGGGGGCCTCGCGCGACATGCGCTTGAGGCGCACGCCGCTGCCGACTTCCATGCCATCGAAGGGATTGGCAAGGCTGCAGGCGAATCCGGTCTGCTGCGTGATGGCCTCGGACAGGCCGGAAAGCGGTGCCGAGCCGCCAGCCAGCAGGATGTGGTCTATGCGGTTGTGGGGCGTGCTGGTGAAAAAGAACTGCAGTGCGCGCGACACTTCCTGCGTCATGCTCTGCACGAAGGGCTTGAGCACGGCGGAAGCGTAGTCCTCCGGCAGTTCGCCGTTGCGCTTCTTGGACTCGGCCTCTTCGAGGGAAAAACCATATTGGCGCGCGATCAGCTGCGTCAGCTGGGCGCCGCCAAAGGCCTGGTCACGGTCGTACAGCACCTCGTCGTCACGCAGGATCTGCATGCTGGTCGTCATGGCGCCTACCTCGAACAGCGCCACCAAAGCGTTGTTGCCCTGATTGGGCAGGCGCTCGATCAACCGTCCGGCGGCCATGCGGGAGGCATGGGGCTCGATGTCGATGACCATCGGCTTGAGGCCGGCCGCCTCGGCCAGGCCCTGGCGGTCCTGCACCTTCTCGCGGCGGGAGGCGGCAATGAGCACATCCACGTCGCCAGGCGAATTCGATGACGGGCCTATGACACAGAAGTCTAGACTCACTTCGTCGAGCGAAAAAGGAATGTACTGATTGGCCTCGGATTCGACCTGGACCTCCAGTTCCTGCTCGCTCATGCCGTCGGGCAGCGAAATCTTCTTGGTGATCACGGCCGAAGCAGGCAATGCCATGGCCACGTTCTTGGTCCGCGTGCCGCTTTTTTTGACCAGCCGCCGTACAGCCTCTGCCACTTCGTCGAACTTTTCGATGTTGCCATCCGTAATCCATCCCCGCTCCAGCGGCTCGATGGCA
This sequence comes from Delftia sp., assembly GCF_059499305.1. Lineage (NCBI taxonomy): Bacteria > Pseudomonadati > Pseudomonadota > Betaproteobacteria > Burkholderiales > Comamonadaceae > Delftia > Delftia sp. The sequence goes on from NZ_JCABYI010000040.1 coordinate 21,379, forward strand.
CAGCGCTCCAGCAACAGTTCGCCCGACCTGGCACGAGACAGCTCAACGAGCTTGGCGCTCGAAGAACTGATGTCGATGCCTAGCAAAGGTGCGGGCTGGCGACTGAATAAGGATCCCATAGCAATCAACTTGCCCTCCCTCTTCTTGTGTATGTAAAGAACGCAACAAACCTTCACATATAGGTTGAATGCTATCAGCAAGACTGCGCGCAACTCACCATGCCTGCCGGAGCATGGTTGACGGTAGTGGCCAAAAACAGACATTGTTGCGGGCCATCAAATGCGACAGGAATGCACCCCTGCTTGCATGTCGGCCTGTACGCCTGGCTTAGGATGCGAGGCTTGCGGCCATGCTGGCAACCGTGTGCAGCCGCCTCCTACCGACCCCCTGGGGAACGCATTTTTATAATGCGGCACTCCTCAGCACTCCCTGCGACATGCCGTCCTCAGACTCCCGAGAACCCCAGGCTGGAAAGCCTCGCTCCGCTCCGTCCAAGCCCATGCATTGGTTTCCCAAGGCCTTGCTATGGCTGGCGGGCATCGCCGTCGCCGGCGCGCTGGCCCTGATGCTGACCGTGGCCGTGGCCCTGGCCATGGCCTACCCCAACCTGCCCGACGTGTCCGAGCTGGCCGACTACCGGCCCAAGCTGCCGCTGCGCGTGTACTCCAGCGAAGGCGCCCTGCTGGGCGAGTTCGGCGAGGAGCGGCGCACGCTGACGCCCATCCAAGACATCCCCAAAGTGATGACCGACGCGGTGCTGGCCATTGAAGACACCCGCTTTTTCGAGCACGGTGGCGTCGACTACAAGGGCATGGCCCGCGCCGCGCTGGCCAATCTGGGCCGCGTGAAAAGCCAGGGCGCATCGACCATCACCATGCAGGTGGCACGCAATGTCTATCTGTCTTCCGAGAAAACTTTTACACGCAAAATTTACGAAGTCTTACTGACTTTCAAGCTAGAGCATCTGCTGAGCAAAAACCAGATTCTCGAGATCTACATGAACCAGATTTATCTGGGAAATCGGGCCTATGGCTTTGCCGCCGCCTGTGAAGCCTATTTCGGCAAGCCACTGAAGGACATCACCGTCGCCGAAGCGGCCATGCTGGCCGGCCTGCCCAAGGCGCCCTCGGCCTACAACCCGATCAGCAACCCCAAGCGGGCCCGCTCGCGCCAGCTCTACATCATCGAGCGCATGGAGGAAAACGGCTTCATCACGGCGGCCCAGGCCACTGAAGCCAAGGCCGAGCCGCTGAAGATCCGCACAGGCTCCTTCAACACCCGGGTGCATGCCGAGTACGTGGCCGAAATGGCGCGCCAGCTGATCTTTGCCCAGTACGGCAACGAGGCCTACACGCGCGGCCTGAACGTCTACACCACCATCAATGCCGGCGAACAGGAAGCCGCCTACGCCGCGCTGCGCCGCGGCATCATGGACTACGAGCGCCGCCAGAAGTACCGCGGCCCCGAGAAGTTCGTGGCCCTGCCCGCCGACGCCGAGGACCGTGAAGACGCCATTGACGACACCCTGGCCAACCACCCCGACAACGGAGACGTGCTCGCCGCCGTGGTGCTGGATGCCAACCCGCGCAAGATCCTGGCGGCCCGTGCCGACGGCGAGCAGATCGAGATCACGGGCGAAGGCCTCAAGCCTGCCGAATCGGGCCTGAACCCCAAGGCACCGCCCAACATCAAGATACGTCCCGGCGCCGTGATCCGCGTGGTCAAGACGCCCAAGAACACCTGGGAAATCACGCAGCTGCCCGAGGTGGAAGGCGCCTTCGTGGCCCTGGTTCCCCAGACGGGCGCCTTGCGCGCCCTGATCGGCGGCTTCGACTTCCAGAAGAACAAGTTCAATCATGTGACCCAGGCTTGGCGCCAGCCCGGCTCGGCCTTCAAGCCCTTCATCTACTCCGCGGCGCTGGAAAAGGGCTTCTCGCCCTCCACCATGATCAATGACGCGCCGCTGTTCTTCAGTGCGGGCGTGACGGGGGGGCAGCCCTGGGAGCCCAAGAACTACGACAGCCGCTACGACGGGCCGATGACCATGCGCACGGGCCTGAACAAGTCCAAGAACATGATCTCCATCCGGCTGCTGCAGGCCGTGGGACCCAAGCAGGGCCAGGAGTGGGTCACGCGCTTCGGCTTTGACGCCGCCAAGCACCCGGCCTACCTGACCATGGCTTTGGGCGCAGGTGCCGTCACGCCGCTGCAGCTGGCGGCAGGCTACTCCGTGTTCGCCAACGGCGGCCACCGCGTCAATCCCTGGCTGATTTCCCGCGTCACCGATCACAAGGGCCGCATCCTGTCCGAATTCACACCGCCCCCGGTGCAGGAACTGCCCCAGGCCATCGACGCGCGCAACGCCTTCATCATGGACAGCCTGCTGCAGGACGTGGCGCGCGTGGGCACTGCAGCGCGCGCGCAGTCCACGCTCAAGCGCCCCGACCTGTATGGCAAGACCGGCACGACCAACGATTCGGTGGATGCCTGGTTTGCGGGCTTCCAGCCCACGCTGGCCGCCGTATCCTGGATCGGCTACGACACGCCGCGCAACCTGGGCAGCCGCGAGACCGGCGGCGGCCTGAGCCTGCCGATCTGGATCAGCTTCATGCAGCACGCGCTCAAGGGCGTTCCCGTGGCCGAGATGCCCGTGCCGCCCGGCGTCGTGAACATGGGCGGCGAGTGGTACTACGAGGAAAACGCGCGCAACGGCGGCGTCAGCAGCCTGGGCATGGACAGTGCATCCACGGGCAGCGCCGCAGGCGCCACGCCCCCGCCCGCCACCGAGGAGCGCAACCGCATCCTCGACCTGTTCCGCAACTGAGGCGGTCGACCACGCAAGAAAGCCCGGCCATGCCGGGCTTTTCTTTTGGAGCCAGCCGAAAGCCGGGGTCTCAGCGTGCCGAGAACTGCAGCGCCAGGCCCGATTGCTCGGTGGCGTAGCGGCTCAGGTTGGCGAAGAACTCGCCCGCGCCCTTGGTATCGAGCCAGGCGCCCTGCGAAGCGTCGTAGCGGTAGTGGAAGCCGCCGGCCTTGGCGGCCAGCCAGATCTCGTGCAGCGGCTTTTGCTGGTTGATCACGATCTGGCTGCGGTTGGCAAAGACCAGGGTCACCATGCCTCCCACGCGCTGGGCATCGAGGTCGGCATCGGTTTCATCGTTGATGCGATCGCAGTCTTGCTCCACCGCCAGCAGCAGTCGTTCGGCAAGGTCCAGAAATTCTTGGTCGGTCATTACAATTCGCTTATGTTGAAAGCCTCGCAAATTCTAGTCAGGTGCATTGCCCTTGGGGCCTGTGCGGCGTCCCTTGCGGCCTGTGGGCAGAAGGGGCCTCTGTTCCTGCCCAGCTCGCCAGCCGCCAGCCACCGCGCCACGCTGCCGCAGACCCTGGGCATCTCCAGCCCGGCCGAGCGGGCAACGCCCGCACCGGCGCCCACCACCTTGCCGACCGGCCCCTCCAATGCAGCCGTCGAGGAAAGCTCCACGCCCACGGGCGCCTCGGACTCCCGCAGGCCACAGGCCGACTGACGCGGCAGCCGCACTGCGGCTTGATGCACGTCAACCCCGTTGCATGGCATGGCGCTTAGAGTGACCGCATCTTGTCCCTCGACAACCCGCCATGCCCGTAGAGCTTTACCGAGACAAAAACCACGCCTGCCTGATGTTCACCGACCTCGTCGAGGAAGATGGACAGGCCATCCAGGCCAACCAGTTTCTCATCGTCGATGACGACACGGGCGCCATCATCGATCCGGGCGGCAATCTCGCGTTCAACGAGCTGTTCATGGGCATGTCTCGGCATTTCGCGCCGCACAAGCTTTCCTATCTGATTGCCTCCCACGCCGATCCCGACATCATTGCCTCGCTGGATCGCTGGATGACCAGCACCAAGGCCCAGTTGGTGATCTCGCGCATCTGGGAGCGCTTTGCGCCCCATTTCACCAAGGTCGGCAAGACCGAGAACCGCGTGATCGGCGTGCCGGACGCCGGCGGCCGGCTGCCGCTGGGCCGCCATGAGCTGCACCTGCTGCCCGCCCACTTCCTGCATGCCGAGGGCAACTTCCACTTCTACGACCCGGTCAGCCGCATCCTTTTTACGGGCGACCTCGGCGTGTCCCTGATGAACGGCATCGAGGCACAGGTGCCGGTGACCGATCTGGTGCCGCACATCGCGCGCATGGAAGGCTTTCACCGCCGCTACATGGTCTCCAACAAGATCCTGCGGCTGTGGGTGCAGATGGCGCGCCAGCTGCCCATCGACATGATCGTGCCCCAGCACGGCGCGCCCATCATGGGCGCCAAGGCGATTGCCGACCTGTTCAACTGGCTGGAAGGCCTGCAGTGCGGCATTGATCTGTTCGACCAGCGCAACTACCAGTTGCCCATGGCGGACATCGACCCCGTCACCCGCCAGCTGCGCCCTGCCCTGCGCGCCGTCGCCGGCTAGCTTCTGGCGCGCCGGCGGCGCAGTGCATGGGCCACACGCCAGCCCAGCAGCAGCGCAAGAATGGCGGCGTATACGCCGACCTCGGCGAAGTTGTTCTTGCCCGCGCGCATCCAGAAGAAATGCAGCAGGGCCAGCGGCGCCACCGCATAAATGCAGCGGTGCAGCCATTGCCAGCGCTTTGCGCCCATGGCCCGGAGCACACGGTGCGGCGATGTGGCGGCAAGCGCGGTCAGCAAGAGCAGGGCCGCAAAGCCCACGAGGATGAACGGGCGTTTGGGGATGTCGAGCACGATCTCGCCCCAGTCCAGCCCCATGTCGAACCACGCATAGCACAGCAGGTGCAGCACGGCGTAGAAGAACACATACAGGCCCAGCATGCGCCGAAAGCGCGCCAGCGCCGTCAGCCCCAGCGCCTGGCGCAGCGGTGTCACGGCCAGCACCACGCAAAGAAAGCGCAGCGTCCAGTCGCCCGTGGAGCGCAGCAGGGCCTCGGCCGGATTGGCGCCAAGAGTGTTCAGGATGGCTCCGGCCAGCAGCCACGCAAACGGCAACAGGCACACAAGAAACACCAGCGGCTTGGCCGCCCGGTGCAGCAAAAGGCGCTGTAACACCGTCATTGCATGGGCCGCATCAATAGAACTTCTTCAGATCCATGCCCGTGTAGAGCTGGCCGACCTGGGCTTCGTAGCCGTTGAACAGCAGCGTCTTGCGCTTCTTGGCGAACAGGCCATCCTCGCCAATGCGCCGCTCCGTGGCCTGGCTCCAGCGCGGGTGCGGCACGTCCGGATTCACATTGGAATAAAAGCCGTACTCGTTGCGCGCCGCCTTGTTCCAGGCCGTGCCCGGCTCCTTGTCGGTCAGGCGGATGGCAACGATGCTCTTGGCGCTCTTGAAGCCGTATTTCCACGGCACGACCAGCCGCACGGGCGCGCCATTCTGGTTGGGCAGCACTTCGCCATACATGCCGAAGGCCAGCAGCGTCAGCGGGTGCATGGCTTCATCAAGGCGCAGCCCCTCGGTGTAAGGCCAGTCCAGCACGCCGCTGCGCAGGCCCGGCATCTGCGCCTTGTCGGCCAGGGTCACGAATTCCACGTACTTGGCACTGCCCAGCGGCTGCACCTTGCGCAGCAGCTCGGCCAGGGAATAGCCGACCCAGGGAATCACCATGGACCAGCCTTCCACGCAGCGCAGCCGGTAGATGCGCTCTTCCAGCGGTGCGAGCTTGAGCAGCGCATCCAGGTCCAGTGTCTGCGGCTGCTGGACCAGGCCTTCGATCTTCACTGTCCACGGCCGCGTCTTGAGCGTATGGGCGTTCTTGGCAGGATCGTCCTTGTCCAGGCCGAATTCGTAGAAGTTGTTGTACTGCGACGCATCGGCATAGGCGGTGACGCGCTCCATGGAGTTCGCACCCGGCACCTGCGAAGGCACGGAAGCCAGCGCCGCCAGCTTGCCGGGGCGCTGCACGCCTGCCGCCCAGCCCGGCAAGGCGGCACCGGCCGAACCTGCGGCCAGGTACTGCAGCCAGGCCCGGCGCTGCAGGTAGCTCGCCCGGGGCGTGATTTCGCTGCCTTGCGGATGTTGGAAGCCGTTGTCGTGGGAGCGGATCAGCATGGGAATCTCCGAAAGTGCCTGCTGCGGCAGGGGCGCCGGGCGGCATGACGATTGGGAGCCTTGCAGGCCCGCGCAAGTTCCATGCTACGCCCCAGCCTCAACTGCCATGAAAAAGAGCCGGATACAAAAAGGGCTGCATGCGCGCCGGCGCATGCAGCCCTTTGTTCGGCAGCGGTCCGAATCAGCAGCGGATCACAGCTCGCCGTAGCTGTGCAGTCCCGACAGGAACATGTTCACGCCCAGGAAGGCGAAGGTGGTGATGGCCAGCCCGCCCAGCGCCCACCAGGCGGACACGGTGCCGCGCAGCCCCTTGACCAGGCGCATGTGCAGCCAGGCCGCGTAGTTGAGCCAGACGATCAGCGCCCAGGTCTCCTTGGGGTCCCAGCTCCAGTAGCCGCCCCAGGCCTCGGCCGCCCACAGCGCGCCCAGCACGGTGGCGATGGTGAAGAAGGCAAAGCCCACGGCGATGGACTTGTACATCACATCGTCCAGCAGCTCGAAGCTGGGCAGCCGCTCGGCGATGCGCTTGCGCGCCAGCAGGATGCCGGCCACGATCAGCGCCGAGACGCCGAAGTACACCATCCAGTAGCTGCCGCCGTTGTCGGTCGCACCCTTGCGGAAAACGATGGGCTCGAAGCACAGCACCACGCCCAGCATCCACAGCGGGGCGAGCTTGTACCAGCGCGTCTCCGCGGCCTGCTGCTTGATGAGGTAGGCGAAGGAGACCATGGCAGCCAGCGCGAAGGTGCCGTAGCCGATGAAGTTGGCCGGCACATGCAGCTTCATCCACCAGCTCTTGAGCGCCGGCACCAGGGGCTGGATCTCGTGCGCCTCGCGCACCAGCGTATACCACAGCAAAAAGCCCACGGCCGCGCTGACCACCAGCATCACGAAGCCACCCAGGGCGCGCGTGTCGTAGTGCTGTTCGTAGTACAGATAGAACAGCGCCGTCATCCAGCAGAACATGACGAACACTTCATAGAGGTTGCTGACCGGGATGTGCCCCACGTCAGGGCCGATCAGATAGCTCTCGTACCAGCGCACCATGGTGCCCACCAGCGCCAGCGTCACGGCCAGCCAGGCCAGGCGCGAGCCCAGCAGCGACAGCGCCGTGCCCTCGCCCCGCGCAAACATGCCGATCCAGTAGAAGACGGTGCTGATGAAGAACACCATGCTCATCCAGAGGATGGCCGACTGGCTGGACAGGAAGTACTTGAGGCCGAACACCGTGTCCGAGCGCGCCAGCTGCGCCCCCTCCGGCCCCTGGTACAGCGCAATGGCCAGCAGCGACAGCCCGGCCACCACCAGCATCAGCGCCCGCAGCGAGCGCCAGAACCAGCCCAGCCAGATGGCCGCGGGAATGGTGCCGACCAGGATGCACTTCTCGTAGACATCCATGTACTCGCCATAGCGCTGCAGCGCATAGAGCAGCCCCGCCGCCACGAGGGCCGCAAACACCCAGTCGAACCAGTTGCGGCGGGCGAAGAAGCCCTCGTTGAGCGTCAAAGTCGTCGTGGTGGCGGTGTTCATGCGGAACCTCCGGGGGGTTTCTTGTGGATGGGCTCGGCGCCTATCAGCTTGCCGGCCAGCATGGCGAATTCTCTATCACCATCGAGCGTTTTTCGATTGGTGGACAAGGCCATTTCGGCATGGCTTTGGCCATCGCGGGGCGTGAGCCAGATCCAGATGCGGCGGTCGCGCACGTACAGCATGCAGAACACGCCGATGATGAGGAACAGGCAGCCCAGATACACCACGTTCTTGCCCGGCGCACGCGCCACCTGGAACACGCTGGCCTGCACCTGCTTGAAGTCCTGCAGCATGAAGACCATGGGCACGGGGTAGAACTGCGCGTCGCTGAGCGAGAACACGGCCTGTGTCATGAAGGACTGCGTCTGCTCGCTGGGCTCCAGCGGTGCCTGGCCGGCCTGGGCCCGCACGATCTGGGCCATCTCGAACAGCACGCCATTGAGAATGCGCACCAGCACCTCGCCCGCGCGTTCACGCTCGGCCGCGGGCACATTGCTTTCCATGAAATCGGAGATGGCCTGCAGCCCGCCCAGCGGCTTGCCATCGGGACCCTTCTTGTCGGTCTGTCCCGCGAACAGCTCCAGCGCCTTGGTGGCCGACTGCGCCAGCGCACCGCTCAGTTCGGAGCGCGAGGAATCGATGGCCTTGGCCACATAGGCCCGGGCCGCCTGCTCGCGCAGTTTGGGATCCTGCAGCGCGCTGCGCAGGCGCAGGAAGGTGTCCATTTCGCTTTCGGGGTCGGCGGGAATGCGCAGATAGCGCATGGCGTCGGCCTGGTTGTCGCGCACGCCCAGCAGGAACACGCGCTGGCCGTCGCCCGTGTCCACGGGCAGCATGTAGTTCTGGAACTCGCGCGCCTGGCCCGCGGCATCGCGCAGCTTGTAGCGGATGCTGGGGCCGATGTTGCGCAGCTCCTTCTTGGTCACGGTCTTGTGGGCCGCGCCCAGGCGCTCGTCGATGGCCTGCTTCAGGTCCACCTTGCGCACATCGGTGGCGCTGCCACTGGCGCCGCCCGCACCGCCGAAGTTCTCGACGTTGATGGTGCGCAGCTCGGCAAACTCCAGCGTCAGCGCCTCGTCCTTGCCGTCGGCGAGCTTGCGCGTGAACTGGCTGGAGCCGCCAATCACGCCCTCGACATCGAAGGGCTTGGTCCCGGCCTCCAGCGGCACGGCATGCAGCTTCACCGACGAGCCGCCGTCATCAAAGCTGGACTGGTAGATCTCGATGCCGCGGTAGCTGGCCGGGTGGTTGACCTCGATGCGCTTTTCCAGCTTCTCGCCCGTGGCCTTGTCGTGGATGACGACCTCGCTGGCAAACAGCTTGGGCATGCCCGTGGAGTAGTACTCGACGATGAACTTCTTGAGCTCCACCGCAAAGGGCAGCTCCTGCAGCAGCACGCCATCGGACTGCGACAGGATGGCCGTGCCCGCCGTGCCGCCCTCGGTCACCAGCAGGTTGCCGCGGAAGGTGGGGTTGCGTTCGCTCAGCCGGTGCTGCTCGGACACCTCGGAGATCAGGCCACCGCCGGTATAAGGTGTTTTGCCTCCCAGCCACATCTGCGCACGCACGATGAGGTCACCGTCGAACAGCCCCCCCAGGCAGATCAGCACGATGGCGCCATGGGCGGCGATGTAGCCCAGCTTGTGGGCCGCGCCCGCCTTGGCCGCCAGCATCCAGCCCGTGCCGGGACCGGCCGCCGTATCGCGCTGCTGCAGCCGCACCTTCCAGCCGCCCGACACCAGCTGCTGGCCCAGGCGCCTGGCGGCTTCCTCGGTGCTGCCGGGCACCACATTCTGCGCACGGTGGCCGAAGGCCTTGAGGCTTTGCTCGCGAACGTTTTCCTTGAAATTGCGCAGATCGGCCAGGTATTTGGGCGCATGGCGTGCCACGCACAGCGAGGTGCTGATCACCAGAAAGGCCAGGATCAGCAGGAACCACCAGGCGCTGTAGACCGCATTGAGCTTGAGCGCAAGAAACAGCTGGGCCCAGAACGGTCCGAACTGGTTGACGTAGTTGCCCACCGGCTCATGCTGCTTGAGCACGGTGCCGATCACCGAGGCAATGCAGATGACCGTCAGCAGCGAGATCGCGAAGCGCATCGATGCCAGCAGCTCCAGCATCGCGCGCGCGGCCTGCGGGCGGGGGGAGGCAAGAGCGGCACCGGAAGAGTTGTCTGACATGAAGAGCGAAAAGCCAAAACCCGAATGAAAAAAGCGGGACCATCTGCATTCATGCGATGGACCCGCCTGGCTTGGGGCGTCTATAGGGCAATAGGTTCCCGGTGATTACCCTGGGAACCGCATCGGTTCCGGGAGCACATCAACGCAGGCCAGCGATGTAGTCTGCCACGGCCTTGATTTCGCGATCGTTAAGCTTGGCAGCAACCTGCGTCATCTGAATGCTATTGCCGCGCTTGCCGTCACGGAAGGCCGTGAGCTGGGTGGTGGTGTAGTCGGCGTGCTGGCCGGCCAGACGCGGGTACTGGGCCGGGATGCCGGCGCCGTTGGGGCTGTGGCAGCCTGCGCAGGCGGCGATGTTGCGCTCCTGGATGCCACCACGGTAGATGCGCTCGCCCATGGCCACCAGGTCCTTGTCCTTGGCAAAGCCGTCCTTGGGCTTTTGCGCATGCAGCCAAGCGGCGATGTTCTTCATGTCAGGCTCGCTGAGCATGCTGGCAAAGCCCTTCATCACCGGGTCCTTGCGCTTGTCGTCCTTGAACTCCAGCAACTGTTTGACCAGGTACTCGGGATGCTGGCCGGCCAGCTTGGGCTGGATGGGCACCGTCGAATTGCCGTCGGCCGCATGGCATGCCGCGCAGACGGCGGTGTAGCTGGCCTCGCCCTTCGCCAGATCGGCCTTGGCCGCCTTCGGCTGAGCCGGGGCAGCAGGTGCCTCGCCAGCGGAGAAAGCGGGAAAGGCGGGGGCTGCAGCAAGAATGGCAGCCGTCAGCAAAGAGGCAAGCAACTTCATATCGAGGGCGTGGTTCTGTTGTTGAAAGCGCAAAATTCGGCGGATTCTACAATGGGGCCCCCTGAGATTGATATCGTCAGGAACCCTGCTTTCGCCCCTGCGCGCAGAGGAAGACACATTCCTTGATCGTGGTCACAAACTGGCCACGGATCCGGTGCGGAACATGTGTTTTTCGCAACCCAGCATATCGATCTGTGCCAGCGCGGCAATAAGGGCTCTACCCATGTGGCACGCAATACCACACCCCTTCTTTCCCGGATTCCAGGTCCCTCGCCCGCCTCAGCCCGCGCCGAAGCGGCTTTCGGCCTGCCTGCGGAATTCCGAGGGCGTCATCCCCTTGATTTCAAGGAAGCGCCGGTTGAAGTTGGCCAGATTGCTGAAGCCGACCTGAAAACAGATATCGGCGATGAAGCAATCGGTCTGCATGAGCAGATGGCAGGCACTGTTGATGCGCACGCGGCTGACAAAGTCGGTGAAGCTGTTGCCTGTGGCACGGCGAAAGAAACGGCTGAAGCGGCTTTCGCTCATGCCCAGTTCGGCCGCCACGTCCGCCAGGCTCAGCGGCTCGTTCACGCGCGCCATGATGCGGTTGACCACCTCGTTGATCTGGTCCACCTGGGCCTCGGCCTGCACGCCCTGCATCTGCACGGCCGACAGCAGCCGGTAGTCCGTGCATTCGGAAAGATCGGACAGCAGATCACAAAAGGCCGCGAAGCGGCGCATGCCGCGCGCACCCCGGACCGCCTCCCAGTGCACGCGCGCTGCCTCGGCCATGCCGAAGAACTCGATGCCGTGGCGCGCGCGGTCCAGCAGCTGCAGTACCTCGCGCATCTCGGGGATCTGCTCGGCCGCACGGGCAATGGGATCGTGGTTGAACAGGATGACGAGATCGCGTTCGGGCGCGCCGGCCTCGGGCACGTCGAACGATATCCAGTTGTGCGGCAGGCGCGGCCCGCACAGCACGAGGTGGCCCGGCTCGAACGGCCCTATCCAGTCACCCACGAAGGCACGGCCCGAGGTGTGGGTGATGAGATGCAGTTCGTACTCGTCATGGAAATGCCAGCGCACCAGCGGACTCGGGAAACCATGCGCCAGGCAGCGCACCAGGCCACTGCCCTCCACGTCTTCATAGCCCAGGGCGGGCGTGCGGACAAAGTCGCGCTCCAGTTCGGGATGGCGCTGGCGCGGCGGGCGGCGGCGTGTGCTGGGCATGGCAGTCGGTCAATCAGGGACGATGGAGACGGGCACAGGGCGCACGGTAACACCGGCGGCCGCTACGCCCTGTGGTGCTGCTGCGCCTGCGCAGCATCCAGGCCCGCAAGCGCGGCATCCAGCTCCGCACGCCAGGGCGGCTGGGCGCCGGCGCGCGTGCAGTTGAGCGCGGCTGCCGTGGCCGCAAAGCGCAGCACCTCGCGCCACGCGGCATCTGGCAGGGACTTCAACTGCTGCGCCTGCTCCACGCCGCGCTCGAGCAACGCCACGGACAGTGCCGCGCCAAAGGTGTCGCCCGCGCCGATGGTGTCCGCCAGCGGCACTGCAGGCGGGCGCACCGACAGCGGAGCGCGGCCTGCGCGCAGCAAGGTGGCGCCCTCGGCCCCCTGCGTTAGCACCACGGCCCTGGGCCCGCGCGACAGCCAGCTCCCGGCAGCCTCCAGCACCGGCTGACCGGGCGCGATGAAGGCCGCATCCTCGTCGCTGAGCTTGACCAGGTCGGCCAGGGCCAGCCAGGCCAGGCAGTCGCGCCGGAAGGCCTGCGCATCGCGGATCAGCGTGGGACGCACATTGGGGTCGAAGACGATGAGGCGCCGACCGCGCTGCGCGGCCACCAGATCCAGGATGCGCGGCCCCGCCGGCGCATGCAGCAGCGCGATGGAGCCGAACTGCAGGATGCGGCATTCGTCCGGCAACTTCGGCAGCTCGGCAGGCGCCCACAGCGTGTCGGCCGTGCCCTGCATGTAGAAGGCATAGCGGTTGGTGTGTTCGCCGCGCTCCACAAAGGCCAGCGTGCTGGGCGCGCTGCAGCGCTGCACCAGGCGCATGTCCACGCCGTTGCGCTGCAGGTGCGCGAACAGGCGCTCGCCAAAGAGGTCCTCCGAGAGCTGCGAGACAAGGCCCGTGGCCTGCCCCAGCCGCGCCGCCGCGATGGCGCCATTGGCGGGCGCCCCGCCCTCATGGCCCTGGAAGGCCAGGCCACCCGTGGCGGTGAAATCGATCAGGGCCTCGCCCACGATGGCTATGCGCATGTCAGCTCCGCCTTGTGCATGTTTCGGTTCTGTCCACAAATGCCCGTACCCGCTCCGAGGCCCGGCGCACCGACTCCATCAGTTGCGGATGGCCTGCCACCTCACCCCACAGCAGCGGCTCGGCGCACAGCGAGGCCACGGGATCGGGCGCCGCGCAGATGGCATGCGCCACCGCCGGGTCCATGGCCTGGTCCTGGTACGCATAGGGCAGTGTGCCCCGGTGCCAGCGCTGCAGGAAGGCCAGGAACAGCGCTGGCAGCATGGCCGCGGCATCGATGGCGGCGTTGTCCGCCAGCCGCTCGCGCAGCGTAGGCGCGATGAAGCCGGGGATCTTGGCAAACCCATCGGCCGCCACGCGCTGGTTGGTGTCGCGCAGGGCGGCATTGCCAAAGCGCTCCAGCACCGTGTCACGGTAGGCCGGCAGGTCCAGCGGCCTGGGCCGGCCCGGTGCGCAAAGGCAGGCGATCACATCCCGGGTCACGTAGTCCCAGGCCATCTGGCGTATCGCGGGCACGGCGCAGCCTTCGTGGATATGCTCCAGGCCCGCCAGCGTCCCGGCCCAGGCGATGCAGCTGTGGCTGGCGTTGAGGATGCGGATCTTGGCCTCTTCGTAAGGCGCCACCGAGGGCACCAGCTCCACGCCCACCGTCTGCCAGGCGGGGCGCCCGGCAATGAAGCGGTCCTCGATCACCCATTGCGTGAAGCGCTCGGCCATCACCGCGGCCTCGTCGTCGCGGCCGGTGGCGGCCAGCACGCGCGCGCGCAGCTCCGGTGGCGGGCGGGGAGTGATGCGATCGACCATGGCGTTGGGGCAGCTGGTATGCCGCTGTGCCCAGTCGGCCAGCCCATGCAGCTGTGCCTGGCGCATGAAGGCCAGCAGGCCGGCGCGCAGGCGGTCGCCGTTGTGGCGCAGGTTGTCGCAGCTCAGCAGCGTGACGGGGCCGGCATCGGTGGCGCGGCGCGCCTGCAGGATGGCGCAGAGCACGCCATAGATGGTGGTCCCCGCCTCGCCCCGGCGTGCGCGCTCCAGGTCCTGCGCCAGATCGGGATGCGCGGCGTCGAGCGCTCCCTGACCATCCAGGCAGTAACCGGCCTCGGTGACCGTGAAGGAGATGATGCGGGTGGCCGGCCAGGCGCCCCGCTGCACGACGGCGGCCAGCCCGGGCGCGTACGGAATCACCTCGCTCAAGGCATCCATCCACTGGTAGTGCACCGTGCCGTTGGGTGCAATCGTCTCCAGCGTGTAGGCACCGCCTTGTCGCACCAGGGCGTCCAGCGTCTGCGCCATGTCAGGGCGCAGGTTGGCGCCCACCAGCGCCCACTGCGTGTCGCCCGCATCCATCAATCGCTGCTGGTAGGCAGCCTGGTGCGCGCGATGGAAAGAGCCCAGACCCAGGTGCAGCACCGTGGGGCGGGAAAGGGAGGGGGCAGTCGCGTTCATGGTGTCCCGGACAAAGGGATGGGAAGAGACGGAAAGAAGAAGGCAGGGCTCGGCCGCCAGGCTCAGCAGGCCGCCAGCGCACGGCCATCGCGGTCGAACAGATGGAGCATGCAGCCCGGGTCGAGGGACACCCCCACCCCATCGCCCACGGCCAGCGGCATGCGCTCGGTCTGGCGCGCCACCAGCGGCACGCCGGCCACATCCACATGGACCAGCGTGTCGGCACCCAAGGCTTCGATCAGGTCCACGCGCCCCTGGACGCCAGCCCCATCACCGGGACCTGCATCTGCCCGGGACAGGCGCAGCGCCTCGGGGCGTATGCCCAGCGTGCCGTCCCGCGGCAAGCGCCCCTGCGTGCTGGCCGACAGGCCCGGCACGGCATGGGCCGCCAGCAGGTTCATCGGCGGCATGCCGATGAACTGCGCGACAAAGCGGTTGGCCGGGCGGTCATAGAGCTCCAGAGGAGAGCCCACCTGCTCGATGGCACCGTCGCGCATCACCACCACGCGGTCGGCCAGGGTCATGGCCTCCACCTGGTCGTGCGTCACATAGATGGTGGTGGCGCCCAATGCACGGTGCAGCTTGAGGATTTCCACGCGCGTGTTGCCGCGCAGCGCCGCATCCAGATTGGACAGCGGCTCGTCGAACAGGAAGACCTTGGGCTCGCGCACGATGGCGCGTCCGATGGCCACGCGCTGGCGCTGCCCGCCCGACAGCTCGCCCGGGCGGCTCTCCAGGCAGGCCGTGAGATTGAGCGTTTCTGCCGCCCGGCCGACCTTGCGCAGTATCTCCTTGCGCGGCACGCCCGCCAGGCGCAGCGCAAAGGACATGTTGTCGTACACGCTCATGTGCGGGTACAGCGCATAGCTCTGGAACACCATGGCCAGATCGCGCCGGCCCGAGGGCGTGTGCGTGATGTCGCGCCCATCGAGCAGCAGATGTCCCGCGCTGACGGACTCCAGCCCCGCGATCAGGCGCAGCAGCGTGGATTTTC
The DNA here is from genome assembly GCF_059499305.1 of Delftia sp. Taxonomy (NCBI): domain Bacteria; kingdom Pseudomonadati; phylum Pseudomonadota; class Betaproteobacteria; order Burkholderiales; family Comamonadaceae; genus Delftia; species Delftia sp. The sequence goes on from NZ_JCABYI010000040.1 coordinate 36,614, forward strand.
CGCAGCCCGAGGGGCCGACGAAGACGATGAACTCGCCGCGCTCGATGGCGAGGTCCACGCCACGGATGATGTGCGCCTCGCCAAAGCTCTTGCGCATGTCTTGCAGTTGCAGATAGGCCATGGTTTTCTTGGTTTGAAGAGCGGCTACTTGACGGCGCCGAAGGTCATGCCCTGCACCAGTTGCTTCTGGCTGAACCAGCCGAACACCACGATGGGCGCGATGGCCAAAAGCGAGGCGGCCGAAAGACGGGCCCAGAACAGCCCCTCGGGGCTGGAGTAGGAGGCGATCAGCGTGGCCAGCGTGCCGGCGCGCGCGCTGCTGAGGTTGAGCGACCAGAAGGCCTCGTTCCAGCTCAGCACCAGACACAGCAGGCCCGTGGAGGCAATGCCGCCCAACGCCAGCGGCAGCACCACATGGCGGAACTCGGCCCACAGGCAGGCGCCATCCATGCGCGCGGCTTCGAGGATCTCGTGCGGGATGTCCTTGAACGCGCTGTAGAGCATCCACACCATGATGGGCAGGTTGGACAGCGTGAAGACCACGGTCAGCACCGTGAGCGTGTCCAGCAGGCCGGCGCCCTGGGCCAGCACGTAGATGGGCAGCAATGCGCCCACGGCGGGCATCATCTTGGTGGACAGCATCCACATCAGCACATCGCGTGTGCGCCGCGTGCGAAAGAAGGCCATCGAGTAGGCGGCGGGCACGGCGATGGCCAGGCCCGCCAGGGTGGACCCCAGGCTGGTGACCAAGGAGTTGCGTGCGTGCAGCAGGTAGTTGCTGCGCTGCTGCACCTCGCCGAAGTTGGCCAGCGTGGGCTCGAACACGAACAGCGGCGGCACGGCAATGGCCTGCAGCTCGGTCTTGAACGCGGTCAGGAACAGCCAGCCCAGCGGAAAGAACAGCAGCAGCGCCAGCGCCCAGGCCGCGGCGGCACGCAAGGCGGTGGAAAGAGAAGGGGCCGTCATGCGCTCAGTCCAGGCTCTTGCCGACGATGCGGATCAGGAAGACGGCAACGATGTTGGCCAGCACCACGGCGAACAATGCCCCCGCAGAGGCCACGCCCACGTCGAAATGCATCAGCGACTGCTTGTAGATGAGATAGGTGAGGTTGGTGCTCTCGTTGCCCGGGCCTCCCGCCGTGGTGATGGCGATCTCCGCAAACACGCCCAGCAGGAAGATCATCTCGATCATCACCACCACCGCCATCGGTCGGGCCAGATGGGGCAGCGTGAGGTGGTGGAAACGTTGCAGGGCATTGGCGCCGTCCATGCGCGCCGCCTCCATCTGCTCGCGGTCCAGCGACTGCAGCGAGGTGATGAAGATCAGGCAGGCAAAAGGCAGCCACTGCCAGGACACCATGATGACCACGGACAGCAGCGGCACCTCGGTCAGCCAGTCCACAGGCTCCAGGCCCAGCGCCCTGCACAGGCTGGCCAGCACGCCGTAGATGGGATTCATCATCATGTGCTTCCACAGTAGCGCGTTGACGGCGGGCATCACGAAGAAGGGCGAGATCAGCAGCACGCGCACCATGCCGCGGCCCGGAAATGGCTCGTTGACCAGCAGCGCCAGCAGCACGCCCAGCACCACGGTGATCGACACCACGCTGGCCAGGAACACCAGGGTCTGGCGCACGGCGGGCATGAAGTCCGGGTCGGTGACGAAGAACTCGTAGTTGCGCAGGCCCACGAAGGGGTGGCCGCCCGGCTGCATGAGGTTGTAGTCGACGAACGAGAAATACACCGTCATCAGCAGCGGCACCAGCATCCAGCACAGCAGCACGGCCACGGCGGGAGCCATGAGCGCGCGGGGCAGCAGGCGCGTCATGGGCGCGGGGCTTGGTCGAAGCATCGAGGCAGCCATCACTTGTAGTAGCCGCTTTTCCTCATCTCGCGGTCCGCCAGGGTCTGCGAGGTCTTGAGCGCCTGCTCCACCGTGGCTTTGCCCGACAGCGCCGCACTGACTTGCTGCCCCACGGCAATGCCTATGGCCTGGAACTCGGGGATGGCCACGTACTGCACGCCGATGTAGGGTGAGCGCGGCTCGGTCGCATCGCTCAGGCTCACGCTGTCGATGGCGCTTTTCTCGGCGCCGGCAAAGTCCGCGACCTTCTGGAACTCGGCGCTCGCATAGGTGGACTGCCGCGTGCCCGTGGGAACGGCGCGCCAGCCATGCTCGCGCGCCACCAGCTGCACATACTCCTTGGAAGTGGCCCATTTGATGAAGGCCTGGGCCGCATCCACCTTCCTGGAGCTGGCGGGAATGGCAAGGTTCCAGGTCCACAGCCACGTCGCCCCCTTGGGCGTGGAGGCCACGGGAGCGGCCGCATACGCCACCTTGCCGGCCACCTTGGACTGCCGTGGATCGCCCACGAACGAGGCCGCAATGCTGGCATCGACCCAGGCCGCGCACTTGCCCTCGTTGAACAGCGCCAGGTTCTCGTTGAAGCTGTTGGCCGATGCGCCGGGCGGCCCGTAGGACTTCAGCAGCTCCACATAGAAACCCACCGCCTTCTTCCAGGCCGGTGTGTCCAGCTGCGGCTTCCATTGCATGTCGAACCACTGGCCACCGTGGGTGTTGACCATGGTGGTGACCAGGGCCATGTTGTCACCCCAGCCCGGCTTGCCGCGCAGGCAGATGCCGTAGACGCCAGCCTTGGGATCATGGGCCTTGGCGGCAAATTCCCGCACCTGCTCCCAGCTCGGCTGCGCGGGCATGGTGAAACCCGCCTTTTCGGCCAGATCACGGCGGTACATGAGCATCGATGCCTCGCCATAGAACGGCAGGGCGTGGAGCCTGCCCTCGTGCGACAGGCCCTTGCGGATGGAAGGCAGCAAGTCGTCTGCGTCATAGGCGGCATCGGTGGCAATCGGCAGCAGCCAACCATTCCTCGACCAGATCGGCACCTCGTACAGGCCCACCGTCATCACGTCGAACTGGCCGCCCTTGGTGGCGATGTCGGTGGTCACGCGCTGGCGCAGCATGCCCTCTTCCAGCGTGACCCATTTGAGCGTGATGCCGGGGTGGGCCTGCTCGAAGCGGGCAGAGAGTTTCTGCATCTCGATCATGTGGCCGTTGTTCACGGTCGCAATCACGAGTTCGGTGTCGGCCTGTGCGCCGGCGGCCGATGCGGCCACGGCCAGCGCCGCGCCCACCCTGAGCAAGCTGTGCATGTCTGTCTCCTTCGCAATGAATGCTGTGGTCTTCGCGGTCCATCCCTGCCGCTGGTGACCGATTGTGGGGACAGGCCTGCGGGTGCATTGGTACGGGCAGCCCGGCCGCTGATACTTCTATGCACATGCCTGGCTAGAGATATCCCTGATCTGCGCAACACACTATCTGCGAGCAGCGGTCTGGCGGGAGCCGCTCCTAGAATGCTGGCCATGACTTCCAGCGAGCAGACCATGGCCATGCAGATCGCCCCGGTTCCTCCCAGCGCCCTGGGCGAATCGCCCTTCTGGCACCCCGCTGATCGCCGGCTCTACTGGTGCGATATCCAGGGCCTGCGCATCCATGCCTGGGACCCGGCCAGCGGCCAGCAGCAAAGCTGGGCCACGCCCAGCGAGCCCGGCTGCTGCGCGCCCACGGACCAGGGCCGCATCGTCATCGGCCTGCGAGACGGCTTCGGCCTGCTGGATCCGGCCACCGGCCACATCACCATGCTGGCCGGCCTGGACCACGATCCACGCCAGTTCCGCCTCAACGACGGCCGCTGCGACCGAGCCGGCCGCTTCTGGGCCGGCTCCCTGTTCGCACCAAAGACCGCGCCCGAGGCGGCACTGTGGTGCCTGCGCGCGGTGGACAACGGCGGCTACGCGGTCCAGCGCATGGCAGGCGACTGCACCACGGCCAACGGGCTGGCCTTCAGCCCCGACGACGCATGGCTGTACTGGGCCGACACGCCCGCACACCGCATAGACCGCTTTGCCTTCGACCTGGACACCGGCACGCTGGGGCCCCGCGCACTGTGGAAGGCCTTCGCGCCCCGCACGCAAGGGCGCCTGTACGGCGGCCGGCCCGATGGTGCCTGCGTCGACACCCGGGGCCACTACTGGGTGGCCATGTACGAAGGCGGCTGCGTGCTGCGGCTGGACCCGCAGGGCGAAGTCGTGCAGCGCATCGAGACGCCCGTGCGCTGCCCCACCATGGTCTGCCTGGGCGGAGAAGACCTGCGCACGCTCTACATCACCTCCGCCGCGCACGGCCGCCCCGAGGAAGAACGCCGGGCCGCCGTGCCTGCCGGGGCGCTGATGCATTGCCGCGTCGAGGTGCCAGGGCTGCCGGTCAACTGTTTCCGGGAGGCGTAGAGCGGGGCCAGGCCCTCAGGCCCTCAGGCCATCAGGCCCGCAGCCGCTGCAGCAGGCCGGCGGTGGAGGCGTCCAGCCCCGCCATGTCGCCATTGCCCAGCCGCAGCTGAAGGTCACGCGCCAGCAGCTTGCCCAGCTCCACCCCCCATTGGTCGAAGCTGTTGATGCCCCACAGCGCGCCGGCCACAAACACGCGGTGCTCCTGCAGCGCAACCAGCGCACCCAGCGCCGCAGGCGTGAGCGCGTCCAGCAGCAGGAAGCTGCTGGGACGGTTGCCGGGGAAATGGCGGTGCCCGTCCTCGCTGGCGCGCCCCTGCATCAGGGCCTGGGCCTGGGCCAGCGCGTTGGCCAGCAACTGTTCCTGGTGGCCTGGCAAGGTGTGCGAAGCCTGCTTCACCGCAATGATCTCCAGCGGCACGATGTCGCTGCCCTGGTGCAGCATCTGGAAGAAGGCATGCTGCCCATCCGTGCCGGGCTCACCCCAGAGCACGGGTGCCGAGCCCAGCGCCAGCGGCCGGCCCTGCCGGTCCACGCGCTTGCCGTTGCTCTCCATCTCCAGTTGCTGCAGATAGGCCGGCAGGCGCCGCAGGCCTGCGTGGTAGGGCGCGATGCAGCGGCTGCCAAAGCCCAGCAGATTGCGGTACCAGACGTCGAGCAGGCCCAGGCGCACGGGCAGGTTGGCCTGCAGCGGCGACGTGCGGAAATGCATGTCCATGGCGTGCGCACCGGCCAGCATGGCGCGAAACGCGGCAGCGCCTACGGCAACGGCCACCGGCAGTCCGATGGACGACCACAGCGAATAGCGCCCGCCCACCCAGTCCCAGAAGCCGAAGGTGGTGGTGATGCCCATCTGCGCCGCCGCAGCGGCATGGGTGGTCAGCGCGACGAAATGGCGGGACACCTCGCTGCCGCCGTTTGCGTGGAACCAGTCGAGTGCGCTGCGCGCATTGGTCAGCGTCTCCTGCGTGTTGAACACCTTGGAGGCCACGATGAACAGCGTGCTGCGCGGCTGCAGGCCCACGAGCACGGCCTGCAGCGCGTGGCCATCCACGTTCGAGACGAAGTGCATGCGCCGGCGCGCATCGCCCAGGCCTTGCAGCGCCTGGACCGCCATCTGCGGCCCCAGACCCGATCCGCCTATGCCCATGCACACCACGTCGGTGATGTCCGCATCCGCACGCACGCGCTCGGCATAGGCCAGCATGGCATCCAGCGTCTCGTGCACCTGGGCCAGCGCCCAGGCCAGACCCGGCGGCGCATTGCCGGGCGGATGGCGCAGCAGCGTGTGCAGCGCCGCACGCCCCTCGGTGGAGTTGACGGCCTCGCCCGCGAACATGGCGTCGCGCTGGCGCTCCACCTCGCAATCGCGGGCCAGCTGCAGCAGCAGGTCTTCGGCCTGCGCGTCCCACAGATTCTTGGACAGGTCCGCAAAGCAGTGCGGAGCCTCCTGGCTGAAGCGCGCGAACCGGGCGGGGTCAGAGGCGAAGGCACCGCGCAGGTCGAAATCGGGCATCACGGCCCGGGCGTGGTTTTGCAAAAGAGGCCAGGCGAGGGCGTGATCGCAACGGATAAGCATGGGGTTCACCGACAGGGCTGCTTGCAGAGAAGTAATCAAATTACAACAATCATCATCTGAAGCTTCAATCAAATGACGTGGTGCCTCTATAATTTATTCGATTTCCTCAAAAATTGGTAACTCAGTTACCAAAATATTCACCTCGGGAGGCAACATGGGTTTCGATCTGGTCTTGTTTGGCGGCACGGGCGATCTGGCATGGCGCAAGCTCATGCCGGCGCTGTTCCAGGCGTTTCGCCACGGCACCCTGCCCGAGGGCGGCCGCATCCTGTGCGTGGCCCGCGATGACCTGAGCGACGACCAGTACCGCGCCCTCATCCAGTCGCGCTTTGACGGCGTCGAGCTGTCCAAGCGCCCCAGCCCCGAGGAATTCGCCCGCTTCGCAGACCTGCTGCACTACCTGCGCATGGACCTGTCGCAGCCCGCCGACTACGGGAAGCTGGCACAGGCGCTGGCCGCGCGCGACGCAGAAACGGTGGTGATGTACGTGGCCACCGCCCCCAGCCTGTTCACCACGGTCTGCGAGCAGATCGCCGCCGTGGGCCTGAACGGCCCGCGCACCCGCGTGGTGCTGGAAAAGCCGCTGGGCCACGACCTGGCCTCCAACCAGGCCATCAATGCCACGCTGCGCAAGGTGCTGCGCGAAGAGCAGGTGTTCCGCATAGACCACTACCTGGGCAAGCCCTCTGTGCAGAACCTTCTGGCGCTGCGCTTTGGCAATGCGCTGTTCGAGCCGCTGTGGCGGCGCGAGACCATTGCCAACATCCAGATCACCATCGCCGAGGAACTGGGCGTGGAAAGCCGGGGCGCGTTCTACGACCAGACCGGCGCGCTGCGCGACATGGTGCAAAACCATGCGCTGCAGCTGCTGTGCGCCATCGGCATGGAGCCGCCGATCAACGCATCGGCCCATGCCATCCGCGACGAAAAGCTCAAGGTGCTGCAGTCGCTCAGGCCCTGGACGCCGGAAACCCTGAGCCAGCACGTGGTGCGCGGCCAGTACCTGGCCGGCGCCAGCCAGGGCCAGCCCGTGCCGGCCTACCAGCAGGAAAAAGGCGTGGCGGCGGGCAGCCAGACCGAGACCTTCGTCGCCCTGCGCACCGAGATCTGCAACTGGCGCTGGGCCGGCGTGCCCTTCTACATCCGCACCGGCAAGCGGCTGGCAGGAAGGGACGCGCGCATCGTCGTGAACTTCCGGCCCGTGCCCCACCCGATCTTCCGCTCGCCCCTGTCCGAAGCCAATCGCCTGGTGATCAATCTGCAGCCCAAGGACGGGCTGGAGCTGCACCTGCTGGCACAGGGCGCCACCCAGCAGCAGGCCGAGCCTTCGCTGGCCCCCGTGCACCTGAACCTGGACTTCGACCAGCGCTTCGGTGCCAAGCGCGTGGGCGCCTACGAGCGCCTGCTGCTGGACGTGATCGCCGGCAGGCTGAACCTCTTTGTGCGCAGCGACGAGCAGGAGCAGGCCTGGCGCTGGGTGGAACCCATCCTTCAGCACTGGCGCAGCGACACCTCGGGGCCGCGCGGCTATGCGGCGGGCAGCTGGGGGCCCAGCGCAGCCAGCGCCATGATTGCGAGGGATGGTTTTTGCTGGAGCGAAGAGGTTTAGGCTCCCCCTGAGGCGCTGCGCGCCTTCCACCTCTCTGCCCGCTTCGCGGGGGAGGGGACGACAGCCTCGCGGCGGGGCGGCCCTTGCTCGCTGTCTCCGACTTTGGAGTGCGCCAGTTTCATGCGCCACGCTTTGTCAGCACCGTTGCCTATAGCCCGCTGGGCGCGCCGGTTCCATGGGGGAACCTACAATGAGGCCCCGAGAGACTGACCACACCATGAATCCTGCTGCGCCGGCTGGCGATGCCGCCCCCACTTCCTCCCTGATCGATCCCAAGCTGGCCATGGGCTGGATGCACACGGCGCGCTTTTTGACCACAGCTGCGCAGTTGCACCATCTTCCCAAGGTCGATGTGCCCGAGATCGCGTTCGTGGGCCGCTCCAACGCCGGCAAGTCCACCTGCATCAATACGCTGACGCAGCAAAAGCAGCTGGCCTTCGCCTCCAAGAAGCCTGGCCGCACACAGCACATCAACCTGTTTTCCCTGGGCAAGCAGGGCGTGACCGACGCCGTGCTGGCCGACCTGCCCGGCTACGGCTATGCCGCCGTCTCGCGCACGGACAAGCAGCGCTGGCAGCGCGTGATGCTGAACTATCTGGTCAGCCGCGAAAGCCTGTCGGCCATCGTGCTGCTGTGCGATCCGCGCCTGGGCCTGACGGAGCTGGACGAAGCCCTGCTCGACGCCATGCGTCCGCGCGTGCAGGAAGGCCTGAAATTCCTCGTGCTGCTGACCAAGGCCGACAAGCTCACGCGCGCCGAGCAGGCCAAGGTGCTGTCCATCACGCGGCTCAACGCCGGTGGTGGCGAAGTGCGCATGTTCTCCGCGCTCAAGAAGCAGGGCGTGGACGAGGTGGCCCAGCTGCTGTGGCACTGGAGCCATCCCGAAGGCCTGAATCCGCCGGCGGCCACGGACGGGCCCGCCGACGTCGCGAACGTCGCAACTGCGACGCCCGCCGCGACCGACAGCCCCCAAGATTAGCGCCTGGAGGCGCTCGTGTAGCCAGCGCCCCGCAAGGAGCGCAACATGGTGAACACCTGCATTCGCGAGCTGCCTCACGGCATCCATCTGCACTGCCGCGTCAGCGGCGAACCCGGCCAGCCACTGCTGCTGTTCCTGCACGGCTTTCCTGAAGGCAGCTTCATCTGGGAAGGCATGCTGGAGCAGTTCGGCACGCAATGGCGTTGCGTCGCCCCCGATCTGCGAGGCTTTGGCCGTTCCAGCCAGCCGGCCGGTGTGGAGCAGTACAAGGCCAAGCACCTGCTGCAGGATCTGGCGGCGCTGATCGCCATCGAAAGCCCTGGCGCACCCGCAGCCTGCGTGATCGCCCACGACTGGGGCGGTGCCCTGGCCTGGGGTCTGGCCAACCGCCATCCCGGGCTGATGCAGCGGCTGATGATCCTCAACGCCCCGCATCCGGGCGCCTTTCTGCGCGAACTGCTGCACAACCCCGTGCAGCAGGCCGCAAGCCAGTACATGCATTTTCTGCGCCGACCTGATGCGCCCACCCTGCTGGCCGAGAACGACTGGCAGCGCATGCTGGGCTTTTTCCGCACGCCGCAGGGCGAGTTGCCCGGATGGCTCACGCCGCAGTTGCAGCAGCGCTACCGCGAGCACTGGGACCTGGGCGTGCAAGGCTCCTGCCACTACTACGGCGCCAGTCCCCTGGTGCCGCCCCGGCCCGAAGATCCGGACTCAGCCGACGCACTGCGCAACCTGAGGCTGCCGCCCGAGATGCTGGACATCGGCGTGCCCACGCATGTGCTCTGGGGCGACAGCGACCCCGCGCTGCAGCCTGCCCTGGTCGAAGGTCTGGAGCCGTGGGTGCCGCGCCTGACGGTGCAGCACCTGGCCGGCACCTCGCACTGGGTCGTGCACGAGCAGCCCGATGCGGTGCGGCAAGCGCTGGAGCAGTTCCTGTCCCGCCCCCTTCAGTAGACCGAAGGCTCGCCTTCGGGCCGGGTCTTGAAGCGCCTGTGCACCCAGTAGTACTGGTCGGGCATGGTGCGGATGGCCGCCTCCAGCTCACGGTTCATGCGGGCCGTATCGGCCTCGACATCGTCGGTGGGGAAATCCGTCCAGGCCGGGGTGATCTCGGCCACATAGCCCGTGGGCGTCATGCGCGTGTACATGCCCAGCACCTTGGCCCGGCCCAGGCGCGCGAAGCGCGACAGCGAGGGAATGGTGGCCGCGTTCACGCCGAAGAAAGGCACGAAGACCGAGTCGTTGCGACCGAAGTCCATGTCGGGCAAAAGGTACAGCAAACCGCCCTTGCGCAGGCTGGAGATGATGGGCTTGACCCCGTCGGCGCGGTTGAGCATGCGCACGTCGCCAAAGCGCTGGCGCCCCGACATGAACCACTCATCGACCGCCGGGTCCGGATGGGTGGAGAAGATCGAGGTGAAGGGCCGCGTGGTGTGCAGCGGCAAGGCCAGCCCGCCCGCGTCCATGCTGTAGAAATGCGGCGCGAACAGGATGGTCGGGGTGTCGCCATCGAGCTCATGCACGGCACCCTGCAGCTTCACGCGCTCGGCCACCACCTCGCGCGGCGCCGCCCACAGCCAGCTGCGGTCCAGCCAGGTCTGGCAAAAGACGATGAAGTTGCGGCGCGCCAGATCCACGCGCTGCGCCTCGGTCAGCTCGGGAAAGCACATCGCCAGATTGCGCAGCGCCACCTTGCGGCGCGGCGCGGCCAGCACGAACAGCAGCCGCCCCAGAAACGCACCCAGCCCCCGCAACCACGGCAGCGGCATCCACGCCAGCGACCGCATCAGCCACACGCCGATGCGCCCGCTCATGCACCCACCTCGCCGGCAGCTGATTCACGGCGCGGCTGCTTGTAGCGCGCATAGCCCCACAGGTACTGCTGCGGGCATTGGCGGATGGTGTGTTCCATCGCCTCGTTGATCTGCTGCACCGCAGCTTCCAGATTCTCGGACAAGGGCACGGGCAACTCCTCAAGATACAGCGCATAGCCCCGCCCCCAGGACAAGCGCTCACAACGGGCCACGATCACCGCGGCCCCCGTCTGCAACGCCAGGCGCGCCGCCAGCGTCATCGTATAGGCATCACGGCCGAAGAACGGCGACCAGACGCCCTGCCCCTCGGGCGGAACCTGGTCGGGCAGCAGCCCCACGGCCATGCCCTTGCGCAACGCCTTGATCATCTGGCGCACGCCAGCCAGCGTGGTCGGCACGGCCTGCACGCCGGGGCGGTTGCGCGCCGTCTCCATGACGCGGGCCAGCCAGGGCTGGCGCGCGGGCCGGTAAAGAATGGTGATCGCGCCATGCTCGGCCGACCATTGCCGTGCCGCATGCTGCACCGACAGCTCGAAGCAGCCCAGGTGGGGCGTCAGAAAGATGATGCCGCGCCCGGCAGCGTAGGCCCGGCGCACGCATTCCTCGTTGTGCATCTGGCAGCTCGGCTGCCTGCCCATCCACATGCGCGGCAGCTCCGCCACCATGCGCCCCGCGTGCCCCACGGCCGGCGCCACGGCGCCGAAGCCGTAGCCGGCCTGGCGGGCATTGGCCAGAAAGCGGCGCCGGTACGTGCCGGAGGCCACGAAAGCCACCCAGCCGATGAGCGAGCCAAGGGGGTGCAATAGCCACAAAGGCAGTGCAGCAAACAGTCGGAACAAGGAAGGCATTAAAATGTGCGGGTCGCTGAGTTAACTGAGCAACTTGCAGAGCGACGTAAAACAAGTCTGCTAAAGCGTTCGCCAGGGCTCCTGCAGCTTGGGCAACGCCCATCAAAAAAAGCTGCAACCAAGGAGTTTATTCACATGGCGAACGATTTTCTTTTCACCTCGGAATCCGTCTCTGAAGGCCATCCGGACAAGGTGGCCGACCAGATCTCTGACGCGATCCTGGACGCCATTTTCGCCCAAGACCCGTACAGCCGCGTGGCGGCCGAGACACTGACCAACACGGGCCTGGTGGTTTTGGCAGGTGAGATCACCACGGGCGCCAACGTCGACTACATCCAGGTCGCACGCGACACCATCAAGCGCATCGGCTACGACAACACCGACTACGGCATCGATTACAAGGGCTGCGCCGTGCTCGTGGCCTACGACAAGCAGAGCCAGGACATCGCCCAGGGCGTGGACAAGGCCAGCGATGACGAGCTCAACACCGGCGCCGGCGACCAGGGCCTGATGTTCGGCTACGCCTGCGACGAGACACCCGAGCTGATGCCCGCGCCCATCTACTACGCGCACCGCCTCGTCGAGCGCCAGGCCCAGCTGCGCAAGGACGGCCGCCTGCCCTTCCTGCGTCCTGACGCCAAAAGCCAGGTGACCATGCGCTACGTGGACGGCAAGCCCCACAGCATCGACACCGTGGTGCTGTCCACCCAGCACAGCCCCGACCAGTCGGAATCGGCCACCAGGATGAAGTCCAGCTTCACCGAAGCCATCATCGAGGAAATCATCAAGCCCGTGCTGCCCTCCGAGTGGCTGCAGGACACCAAGTACCTGATCAACCCCACGGGCCGCTTCGTCGTGGGCGGCCCCCAGGGTGACTGCGGCCTGACCGGCCGCAAGATCATCGTCGACACCTACGGCGGTGCCTGCCCCCATGGCGGCGGCGCCTTCAGCGGCAAAGACCCAACCAAGGTGGACCGCAGCGCCGCCTACGCCGCGCGCTACGTGGCCAAGAACATCGTGGCCGCCGGTCTGGCGCGCCAGTGCCAGATCCAGGTGGCCTACGCCATCGGCGTGGCACGCCCGATGAACATCACGGTCTACACCGAAGGCACGGGCGTCATCCCCGACGCCGAGATCGCCAAGCTGGTGGCCGCCCACTTCGACCTGCGTCCCAAGGGCATCATCCAGATGCTGGACCTGCTGCGCCCGATCTACAGCAAGACCGCTGCCTATGGCCACTTCGGCCGTGAAGAGCCCGAGTTCACCTGGGAGCGGACGGACAAGGCAGCGGCGCTGCGTGCTGCGGCTGGCCTGTAAGCAAAATGCCAGGGGCGTTCACGCCCATCTGATGGCCTCCCGGCCCCATGCCGCGCCTGACGCAGCATGGGGCTTTTTTCATCTCAGGCCTTCTCACAACACTCACGTCAAACCGGCGCAGCAGGCTGCGGTAGCGGGTTGCTCGGCTGGTAAACTGCCTGCGCTCTTCCCAAGAGCGGCCATTTCCCGGCCCACCATTCCAAGTTCCGCCACATCCGAGACAAGACAAGAAGCAATGGCTGCCCCCTCCAAAGCGATTTACTGGTTCAGTGCCCTTCTTTTGCTGGCCATATTGGGGGTGTATCTGCCCGGCCTGAACAACGGGCTGCTGTTCGACGATATGCGTCTGACGGATGGAACGATTTTCGGCAACTATGGCAGCCTGTTGGACTTCAAGCAGCGCACGCTGTCGTATGGCAGCTTCGTCTGGATCGAACAGATTTTCGGAGACGGCTGGTGGAAGCAGCGCGCCTTCAATATCGCCTTGCATCTCGCGACCGTGGCGGCTCTCTATGTCTTGTTCAGGGCACTGCTGACACAGACGCGCTTTCCGCACGACATCGAGGAGCAACCCCACTTCCGCGCGTCGCGCGATGCAGCCCTGCAACTGGGTCTGGTCCTTTTCGCGCTCAACCCCGTCGCGGTCTACGCCGTTGGATATCTAGTGCAGCGATCCATCGTCATGGCAACCCTCTTTGCCGTGCTGGCGTGCTGGGCCTTTGTGCGCGGGCTTCAGAATGGGCGAGCCCTCTGGCATGTCGCGGCATTGATCTGCTATGTGCTCGCCATTCTGTCCAAGGAGCATGCCTTTCTGACGGTCGCCATGGTGGTGCCGCTCTATATCTTTGTGCGGCGTCCCGGCCTGAAGGCTGCCATGGTCATGGTGGGAATGGCCTTACTACTGCTGGCCATTGCCTCGGCTGCAGTCTTTCATTTCTTCGGCAGTCTGGTGGGCCAGATTTTCGATGAGCAATCCCAGGGCTATGCAAGGCAATTGGAAGCCCTTCGGCCCGGAATCACCTCACAGATCTATCCCCTGAGCATCCTCAATGAAGCGGCCCTGTTTTTTGCCTATGGCTTTCTATGGATCGTTCCCTATGTGGGCTGGATGTCCATCGATCTGCGACCGGCATTCCCTCTCGGCTTCGGATCGATCTGGCATCTGGCCGGCGCGCTGGGCTACCTGGCCCTGCTGGCCTGCTCCATCTGGGCCTTGCTCAAGCGCCCCGGTGTCATTGGCTTGGTCGCGCTCTGCCTCCTGTTTCCCCTGCTCTGGTATGCGACCGAATTCGCCACGGTCTGGCTGCAGGACCCCTTCGTTCTGTATCGCAGCTATCTGTGGGCTGTGGCCATCCCGGGATTGGCGGCCATTGCGCTGACGGGGGTCAAACCACGCACCCTCTACATCGTCGGCATCGTCATCGGCATTGTGTTTGGGGCTCTGTCTTTTGAGCGGGTGCTGTCCCTCCAGGACGCCGGTACTTCCTGGGCGGATGCCGCCGAAAAGATCGACAAGAAAGCCCCGGCCAATGCCGTGGGCCGTGGCCGCGCCTTTCTCAACCTGGGTACCGCACGCGCAGACAAAGGCCTGCTGGACCAGGCAGTACAGGATTTCGCCACGGCCAATGTCCTGGGGGACCTGGGTGGCAATGCACTATTCAACATGGGGGCCATTCTTTCCCAGCAAAGGAAGTTCACGGAAGCCTTGAATGCCTTTGATGCAGCGCAGTCCAAGGGCTTCAAGGGACAGGCTTTGCATTATCAGAAGGCCGAGGCCATGATGGCCATGGGCCAGTTGCGCCCCGCATTCGAAGCCTACTCGCTCGCGCTGAATGAGCCTTCCGAGGACAGCGACAACGCCAAGCAGATGGAGCAGGCCATGCGCCTCAAGCGCGCGGAGGCCGCCATAGGCCTTCAGCAATACGCCATCGCCGCCGATGACTTCCGCCGTCTGCTGCAGGCATCGCCGAACGCTCCCCGCCCGACCGTGGGAATGGGGCTGGCCCTTGTTGGCCAGGGCGACAGCGCGCAAGCCAAACAGTTGCTGGACGCCCTGATCTCCCACAGCCCCAGCGCGCCGGCCTACTATGGCCGGGCCATGGCCCACCGCGGTCTCGGCCATCTGCCCGAGGCGCTCAAGGATCTGGATCAGGCCATTCGCCTGGAGCCACAGAATCCGCAGTACCGACAGATCCGCAATCAACTGACCCCGGCGCCCGCAGCGAAGTAGGCAGCCCGCACGATGGCGCTCCGCATCCTCCACGTTGGCAAATTCTTTCCCCCCTACAGGGGCGGAATGGAAGTCTTTCTCGCCGACCTGGTCCATGAGCAGCGACGACAGGGCATAGATGCCCATGCTCTGGTCCATGGCGATCCACTGCCGGATGATCCCTCCTGGCTGGAACGTGTCCCCGTCCAGTTCAATCTGGTGTATGCGCCGATGGCCATCGGCTTTCGGCGCGCGCTGGGCCGCGCCATCGAACGCGTCCAACCCGACGTGCTGCACCTGCACCTGCCTAACAATTCAGCGTTGTGGGCACTCACGCTGCCGATAGCCAGGCGTGTGCCCTGGGTGATCCACTGGCACTCGGATGTGGTGGTGTCCAACATCAAATGGTCGGTGGCCCTGGCCTACATGCTGTACCGCCCTTTCGAGCAGGCCCTGCTGGAGCGGGCCCAACAGGTATTCGCCACTTCGCCACCCTATCTCAAGGCCAGCAACGCCTTGCGCGCCTGGCGCGGCAAATGTGAGATCGTCCCGCTGGGCCTGGACCTTCGAAATATTCCTCCTCCTGCGGCGCTGTCACCCAGCCAGGGCTGGCGCTCAGACACGAGACTGCGCCTGCTCTCCGTAGGCCGGCTCACTTACTACAAAGGTTTTGAAACACTGATCCGTGCCGTGTCAACCATGCCTGGCGTGGAGTTGTTGATCGCGGGAGAAGGCGAGCTGCGCACATCGCTGGAGGCACTGATCCGCCAATGCACGCCTGAAGGCAGACCCACATCCGTGCGACTGACGGGTGCCGTCTCCGACGGGGAAAAGCATGCGCTGTTCGCCAGCTGCGATATCTTTTGCCTTGCTTCACGCGAACGCACGGAAGCTTTCGGCATCGTCTTGCTGGAGGCCATGCTGCATGGCAAGCCCTGTATCGTGACCGACCTCCCAGGCTCGGGCATGCCCTGGGTGGTTGCGCACGCACACGCCGGCCTGCATGTTCCCTTCGAGGACCAGGATGCGTGGCGCAGCAGCATCGCGCGCCTGCAGCACAATACCGCTCTGCGACAGCGGCTGGGCCAGTCGGGGCACAAGGCCTTGCACCGTTTCTTCAGCATCGGCCCCTGCGAGCAAAGCGTGGCACGCCACTACCGCAGCCTGGCACCGGATACCCGCCCTACCAAGCCACGCCAGGATCTGCTGGTCGTCATCTCCACACGCAACAACGAGACCGAGATCGGGCATCTGATACGCCGTGTACATGCGCTGGTGAAGGCCTCGGTTCTAGTCGTGGACAACCGCAGCACCGATGCGACCTGCCATGAAGCAGAAGAATGCGGGGCCCGGGTGCTGCGCCCATTGCTGGCCATGACCAATTGGGGCAGTTTGCAGACCGGACTGCGCTATGCACTGACCCATGGCTTCCAGACTGTCGTCACCATCGACGCCGAAGGCAGATATGAAGTCGAGGAGCTGCCCGCCCTGTTGGCGCAACGTGAACAGGCAGACATGGTCGTTGCCTATTTTTCCGAGCGCAACAGCCTGGTACGACGCATCGCGTGGCAGTGGCTTCGCTGGCTGACCGGCTTTGGCCTGCGGGACTTCGTTTCCGGCTTCCGCCTATACAACCGACAGGCCCTGGAGACGGCAACCTCCACGCAAGCCACGATGCTGGACTACCAGGACATAGGAACCTTGCTGCTCATGCGCCGGCAAGGCCTGCGGATAGGAGAAGTGGCCCTGCCACTACATACGGCAAGAGTGAATCGTTCCAAGATCTTCAGATCATGGGGCAATGCCGTCCGCTATGCCGCAGTCTCTTCCCTGTTGAGCATTGCCCATGGCAGAGCTAGGCTAAGACCGCTTCGCCCGCCGCGCTAGCCGTCACACCAGTTGCGCGACCTGGGCATAGATGCCTACCGTACGCTCTGCGCACTTCTCCCAGGAAAACTGCGTGGATCGCGCCAGCCCCAGCGCCCTGGCCTGCTCCTGCCATCTTTCATCAGCAAGACATACCTCCAGGCCATGCGAGATCTCCTCCAGATCGAGAGGATCTACCAACCAAGCCGCGCCACCCGCGACTTCCGGCATGCAGGACACCCTGGATGTCAGCACCGGCGTGCCACTGGCCAAAGCTTCGACAATGGGCAGGCCAAAGCCCTCATAGAGCGATGGATAGGCCATCAATCGTGCCCCAGCATACAAGGCAGGGAGCCAGGATTGGTCAACGTAGGAAATATAGCGTGCCCACCCTTGCGCCTGTGCCTTCTCAATGCATGCATGAA
Organism: Delftia sp.; assembly: GCF_059499305.1. NCBI lineage: Bacteria > Pseudomonadati > Pseudomonadota > Betaproteobacteria > Burkholderiales > Comamonadaceae > Delftia > Delftia sp. The sequence goes on from NZ_JCABYI010000040.1 coordinate 53,568, forward strand.
TAGAATCTGAATTCCATCCCCTGGCCCCGGCAATCACCAATGGCCAATCGCTTCTCATTCTCTTCGGCAGCATTCCATAAGCCTGAACGAGGCGCTCCACATTTTTTCTAGGCTCCACGGTCCCCACAAAAAGGCTATATTCCCCGGCCCTCAGGCCCAAGGCCGTCATGGCCGGCTCCAGCATTTTTGAGGAGTGAGGAAGAAAATCACTCCCTGCGGCCAAATGAATGGCCGTGACTTGCTCCGGCAGCATCAAACCGTGTGCCAGGACTTCCTGCCGGACTGTTTCGGATACGGTGATGACATGATTGGCCCGTCCCAGACTGTCGCCCAGGGCCATATTCATATATTCCACCCGAGCCCGTGGATGGAACTGTGGGCATATGATGTGGGAAAGATCATGAACGGTACTCACCGTCCTTCCCTTGAAGGGAGGAACGATATAGTTGGGAGAGTGATAAACAGATTTCTCGTTACCACGCAGTCGCCATTCAAAAATGGCAGGTGCCAATCTCTCATAGATACGCACGGCTATCCGGCTTCCTGCAAGCCTGTCGCGCAAAGCCGCCTTCTTCCTGTTGAGAGCGATGGACACATGGTCCGATGTCTCCATCGCCCCCAAGGGATCACTGACCCAACGCCCAGAGGAAAAATAGCGCAACCTCTCGATATCCTCATGGTGTCTCACCCGCCTTGCCAGCTCGTAGGTATACCGGCCGATACCAGTCAACGGAGGGCGGAGGGCATCAGCCGCAAATATAACGTCGAGCTTCATGCACATATCCCATTGAGCAAAGCCTCTGCCCCTGGGAGATAAAAAGTGGCATCATCGGGCTCCATTTCCATGGCATTCAGCATCTTTCTACAAAATTTTCTGCAACAGTCTTTTGCATTCAACAGCCCGACGACTCCAGGAATGGTCCTGAATGAGAGACTCCTTTCTACACTCCATCAGCTTTCCGGGGTCATTCATCCATTGCAGGCACATATGGCGCAGCACCCTTTCTATTTCCTGGTGGCTGTTCTTCACAACAACCCCCGCACCCGTGCTCTCGATCAATTCCGCACCGGGATCGGAACATTCTCCCGTCTGGATATGCAATATTGGCTTTTTTGAACCAAGATACTCATAGACCTTACCTGGGATCTGATAACTTTGCACATTACCAATATTCACAAGAACATCTGCCTGTTGCTGCAATTCAAGGCATTCAAAATGACTTCTTTGTCCCAGGAATTTCACACCGTCCACATCATGAAACAGGTCTTCAAATGCAGAATTATTGCCAGCAATAATAAAAGATATATCCAGATCTTTCATTAGTGAAAGCGCCTTTGCCAGCTCGACCGGGTTTCTAAAATCTCTGTAAAAATTACCCGTGAACACAAGAAGGAACCGGCGACCACTTGGGCGATCAATGAAATCCGTCTGCTCGGACGGAAAACCCTGCGGTAGCACGGACATTTTTTCTCCAATGCCTTCACCATGTCTCTGCTTCAGCAGATTCGAAACGCTGTCGCCTGTCACCCAAATGGAAGTGGCGCAAGAGATCACTTTTCTCTCGACTATCGAGTCCACTGCACGCCTCCAGCGCGGCGAATATGGAGTCAGCAGGGGATCACCCAAGTCCACGACCCAAGGAATATTAAAGCGACGGGCATGACATCCGACAAATATATCAACCGCCGGTTCATGGGAGCTTATCACCACATCAAAATCTTCCGTCCTCAGCAACTTCCTCATTTTTCGAAGGGCGAACGGATACCATTCAGATCTGACATCAGGGTACAAGACGGCATCCAGAACCGATCGCACCAACCGATAGGCACGAAAAGCCCATGAAGCATGAGATGACTTTATCCCAGTGACATCTTCAGGCCTTCCATGCCTTTTACTCGCAAGCCTTTGACTCAACCCAATGAATGGCCCAGGCCAAACGCGATGAATGGCTATTCGCCCATCAAGATCCATTGGAAATGCATGCTCAGCAGATATGTCCGGGCATATGACATGAACATTCACCCCTAACTTGGCCAGCTCATTGGATAGATAAAACCATCTCAGAGCCTGGGCAGCCAATATTGGCGGAAACTCATATGCAACAAGCAGAATCTTCACAAAATCTGCTCTCTTAAAACAGAAACTATTCTTGCAGCGGCCTTCCCATCACCATACGGAGAAACACCTCTCGCCATCTCCTTATAGGCCATTCCATCCTGCAGCAGTCGTTGCGTCTGTTGCACGATGTATTCAGTATCTGCCCCCACCAACTTCACGACACCTTCAGAAATTGCCTCAGGACGCTCTGTTTCCTCACGCAGCACGAGCACCGGCTTTCCCAATGCAGGCGCCTCTTCCTGGACGCCCCCGGAATCGGTCAGAATCAGATAGGATCTCTTCATTGCCGCGACAAAAGGCGCATAATCCAATGGCTCACAAAGCATGAAATTTGACTCATCCTTCAGGAACTCATGGGCTGCACCCTTAACATTGGGGTTTGGATGCACCGGGTAAAGAAACTGGACTTCTGGATTCTGGCGTGCAAGGGTTTTCAATGCCTGGCAGATGCGACGCAATGGCTCCCCAAAATTCTCCCTGCGATGTGAGGTAACCAAGACCAGACGCTTTTCCGGATCCATGGGCACGCCAATGTCCAGATCCTTTGCAGCGGCCATCAGCAAAGCATCGATGACGGTGTTGCCTGTCACAGTGATGCTGCTGTCTGCTATTCCATCCCTCAGGAGATTCTGGCGTGAACCTTGCGTAGGCGCAAAATGCCAGCGCGCAAGCTTTCCCGCAATCACACGATTTGCCTCTTCCGGAAATGGATTCTGTACATCCCATGTCCGCAGCCCTGCCTCGACGTGGCCTATTGATATTCTGCGATAGAAACAGGCAAGTGAAACTGCCATCACAGTCGTAGTATCTCCTTGCACCAGTACGACATCGGGATCTACAGACTCCAGCACCTCATCCATCTGAACGAGCAGACGTCCGGTCAATTCCGCCAATGTCTGATTTGGTCTCATGATATTCATATCGATATCTGGCTTGATATCGAAAAAATCAAGAACCTGATCCAGCATCTGGCGATGCTGGGCGGTTGCTAGCACTCGCACCTCGGCCCAAGGCTCATTTCTTAGTGCGCGGATCACCGGAGCCATCTTGATTGCCTCTGGACGAGTACCAACGACGCAGCATATTTTTTTTCGACTCGAGCGCATGCAGCAATCCCCTTTTTGGAGTAATAGTGTCTCGCGACAATGAATAAAAATCCTTGACGGAATCCCAACTGGTGTACTCTCGACCCGCGCGGAGAACGACAACAAACTCACCAAACTGGTGGCTCATCCTGGCCTCCAGAACATCGAAATCAATCAATCCCATCGCACACAGCGGGGCAAATACCTTGGCTATCACATCTTCGAACTGGAAAACATGGGAATGAACACCTGGATGCCATCCATCAAGTGCTTTCCTCAAAGAATCAATACTCAATCTCTCTTCAACAACATTTTCCGCATTGATATAACCCTTGTCGTACAACATCGCCGATTCCAAGGCATGAAATGCCTTCGCAGGAAATTCCGGCTGCAAGTGCTGAAAAATCAGATAAGCCAGACTTGTGTCACTACGGAATTTGTCGAAACTATAGCGCTTGTCCGGCAGAACAATCATGCAGTGACCACCGTGCTTTAGGAGTTTTCGCAATGTCTGGAAATAACCGATAAAACCAACTACATGTTCAGCCACATGGGCTGCGATGATCATGTCGAACTCGTCAGTGATCACATTGCAATAATTCTCATCCTTGCAGACATAGTCCACATGTATCACTGAATCCGGATTTTCTCCAATGCGGATTGCATGCTGTCTCAGCTCGTCGGTATCGTAGCAATCCAGTGTTTTCAAATCAGCCTCTGCTTTTCCGAGCGTTGGCCTGACAAATGGCCCTATTTCCAGAACGGAGATGGGATTATTCAGATAAGGGATAATAACCTCTCGCCTGAACTCCTCAAGGCTCCCATACCCCCCATCCATCCTTCCGGTGCCTTGCATGTGCATTCCATTTCCTCCTGCCAGATAAAAGTATTCAGCCTGATCTAGGCAGCCAATCGGGAGCGAAGATCGGAAGCACCGGCCAGAAACATCTCCCTCATTGCCCGCACCACTTGCTTGTTCTTTTTTTGCATCATTTCCCTGGAGACTCTATCTGGAAAAAATCCCGACTCGAACTCATTCTCTGTCACATACGCATACCCCAATTCGAGAAAATCCCCCAGCATGGGAGAGCGAACGATGGGGATCAAGCCAACCTCCATATACTCGTAGAGTTTGGTTGGGCAGGCCACCCTATTCACAGCGGAGTCATCACGGAGCACCAGACCAAAGTCATGATTCATATACTCCTGCACCAAATTTTCCTTTGGGCAAAATCTGAATTTCGGGTTCTTTGGCAGCGGCTTCTTTTTTGCGTCTTTCTCGATAGTCTTCCAATCCTGTGAAAGAAATTGAAAATCAGCCAAGCCATGAGCCACAGCAGCAAGCTCCAGCATGGCATCTACATTCTGCCAAACCTGTATACCTCCTGCATATACAACCCGGACGGGTAGTTCACTTTCGCCCTTGGGATCACCCACGTTGGCTGGAAAATGCATTTCCTCAACAATCGGCAAGACAATCACCTTTGGATTGATCAGCGGATACTTCTCCCGATAGTGCTTTTGCATTGCCCGTGTCACCATCACGCAGGCTTTTGCCTTTCGGAGAACATCCTGCTCAATGGCTTCGTATTTTTCTACCAGTTCAGGACGCCCAAGCATCGCCTCCTCTTCCGGAACGATTCCATGAAAATCAACAATGCACTTCCCGGAGTCCAACCATGGCACAATGAACTCGGCAAGGTGAATGGTATGTATATATACAGTATTCACCGACTCATAAATACTGTCCAAGACCCCCGTGTAGTCGGGACTGCCTGGTGAAATGCAGATCTCCCACGCGTTCTCTTCCACCTTGGAAAAACTGGCTTCCGGGGAATTGTTGTGCGATATATGTATATAGAGTCGTGCACGCTGCTTGATAATTTCGTCCACAGCGCCAATCCGGCTCATCCAGCCCTCTTTCACCCTCTTTCTCGATGGAAATGGAGCGACTATTGCGATCTCTATATCTTCAAACATATTCACGAGATTTTCTCATCGATTGCAGCAGGCTAATGTACTTCCCAACTGTGCTGTCGATCGAGTATTCGGCAAATTGTTCGGCAGCATTCAGGGCCTTCCCCAGATACTCAGGGTATTCATCCAATACCTTCAATGTGGCTTCAGTAAGCGAATCGACCACAGAGTCGGGCATCGCTGTCAGGAATACGTCCACATTCCTGACATCAAGCTCCTTCTGGGAAAGCGCACAGGCCTGTGCGATATGAACGTGCCCATAAGCCTCCTGCAACTCCTGCGCGGCACCTGTCGCGGACAGAATTGCGGGAAGGCCAAAGAAGGACAATTCAAGCGTGGCGATGCTAAAGCCTTCCAAGACGGAAGGAAGAATGCCAACATGGGTCGATGCCATCAGCTTGGACAGATCACGCCTGGACAATGCGCCAGCAAGCGTCACAGACCCGGAAACCCCCAATCGCTCGATGTCTTCATTCAATTTTGAGAAAATATCCGGATAACCATCCATGGATCCCGCCATCACAAGTCGTGCATCTGGATATTTTTGCTTTATCCGGGCAAACGATTTCACAATCAGCCTATGGTTCTTCTGCGGGTGAAGATTTGCAATATGCAACAACACAGGAGCACTTCTTGTCTCCAGCCTGTTTTTTCGCAGCAAATCCAAAGGCGGCCGAATCAAATCCAGATTATTCAGTCCATTGTTTATGAGCGATAACCTTGCAGCATCGATGCCCAACTCCTCCGTGGAGAATTTTGCAACAAATCCGGATACTGCAATGAAATGACAAATATCATTTCTCCGCATATCCGCAATAGACCTGTTGCCTCTTTGCCAATAATATGCATTGTGAATCACTTCAAGCACGGGAATGCCAGCTTCTCGGAATGAATCCAGAGAAAAGTAGCAATGATGGGTAATAGCTACCGCATTGACGGACTTGGCAAGGGCTGATCTCAGAGCTTCTGTGTTCTGGTGCAGTTCCATGACGTCGATGCCGTGCGATCTCGCTTCTGCAGCACTTCGCCCGCCATCCTTTGCCACCAGAATCTTGCATTGAATTCCGGCCTGACGAAAATTCAGACACAGGTCAATCACGACTCGCTCGACACCACCATCATGAAATGCATCGACAAGCATTATCACCTGCGGCGTCGAGCCGGCTGGACACGCCTTGACCGAATCAAGATTCACGAATCCAATCGATGCCTCAGACGGAGCCTTCCCCTCCGGAGGCTTGACATGTGGCTCGGGCCTACTTGCGAGGGAAATAGACAGCTTATCCCGCAAAAACCCAAATGTATGCCGAATGGCGCCCCCCAAACCCAGCTCAGACCTGACTTCAGCAAACTGGCTATAGCGCCATAGTGTATTTTTAACGACCCGCTCCAACCCTCCTTCCTTGCCCCCTTCCGCCGTTCGCAGGTTGAATACACCGGCCATCCTCTCGACCTCGAACTTCTTGCGGTCACTCAAAAGTCGATTGGAATATTCATAGTATTCATTACCCCAATTCTTGTAATGATCTGTCGCTCAAAAAAACCAGTTGATTCCCTGAAGAGCAAGTGTGGCGACAGATCTGCCTTGTCCAGCGCAGACAGGAGATATGCAGCTCGGGCTGCCTTGTCAAAAAGTTGAGACATCTCTGCCAGACCGAATGGCAAAGGCCCCAACTGTTCGCCTGTGATGTTTACCCATGATCCGGATGAGAGGCGCTGGCACTCGTCGATCGAGCGCAACAGATACTGTTTTGCAGCAGGCAGATCACGTTTTTGGAGAGCAAATCTTGCCAGACAGAACAATGCATCCAATGTCTTGTTTCCAAGTATCGGGCTGTAGGGCAATACATCTATCTTGGCGCATTCCGAATAAAAGAAAGATGCATCGCCAGTTCGACCCTGCTTTCGGGCTAACTCCCCTGCGGCGAACAACAAAGATACTTGCCAACGAATATGATGGGCCGTCGGCAGCGAAATTGAGGCATATCTGCGCACATCCTCCTCAAGAGCCTTGACCGCGGTTTCTGGCGTCTCTGGCTGCTCGATATGAAAATAGATTCGACCACACAACGCCGCACCATAATCCACCGACTCAGGATCGTAAGAGGCCAGGACACGTTCTTGCATGTCTGCAAGTCGCTCCTTGGAGCCCATGCGCATGCCGATCGTTACCATCCCCTTCAACAGCCAGGGATTCTGATAGTCACGAGCAAAGGCTGCTACATTGAAACCTGGATCTTCTGGTAATCTCCATGCTGTTTCTTCGTATGGAATGCCTTTACCCTCAAGAGGATCAGCCATCCCCAGCAAAAGCACCCACTCAGACTCTTGCTCAGGTGTTACATCGGCCGGAACATTGACCCACTTGCGGCTTCCATTTGGACATTTAAGCGCACCTCCTGCTGTTTGCAGGAACCCTTGCTCCAGCAGAAAGAGCTGCCCTACCTCAGCAACCAGGCGATCCCAGGTATAGACATGAAAATGATGCGGATTGGGGTCCTTGCCGGTTTCATCAACCCAGTTGTTTGGAGCACAGACCATGACCCTTCCTGAAGGTTTGAGCACGCGCTTCAATTCCCGAAGGTATGCCATCGGTTCTGGAACATGCTCGATCGTCTCGAAAGCAGCAATAAAGTCAATGCTATTGTCAGGAATGGAGCTCAGCGCCTGGGCATCGCCGCACCTGAACTCCACCCTCCCCTGCTGCCCATAGTTGGCTTGCGCATAGGCAATTCCGAAATCACTGAGGTCCACGCCAATGACTGATCTGGCTTTGGATACGTTATAGAGAATATGGCTCCCATAACCCAAACCACATGCCACATCAAGGACCTGGTCTCCAGGGCGGATGAAATCGCATGCCTTGTAATAGCGAATGCAGTGGGCATCGGATCTTCTTCCAGTCACCCGCAGCATGTCATTGTGAAGCATTTTTTCTTCTTCAAGCACGGAAAGATCGAACTCCACTAGTGCCTTGGCCGGTATTTTTTCCAGAATGACGAATACCTGCCACCCATCCTTATTAAGCGCTTCGTAATCGTTGACGTAATAATAAAGAGGATGCTTGCGGAATCCCGCCTCGAAACACCGATCCTCCCACCAGGCGCGCCCCTCGATTGTCAGATGCCAATGGCCATCACGGTCTGGTGTGGTTGCTATCTGCAGGAAAACATATCGCGAAGAAACACGATACATCTCACGCAGCGCTGCCGGAACATCTTCCGGAGCCAGGTGTTCAAGACAATCTGTCGAAACAACAGCATTGAAATGTTCATCAGGAAATGGAATCGACAGGACCGAACCTTCGAAGAATCGATTCTTCCATCGTGCATTTGCACGCTCCACCACCACAGATGAAATATCCATGCCTACCACATCGATATCCAGCGAAAGAAGCTCTTCAATCAGATATCCCTCTCCACAACCGATATCAATGGCAGATCCATATCCACAGGTTTCTGCAATCAATCGAGCTGTTTTTTTCAGATCACTGCTGCGCTCGCCGACTCGATCAGAACGCTGCCAATAGCCATCATAGAGAGTCTTGTAGTCAAGTTCATTCTTGTTCTGCATCATCCCACCTCGCCTTCATGCACAAATCTGTCAGTCCACCAAAAAAATACTCATTCTTACGCATCAACACCTGAAAGAAAGCAGCCTCGTCCTTCCAATGGAGAATCCGCTGCGCCCCATAGTCCGGACTCTCTTCATGAGATATCGCTGCCTGGATTTCATAAAGATTCGTCCCTAATCGGCAATCAAATTCCAGCCATACGATAAACTTTTCATCAGCGTTGAATCTTCTACTCCAAAATATCAGCTCATCCGAGCCGCTTGCCATGATCCGCATATCTTGATTCAAGGTCCCCCAAGAATATATCTTTATCCCCTCACGATTGCGAACCCTTACGGCAACATTCAGATTCGTTGCTTCAATTCTGGAAAGGCACTCCATCCGAATACGAATAAGATCTCCCGGATAGAACACGCTCCCCGGATTTCCATCGCTATCAAACAGTGTCGTTGTCAATATCTCGACGCCACCATCTCCAAACGACAGATCATCTGTTGGCCCAGACGGGGATCCATGCTCAACTCCACTTTCCGAAAGAAACGCACCAGATGATGAATCAATGGAATCCGCCCCCACCCTGGAAGTCTTCAGCTGAATATCTTTCATGGCCTGGATGAAGTAGGCAGACTCTTCCTCATGCATCAGCCTTCTGTAATCCAGCAGCACCTGGGATGAAGCGCCAGAAGAGACACATGTACCTCTTTTTAGCAGGATTGCCCGTTCCGTCAGCGTTCGCACTGCCTCCTGATCATGTGAAACAAAGAGCAAGGTAACGCCATCTGCGCGCAGTTTCTCGATACGACGAAAGCAGCGCTTTTGGAAAAGTGCGTCCCCTACAGCAAGCGCCTCATCGACAATCAGAATATCTGGCTCAAGCTGCACTTGAACGGCGAAAGCCAGGCGCACCAGCATCCCGCTGGAGTAGGTTTTGACCGGCTGATCAAGAAATCCGCCTATATCCGCAAATGCCGCAATACTATCGAACCGTACATTGACCTCGTCACGGCTCATTCCCAGCATCAGGGCATTCAAATACACATTTTCTCGGCCCGTGAACTCTGGGTTGAACCCTGATCCAAGCTCAAGCAGTGCTGCAACCCGTCCGAATGTTTCAACATTGCCCTGCGTCGGATCAAGCGTTCCTGTAATAATTTGAAGCAGCGTGCTTTTTCCACCGCCATTGCGCCCAACAATACCGAACGCCTCGCCCTTCCTGACTTCAAAATCAATGTCCCTGAGAGCCCAGAATTCGCGATAGTAATTCCTCTGCGGCATTCCTGCAATTTTCTGCAGCCTGGGGAGGACTATTTGCTTCAACCTGTCACGAGGCTGGTCATAGATTTGATAGCACTTGCTCAGCCCATCAACCTTGATCGCAATATCAGATGACATCGGCAAAACCTTTCCGCATCTTCTGAAACCAGGCAAATCCGGCCCAGGCAATCGCGGCTGCGACACACATTTGCAATGACCAATTCAACCAATCAACCCCACGACCCCAGATCATTGCACCCCGAGCCTGCTCCAAAATATCTGCAAGCGGATTCAAACGGACGATGGCCTGATATTTTTCAGGCAGCGTGGAAACCGGGTAGAAAACAGGGGACAGGAACATTATCACCGTGGTGATCACCCCCACGACATGCACGATATCACGCAGATAGACACTCAACGATGCCAGTATCCACGAAAAACCCATAATCAGAAGAATCAAAGGAAGAAGAATGATTGGCAGATACAGCATGCTCAGCGGAGGAGTTCCGAAAAATATGAGATAAAAAGCCATCCAGACAGATGCACTGATAATAAAATGAAAAAGTGCAGTACCCAGTGCAACGAGAGGCAGCACTTCAAGCGGAAAAATTATTTTCTTGACATAATTGACGTTGTTGACGACCAGCAATGGCGCACGCCCTATGCATTCGGAAAATATATTGAAAACCATCAAGCCAGAAAACAGAATCATTGCAAATTCCGTTTTCGAGTCAGTCCCCCCAGACCAGCGCGCCTTGAAAACCACGCTGAACACGAACGTATAGACGATCAACATCAGCAGCGGGTTGAAGAAAGACCACAACAAGCCCAGCGTTGCACCTCGATAGCGGCCAAATATATCCCTCTCTATCAAGCTGAATATCAAGCTGCGATTGACGGCAATAGATTTAAGTAGCTCCAGCGGCGACACCGATCGAGCAGCATGAGGATTCATCCGATATCCTTTGTATTATTCTTCATCAATCTCCGGCCATCCATTTCGATGGTCGTCAGCCCCGGCCATAGACATCATCGAAACGCACGATGTCATCCTCGCCCAGATAATCACCGGACTGCACTTCAATGATTTCCAATGGCTCCAGACCTGGATTTCTCAATCGATGGAGATGCCGTACGGGGATGTAGGTGGATTCGTTTTCACGCAGTTGAAAGCTGCGCTCGCCATGCGTGACCTCGGCCACGCCCTTGACCACGACCCAGTGCTCTGCCCGATGCTGGTGCATCTGCAGACTCAGGCTGGCGCCGGGGTTGACGACGATGCGCTTCACCTGGAATCGCTCACCACCATCGATGCGGTCGTACCAGCCCCAAGGGCGGTGCACCTTGCGATGCGATGAAGCCATCTGGCGGTTTTGCGCCTTCAATTCGGCAACGACTTTCTTGACATCCTGTGCTCGGCGTTTGTCCGCCACCAAGACGGCATCGGCCGTTTCAACCACGATGATGTTGTCCAGGCCCACCGTGGCGACAAGGCAGGTCTCCGAGAACAACAAGCTGTTTTGGGTATCAATCGCCAGGGTCTGACCGGCATGGGCATTGCCTCGGGCATCGTGAGGCAGCACCTCCCACAAGGCGTCCCAGGCGCCGAGGTCGGACCAGTCTGCATCCAGGGGCACCACATGGGCTGGGATTCCCAAGTCCAGGCGGCCCGGCAGATGCTCCATGACTGCATAGTCGATCGAGTCGGAAGGGCAATCGCTAAAAGCCTCGCTTTGAGGTCGGATGAAGTCCAGATCGCGGCTGCTGTGCTCGACGGCAGTCTGGCATGCCCGCAGCATCTGCGGCTGCAACGCGGCCATGGCCTTGAGCCATTGTCCTGCCCTGACCATGAACAACCCGCTGTTCCACAGGTAATTTCCACTTTCCAGATATGCCCGGGCCACATCCAGACCGGGCTTCTCTTCGAAGCGCCGGATGGCAAAAGCGTCGAAACCTTCCACTGCCAGGGACTTCTGGATATAGCCATACCCTGTCTCCGGTCGATCCGCCACGACACCGAAAGTCACCATAGACCCCTGCCGAGCCAGTTGCCAGGCAGTGTTCAGGGCGTGGTGCAGCCGCTCCAGGTCACGGATGACATGGTCGGCCGGCATGGCAAGCAGAACATCGTCGGCATCGGCTACCAGGGCGGCGAGTGTCAGTGCGGGCGCCGTATTGCGCCCCACGGGCTCCAGCACGACCCTGGCCCCATGGAACCCAGCCTCCTGCAATTGCTGGGCCGCCAAGAATCGATGCTCGCTATTGCACACCACGATCGGCGAGGCCCTTGGAATGTGGGGTGCCAGACCGTCGAGCCGCCTGACGGTGTCCTGCAACAGAGAAATGCCCGTCCCTTTCACTGCAAGAAACTGCTTGGGATAGGCTTCGCGCGAAAGAGGCCACAGGCGGGTACCGGAGCCGCCGCACAAGATGACGGGAAGCAGGGCGGATATCATGGGGTCGGGGGTTCGGACGGGGCCCGGAGGAGGTCCGCAGCATCCGCCTCGAGCATCGCGAGCCGCTGATTGAGCCGCCGTACATCACGCTCGATGCGGGTGTTGACCATGTCGGCATGCAAGGCCTTGATGAGCAGGACGATGCTGGCCAGCAGCAGCAGCATGGCCGGTGGATAGCTGATGCCCAGCACCGCTGCCAGGCGGTTGATCATCCCGGGCCAGACGCCCAGCACGACGGCAGCCACGGCAACGACCACCCAGAACAGGCCGTGCATGAGGTAGAGATGGTCGCGCCGGATCAGGTACAGGATCAGCGCGGCCAACCCTATGCCCATGAAAGTCGTTGTTACCTGAAGGGATGCCATATTGATAATCAAAAGCTACCGAATGAACCCATTCGGTTGATGCAGGGCACGCCTGAAAACAGCGCAATGGCGGTCTGAAACAGGCCAAGCCGCCAACGAAATACGTAAAACCTCCCATTGTAGGTTCCGCATCATGTTCCGAAGTCGCTTCCCCCTCTCGTTTCGCCCTGGCCTTGACAGGGATGTGGCGCCGTATTTCACAGCCCCTGCAGAAGCGGAAGGATCAAGCCTTGGTGACAGGCGACGCTCCTGCAGCACTACACTGAAGCATTGACCTGATGCACCGACCACGCACTGTTGCTTGCGTGCACCTTCATATATGCCATCTTCCACCACCCAGCTCCTGGTCATAGACCCCCAGAACGACTTCTGCGATCTGCCTGAGGACTGGTGTCCTGGCGGGCAACGTCCCAGCCTTCCCGTGCCGGGTGCCCATGCCGACATGCAGCGGCTGGCCGATTGGATACGGCGCGAGGGGGCGAAGGTGGACGCCATCACGGTGACGCTGGACTCGCACCAGCGCTACGACATCGCCCATCCGGCTTTCTGGCAACAGGGCAATGGCGACGACAGCGGCGATGTGGCGCCGTTCACCGCGATCACGGCGGCGCAGGTGCGGGCGGGGGTGTTCCGGCCGCGCAACGCCGAGGCGCTGCAGCGCAGCCTGGACTATCTGGATGCACTCGAAGCCAATAGCCGCTACACGCTGATGGTCTGGCCCGTGCACTGCGAGGTGGGCAGCTGGGGCCACGGTATCCATGCCGATGTGCTGGCGGCCTGCGGCGACTGGCAGCAGCAGCGCCAGCGCGCCGTGTACAACGTTTTCAAGGGGCTCAATCCCTGGACCGAGCACTACAGCGCGCTGCTGGCCGAGGTGCCGGACCCTGCCGATCCGGCGACCTTGCTGAATACGGCCTTGCTGGAGCGGCTGGCCCAGGCAGACATGCTGGTGGTCGCGGGCGAGGCGAGCAGTCACTGCGTGCGCTCCACGGTCGAGCATCTGGTCGAGCACCTTCCCCATCCTGAGCGCATCGTGCTGATGCACGACGCCATGAGCCCGGTGCCGGGCTTCGAGTCCGCGCACCATGATTTCCTTGCAGCCATGCAGGCCCGCGGATTGCGGCTGGCCTCCAGCCAAGAACTCCACCTGTAGGGGCGGACCGCCTTCACGCGCGCAGCCCCCTTTCCTGTTTCCCCAGCATCGCACCATGGCTCCCATCATCACCAGCCTGCTCGACACCGATCTCTACAAATTCACGATGTGGCAGGCCATGCTGCACCGCAATCCCCAGACCGAGGCCGAATACGAATTCGTCTGCCGCACGAAGACGGCCTTCCCGCTGGCCGAGCTGCTGCCCGAGGTGGAGCGCGAGCTGGACGCCCTGTGCGCGCTGCGCTTCACGCCCGAAGACCTGGCCTACCTGGGCGGGCTGCGCTTCATGAAGAGCGACTTCATCGACTTTCTGCGCATCTTCCAGTTCCAGCGCGCCTTCATCCGTGCCTGGGCCGATGGCGACACCCTGCACATCGAGGCCAAGGGCCCCCAGGTCCATGTGATGGGCTTCGAGATCTATGTGCTGGCCATCGTCAACGAGCTGTATTTCCGGCGCTTCGACGCCGAGGCGGCGCTGGCCGAAGGCCGCAGGCGCCTGGCCGGCAAGATCGAGCGCCTGCGCCACCTGGCCTGCGAGGCCAGGCTGCGCAATCCCTTCGAGCTGTTCGACTTCGGCGTGCGCCGGCGCTTCTCGGGCGCCTGGCAGCGCGAGGTGGTCCAGGCCTTTGCCACGCAGACGGCGCAGTGGTTCAAGGGCACGTCCAACGTGCTGCTGGCGCGCGACTTCGGCATCGTGCCCATAGGCACCATGGCCCATGAGTACCTGCAGAGCTACCAGGCCCAGGGCGTGCGCCTGCGCGACTTCCAGATCGCCGCGCTGGAGGACTGGGTGCAGGAGTACCGGGGCGACCTGGGCGTGGCCCTGACCGACACCGTGGGCATGGATGCCTTCCTGGCCGATTTCGACATGTATTTCGCCAAGCTCTTCGACGGGCTGCGGCACGACTCGGGCGACCCGTATGCCTGGGGCGAGAAGGCCATCGCCCACTACCAGAAGCTGCGCATAGACCCGCAGGCCAAGCGCCTGGTGTTCTCCGACGGGCTGGACCTGGACACGGCCCTGGCCCTGTACCAGCGCTTTGCCGACCGCATACAGCTGGGCTTCGGCATCGGCACGCGGCTGACCAACGACATGGGGCTGGAGACCATCAACATCGTGATGAAGCTCACCCATGCCAACGGCCAGCCCGTGGCCAAGATCTCGGACTCGCCGGGCAAGACGCTGTGCAACGACGAAACCTATCTGGCCTATCTGCGCCAGGTCTTCGGCCTGGCCCAGCCTGTCGCCGTCTGACACCGCCCGACACCGCCTGACACCGCCAAGGCTCCATTCATGCTGCGCATCACCATTGCCCAACTCAACCCCACCGTCGGCGACATCGCCGGCAACGTGGCCCGCATGGCCGAGGCCGCTGCCCGCGCCGCGCACGCGCAGGCCGACCTGCTGGTCTTTCCCGAGCTGTCGCTGTGCGGCTACTACCCTGGCGACCTGCTGGACGAGCCCGCCTTTCGCGAGCGCCTGGAGCAAGGCTTGCAGCAGCTGCTGCAGGCCACGCGCCAGTGGCCGCAATTGCACTGGGTCATCGGCGCGCCCACGCGCGCCAGCGGGCCGGGCAAGCCGCTGCACAACAGCCTGCTGGTGCTCAAGGACGGCGCCGTGCGCCTGCGCTACGACAAGCAGCTGCTGCCGACCTACAACATCTTCGACGAACGCCGCCACTTCGAGCCCGGCCCCGACGCGGCCAAGGTGCTGCGCATAGGCCAGGCCCAGGTGGGCTTTCTGGTGTGCGAGGACGGCTGGAACGACGCCGGTGCCGACTACGCCACCAACCCCTTCGCGCGCATGGCCGACGCCGCGCCCGACCTGGTGGTCAGCATCAACGCCAGCCCCAGCCACCTGGGCAAGCGCGAGCAGCGCCACGAGATCTTCGGCCAGGCGGCCACGCGCCACGGCCTGCCCATCCTCTACGTGAACCAGATCGGCGGCCAGGACCAGATCGTGTTCGACGGTGCCTCCTTCGCGGTGGAGCCCGGGCGCGGCGTGGTCTTCGAGGCCGATCGCTTCGTGGAGGACCTGCGCACGCTGCAGTTCGGCGACGGACGCTTCCTCGACGCGGCCGGCCAGCCCTGCACGAGCGTGCCGGCCGCAGGCCTGCCCACCATGGAGTTCTACCGCCGCCAGATCGTGCTGGGCCTGCGCGACTATGCGCGCCGCTGCGGCTTCACGCGCGCCGTGGTCGGCAGCTCGGGCGGCATCGACAGCGCGCTGACCCTGGCCCTGGCGGCCGAGGCCCTGGGCGCGGACAACGTGGTGGCCGTCACCATGCCCTCGCGCTTTTCGTCGAGCGGCTCGGTCGATGACTCGGTGATCCTGTGCCGCAACCTGGGCATCACGCTGCATGAGCACCCGATACGCGAACTGGTTGACGGCTATGCGCGCCAGTTCGAGGCCAGCTTCGGCCAGCCGCTGCGAGGCCTGCCGCTGGAGAACCTGCAGGCACGCATCCGCGGCACCACGCTGATGGAGTACTCCAACGCCTTCGGCCACCTGCTGCTGACCACGGGCAACAAGTCCGAGATCTCGGTGGGCTACTGCACGCTGTATGGCGACACCAACGGCGGCCTGGGCCTGCTGGGCGATCTGTACAAGACCGAGGTCTTCGAGCTGTCGCGCCACATCAACCACAGTGCGGGCCGAGAGCTGATTCCCCAGGCCATCATCGACAAGCCGCCCTCGGCCGAGCTGGCACCCGACCAGAAGGACGAGGACAGCCTGCCGCCCTATGCGGTGCTGGACGAAATCCTCAAATACGCCATCGAAGGCCGGCACCTGTCCACCGCCGAATACGGCACGGCCGAGCGCTTTGTGACCCAGCTGCTGGGCCAGCCCGGCGGGGCCGAGCTGGTTGACCGCGTCAAGCGCATGATCTTCCGCAGCGAGTACAAGCGCCGCCAGGCCCCGCCCATACTGCGCGTGCGCCCGCGCGCCTTCGGCACCGGCCGCCAGATGCCAATTGCCGCCCACTACGAATGAAGCCAGAGTGAAGCCACCGAGCCTGTTTATGCAAGAGACTGCCGCCATGGACGCCCCCACCGAAACCCCGGCCACCAGCGAGCGCGTGCACACCGCCGTGCTGATCGGGCGCTTCCAGCCGCTGCACAACGGCCACATGGCCCTGCTGCGCGCGGCGCTGGAGCGTGCCGAGCAGATCGTCGTCGTGCTGGGCAGCGCCTGGCAGGCGCCCAATCCCAAGAATCCCTTCAGCTGGCAGGAGCGCGCGCAGATGCTGCGCGAGGCGCTGCCGCCCGCGGACGCGGCCCGCCTGCACTGCGTGCCCGTGCGCGACTACTACAACGAGCCGCTGTGGGTACAGGCCGTGCAGCAGGCCGTGCAGTCCTGCGTGCCCGAAGGCGCCAGCGTGGCCCTGGTCGGCCATTTCAAGGACGCGACCAGCGGCTACCTGGCGCGCTTTCCGCGCTGGCAGCTGATCAGCCTGCCGCGCCTGGGCCAGTTCGACGCCACGCCGCTGCGCGACATCTACTTCGGCGAATCCGGCGTGGACTTCGAGGCCCTGGCCGCCCAGGTGCCGCCCGCCACCCTGCAGTTCCTGCGCCAATGGGCCACCACGCCCGTCCATGCGCAGATGTGCGAGGAATGGCGCATGCTGGCCCGGTACCGCAAGGCCTGGGCTGCGGCGCCCTACCCGCCCGTCTTCGTGACCGTGGATGCGCTGCTGCGCTGCCGCGTGCCGCACGAAGGCGCGCAACAGGACCACATCCTGCTGATACGCCGCGCCCATGCCCCGGGCCTGGGCCTGTGGGCGCTGCCGGGCGGCTTCCTGGAGCCGCGCGACACGCTGTGGCAGTCCTGCCTGCGCGAGCTGCGCGAGGAGACCTGCTCCACGCTCAGCGAGGCCGACCTGCAGGCGGCCCTGCAGTCCGTGCAGGTCTTCGACCACCCCGACCGCAGCCTGCGCGGGCGCACCATCACCCATGTGCATTACCTGGACCTGGGCGTGCTGCCCTCGCTGCCGCCCGTGCAGGGCGGCGACGATGCGGCACTGGCGCGCTGGGTGGCCGTCTGCGACCTGCCCGCCATGGAAAGCGCGTTCTTCGAGGACCACTTCCAGATCCTGCGCCAGTTCCTGCCCCTTCCGGTGCAACAGCCCCTGGCGGACACGGGCGTGAAAATCGGCTAAAACCGGAGATTGCGGCGCCATCTTGCGCCGCAATACCGTTTTTCCGGGCTTCCCGTGTTCCCCCGCGATTGAATGACTACCACCCTACAGATCCGACCCGCCACCCCCGATGACGCCGAGCTCATCGTCCGCTTCGTGCGCGAACTCGCCGTCTATGAAAAAGCCGAGCATGAAGTCCTGGCCACGCCAGAGCATGTGAAGCGCACCCTGTTTGCCGACAACCCCGCCGTCTTCGGCCTGATCTGCCTGCATGGCGACCAGCCCGTGGGCTTTGCGGTCTACTTCTTCAATTACTCGACCTGGCAGGGCCGCCACGGCCTGTACCTCGAAGACCTCTACGTCACGCCCGAGGCGCGCGGCCTGGGCGCGGGCACGGCGCTGCTGCGCCGCCTGGCGCAGATCGCCGTCGAGAAGGACTGCGGCCGCTTCGAGTGGAGCGTGCTCGACTGGAACCTGCCCTCCATCGAGTTCTACGACCGCCTGGGCGCCCTGCCCCAGACCGAGTGGATCCGCTACCGCGTGACCGGCGACACCCTGCTGGAGATGGCGCGCGAGCCGGGCTGAGGCCGGCCCCCTTCGTCTGCCTACTCGGGCTCCACGCCCTGGCGCACGGCCTGCTCGACCACCTCGCGCGTCAGCGTGGGCACGAAGGTCTCGATGAAGGCATAGGCATAGCCGCGCAGCCAGGCGCCCTTGCGCAGGCCCAGCCGCGTGGTGTTGACCTCGAACAGGTGGCCGGCGTCCAGCGTGCGCAGGCCCTGGTCGCGCTCGGCATCCAGCGCCACCGAGGCGACGATGCCCACGCCCATGTCCAGCTCCACATAGGTCTTGATCACGTCGGCGTCCATGGCCGTGAGCACCACGTCGGGCTCCAGGCCCTCGCGCGCAAAGGCCTCGTCGATGTGGGCGCGGCCCGTATAGCCCTGCTCGTAGGTGATGATGGGAAAGCGCGACAGCGCCTCCAGCGTCAGCGCCTGCTGCGACTGCAGCAGCGGGTGGCCGGGCGGCACGACCACGCCGTGCGTCCAGCGGTAGCAGGGCAGCGCGACCAGGCCTTCATAGCCGGCCAGCGCCTCGGTGGCCACGCCGATGTCGGCCTCGCCGCTGCGCAGCATCTGCGCCACCTGCTCGGGCGAGCCCTGGTGCAGGTGCAGGCGCACCTGCGGATAGCGCTGGCGGAAGTCGCGCACCACATGGGGCAGCGCATAGCGGGCCTGCGAGTGGGTGGCGGCAATCGACAGCCGCCCCTGCTCGCTGGCGCTGAAGTCGGCGCCCACGCGGCGCAGGTTGTCGGCCTCCAGCATCAGGCGCTCGACGATGGGCAGCAGCGCCTCGCCGGGCGGCGTCAGCCCGGTCAGCCGCTTGCCTGCGCGGATGAAGATCTCCACGCCCAGCTCTTCCTCCAGCTCGCGGATCTGACGGCTCACGCCAGGCTGGGAGGTGTGCAGCGTGTGGGCCACCTCGGTCAGGCTGTAGCCGCGGCGCACGGTTTCGCGCACATAGCGCAGTTGCTGGAAGTTCATGGGCAAGGCTCCGCCCGGGGCCAGTGCGGCCCGGGCCTGTGGAAGGCAAAAGCAGGAAGGGAAGAGAGAGGGGGACGGCGAGAGGCTTCAGGCCGAACAGGCCACGGCCGGCTCGTCCGGGGCATCGGCCGCTGCCTCGCGGGGCAGCTCCAGCAGCTCGATCAGATTGCCTGCGGGGTCTCGCGCATAGCAGCGCCGGCCCTCGCTCACGGGCGCCACCTCCAGCGCCAGGCCGCCGTGCACCAGCAACTGCTGGCGCAGCGCATCCACGTCGCTGACCGTCAGCGCCAGGTGCACCAGGTTGCCCGCCGCGCGCTCGGTGCCGCCGGACTGCCCCTTGTAGGGCACCAGATCGATGCGCTGCCCGCCGGCCAGAAAGCTCAGGCCCGGACGCCCGGCAACGGTCAGGGCAGACAGGCCCAGCACTTCGCCATAAAAGCGCTCCATGGCCGCCTGGGCGCGCGCCGGGAAGGACAGCTGGACATGGTGGACGCCACAGACGATGGCCACGCCAGGCTTCATGGCAGTGCGGCCGGCAAGAGGGGAAGGCCAGGCGGGGCGTGTGGTGTGGGTCATCGAAGCATCTCGGAAAAGAATCAGCAGCCCGAATGCTGCTGCAGGCCATTGTCGAGACAAGTCGAAAAAACCAAAAATAATAAAAATTCAGTCTGTTATTTCCAAATCATCTCAAGAGATCGAACGCCGGTGGTCGGCACGGCGCGCCAGCCATTCGCCGCCGAACTGCAGCACCGACACCAGGGCCACCAGGATGACGATGACCTCGAACATCACGCGCGTCTCATAGCGCTCGTAGCCGTAGCGGATGGCTAGGTCGCCCAGGCCGCCCGCCCCCACGGCGCCCGCCATGGCCGAGGCATTGACCATGGCGATGACGCTCACGGTCATGCCGCCGATCAGGCCCGGCAGCGCCTCGGGCAGCAGCACCTGGCGCACGATCTGCGGGCGGCGCAGGCCCATGGCGCGCGCCGCCTCCACCAGGCCGCCGTCCACCTCGCCCAGGCTGACCTGGGCGATGCGCGCAAAGAACGGAATCAGGTTGGCCGACAGCGGCACCACCGCCGCCCAGGTGCCCAGCGTGGTGCCCACGATGGCGCGCGTCACCGGCAGCAGGGCCACCAGCAGGATGATGAAGGGAATGGCCCGGCCGATGTTCACCGCCGCCGACAGCCCCCGGTACAGCCGCGGCCTGGCGTAGAGCCCGCCCGGCGCCGTGGTGTGCAGCACGATGGCCAGCGCCAGCCCGGCAACGATGGCGATCAGCGAGGACGCGCCCGCCATCAGCAGGGTTTCCAGAAAGGCCTGCAGGTATTTATCGAGCGGGGGCAGGGACATGGCCAAGCAGTTGCAGTGAATCGGCGCCCAGCGCCTGTTGAAGGGAAGACAGCGCGGCCGGCGAGAGCGGTGAAAGCGGTGAAAGCGGCGGGGGTGCCGACGGCAGATCCTGCACCGGCACGCCCACCAGCAGGCGGCCCTGCGAACGCCCGCGCATGCAGTCCAGCCCGCCCTGCAGCAAGCGGGCACGCGGGCCCAGCACCTGGAGCTGCGCCAGCGGCAGGCCCTGCTGGCTGCCGCCGTCGGCCCATCCGATGGCCAGCACGGCGACGGCCTCCGGGCCATCGGCCGCTGCCACCAGTTCCAGGTCCGCCGCCAAGGCCTGCCGCAGCGGCCGCAGCAGCGCACGCGCCGCCTCCGAGCGCGGTGCCGCAAACAGCTGCCAGACCTCGCCGATCTCCTGCAGCCGGCCCTGGTCCAGCACCAGCACGCGGTCGCAGACCTCGCGGATCACGGCCATGTCGTGCGTGATGAGCACGATGGTCAGCCGCAGCTTGCGGTTGATCTCGCGCAGCAGCTCCAGGATGGACTGCGTGGTCTCGGGGTCCAGGGCCGAGGTGGCCTCGTCGCACAGCAGGATTTCGGGCTCGTGCACCAGCGCGCGCGCAATGCCCACGCGCTGCTTTTGCCCGCCCGAGAGCTGGGCCGGATAGGCGCCGCTCTTGTCCGCCAGCCCCACCAGGGCCAGCAGCTCGTCCACCCGCGCGCGCACGAGCGCGGGCCGCCAGCCCGCGGCCTGCAGCGGCAGGGCCACGTTCTCGTACACCGTGCGCGAGGACAGGAGGTTGAAGTGCTGGAAGATCATGCCGATGCGCCGGCGCAGCGCCACCAGCGCGTCCTCGTCCAGCGTGGCGACATCGGTGCCGTCCACCAGCACGCGGCCGCTGCTGGGCCGCTCCAGCGCATTGATGGTGCGCAGCAGCGTGGATTTGCCGGCGCCGCTGCGGCCGATGATGCCGAACACCTCGGCACGCGCCACCTCGAAGCTCAGCGCCTGCAGTGCGTGCACGGGCTCGCCCGCGCTCCTTCCCGCGCCCCTGCCCGTTCCCGGGTAGTGCTTGCGCACGCCCTCGAAGACGATGTGCGGCCGCTGCAGCGCATCGATTGCATGGGGCTCGCCGGCCGCCGCCTGTTCCACCTTCATTGCCTTACACGCCTCAGAAGGCCGGCAGCACCGAGCCCTGGTACCTGCTCACGATGAACTGGCGCACGGGCTCGGACTGGTAGGCGCGCAGCAGGGCCGCGACCCAGGGTGCAGCGCGGTCGCGCTCGTGCACGGCAATGATGTTCACGTAGGGATTGCGCTCGCGCCTTTCGACGGCAATGCCATCGCGCGTGGCGATCAGCCCCGCCTGGTAGGCAAAGCTGTTGACGATGGCCGAGGCATCGAGATCGTCCAGCGAGCGCGCCAGCACCACCGAGGCCGCCTCCACCAGCTGCACCTTCTTCTGGTAGCTGGCGACGTCGGCCAGGCCCGCCGTGCCCTTGAAGGGGTCGAAGCCCTCGCGCAGCTTCAGGATGCCCTGGTCCTGCAGCACCACCAGCGCACGCGTCTGGTTGCTGGGATCGTTGGGAATGCCCAGGCGCGCGCCAGCGGGCAGGTCGGCCAGGCGTTTGTGCTTTTTCGAATAGAAGGCGATGGGCGAGATGTAGGTGTCGCCCGCCGCCACCAGCCGGTAGCCGCGCTGCTGGTTCTGGTCGCGCAGGAACGGCACATGCTGGAAGGAGTTGGCCTCGATGTCGCCGTTGTTCAGCGCCTCGTTGGGGCTGGCCGCGCCGCTGATGACCACGGGCTTGACCTGCAGACCCTGCTCGCGTGCCACGCGGGTCACCACTTCCCAGATTTCCTCGTCCACGCCGCCGCGCACGCCCACGCGCAGCGGGCCGGCCTGCGCTGCCCGGATGGCGCCTGACATCGCCGCCACCGAGGCCCCCGCCGCCAGTCCCCGCAGAAATACTCGCTTGTCCATCGCACAGTCCTTTCAAGAATCAATAGGCACCAGGGTGCAGCTCACGGCCGGCCGCGCGGGCCTGGGCCTGCAGGCGGGCGAAATGCTCGGGATAGAAGCGCTGGGCCACATCCAGGTGGGAGCGCACGCGGCCCTTGAGCGCGTTCTCGCCCACATGGCTGAACAGCGGGTTGTCCGGGTCGCTCTGCGGCCCCGTGGCCAGCACGGCCAGCTCGGGCGGCAGGGTCAGCAGCGGCACCTGGCCCAGGTCCAGGCGCGGCGCCAGGAAGTAGGCGATGGAGTAGCGCTGCACGCCCGCGCGCGGCACCAGCACGCGATGCACGTTGGCGCGCAGATAGCCGTTGGTGGCCAGCTCCAGCATCTCGCCGATGTTGATGACGAAGGCCCCGTCGCGCGGCGGCACATCGACCCAGCCGGCCGGCGTCTCCACCTGCAGCCCGCCCACCTCGTCCTGCAGCAGCAGGGTCAGCAGGCCGCCGTCCTTGTGCGCGCCCACGCCCTGGCCTGCTGCGCCCAACTCGCTGCCCGGGTAGTGGATGATCTTGATGCGGTGCGCAGGCAGGCCGCTGACCAGGGCGTCCAGCGCGCCCTCGGGCAGCTGCAGCGCGGCCACGAAGTGGCGCAGCAGCTCCAGCGCCACGCCATGCGCTGCCGCCTGCCAGGCCAGCACCTCCTCGCGGAACCCGGGCAGGGCCTGCGGCCACTGGTTGGGGCCTTGCAGCCCCTTCCAGTCCGGCACGCCGGGGCCTGCGGGAATCTCGGGCGACTCCTCGCCCAGGTCGATCTGCTCGCGCTGGTCGGGCCGCTGGCGCGTGATCTCCATGCCCACGGCCGTATAGCCCCGGAAGTGCCGCGTGTTGGCAATGGCCAGCGCCTGCTTGTCCGCCAGCGGCAGCGCAAAGAATTCGCGCGCGCGCCGCTGTATGCCCTGCCATGCCTGCCGGCCTATGCCGTGCCCTTCCAGGTAGAAGAAGCCGGTGTCGCGTGCCGTGCGCGCCAGCTGGCGCAGCGCCTGGGCCTGCGTGGCCGGGTCGCGCAGGGCCTGCAGGTCGATGACGGGCAGGGCCGGGGTTGCCGCCGTGGCGGCGGGCGCTTCGAGGGTGGATGCTGTCAAGGTGCTCATGCTGTGCTGCCAGGGAAGTGGGAAGGAAGGGGCGCTCAGGCCGCCAGGCGCTGATCGCGGTCTTGCTCGTGGTCTTGTTCGCGGTCTTGTCCGCGTTCGGCAGCCAACACCGCATGGCCCTGCGCCTGCTCCAGCGCCTGCTCCAGCGCCTGCTCCAGCGCCTGCTCCAGGTCGGCCAGCAGGTCCTGCGGGTGCTCTATGCCGATGGACAGGCGCACCAGCCCGGGCGCAATGCCCACGCGCGCCAGCTCCTCGTCGCTGAGCAGGCTGTGCGTGGTCTCGGCAGGAATGGCGGCCAGCGACTTGCTGTCGCCGATGTTGACCAGGCGCAGGAACAGGCGCAGCGCGTCATAGAAGGCGCGCGCCGCCGGCCGGCCGCCGCGCAGCTCGAAGCCCAGCAGCGCCGGCACATGCCCGCCGCGCAGCTGGCGCAGGGCCAGCGCGTGGTCGGCGTGGCCGCTCTGGCTGGCGTGGTGTATGCGCTCCACCAGCGGATGGCGCTGCAGGAAATCGATCACGGCCAGCGTGTTGCGGCTGGCGCGCTCCTGGCGCAGGCCCAGTGTCTCCAGGCCCTGCAGCAGCAGGAAGGCGCTGTGCGGCGCCAGCGCCGCGCCGCAGTTGCGCAGCAGCACGGCACGGGCCCGCGCGATGAAGGCGCGGTCGGGAAATTTCTCGGTGAAGACAAAGCCCTGGTAGGCCGGCTCGGGCGCGCTGAACTGCGGGTAGCGCCCCGCGTGCGCCACCCAGTCGAAGCGGCCGCTGTCCACAATCAGCCCGCCCAGCACATTGCCGTGTCCGCCAATGGCCTTGGTGGCCGAATGCACGACGATGTCGGCGCCCCAGTCGAAGGGCCGCAGCAGCAGCGGCGAAGCCACGGTGTTGTCCACCACCAGGGCCACGCCGGCCGCATGGCTGATATCGGCCAGCTGGCGCAGGTCGGCAATGCCGCCCGATGGATTGCCCACGGACTCCACGAACACGGCCTTGGTGCGCGGCCCTATCGCCCGGCGCAACGCCTGGAAATCATCCTTGGCCACGGCCGTGCTCTGCACGCCGCGCGAGGCCAGCACATGGGCGATGAAGTTGTGCGTGCCGCCATACAGCTGCGAGGCCACGACCACATGGTCGCCCGCACTGGCCAGCGTGGCCAGTGCCACGTCGATGGCGGCCATGCCCGAGGCCAGGGCCAGCGCGGCCACGCCGCCTTCGAGAGCCGCAATGCGCTGCTCCAGCACCGCCAGCGTGGGGTTGGCCGTGCGCGAGTACACATCGCCCTCCTCCACCAGGCCGAACAGGTTGGCGCCGTGCTGGGCGCTGTCGAACACGAAGGAGGTGCTCTGGTAGATGGGCACGGCCGCGCTGCGCTGCTGCTCTCGCCCCCGGTAGCCGGCGTGCAGGGCCTGGGTGTCCTGCTGCCACAGCGCATCGCTGGCTGCGTCGTGCGGGGCGGACTCGGTGCCGGTCGCTGAGGTCATGCATGGACTCCGTATGAGTGGTCGATGCAGCCCATTATTCGAAGCCCGCGCCCTGCGCACTACGAAGAAAAACGCGTTCGCTTATTCGGTTTGCGCATGTCGCCGGGCCGCGCCCTTCCTAGTTGCCACGCACATATGGATGCGCGTTTTGCGTCGTTGGAAACACGGCACTCAGCGGACAGCATCGGCAGTCCCGAAACTGCTTTGGAGGGAGTTCCATGACCCGCAAGACCCAGACCGAGATCGACAGGACCCAGGACAGCCGCTGCGCCCATGGCGCCGATTGCGGTGCTTTCGGGGCGCTCGATGCTCCCGAGGCGACCGAGCCCTCGCTCTCGCGCCGCGCCCTGATCCGCGCCGGCGCCGCAGCCGGCGCGCTGGGATCGGCCGCCTGGTTCAGCGGCCGCGCCGGGGCGCAGCCGCGCCAGAAGATCACCTTTGCCTGGAGCCAGGCCAGCTTCTGCCATTCGCCCATTCCCGTGGCGCTGGAGCGCGGCTTCTTCGAGCGCAACGGCCTGGACGTAGAACTGCTGAACTGGGGCGGCTCGGCCGACCAGTTGCTGGAGGCGCTGGCCACGGGCAAGGCCGATGCGGGCGCGGGCCTGATCCACCGCTGGATCAAGCCGCTGGAGGCGGGGCTGGATGTCAAGCTCATCGGCAGCGTGCACGGCGGCTGCCTGCGCCTGGTCGGCCTGAAGTCGGCCGGCGTCACGCTGGACCCCAGCACGCTCAAGGGCAAGACCATCGGCGTGGCCGATCTCAACAGCCCGGCCAAGCAGTTCTATTCCATCCACCTGGCCAAGCGCGGCCTGGATGTGGACAAGGATATCGAATGGCGCGTCTACCCGGCCGACCTGCTCGATGTGGCCGCCAAGAAGGGCGAGATCCAGGCCATTGCCGACGGCGACCCGAATCTCTACCTGATCGAAAAGCGCAACCCCGGCACCTTCCTCGAACTGGGCAACAGCGCCAAGAACGAGTACGCCGAAAGCATTTGCTGCGTGATCGGCGCAGGCGCAAAGTTCGCCCGGGCCAACAAGCCCGCAGCGGCCAGCGTGGTGCGCGCGCTGACCCAGGCCTCGGACTACATCGCAGAGAACCCTAACGAAACGGCGAAGATCTTTGCCAGGTACTCGCCCAAGGTGCCCGTCGAGGACCTGCAGCGCCTGCTGGCCGAGCTGACCTTCAAGCACCATCCGCACGGCAAGCCGCTGCGCGACGAGGTCCAGGCCTTTGCGGCCGACTTCCGCACGGCCGGCGTGCTCAAGAAGCAGACCGACCCTGGCCGCTTTGCCAGCCACATCACGCTGGACGTCCTCGCATGAGCACCGCAAGACCACGCTGGCGCCTGGGCGCCACGGATGCCGCACCCGGCCTGGAGCGGGAACAGGCGCAGGGCACGCGCAAGCCCGGCCCCTGGCGCACCGGCCTGCTGGCCGCCGCCGCCTGGGCCGGCCTGGGCATGCTGACCCTGCTGTGGCCCAACAAGGAGATCGGCTTCAGCGAATGGGCGTTCACGCAGGAATTCGGCATTGCCGCCCTGGTCGTGGCCCTGTTGCTGCTGGCATCGGCCGTGCTGCCTGTACGAGGCGCACGGCGCGTACGGCGCATCGACCGCTGGCTGCGCCCGGCCGGTGCCTGGCTGGTGGCCGCGCCGCTGCTGCTGGCGCTGTGGGAGACGCTGACGGCCAAGCTCGGCGCGCTGCCGCCGCCGTTCTTCGCACCACCGCAAAGCCTGATCGACGTGGTGCACGAGGACTGGCAGCGCCTGGGCCTGTCCACGCTGTATTCGCTGCGGCTGCTGCTCAACGGCATCGTGTTCGGCGCGGTGATCGGCTTTCTCACGGGCGTGTGGATAGGCTGGTCGCGCATCGCGGGCTACTGGGTGCATCCGCTGCTGCGCTTCCTGGGGCCGGTGCCGGCCTCGGCCCTGCTGCCGCTGGCCTTTTTCTTCGCGCCGTCGAGCTACTCGGCAGCCGTGTTCCTGGTGGCGCTGGCCACGTTCTTTCCGGTGGCCGTGCTGACCTGGTCGGGCGTGGCCTCGGTCAGCAAGAGCTACTACGACGTGGCGCGCACGCTGGGCGCATCGCCCTGGTTCCTGGTGCTGCGCGTGGCCATCCCGGCCGCCCTGCCCCAGGTCTTCGTGGGCCTGTTCATGGGGCTGGGCGCCTCGTTCTCGGTGCTGATCACGGCCGAGATGATGGGCGTGAAGGCCGGCCTGGGCTGGTATCTGCAATGGGCCCAGGGCTGGGCAGCCTACGCCAACATGTACACGGCGCTGCTGGTCATGGCCGTGCTGTGCTCGGGCCTGATCACGCTGCTGTTCACCGTGCGCGACCGCACGCTGTCTTGGCAGAAGGGAACCGTCAAATGGTGATTGCCGCAGAACACGCCGCCAACGCCGCAGCCACGCCCGCCATCGCCGGGGCGGCCCTAGCCGGGGCGGCCCTAGCCGGCGCGGCCATCGATGTGCAGGCCGTCAGCCACTGGTTCGGCCAGGGGCAGGGCGCGCTGCAGGTGCTCGACGAGGTCAGCCTGCAGGTGCGGCCTGGCGAGTTCGTCGCCCTGCTGGGCCCCAGCGGCTGCGGCAAGTCCACGCTGCTGCGCCTGGTGGCCGGGCTGGACGCGCCCACGGCCGGCGCCGTGGCGCAGGACGGCACGGCCATCACCGAGCCCGATCCCTCGCGCATCGTCGTCTTCCAGGACCCCACGCTGTTTCCCTGGCGCACGGTGCGCGGCAACGTGGCCCTGGGCCTGCAGGCACGCGGCCTGCTGGACAGCCAGGCCCACCGCATCGATGAGGCCCTGCGCCTGGTCGGGCTGGAGGATTTCGCGGACAGCCATCCCCACCAGTTGTCGGGCGGCATGGCCCAGCGCGCGGCCCTGGCGCGCGCCCTGGTCAACGACCCGCGCCTGCTGATCCTGGACGAGCCGCTGGGCAAGCTCGACTCGCTGACGCGGCTGGCCATGCAAAGCGAGATCCTCAAGATCTGGCAGCGCGCAGGCTTTTCCGTGCTGCTGGTCACCCACGATGTGGAAGAGGCCCTCTTCCTGGCCCACCGCGTGCTGGTCTTCAGCCAGCGGCCCGCCCGCATCGTGGCCGAGATCGATGTGGACCTGCCCTACCCGCGCCAGCGCGGCCACGCCCGCCTGTCCGAGCTGCGCCACGAGGCCCTGCGCCACCTGGGCCTGGACCAGACCTGGTAGCGCCCGCATCCAATGCAACGCAGCGACTCCCCCGACTGGCTCAACCCCTTGATCGGCGCCATGCAGCAGGCCCAGGTCGGCCTGCTGCAGCTACTGCACGGCCTGGGCCTGGCCGGCACGGTGGATGGGCAGCCCGCCTGGCCCTGGGCCCTGCGCCTGTCCGGCGAAAACCTGCTGATCGACCTGGGCCAGGCCCGGGGCCTGATGTGGTCGCTGGCGGCCGTGGCCACCGCCATCGTTTTGCTGGTGCTGGCCCTGGCGCTGGTCCTGGTGCTGCGCCGCATCCGCCTGCCGGCCCTGGTGCTGACCGCGCTGGCCGCGCTCGCCCTGCTGCTGGCCCCCTGGCCGCGTGCCGACCTGATCCTGGTGCCCGCGCATGCCACCAGCTTCCATGCCTCGCCCACGGGCTTCAGCGTGGAGAGCATTGCGCGCGGCGGCGCCGCCTATGCCCAGCACTGCACGGCCTGCCACGGCGCCGATGGCCGGGGCCACGGCCCGCTGGCCGCCAGCCAGCCGGTCTGGCCCCCCAACTTCACCAGCCCGCTGCTGTGGCGCCGCGCCGATGGGGAATTGCTCTGGGCCATTCTTCATGACCGCCGCCCCGTGGAGTCTGGCGACGGCGCACGGGCACACGGCCAGGCCGACCGGCTGTCCAGCGACGACGCCTGGGCCCTGATCGACTTCATGAAGGCCCGCGCCGCAGGCCAGATGCTGCAGATCGCCGGCAACTGGCCCTATCCCGTGGGCCTTCCCGACATGGCCGTGCAGTGCGCAGGCCAGCCCGCACGCCGCCTGAGCACCTGGCAAAGCCGCCAGCAGCGGCTGAGGGTGGTGGCAGGCAGCGACCCGGTGCAGGAAGACCCGCGCCTGGTCAGCCTGCAGCTATCGCCCGATGGCGGCAACCGCGCCGCCAGCGCCCTGGACTGCACCGTCAACGACCCGCGCGCCTGGCAGGCCATGGCCCTGCTCAGCGGCTCGGAGCAGCTGCAGGGCATGCAATGGCTGGGCGACCGCAGCGGCTGGCTGCGCGCGCTATCGCGTCCGGGCGCCCAGGGCTGGTCGGAGGACGACCTGGTCTGCCGCACGGACACGACGGCCAAGGCCACCTCCGGCGCTGGCGCCGTGGCCGACGGCCTGGGCGCGCTGATTGCACGCATGGACGCCGAGCCCGTGCGGTTCATCAAGGGTGGGTTTGTGCATTGAACGAGCCATCCTGGGCCCGGGGCGATACAGCCTCAGCGTCTCGGGGCGAGCTTGCTCCTTTTCATCGTTCAGACGCCTTGTTTCTCTGATCTGCGGCGACCTGCTTTCGCCTGGCAGCGAATGTGGCCTCAACTTCCTCATTTGATTGACCCAGGCCAGCGCGCATGCAAGCACGGGCGGCTTCGACCTTGAGGCGCAAGGCTAAATCAGCAACGTCTACGCACAACGCGGCTTGCGGTTCCATCGAGTGAACGGTTTCCTTGGACATGGTGCTCTCCTATGTGATCAAGCCCTTGCACCCCATTCGCAACTTGCACTTGCCAATGCATCAATCAAATCAGGACTAGTTGCAAGCAAGGCCTCTTTCTATATTCGCGCCTCGACGGCGCCCGGCTTCCATGGGCCGCAGCTGCGCACGACACTACTGCGGGGACCCCACCCCTGCCTGACTGACCCACAACAAGG
This sequence comes from Delftia sp., assembly GCF_059499305.1. Lineage (NCBI taxonomy): Bacteria > Pseudomonadati > Pseudomonadota > Betaproteobacteria > Burkholderiales > Comamonadaceae > Delftia > Delftia sp. Next base: position 84,030 of record NZ_JCABYI010000040.1, read on the forward strand.
AGAGACTGCGATGACCGATCTCACCATCAACGGCAAGACCGTTTCCATGGACCTGGACCCCGAGACGCCCATTCTGTGGGCCCTGCGCGACACGCTGGAGATGACCGGCACCAAGTTCGGCTGCGGCGCGGCGCTGTGCGGCGCCTGCACGGTGCACATGAATGGCCAGGCCATACGTTCCTGCGTGACGCCGATCTCGGCGGCTGCGGGCCAGAAGATCACCACCATCGAGGCCATGACCTCGGGCTCCGACCGCGTGGGCACCGCCGTGCGCGATGCCTGGGTTCGCCACGACGTGGCCCAGTGCGGCTACTGCCAGAGCGGGCAGATCATGAGCGCCACGGCCTTCCTCAAGTCGCTGCCCAAGGGCAAGAAGCCCAGCGGCGAGGAGATAGACGCGGCCATGGCCGGCAACATCTGCCGCTGTGGAACCTATGCACGCATCCGCGCGGCCGTGGCCGATGCCGCGCGCACCCTGGGCTGAACGGAGAACGCCGCATGCTGACCACCTTCAACCCCGCCGAACTGCCGCGCGCCCTGCAGCACATCCTGGACCGTGACGAGGCCGCTGCCGCCATCGCCGACGCGCCAGCCCTTGCACAGATCCCCCGCCGCAGCTTCCTCAAGATCGCCGGGGCCGGTTCGCTGGCCCTGGGCGTGTTTCCCGCCATGGCGCAGGCGCCGGGCAAGGGCGAGGCCGCCGGCCTCAAGCCCACCGAGCAGCCCGCCTCCTTCGTGGAGATCTCGCCCAGCGGCGAAGTCACCGTGGCCATCAACCGCCTGGAGTTCGGCCAGGGCGTGCACACCGCCCTGCCCCTGGTGCTGGCCGAGGAGTTGGACGCCGACTGGAGCAAGGTCCGCGCCCGCCTGGGCGGCAACGATGCGGCCTATGCCGATCCGCGCTACGGCATCCAGATGACGGGCGGCTCCACCGCCCTCAAGCACAGCTACACCCAGTACCGCGAGCTGGGCGCCCGTGCGCGCGCCATGCTGGTGGCCGCCGCCGCCGCGCAGTGGAAGGTGGACGCCGCCACGCTGCGCACGCGCGAGGGCTTCGTGCTCGGCCCCAATGGCAAGAAGCTGTCGTATGGCGAGCTGGCCCAGGCCGCCATGGCCCAGCCCGTGCCGGCCACCGTCGTGCTGAAGAATCCCAAGGACTTCCGCCTGATCGGCAAGCCCACGGGCCGCATCGACGCCCGGGCCAAGAGCAGCGGCCAGCAAAGCTTCGGCATCGACATGCACCTGCCGGGCCAGCTGACGGCGGTGATTGCACACCCGCCCGTGTTCAAGGCGCAGCTGGCCTCGCTGGACGACGCTGCGGCGCGTGCCGTGCCCGGCGTCAAGGCCGTGCTGCGCGTGCCCGTGGACGGCGGCGGCGAAGGCGTGGCCGTGATCGCCACCGGCTACTGGCCTGCGCGCAAGGGCCGCGAGGCGCTGAAGGCGCAATGGAACACCGACGCCGTGGAGAAGGTGGACAGCGAACGCCAGCTGGCCCAGTACCGCGAGCTGGCCGCGCAGCCCGGCGCGCGCCACTTCGACGCCGATATCTCGGCGCTGGACAAGGCGCCGCGCCATATCGAGGCCGAGTTCAGCTTCCCCTACCTGGCCCATGCGCCCATGGAGCCGCTCAACTGCACGGTGCAGATGGGCGAGACCGGCGAGGCGGGTGCCGACCTCTACCTGGGCACGCAGTTCGCGGGCGTGGACGGCATGGCCGCCGCGCGCGTGCTGGGCCTCAAGCCCGAGCAGGTGCGCGTGCACGTGCAGATGGCCGGCGGCGGCTTTGGCCGCCGGGGCGTGGGCACCAGCGACTATGTGGTCGAGGCCTGCCAGGTGGCGCTGGCCGCGCGCCGCGCCGGCCTGAGCGCCCCCGTGCGCATGGTCTGGAGCCGCGAGGACGACATCAAGGGCGGCTACTACCGCCCCATGCACCTGCACCGCGCCAGGATCGGCTTCGACGAACGCGGCAAGGTGCTGGCCTGGGACCACGCCATCGTGGGCCAGTCCATCACGGCGGGCACCATGTTCGAGGGCGGCATGATCAAGAACGGCATCGACGCCACGGCCGTGGAGGGCATGCGCGAGCCCTATCCGCTGCCCATGCGCCTGACCGTGCACCACCCCAAGGTCAACGTGCCCGTGCTGTGGTGGCGCAGCGTGGGATCGACCCACACGGCCTTCGTCATGGAAACGCTGATCGACGAGATCGCGCGCAGCAGCCGCCAGGACCCCGTGGCCTACCGCATGCAGATGTTCGGCGACAAGCACCCGCGCCATCGCCTGGCCCTGCAGCTGGCCGTGGACAAGAGCGGCTACGGCAAGCGCCAGCTGCGCGCGGGCCGGGCCTGGGGCGTGGCCGTGCACGAGTCCTTCGACACGGTGGTGGCCTATGTGGTGGAGGCCTCGGTCAAGGACGGCCGCCCGGTGCTGCACAAGGCCACGGCCGGCGTGCACTGCAACCTGGCCGTGAACCCGCGCACCATCGAGGCGCAGGTGCAGGGCGCGGCGCTGATGGGCCTGTCCATGTGCCTGCCCGGCGCGGCGATCACGCTCAAGGACGGCGTGGTGGAGCAGAGCAACTTCGGCGACTTCGCCGTGCCGCGCATCACCGACATGCCCGAGATCGCCGTCCACGTCGTGCCCAGCGCCGAGCCGCCGACGGGCATGGGCGAGCCCGGCCTGCCGCCGCTGGCCCCGGCCTTCGCCAACGCCGTGGCGCAGCTCACGGGCAAGCCCGTGCGCAAGCTGCCGTTCGACCTGGCGTGATCGATCTGGCGTGATCGATCTGGCCTGAGCGGCCGGACCTGATCCCGGTCAGCCCCCGGAAAGGGCGGCGGCACCTGCAGCCGCCCTTTCCAGTTCTTCCATGGTCAGCAGATAGTCCGGGCAGTCCTGCAGCCGCTGCACGGCCAGGTCGATGAAGGCACGCACGCGCCGGGGCAGCGCGTCGCGGCTGCCGTAGTAGACATGCAGGCCGATGTGCTCGCTGACATGCTCCAGCAGCACGGGCACCAGGCGCCCCGCGCGGATGTGCGCGGCCGCGCAGATGTTGGACAGCTGGCCCAGCACCTGGCCGGCCAGCACGGCATGCAGCTCCAGCTCGGCATCGTTGGTGGACAGGGCCGGCTGCAGGTAGCGGTGCGTGAGCTCGCCATCGACCGGCAGGTACCAGGGCATCACCGTGTCCGTGGCCGCATGGCGGAACATGCTGCAGCGGTGCGCGGCCAGCTCGTCCAGCGACCGGGGCACGCCATGGCGCTGCAGGTACTGCGGCGCCGCGCAGACGATGAGCTGCACGGGAAACAGCCGCCGCCCGATCACGCTTTCATCGGGCGAGGCGCCGATGCGAAACCCCGCATCGACCCGGTCCAGCACCCAGTTGCCTATGCCGTCGTCCAGCCGCACATCGGGGACGATGCCCGGGTGCAGGCGGCAGAACTCATCGAGCAGCGGCATCAGCACGGGCGCAAAGCAGGACTTGGGGCCCACGATGCGCAACGGCCCCGCAATGCCCTCGCGGCTGTCGCGTGCCAGGTTCAGTGCGCGGTCCAGCGCGGCCAGCGCCGGCTGGGTGTCCTGCAGGAAACGCTGGCCCTCCTCGGTCAGCGCCAGGCTGCGCGTGGTCCGGTGCAGCAGGCGCACGCCCAGGTGCTGCTCCAGATGGGCCACCGCCTGGCTGGCGGCCTGGGGGCTCACGCCCTGGGACAGCGCCGCCTGGCGCAGGCTGCCCAGCTCGACCGCCTTGGCAAAGGTGGCGATGGCGCGCAGTTCATTGATGGGCATGGTGCGGAAATCCGGTATTCGTGGGCTGACAGTGCCGCAGTATCCCGCCTTTGCGCATGCCCTGCCCGCGGCTTGCGGGGCAAGCTAGCGCCCCTGGCGCGCCAGCCACACGCCGGCTGCCGTCAAGGCCATGCCCGCCAGCGCCAGGCCGCCCAGCGTCTCGCCGAACATGGCCCAGGCGATCAGGGCCGTGGCCGGCGGCGTCAGGTAGAACAGGCTGGCCACGTGCACGGCGCCGCCGCGGCGTATCAGCAGGTTGAGCAGGCTGACCGCGCCCACGGACAGCACCAGCACCAGCCAGCCCAGCGCGAACAGGAATTCGCCGCTCCAGCGCACCTGCATGGTTTCGGTGGCCAGGGCCAGCGCCCCCGTCGCCACCAGGCAGGGCAGGTACTGGATGACCGAGCCCGTGCGCAGATCAAACGATGGACAGAACCGCTTCTGGTACAGCGTGCCGGCCGTGATGCCGGCCAGCGCCACCACGGCCGGCACCAGCATGGCCAGCAGGGCATGGACCGGCACCGAGGCGATCTTGCCCGCCACCACCAGGGCCACGCCCGTGAAGCCCAGCGCCAGCCCGGCCCACTGCCGGGGACGCACGGACTCGCCCAGCAAGGTGCCGGCCACCAGCGCAGTGATCAGCGGCTGCAGCCCCACCACCAGGGCCGTCACGCCCGAAGGCAGGCCATGGGCGATGGCCGTGAACACGCCGGCCAGGTACACGCCATGCACGAACAGCCCTGACACGCCAATGTGCAGCCACTGGCGTGCCGACCGTGGCCAGGGCGCGCGCAGCACCAGGACCACCGCCGCCATCAGCACCAGGACGATGGCATAGCGCAGCGTCAGAAAGGTCAGCGGCTCCACATAGGGCAGGCCGAACTTGGCGCCGATGAAGCCCGTGCTCCACAGCAGCACGAACAGCCAGGGAAGCAAGGCGGCCGCCATGGCGGGCGGCGAGGGTCTTTGGGTCATGGAGCGGATGCGGAAAAGGGCGGGGGCGGCGCCAGTGTGTCATGCCCCGTGCGCCAGGGGCTGCGCGTGGCAAACCACCGCACCAGGCAGTCGCGCAGCGCCGTCATGGCCGCGCTGCTGAACGCCGCCGAGGGCCGCACGAAGTAGATGCCCGAGGCGCCATCCAGGCGCCATTGCGGCAGCACCCGCACCAGCCGGCCTGCGGCCATGTGCTCGCTCATCAGCCAGTCGCCGCCGGCCAGAATGCCCACGCCCATGACGGCGGCCGTGAGCAGTGCCTCGCTGTCATTGCTGACCATGGGGCCGCGCACCAGCACCGTGTGCCGGGCCTGGCCCTGCGGCACATCGCCCGATGAGCCACCGTGCACCAGCTCCCATTGCGGAAACGATTGCAGCCCCGTGAAGCCCAGGCAGCGGTGCGCCGCCAGGTCCTCGGGGTGCACCGGCGTGCCGTGGGCCTGCAGGTAGGCGGGAGCGGCGCCCAGGATGCGCTGGTGCCCGCCCAGCCGCAGCGCCACGAGCCGGCTGTCCGCCAGCCGGCCTATGCGCACCGCCGCGTCGAAGCGCTCGCCCACGATGTCCACGAAGCGGTCCGCATACTCCACCTCCAGCACGATCTGCGGATGCGCCAGCGCAAACTCCGCCAGCAGCGGGCTGAGCCAGCGCCGCCCCATCGCTGCCGGCAGCGACAGCCGCAGCCGGCCCCGGGCCTGCGAGGCGCCCTGGGCGGCCTCCTTCTGGGCATCGGCAATCAGGCCGGCCGCCTGGCGCACCTTGTCCACCAGGCGCAGGCCCTCGTCGGTCAGGTGCAGATGGCGTGTGCTGCGCTCCACCAGCCGCACGCCCAGCCGGGTCTCCAGCGCGTTCAGGCGTTTGGACAGCACGGACGGATGGCGCAGCAAGGCCCGCCCCGCCGCAGCGAAGGAGCCTTGTTCATGCAGCGCCACCAGGGCCGCCAGTTCATCGGCGTGCTGGCTGTCCAGAAGGTTCATGGGGTCAGGATGATCGCACCTTGGGAGCGTCCCTGCTCCAGATCGCCATGCGCCTGCGCCACCTCCGCCAGCGCATACCGGCGCCAGACGCCGGGCACGATGATGCCGGCCGCCACGGCGGCCAGCACGTCCCGTGCGCGCTCCTGGTACTCGGCCGCCGTGGCCGTGTGCGCGGCCAGCGAGGGGCGCGTGAGGAACAGCGAGCCCTTGGCATTGAGCGTGGCCACCGAGATGGGATCGGGCAGGCCGGAGGTCGCGCCGAAGGACACCAGCAGGCCGCGCGGGCGCAGGCAGTCCAGCGAGGCGCCCAGCGTCGTGCGGCCGATGGGGTCGTAGACCACGTCGGCCTTCAGGCCCCCGGTGGCCTGCAGCACCTGGCCCGGCAGCGTGGCCACATCGAACACGAAGACCTCGTCGCAGCCGGCCGCCCGCGCGCGCTCCACGCTGGCTGCCTTGGACACCACGCCGATCACCAGGGCGCCCAGGTGCCTGGCCCAGGCGCACATCAACTGGCCCAGCGCACCGGCGGCGCCATAGATCACGATGCGGCTGCCGGGGCCCACGGCATGGGTGGTCTTGAGCAGGTACTGCGCCGTGATGCCCTTGAACAGCACGGCCGCCGCCGCGTCGTCAGGCAGCGCATCGGGCAGCTTCACCAGGCGCTCGGCCGGATACAGGCGGGCGCTGGCATAGGCGCCCAGCGGCCCCGTGGCGTAGCCCACGCGCTCGCCCACGGCCACATTCGTCACGCCCTCGCCCACGGCGGCCACCCGCCCCGCGCCCTCCAGCCCCAGGCCCGAGGGAAAGGCGATGGCGACCGCGCCCTTGCGCTGGCTCACGTCCAGCGGGTTCACGCCGATGGCCGTCTGCTCCAGCCAGACCTGGCCGGGGCCGGGCGCCTGCACCTCGACCGGCTCCAGGCGCATGGCGTCGGGGGTGCCTGCGACGTCCATGCGGACCTTGATCAATGGATTCATCTCGCTGCTCCGTGAAATGGGTGCAGCGTAGAAGAAGCGATTGACGGCAGCAATAGGCCGGCGTGCAGTTCACTGCTGCATGGGGTGCAGCAATGACCACGAACCAACGCGCACGCCGCCCACGCCGCCCGTCAGAAGTCGTGCCGGAGGCCCAGCTCGAAGGCCGTGGAAGCGCGCCCGCCAAAGTAATTGGCCGCGGCCGGATTGCCGCTGACAGCCGCACCCCCGGCAATGGCGAAGGCCGCCCCATTGCGGTTGGACATGCGGGCCGCATGCGCGTACAGTGCCGTGCGCCGCGACAGCGAGTGCACATAGCCCAGCGCCCACAGGTCGGCATCGCTGGCGCTTTGCGCCGCCGTTGCGCCCTTCTGGTCGGCCTTGACGTAGCTGAGCTTGACCACGCCGCTGCCCACGGGAACGCTCATGCCCACCAGGGTGTTGACCGTGCGGTCCACGCCATGGACCCAGCGGCGCTGGGCCAGGCTGGCCTTGAGCCAGCCGAAGTCGTAGGAGACACCGTAGCTCTGGTCCTTGAAATGGATGCCGCTCAGGGTGTTGCGCGTGGTGAACTGCGCGCCCGCCACGTTCCAGCCCGCGCCCGCCCAGCCCAGCCGAAAGCCGTTGCCGCGCGTCTGGCCTGCCGCCGTGGCGCCCTTCTCGCCCAAGGTGGCGATCAGGCTGCCGGACACGCCCTGCAGCCCGCCCAGGCCGGCCGGCAGGAAATACTCCACCGCATTGCTCACGCGCAGCGTGGGATTGGCCGCCTGCGACTCCGGCGCCGTGCCGAAGGCCTGGCCCAGCGCGCGGGAAGCCGTGAACGAGCGAAAGCCATTGGCGCTGCCGATGCCCAGCGTGGCAAACGGATCGAAGCCGCTCCACACCAGGTGCGTGGGCACCCAGTCACGCCCCAGCCGCAGCTCGCCCCATTGCCGCGAGGCCAGGCTGACCGTGGAGCGCCGGTCCCAGAACGGGCCGCTGGCGCCCATGGCGCCGGTGTCGGCCAGCAGGCTGCCGTCCAGGTAGAAGCCCGCGCTCAGGCCGTCGCCCAGGTCCTCCTGCCCCCGCAATACCAGCTTGCTGGTGGAGTTGGCGCCGCTGGCCTGCGAGGTGACCGTTCCCAGGCCCTGGTTGCGCACCTGCCTGACGCTCACATCGACGGTGCCCGAGATCGATACCGAGGACTGCGCGCCCGCATGCGCGGCGGCCAGCCCCAGCGAGGCGGCCAGGGCCTGGCGTATGAAAACCTGCATGTTGTCTCCTTGTGATTTTTTGCTTTGCTTTGCTCTTTGCTCTTTGCTCTTTCTCGGGCTTGTGCCGGGGTCTGCCCGGCTACTCGGGCTTGAAGCCCGCGCCCTTGAGCAGCGCGGCGCTCTGCGCCACATCGGCGGCGATGAAGCGCTTGAACTGCTCGGTGCTCTCCGAAACCGTGTCGATGCCCAGGCTCGCGAAGGCGCCGGACCTGGCCAGCTCGGCCACCGCCGCGTTGGAGGCCTGGTTCAGCCGCTGCACCCGGTCGGCAGGCGTGTCCCTGGGCGCCCACAGTCCGTACCAGGACGTGTAGGCAAACCGCGGCAGGCCGCTTTCCTGCATGGTGGGCACCTCGGGCGCCAGCGGACTGCGCTTGCCGGAGGTGATGGCAATCGGCCGCACCTTGCCGGCCTTGGCCAGCGGCAGCACGGAGACCATGGAGTCGAGCAGCAGGTCCACATGGCCGCCGCCCACATCCACCAGCGCGGGTTGCGTGCCCTTGTAGGGCACGTACTCGAGGCGCATGCGGCCCTGCTGGGCCAGCAGCAGCGTGGCCAGGTGGCTGGGTGCGCCCACGGCGGGAATGGCCGCCGTCCACGTGCTCTTGGCGCCTGCGGCCAGCACCTCGCCCAGCTTGCTGTGGGGCAGCTGCGGCGATATCACCAGCATCAGCGGCGCCTCGCCCACGCGCGCCACGGGGACAAAGTCGGTCTGCGGGTCATAGGGCGGATGGGCCAGCACCTGCTTGGCCAGCACATGCGTGGCGGCCGAGAACAGCAGGGTGTAGCCATCGGGGGCAGCCGCCAGCACCGCACGGCCGCCCACCACACCGCTGCCGCCCACGCGGTTCTCGACGATGACCGTCGTGCCCAGCTGCTTGCGCAACTGCTCGGCAAACAGGCGCGCGGCGCTGTCCACGCCGCCGCCCGCCACGAAGGGGACGATGACCTTGACCATCTTGCCCGGCTCGGGAAAGGCGGCGGGCGCACTGGACGAGGCCATGCTGGCGATGGGCAAGGCAGCCAGCGCACCCAGTAAGGCGCCCAGCACCGGCCCCTTCAGCCGTGTCAGAGTTTTCATGCTTTGTCTCCTGTTTCTTTTGAAAATGGGCCGGCCGTTGCGTGGCTCAGCCCGGGTCCTGATTCGGCGCGCACCGCCTGTGCCTGCGCACCAGCACGCTCAGCGTGTCGTCCAGGGCCTGGGCATCCAGCCCCCGCGTGATGAAGACGATGCGCGTGCGCCGGTCGGCACCCGGCCAGCGGGGCAGCGTCTGCGGCGGGGCGAACAGGTGCTGCACGCCATGGATGACCAGGGGCTGGTCCGGGTGCTCCTGCAGGTGCACGATGCCTTTGACGCGCAGCAGGTCATCGCCGCGCATGGCCGTGACCCAGTCCATCCATTCGCCGAACGCCTGCGCGGGCAGGGGCTCGTCGCGCTGCAGCACAAAGGACGAGATGCCGTCGCGGTGCGCGCCTGCCGGCGCAGTCACCGGAGCTGTCATCGGAGCCATGGCTCGGTAGCCGGGTGCCTGGAGCATGCCCGCAGCGGCGTCTTCCTGCCCCGTCGCGCCTTCCGACATCAGCCGCTGCAGCAGCGCCACATGGTGGGCGGGGTCCATGCCTTGCGGCGCCTCGCCGTTGATGGCCTGCACCTGGGCCAGCAGTTGTGCAGCGGGCTGTGCGCCGCCCAGCAAGTCTGTCTTGGTCAGCAGCACCAGATCAGCCACGGCCAGTTGCCGCACGGCTTCGGGATAGCCTGCCAGCGTGGCGCTGCCCAGCACGGCATCGACCGTGCAGGCCACGCCGGCCAGCGCATAGCGCGCCCGCACGGCGGGCTCGCCCAGGAAGGAGCGCAGTATCGGCCCCGGGTCCGCCAGGCCGCTGGTTTCGATCAGCACGCGGCGCGGCGCGCCCTGTCCGCGCAGGGCCAGGCGCTCCAGCGCCTCCACCAGATCGCCGCGCACGCTGCAGCACAGGCAGCCATTGGCCAGCAGCACCGTGTCCTCGCAGGCCAGGCTGGTCAGGTCCTGGTCGATGCCGACCGCACCGAACTCGTTGACGATGACGGCCGTCCCGTGCAGGTCCGGCAGCGCCAGCAGCCGGTTGAGCAGCGTGGTCTTGCCGCTGCCCAGAAAGCCCGTGAGCACGGTGACCGGAATGCGCTGGCCCGCCGCTTCGGGCAGGGCCAGCAGGCTGGAGAAATGCCCGCTCATGACGCCACCCCACCATGCACCTCGGCGAACGAGCGCAGCGTGCGCTCCAGCCGCGCCAGCGCCCACTGCGCCACGGCCTGCGGCACCTCGTCCGAGCCCAGTGCATCGAGCAGGCCGCGCAGCGGCTGCGCGCCCTGCCCGGCTGCGGGCCGGGCACGGAACCAGGCCGCCACCTCGGGCTGCTCGCAGCGCTCGCCCCCGTCCTGCAGGTAGTCCACGATGTCCAGCTCGAAGTCCTCCAGCCGCAGGCTGATGCCGCCCGCCCCGCAGGCGCAGGCACCGCCCAGGGCGACATGGCGCAGCGCCAGGGCGCACCACAGGTCCCAGAGCCGGCCGGCCTGCAGGACGTGGTCGGAGGCCATGACCGTGCTCACTGCCCGTCCCAGGCCACGGCTGAGGTTGCCGTTGCGGCCGACGGAGACCTGCCGCTGCGCAGCGCCTGCGTGCCCTCGTGGTCCACCTGTCCCTGGCTGTCCAGCGCCACGCGGTAGACCTCGCGGGCCACCTGGGCGCTCACATAGCCTTCGCGCACGTCCTCGGCCACCTTGTCCAGTTCGCGCGCCAGCGGGTCGCCAAAGCCCCCGCCGCCGCCCGACAGCATGCGGTAGGCATCGCCGCGTTCCAGGCGCACGTTGAAGATCTTGGCGTTGGCATGGTCGGTCTTCCACTCGCCCTTGTGGCGCACGGCCAGGCCGTTGCCCATGGCGTCGCCGCCGCCCTCCAGGCCCCAGGGCTTGCAGTGCACGCGGTCGATGCGCGTGGTGACGGTGAAGGGCGACAGCGCCTGCACCACCATCTCCGCGCCCAGGCCGCCCCGGTACTGGCCCGCGCCGGCCGAGTCCTGGCGGATCTCGTACTTCTCCACCAGCACCGGGTACTTGGCCTCGAGCTGCTCGGTGGGGCTGTTGTGGGTGTCGCCGTCATTGATGCAGACGGTGACGGACACGCCGTCCTCGCGGCTCTTGGCGCCCCAGCCGCCGCCCAGCGGGCCGATGCCGACGATGAACAACCGCCCGTCCTCGGGCGAGATGCCATGGATGTTGGGAAACACCAGGTCCGCATGGTGGCCCGCGATGGAGCGGTCGGGAATCGCCGGCGCCAGGGCCTTGAAGATGGTGTCGATCACCGTCATGGGGAAGGTCATCCACACGCGCATGGGATACGGCCTCTCGGCGCTGATCACCGTGCCCATGGGCATGATCACCTTGAGCGGCCGGAAGCTCCCGTCGTTGACCGGGTAGTCGGTCGGCGTGGTGAGGCATTTGTAGGCCACCTGCGCGCAGGCGATGCCCGTGGTGAAGCCGGAGTTGTAGAAGCCGCGCACCTGCTTGGAGACATCCGACAGGTCCACCGTCATCTCGTCTCCCTGCACCGTGACCTTGACGCGGATGGGAATGCGCTTGCCGATGTCCAGCCCGTCGTCGTCCATGAAGGACTCGGCCTCGTACACGCCATCGGGAATCGACAGCGTGTTCTTGCGCGCCACGGCCTCGCTGGAATCCATGATCTGCGCGATGGCGCCGTTGACCGCATCCACGCCATAGCGCTGCAGCAGTTCCACATAGCGGCGCTCGCCCGTGGTGATGGCCGTGATCTGCGCGCGCAGATCGCCCAGGGCCCGCTCGGCCAGGCGCACGTTCATCGCGATGATGTCGATCAGGTCCTGGTTGACCTCGCCCTGGCGCTGGTACTTCATGATGGGGATCTGTATCCCTTCGCTGAAGATGTCCGTGGTGACGTTGCCCAGCGTGCCGCCCACGTCCAGCCAGTGGGCCATGCAGCAGGTGAAGCCTTCGAGCCGGCCCTCATGGAACACCGGCATGGTGAACGTGAAGTGGTTCAGGTGGCTGCCGGTGGTGTAGGCATCGTTGGTGACCAGGATGTCGCCGGGCAGGATGTTCTCGTAGCCGAAATGGCGGATCTTGGCCTTGACCGTCTCCGACATGCCGCGGATGAACATGGGCAGGCCCAGGCCGATGGACACCGTGTCGCCCTCGCGCGTGAACAGGCCGACCGTGAAGTCCAGCGCCTCGTAGATGATGAGGTTGTAGGCCGTGCGCGTCAGGTTGGTCTTCATCTCCTCCGTGACGGCGTACAGGCCGTTGCGGATGATCTCGACGGTGACCGGATCGACGGGCCTGGAGTCAGTGGGGTGGTTCATGTGCGGTCGCTCCCGATGTCGATTTGCAGATTGCCCAGTTCGTCCACGCGCAGCCGGTCGCCGGGCTGCACGACGGTGGTGGATGCGTGTTCCTCGATCAGCGCGGGCCCCGCGATCTCGTTGCCCGCCAGCAGGCGCTCGCGCAGATGCACCGGCGTGTCCACCCAGCCGCTGGAGCGGAAATAGACGGGCTTGACCGTGCGCACGGAGGCACGGCTGGGCTCGGCGCTGCCGCGTTCCACGCTGTGCCTGGGCGGTTTCTTCATCGTGCCCAGCACGGTGACGCGCAGGCTCACGAGGTCGGCCGGCTCCTGCGGGGCCGAGGTGCCGTAGCGCACCTTGTGCAGCTCGTCGAACTGGCGCTTGATGGCCGAGCGGTCCCTGCCCTCGAAGAAGGCCATGGGCAGGTCCACGGTCACCGCATGCTCCTGGCCCACGTAGCGCATGTCGGCGGCGCGCTCGATCACAATGCCGTCCGGCGCGATGCCGGACTGCGCCAGCGCGGCGCGGCCCTCGTCCTCCATGCTCTGGTAGGCGGCCTCGATCTCCTCGAAGGACACCTCGCCCAGCTTGCGGAACACCGAGCGCACGTAGTCGTAGCGCAGGTCGGAGAACAGCATTCCGTAGGCCGAGAAATAGCCGGGCGCATAGGGAATCAGCACCTTGCGGATGCCGATCTCGCGCGCAATGGCCGAGGCGTGCAGCGGACCCGCGCCGCCGTAGACGACCATGGTGAAGCTGCCCGCATCCAGGCCGCGCTCGGTGGTCACGGCCTTGACGGCATGCGACATCTGCGTCACGGCGATGCGCAGGATGCCGTCGGCCGCCTCGGTGGGCTCCAGGCCCAGCGGGGTCGCCACGCGCTCGGCCATCTGGCGCTGGCAGGCGTCCATGTCCAGCTGCAGCTCGCCGCCCAGGAAATGCTCCGCGTCCAGCCGGCCCAGCACCAGGTTGGCGTCGGTCACCGTGGGCTCCAGCCCGCCACGGCCATAGGCCACGGGGCCGGGGATGGAGCCGGCGCTCTGCGGGCCCACGCGCAGCGCGTTGCCCGTCTCCACGCGGGCGATGGAGCCGCCGCCCGTGCCCACTTCGTGGATGTCCATCATCGGGATCTGTATCGGCAGGGCCTGCTCGTAGCCGCCGATCAGCGCCGAGCCCGTGGTCAGCGGCCGGCCTTCGCTGATCACGCCGGCCTTGGCCGTGGTGCCGCCCATGTCGAAGGCGATGGCATCGCCCATGCCCAGTTGCGCACAGATGGCCTGGGCGCCGATCACGCCGGCCGCCGGACCCGATTCGAGCATGCGAACGCAGCCCACCTTGGCATGCTCGACCGGGAACAGGCCGCCCGTGGACTGCACGATGTAGAAATCGCCCTCGAAGCCCTTGCCGCCCAGGTGGCTCTCCAGCTGGCCCAGGTACTGCGACACGCGCGGCCCCACATAGGCATTGGCCACGGCGGTGGACACGCGCTCGAACTCGCGGTACTCCTGCGACAGCTCGTGCGAGGCGCAGACGAAGGCGCCCGGCATCTCTTCCTGCAGGATCTGCTTGACGCGCTGCTCGTGCGCCGGATTGCGGTAGGAGTGCAGCAGCAGCACGGCCACGGCCTCCACGCCCTGCCCTGCCAGCTCGCGGGCCAGCTCGCGCACGGCCGCCTCGTCCAGCGGCTTGTGCAGGCTGCCGTCGGCGCGCAGGCGCTCGGACACCTCATGGCGCAGCGAGCGCCGCACCAGCGGCTGGTGCTTGTTGAAGAACAGGTTGTAGGCATCGGGCCGGTTCACGCGGCCGATCTCGTAGATGTCGCGAAAGCCCTCGGTGATCAGCAGCGCGGTGTGGGCGCCATTGCGCTCCAGCAGCGTGTTGATGGCAATGGTGGAGCCGTGCAGGAACAGATGGCCGTCGCGCCAGTCGATGCCCGCGCTGTCTATCGTGGCCTGGATGCCGTTGACCAGCTCGCCATGCGTGGACAGGGCCTTGCCGAACAGCAGCCGGCCGCTGGCCTCGTCGAACGCCGCCATGTCGGTGAAGGTGCCGCCGATATCGACGGCAATGCGCAGCCGGGGCCGCTGCGAAATCGCTTGTTGGTTATCCATGAATTTCTCCGGAGTCAGACGGCAGCGGTATCCGTGCCGATGCGGTTGCGCAGCACGCCTAGCCCAGTGATCTCGACCTCGACCACATCGCCATGCTTCATGTACAGAGGCGGCTCGCGGCGGTCGCCCACGCCGCCCGGCGTGCCCGTGGCGATCACATCGCCGGGCGACAGCGGCGTGAAGCGCGACACATAGGCCACGATGGTGGGGATGTCGAAGATCAGGTCGCCCAGGCTGGCCTGCTGCATCACGCTGCCGTTCAGGCGGGTCTGCAGCGCCAGGCTGCGCACGTCGGCCACCTCGTCGCGCGTGACCAGCCAGGGGCCGAAGGGCGCCGTGCCGGGAAAGTTCTTGCCGGGCGTGAACTGGTGCGTATGGCGCTGCCAGTCGCGCACGCTCACATCGTTGAAGCAGGCATAGCCCGCGATGTGGTCGAAGGCATCTTCCTTTGCAATGTGGCGCCCGCCCCGGCCGATGACGAAGGCCAGCTCGCCCTCCCAGTCGAAACGCTCCGAGAAGGCCGGGCGCAGCAGCTCGTCGCCATCGGCGGCCAGGCTGTCGTTGAAGCGCAGGAACAGCGACGGGTGCTCGCTGTCGGCGCGCCGCGTCTCGGCCACATGGGTCTTGTAGTTCAGGCCCACGCAGATGAGCTTGCCGGGGTTGGGGATGACGGGCAGCGCCTGGGTCTGCGCCGCATCGACGGACACGGCGCCGGCCTGCAGGGCCTGCTCCAGCTCGCCCAGCGCCTGTGCGCGCAGCACGGACAGCAGGTCGGGATGGCGGGCGAGAAAGTCGGCGGGCGGCAGCAGGAAGCGCTCGGCCAGAACCTGCCCGTAGCGGGGCTGTCCGGCATGGATGAAGCTGGCGAGTTTCAACGGATTTTCCTTAGGTTCGGTGTCTGGAAAACCTGCCACGGCAAGGCCGCTGGCAAGGCATGACTGCACTGTAGAAATCCCGTTGATATCTGGATAGATAGAATTTCAGGCTTTCAGAATTGCCTCATCAGGCATACCTCAACCGGGTAACCACCATGCACCTGCCCAGCGTCAAGCTCTTCCTCGAGGTCTCCGAAGCCGGCAGCATCAGCAAGGTCGCGGCACGGCGGCACACCGTGCAGTCGCACATCAGCCGGCAGATCAGCGAGTTCGAAGCGTCTCTGGGCGGCCCCTTGCTGCGGCGCACGGGCCGGGGCGTCACGCTGACGCCGCTGGGCGCGCGGGCCGCGCTGCGGCTGCGCAGCTGGCTGCAGGAAACCGAGCAATTGCAGGAAACACTGCGTGCGGACGCAGGCCAGCTATGGGGCGAGGTGCGGCTGGGCATCGTGCCCTCGGCCGCGCACCCGCTGATGACGCATGTGTTCGACTGGCTGCAGCGCGAGCACCCCGGCATACGCCTGAACATCACCGAGGCCCAGGGCACGGAGCTCGACGCGCTGCTGGACAGCGGCGCAGTGGACCTGGCCATCCTCTTTCGCTTCGCGCGCCCGGCCGGCGGCGACGAGCGGCTGCTGAGCACCGCGCACAGCTATCTGGTGTCGCGCCCTGGCGACCCCTTGACCCTGGCGCCCACCACGGAGTTCGCCGCGCTCGACGGCCTGCAACTGGTGCTGCCGCGACGCCCCAGCCATTGGCGCGACGCGCTCGATGAGGCCGCGCACAGCCACGGCTTTCGGCTCGCGGCGGCGGCCGAGGCCGACTCGCTGACCGTGCAAAAGGAGCTCGTGGCCCATGCGCCCGGCCTCTACTCGGTGATCGGCCCGTACTCCATCGATGCCGAACTGCGCCAGGGCCGGCTGCAGGCCAGCCGCCTGGTCAACCCCGGCCTGGTGCGCCATGTGACGCTGGCCCTGCCCCGGCACGGCAAGCTCACCCAGGCCTGCCGCGTGGTGGGCGATGCCATCGAGGCCTTGACTCAGGCCTGGGGGCAGCAGCTGTCGCCGGGGCCGCTGAGCACCTCGGGACTGCTCGGCGGTTGAAGGGATCAGATATCGGCCCCATCGGCTCCAGTCGTCGGCCATGCACGCCGTGGCCAGGCCATCGGAACAGAACGGCCGCAACCATGTCAGCGGGCCTGGCCATCACGCACGGCTGCAATGGCTTCGATCTCGATCATGGCCGCCGGGTCGTACAGCGCCTGGATCTGGGCAATCGTGTCGGCCGGATAGGGGGCGCCGAAGAACTCGCGGCGCAGGGCGACCACCTCGTCGAAGTGGCCCATGTCGGTGACGAAGATGGTGACCTTGATCACGTCCTTCAGGCTGGAGCCGCCCGCCTCCAGCGCGCGGCGCAGATTGGCAAACGCCTGCCGGCCCTGTGCCAGGAAGCCACCCGGCACGATGCGGCCATCGTCTCCAGCGCCGGCCTGGCCGGAGATGAACAGCAGCTCGCCAAAGCGAATGCCTTGCGACAGCAAAAACGGCTCGTAGGGGTCGGGTTGCGTGGTGACACGGTGCAGCATGGTTTCATTTCCTTCATCCATCCCCGGCAGAATCGCGCTTGGGGCATGGGTGGACGATAGGCAAGCCGGATGATTGCGACAAAGGTTCATTTGTCAGGCATAAGATGAGTTTTCCTCACCCGATTGCTCACCCGCCCCTTGCGTCCTCCAGCCCTCATGCAACGCAACCAACTGCCGCTTTCCGCACTGCGCGCCTTCGAGGCCGCCGCCCGCCTGGGCAGCTTCAAGCAGGCCGCCGACGACCTGGCCGTGACCCCCACGGCCATCAGCCACCAGATCCGCGCGCTGGAGGAACAGCTGGGCCTGGCGCTGTTCGATCGCCAGGTACGCAAGGTGGTGCTGACCGAGGCGGGCGCCCAGCTCTATCCGGTGCTGCGCGACGGTTTCGACGCCTTTGCCGCCACGCTGGAGCGCCTGCTGCAAAAGCGCCTGCGCGCCCAGGTCAGCATCTCGGCCACCAATGCGTTCACCGTGAAATGGCTGGTGCCGCGCATGGCCAGCTTCCGCGCGATGCACCCGGAGGTGGACCTGCAACTGCAGGCCTCGGACGATGTGGTGGACCTGCGCTCCCATGCCGTCGATATCGCCGTGCGCTACGGGCGCGGCCCCTATCCGGGCCTGGTGGCCGAGCCCCTGTTCAGCGACCGCTTTGCGCCCGTGGCCAATCCCCGGCTGGGCGTGCTGGGTCCGGCCGACCTGGCCCGCCTGCCGCTGATCCGCTTTGACTGGAAGACGGCGCACGCCAGCAATCCCACCTGGGAGCGCTGGTTTGACGAGGCAGGCCTGGCCTGGAATTCACCGGCGGGGCAACTGCGCTTTTCCGACGAGGGCCATGCCATCCAGGCGGCCATTGCCGGCCATGGCATTGCCCTGGTGAGCCTGGCCCTGGTGGCCGAGGACATTGCGGCCGGCCACCTGCTGCAGCCCTTCGGCCCCTCGATCACCGGCCATACCTACCATCTGGCCGTGGGCGAGCAACGGAAGCCGGGCCCCCATGTGCGCGCCGTCATGGACTGGCTCAGAAGCCAGTCCATGGCCTTGCCATAGCCGTACCGTAGCCGCCCTCAGTAGCCCCGCGCCGCGTCCACCGCCTGCGGCAGCTCGCCGCTGGCGCGCCAGCGCCGGATGTTGCCCGCCACGATGGCCGATGCCGTCGCGCGGTCCGTGGGTGCCGAGATGTGGGGCAGCACGGTCACGGCGGGATGCGCCCATTGCCAGGACGATTCTGGCAGGGGCTCCTGGTCGAACACGTCCAGCACGGCATGGGCCAGGCGGCCGCCGTCCAGGGCGGCGCGCAGCGCGGCATCGTCCACGATGGGGCCGCGCGCAAAGTTGATCAGCGAGGCATGGGCGGGCAGCGCGGCCAGCGCCTGCGCGCCGACGATGCCGCGCGTCTGCGGCGTGAGCGGCAGCAGGCATACGAGGATGTCGGTCTGCGCCAGCATGGCGGGCAGCTCGGCATCACCCGCATGGCATTGCACGCCGTCCATTTGCCTGGGCGTGCGGCTCCAGCCGCGCACCTGGAAGCCTGCCGCCAGCAGCCGCTGCGCGGCGGCCTTGCCCAGTGCGCCCAGGCCCAGCAGCGATACCGTCCTGTCCTGCGCGCGCACGCCGTCATGCGCCAGCCATTGGCGCGCGGTCTGCTGGCGGGCATAGCGCGGCATGTCGCGGTGCAGGTACAGGGTCCAGGCCAGCACGGCCTCGGCCATGGTGTCGGCCAGTTGCGGGTCCACCAGGCGGACGATGCGCAGGTCGGTATCGCCCAGTTCGGCCACCAGGCGCTCCACGCCGGCCCAGACGCTGTGCACCCATTGCAGGCGCGGCAGCGTGCGCAGGTCGGCGGGCTGGGGGTTGGCGACGATGGCGACCTCGCAGGCCGCGCGCTGGCCCGCATCCAGCGTATCGAGCGCCACCACGCGCTCCTCGGGCAGGGCCGCCTGCAGGGCCTGCAGCCAGGCCTGGGCTGCCGGATAGCCGGGTGCGCAGACAAAAGGAAGCGGGGGGAGCGAGGCGCGAGGAGACAGCGAACCGCTCATTTGGCGAAGACCTTGTCCAGGTCGGCGAAGCCCTTGACCTCGATGGGATTGCCGCTGGGGTCGCGGAAGAACATGGTGGCCTGCTCGCCGGGCTCGCCCTCAAAGCGGATGCCGGGCTGCAGCACGAAATCCACCACGCCGCCCGACAGCCGCGCGGCCAGGGCCTTCCAGTCGTCCATGGCCATCACCAGGCCCAGGTGGGGCATGGGCACCATGTGGTCGCCCACGCGGCCGGTGTTCGTGACCGGGAAGGGCTCGCCCAGGTGCAGCGAGATCTGGTGGCCGAAGAAGTCGAAGTCCACCCAGGTCTCGGTGCTGCGGCCTTCCTGGCAGCCGAGCAGCGTGCCGTAGAAGGCGCGCGCTTCGTCCAGATCGCGGACATGGTAGGCAAGGTGGAAGCTGGTGCGCATGGCTGATCCTTTGGTTGTGCTTGTGGTGCAGGCAGGTTCGCAGGCCGTGGCCTGCCGTGGGTGGCGCGAGCCTAGCAGAGGCTTTTCAAAAGTGATAGCGTTGATTTCTTTGCAATCCCCAAGGAAATCTTTTGGAGACCCGCTATCTCAAGAGCCTGATCGCCGTGGTGGACAGCGGCTCCATCGCCGATGCGGCGCGCGCCGAGCACCTGACCGCCGCCGCCGTGGGCCAGCGCGTGCAGGCGCTGGAGCGCGAGCTGGGCTTTGCCCTGCTTTCGCGCAGCGGCCATGCGGCCCGCCCCACCCAGGCCTGCGTGGCCCTGCTGCCGCGCGCGCGGCGCCTGGTGCGCGAGGCCGCGCTGCTGGGCAGCGATGCCAGCGCCGATGGCCTGGCCGGCACGCTGCGCATCGGCGCCATCTCGACCGCGCTCACGGGCATGCTGCCGGCCGCGCTGCGCAAGCTCACGCAGGCGGCGCCACAGTGCCGGCCCGTCATCGTGCCGGGCACCTCGCGCGCGCTGTTCCAGATGCTGCAGGCCGGCGAGCTCGATGCCGCCGTCATCGTGGCGCCCCCTTTTGAACTGCCCAAGGCGCTGCGCAGCGTGCAGCTGCGCCGCGAGCCGCTGGTGCTGCTGGCCCCGCCCCAGGCACGCGGCCGGCCTGCCGCGCTGCTGCGCAGCCTGCCCTACATACGCTACGACCCCGATGCCTGGGGTGGCCGCCATGCGGCCGACTGGCTGGCCGACCAGGGGCTGGAGCCTGCGGTGCTGTGCGACCTGGACGCGCTGGAGGCCATTGCCATGCTGGCCGCCGACGGCATGGGCGTGGGCCTGGTGCCGCACTGGACGGGCCTGGAGCGCTTCATGGGCGACTGCCGCATGCTGCCCATTGCGGGCGCCGCCTATGAGCGCGCCATCTTGCTGGTGACCAGCGCCGAGCCCGACCTGCCGCGCATGGCCGAGCTGCTGGAGGGTGCACTCGCGTAGGTTGCGGCCTTCGTTCTCAATCCGCCTGCACGTATCCCGTGACGCGGATCATCTCGCGGTACTTGGCGATCTCGCGCGCATAGGCGGCCGCTGCATCGTCCAGGCCCATGGGCTTGGCAACGTCACGGCCGTCGGCCTCCAGTTTGGCGATGACCTGCGGGTCCAGCAGGGCCTGGCCGATGGCCTGGTTCAGGCGCTGCTTGACGTCCTGCGGCGTGCCGCGCTTGACGAAGTAGCCCGCCAGGCTGGCGTACTCGAAATCGCGCAGCGCCGGCACTTCGGTGATGCTGGGCACGGCCGACAGCACGGCAGGCCGGTTGCGCGACAGCACGGCCAGCGCCCGGAAGCGGCCGGTGCGGATCATCTCCAGCATGGACGCCTGGAACGGCATGATGCTGAAGTCGATCTGGCCGCCGGCCAGGTCCTGGATCACGGGCGCCGTGCCCGCATAGGGCGCGTGGGTGAACGGCACCTTCACCACCTTGCCCATGTACTCGGTGATCAGGTGGTAGAGCGAGCCCACGCCCACCGAGCCGTAGGTCAGCGAATTGCTCTCGTTGCGCGAGCGCGCCAGCGCCAGGAACTCTTGCATGTTCCGGGCCGGCAGGCCCGAGCGCACCAGCAGCACCAGGTGGGTGACGGTGATGTACTGCAGGTTCTCGAACGCATCGGGCTGGTAGCGCACGGCCTTGTTGGTGAGCGGCGGCAGGATGAGTTCGTTCTGCGTGCCCTGGAAGAACATGCTGCCGTCGGCCCTGGCGCCCAGCACTTTGGATGCGGCAATCGTCCCCGTGGCGCCGCCCAGGTTTTCCACGATCACCTTGGCCGCCAGTCCCTCGCCTATGGGCTTGCTCAGGATGCGGGCGCTGACGTCGCTGGGCCCGCCTGCCGGGTAGGGCACCATCAGGCTGACCGGGCCGGGCGCCGAGGCCGCGGCAGGCTGCAGCAGCAGGGGCGCCAGCGGCAGGCCGGCGGCGATTTTCAGGAGCGAGCGGCGTGTGGGCAAGGCAAGTGGATTCATGGAAGTGCACCAGGCAGTGGCTTGAGGGGAAGGCGGGAATCAGGCGCGCCCTACCACCGTGCGTGGGGCAGGCGCGCAATGGTGTGGAGCACCGCCAGGCCGCGCGGGACAATGGTTTCCACCTCGCAGTACTCGTCGGTGGTGTGGAACTTGCCGCCCACGGGGCCGGTGCCGCACAGCGTGATGGCGCCCAGGCTGGAGGTCACGCCCGAGTCCGCGCAGCCGCCGCTGAACTCGCCCTCGGCCTTGTGGCCCAGCGCGCCCAGCTCGGCCTGGTACAGCTCGAACAGTTGCTGCGACTGCGGCGTGGGAACGAAGGGGCGGAACTCGCCGGTGATGTTCAGCGTGGAGCGCGTGCCCTGGATGAAGGACTTGTCGCAGATGCAGCGGATGCGGCCCACCAGGGACTCGCGCTGGTCCAGATCGAAAATGCGCAGGTCGATGGCCGCCTTGGCCGACGGCGCCGACGTGTTCACCGACAGCCCGCCCGACACCAGGCCCACGTTGACCGTGACGCCCTTGTCCAGGTCGGTGAGCGCGTCCAGCGCCACCACCTTGTGCGCCAGCTCCGAGATGGCGCTGATGCCCTCGGCGAAGTTGGCGCCCGAGTGCGCCGCCTTGCCCTCGATCTCCACGCCGAAGAACACGCCGCCCTTGCGGCCCGTGACCACGTTGCCCGAAGGCCGGCCGGGCTCCGCATTGAAGACAAAGCCCGCCTTGCGCGCAAAGGGCTCGATGACGGACTTGCTCAGGGGCGAGCCGATTTCCTCGTCGCAGGTGAACAGGCCCGTGACCTCGGGCGCAGGCTCCGCGCTGTGGGCCAGCGCAGCCAGCAGGAAGGCGTTCATGACGATGCCCGACTTCATGTCGGCCACGCCCGGGCCGTAGGCCCTGCCGCCTTCGATGCGGAACGGCCTGCGCGCGGCCTCGCCTTCAGGGAAGACCGTGTCGCAGTGCCCCATCAGCAGCACGGGCCTGCCCACGGTGCTGCCCGCGTTCACGGTGACCGAGATCGCGGCCTCCACGCCATCGACGAAATGCGGGCTGACCTGCAGCCCCTGGCCCAGGAAGAAGGCCTCCAGGCGCCGGAACACGCGCGCCACGCCGTGCTTGTCGAAGCTGCCCGAGTCGATGTTGACGATGTCGGCCAGCAGCGAAAGCATGTTCTCCCGCTGGCCCTTGATCCACTCCGACGCGCCGACCGCCCGGTCCGCACTGACAATGGCTTGCTGTGGCATCCGCTGCCTCCGTATTTTTCAATACTTGGTATTGTTATTTAATACTTCAGATTCACAATCAGGTAAAACGATGATCGAAAACGCGTTGTATGTGGGTTCCGTGGGCAAGGCATTCCGCGTGCTGGACTGCTTCAAGGGCGCGGCGGGCGACCTGAGCCTCACGGAAATCATGGAGCGCAGCGGCCTGGACAAGAGCGCCGCTCAGCGCTACGCCTACACCCTCAGCGCCGAGGGCTACCTGCAGCAAAACAGCCAGACCCGCCGCTACCGGCTGGGGCCGGGCGTGCTGGACCTGACCTTCCACTTCCTGCGCACCCATGCGCTGGCCGAGGCGCTCAACCCCCTGCTGCTGCAGCTGTCCAAGGACACGGAGCAGAAGATCAGCCTGTCGCTGCGCGACGGCGACTGGCTGGTGCATGTGCTGCGCCACCAGACCAGCACCGAGCACTACCATGCCTCCCTGGTCGGGCGGCGCGTGCCCCTGCAATGCACGGCAGGCGGGCGCGCCGTGATGGCCCGGCTGGACGAGGCGCAGGTGGAGCAACTGCTGGCCCCCGGCCGCCTGGTGGCCAGCACGCCCCGGACGCTGACCACGGCCAAGGCCGTCCAGGCGGAACTGAAGAAGGTGCGCGAGCGCGGCTACGCCATGGTGGTGGATGAATTCATCATGGGCGAGGTCGCGCTGGCCGCCGCCGTGGTCGATGCCGAAGGCGTGCCGCTGGGCGCCCTGCACCTGAGCGGATCGTCAAGCCAGTGGAGCGGCGCCGACTACGCGAAGAAGTTCTCGCCCCTGCTGCTCAACGCCATCGCCCAGTACGAGCGGCGCAACGCGTAGCGCCTGCCGTCCAACGCGGATCCCGCTATACTGCGCCCCTTCTTTCTTGAACGAGCTGCTGCAGGAAAGACGTTTTCCGGGCCTTTGCCGCCCGGGTGTCTTTCATCGTCCGTACACCCACCGGACGCGGCGAGCGCCAACCAGGCCTCGCGGATCTGCAGCCATGAGCACTCCTCAACGACTCCAGCGTGCCTTTGCACGCACGGGCATCTCTCTCGACTATCGCGACGGCATCTACCACGTGCGCGATGGCCAGGCCGAGGCCCACATTCTTCTTCCCGACAGCCTTCCCCTGGAGGACAAGGCCGTGCGCCAGTTGCTGGCCTTTGCGGCTGTGCGCCGGCATGACGGCCAGGGCAGCCACGGCGCCGTCTGCCGCGCCTGCGCCACGCCCGACTTCCATCCGGGCACGGTGGCGCCCGTGGGCAGCGTGGTGGCCACGCCATCGGACTTCGTCATTCCGGCCGCCATCGGCACGGACATCAACTGCAGCGTGCGCCTGCTGACCACGGGCGCAAGGCTGGACCAGCTGGCGCCGCACAAGGGCCGGCTGGTGGAACTGCTGAGCGCCAGCCTGCTGGGCAGCGGGCGCGACGTGCCCGTGACCACGGCCGCCTTCCGCGCGCTGTTCGACCACGGGCCGGCCGCCTTTGTGGACCGGCTGAGCGGCCAGGGCCTGTGGGGCCATGTCGACAGGGACCGCCTGCACCGCGAACTGGCCGCCTGCATCGGCCTGGACAGCTTCGCTGGCAGCGCCCGCCACGCGCCCCATGCCTATCTGCAGGAGCGCCATGCCGTGTTCCGCGACCCGTGCCTGGGCACGGTGGGATCGGGCAACCATTTCGTGGAACTGCAGGTGGTCGATGAGGTGCTGGACCGCCACGCGGCCTACCGCTCGGGCCTGCGCGCGGGCGACGTGGCGGTGATGATCCACAGCGGCTCGCGCGACCTGGGCTTTTACGTGGGCCAGGCCTGGATGGACCGCGCCCGGGCCGAGTGGCCGCAAGGCGTGAAGCACCCGGCCAGCGGCCTGTACGGCCTGTCGGGTCCGCTGGCCGGCGAGTACCTGCAGGCCATGGGCGTGGCGGCGCGCTATGCCTGGGCCAACCGCGTTGTGCTGGCCGAGCTGGTGCGCAAGGACCTGGAGCAGATCGTGGGCGCAGCGGATTCGCGCCTGGTGGTCGATGTGCCGCACAACGTGGTCCTGCAGCAAGGCGGCATGAACATCCACCGCAAGGGCGCCACGCCGGCCAACGAGGGCGACTTCGCGCTGATCCCGGGGTCCATGGGCGATGCCTCCTACCTGGTCACGGGCCTGGGCGCGGCCGACTGGCTCTGGTCCTGCAGCCATGGCGCGGGGCGGCGCATGCGCCGCCAGGCCGTGCGCGCGCTGCGCCCCGAGGCACGTGCAGGCCATGCGGCCGAGCAGGGCTGGCAATGCGTGACGCTGCGCGAGGAGCGCCGCATCGAGGAGGCGCCCGAAGCCTACAAGCCCATCGGCCCGGTCATCGAGTCGCAGGAGGCGGCCGGCCTGATCCATGCCGCCGTGAAGCTCAGGCCCTGGATCACCTTCAAGGCCTGAGCACCGGCAGGCGCCTCACTGCAGCCGCAAGCCGTCCGCCGCACGGTCCTGGGCCAGCTTGCGGTACAGCGTCTGGCGGCTGATGCCCAGCATGCGCGCGGCCTGGGTGACATTGCCCCGGCAGTTCTCCAGCGCCTGCCGCACGGCCGAGCGCGAGAGTTCATCCAGGCTCTGCGGCGCAGCGTCGAGCCGGGGGCCGCTGCGGGCGGTCTGCACCAGCTCGGCCTGGAAGTCGTCGGGCAGGTGCTGCCACTGCAGGCAGTCCTCATGGGGATCGAGCATGGCGCAGGCCGTTCTCAGCACGCTGGCGCACTGGCGCAGATTGCCGGGCCAGCCATGGCCGGCCAACTGCGCCAGCAGGGCCGGTGCCATGCGCAGCGGGCGCGCGGGTTCGATGTCGGCCAGCATGCGCGCGGCCAGTGCCTCGAAGTCGCCCCGCTCGCGCAGCGGCGGCAGCTCCACGGCCAGGCCGTTGATGCGGTAGTAGAGGTCGGCACGAAAGCGCCCCTGGTCGGCATCCTCGCGCAGCCTGCGGTTGGAGGCGCTGACCAGCGCGAAATCGACCGCAACGGGCGTGCCACCGCCCAGCGGCACCACCTGCCGCTCCTGCAGCACGCGCAGCAGCCGGGTCTGCAGCGACAGCGGCATGTCGCCGATCTCGTCCAGGAACAGGGTGCCGCCGTGCGCCTGGCGCAGCAGGCCCGCCTGTCCTTCGCGCCGCCCGCCCGTGAAGGCGCCCTGGCGGTAGCCGAACAGCTCGGCCTCGATCAGCGACTCGGGCATGGCCGCGCAGTTGATGGCCACGAAGGGGCCGTCGCGGCGCGGCCCGCTGTCGTGGGCCGCGCGCGCAAACCATTCCTTGCCCACGCCGGACTCGCCCTGGATGAGCAGCGCAATCGGCTTGCCCAGCACGCGCCGGGCCTTGTCGGCCGCCGCACGCCAGCGCGCATCGCCCGTGTCCAGCCGCGCCAGCGCATCGCGGGGGGCCTGCCGTGTTTCCCCCGCTTGCCGCGCTCCCAGCGCCTCCTGCACTGTCTGCGCCGCCGCCCCCGCCATGATGGTGCGCCGGTCCGGCACCAGCTGGCCGAACAGCGCCGTGCCGTCATGGCGCCGCAGCGGCTGGGCCGCATCGGGCTGGCGGTGCTGGCGTGACAGCAGCTCCTGCAGGCTGGCGTCCAGCACCTGGTCCAGCGCCACGCTGCCCAGCTGCGCGTGCGACAGGCGCAGCAAAGCCAGAGCGGCGCGGTTGGCACCCACCACCCAGCCGTCGCCCGAGATCAGCGCAATGCCTTCGCCCACCGTGCCAATGCCTTCGGGCCGCGCGTGCAGGTGCAGGCGGATGTGGCGCTGGCCGTCGCAGGCCATGAGGCGGTTTTCGATCATGCGGGCCGCCGTGCCGACCAGGCCCAGCGTGTGCGGGCTGCCCCGGCCATATTCGCTGGAGATGTCCAGGATGCCCAGCAGCTGGCCCGTGCCCGACAGGATGGGCGCGGCCGCGCAGGTGAGAAAGCCGTTGCGCTCCAGGAAATGCTCGCCGCCCTGGATTTCGATGGAGTCCATCTCGGCCAGTGCCGTGCCGATGGCATTGGTGCCGCGCTGCGCCTCATGCCAGGACGCGCCGCTGGCCAGGGCCACGCGCTCGGCCTTGCCCAGAAAGAAAGGGTCGCCGCAGGTATCCACCAGGGTGCCGCAGGGGCCGGCCAGCACCACCACGCTCTGGCTGCCGCGCACTTGCTCGGACAGGTATTCCATGACGGGCCGTGAATGCGCCAGCAGCGCATGGTGGCGGCTGCGCAGCACGCCCAGCGCATGCTGCTCCAGGTTGTCGGCGGCGCCCAGGCGCCCGGTGGGACGCAGTCCCTGCTCGATGCAGCGCTGCCACGAGCGCGCCAGGCGCTCGTCCACCAGGCCGCTGGGGCAGCGGCCCGACTCCATCAGGCTGTGACGGGCCTGGCGCAAGGCCACAAGGGAGGCTCTCGATTGCATGCTGTCTCCTGCTCGGGCGTCATTGCGCCGCGTTGCGGGCCAGTATGCGGGGCCGGCGGGCACCGGGCAAGCCAAGTGGCGGGTCAGGCGCCCGACTGTTCCATTTCTGGACAGTTGTCCTGTTGCGCGACGTCACGGCACAGGGCGAACGCGCACGGGAATACCCGCAGCAGCCACGTCCCGCGCGCCTTTGCGGGCACCTGCCCTGCGGCCTGCGGGCTGGCACGGCTTTTGAATCATGTCTGCCGTCCGGCCATGGCCGGATATCCCGATCCACACCCGATCACAACAGACCCATAAGCATCCTCAGGAGACAAGCAGCATGACCGTCTACGCAGCACCCGGCGCCGCTGGCGCCAAGATCGCCTACAAGGCCCGCTACGACAACTTCATCGGCGGCAGGTTCGTACCTCCGGTCAAGGAGCAGTACTTCGACGTGGTCACCCCCATCAGCGGCAAGGTCTACACGCGCGCCGCGCGCTCCACGGCCGAGGACATCGAACTGGCGCTGGACGCCGCCCATGCCGCCAGCGACGCCTGGGGCCGCACCAGCGCGGCCGAGCGTGCGAACGTCCTGCTGAAGATCGCCGACCGCATCGAGGCCAACCTGGAGCTGCTCGCCTATGCCGAGACCGTGGACAACGGCAAGGCCATCCGCGAGACGCTGAATGCCGACATCCCGCTGACCGTGGACCATTTCCGCTATTTCGCGGGCTGCGTGCGTGCCCAGGAAGGCGCGCTCAGCCATATCGACGAGACCACGGTGGCCTATCACATCCAGGAGCCGCTGGGCGTGGTGGGCCAGATCATTCCCTGGAACTTCCCCATCCTCATGGCGGCCTGGAAGCTGGCGCCCGCGCTGGGCGCAGGCAACTGCGTGGTGCTCAAGCCGGCCGAGTCCACGCCCATCAGCATCCTGATCCTGGCCGAGCTCATTGCCGACCTGCTGCCGCCCGGCGTGCTCAACATCGTCAACGGCTTCGGCCGCGAGGCCGGCATGCCGCTGGCCACCAGCAAGCGCATCGCCAAGATCGCCTTCACGGGCTCCACCTCCACGGGCCGCGTGATCGCCCAGGCCGCCGCCAACAACCTGATCCCTGCCACGCTGGAGCTGGGCGGCAAGTCGCCCAACATCTTCTTCGCCGACGTGATGGACAAGGACGATGCCTTCCTCGACAAGGCCGTCGAAGGGCTGGTGCTGTTCGCCTTCAACCAGGGCGAGGTCTGCACCTGCCCCAGCCGCGCGCTGATCCACGAAAGCATCTACGACCGCTTCATGGAGCGCGTGCTCCAGCGCGTGGCCGCCATCCGGCATGCCAACCCGCTGGACACCGACAGCATGATGGGCGCGCAGGCCTCCAAGGAGCAGCTCACCAAGATCCTGTCGTACCTGGACCTGGGCAAGCAGGAGGGCGCCGAGGTGCTGGCCGGCGGCGGCCAGGCCCATCTGGGCGGCGACCTGGAAGGCGGCTACTACGTGCAGCCCACGCTGTTCAAGGGCCACAACAAGATGCGCATCTTCCAGGAGGAAATCTTCGGCCCCGTGCTGGCCGTGACCACCTTCAAGGACGAGGCCGAGGCCCTGGCCATTGCCAACGACACGCTCTACGGCCTGGGCGCGGGCGTGTGGAGCCGCAACGGCAACGTGGCCTACCGCATGGGTCGGGCCATCAAGGCCGGGCGCGTGTGGACCAACTGCTACCACGCCTACCCGGCGCACGCGGCCTTTGGCGGCTACAAGGAATCGGGCATCGGCCGCGAGACCCACAAGATGATGCTGGACCACTACCAGCAGACCAAGAACCTGCTGGTCAGCTACAGCGAGAACAAGCTGGGCTTCTTCTGAAGTTCTTCCCAGGTGAATGCGGCCGGCGGCGCGCAGCGCGGCCGGCCGTCCAGGAAAGGACCACCCCATGGTTGACAAAGTGATTGCCACCGAGGCCGCGCTGGCGCTGATCGCCGACCTGCAGGCGCAGCACGGGCCGGTGTTCTTCCACCAGTCCGGCGGCTGCTGCGACAACAGCGCCGCCAACTGCTACCTGCCCGGCGAGCTGACGATAGGCGCCCAGGACGTGCTGCTGGGCCAGGTGGGCGGCGCGCCCTTCTACATCGGCAAGTCGCAGTACGAATACTGGAAGCACACCCAGCTCATCCTCGACGTGATCGAGGGCCAGGGCGGCACCTTCTCGCTGGAGGGCAGCACGGGCAAGGCCTTCCACACGCGCTCCAGGCTGTTCACGGACGAGGAATACGCCGAGATCCTGGCCGGCGAGGGCAACGGCCCCTGACAGGGGCCGCGCGGCGGGCTACTTTCCGGTCAGCCGCTTGACCGCGGCCTCGGTCTGGCGCACATGCTCGTCCGGGTCCGAGCCCATGTGCACGAAGCGGACCTTGCCGTCCTGCCCGATCACGTAGGAGATGCGGTCGGCGCGCTGGGGGTTGGCGGCGGCCGAGGCGTCGTAGGCGCGGATGGTCTGCGCCTGCGGGTCCGATGCCACGGCGAACTGGTCGCGGCAGGCCTCGGTGGAAAAGCGCTTGAGCGTATCGATGTCGTCATGCGACATGCCCACCACCGTGGCGCCCATGGCCGCGAAACGCGGCGTGGCCTCGGCAAAGGCGTGGGCTTCCATGGTGCAGCCCTGGGTGAAGGCCTTGGGGAAGAAATACAGCACCACCGGCCCCTTCCTGAGCGTGGCGGCCATGTCGAAATCGAAGGCCTTGCCCGCCACCGCGGCCGGCGTGGTGAAGCGCGGCGCGGTGTCGCCCACCTTGAGCGCTGCCTGGGCCAGCGGCGACAGCAGCAGCGCCGCCAGCACGGGTGCGGCGGCGCGCGCGCAGCGGCGGCCCCAAGAGGTGCGATGGTGGGTGGAATCGCCGCAGCGGATATCGGACATGCATGGCCTCCTGAGCCTGGAACGGGATGCGCCATTGTGGCCAATCGGCCCGGGCCGCTGGCGCATTTGCCGTGGATCAGCGCGGGGATTCGCCGGGCCTGATCCTGAACCAGATCGAGTACATGGCGGGCAGGAAGACCAGCGTCAGCACCGTGCCGGCCAGCGTGCCGCCGATCAGCGTATAGGCCAGCGTTCCCCAGAACACCGATTGGGTCAGCGGGATGAAGGCCAGGATCGCCGCCAGCGCGGTCAGGATCACGGGCCGGGCGCGCTGGACGGTGGCCTCCACCACCGCCTGGAACGGCGCAAGCCCCTCCTGCTCGTTGTGCTGGATCTGCCCGATCAGGATCAGCGTGTTGCGCATCAGGATGCCCGACAGCGCGATCAGCCCCACCAGTGCATTGATGCCGAAGGGCTGCTGAAAGACGATCAGCGTCGGCACCACGCCGATCAATCCCAGGGGGCTGGTCAGGAACACCATGACCATGGCCGATATCGACCGCACCTGCAAGATGATGATGATCAGCGTGATGGCGATCATGATCGGGAACAGGGGCAGCATGGCCGTCATGGCTTTGCCGGATTCCTCGATGGAGCCGGCCTCGTCGATGCGGTAGCCCGCAGGCAACGCCTTCCTGATGGGCTCCAGCTGCCGGGTGAGGGCCGCCGAGACATCGGGCGGCTGCAGGCTGTCATCGATGTCTCCGCGAACCGTGATGGTGGGCATGCGGTCGCGGCGGCGCATGACGGGCTCCTCCATCTGCACGGTGACCTCGCCCAGCTGCGACAGCGGTATGCGCTGGCCAGTGGCGTTGGTGAGCGTGAAGTCGCCGACCCTGGCCACATCGTGGCGGGTGCCGCCCGCAGAACGCGCCATCACCTGCACGGTGCGGATGTCCTCGCGCACGGTGGTCACGGGCACGCCGCTGAGCAGGAACTGCAGCTGCTGCGCGACCGCCGCGGAGGTCAGGCCCATGGCCTGCAGCCGGTCCTGGTCCAGGGTGAAGCGCATGACAGGGGTGCGCACGCCCCAGTCGGAGTTCACGGTCCGCATCATCGGGCTGTCGTGCAGCACCTGGTGCACCTGGCCGGCAATGTCGCGCAGCCGCTGCGGGTCGGGGCCGGAGACGCGATACGCCACGGGGAACGGGGAGTACGGCCCGAACACGATCTGCGATGCGCGCACCTGCGCCTGCGGGGCCAGTCCCTGGGCGATGGCCTCGCGCAACCTGAGCTTGAGTGCGTCGCGCTGCGCCTGGTTGGCGGTGCGCACGACGATCTTGGCGAACGACGGGTCGGGCAGCTCAGGGGAGATGGCCAGAAAAAAGCGCGGTGCGCCCTGGCCGATATAGGCGGTCACGATCTCCGATTCGGGCTGCTGCAGCAGCCAGGCTTCCACCGTGCGGGTGGTCTCGCTCGTCTGGCCGATGGAGGTGCCGTAGGGCATCTGCACCTCGACCATCACCTCGGGCCGGTCGGAGATGGGAAAGAACTGCTTCTTCACGATGGACATGCCCAGCACGGAAGCCACCATGAGCCCGCCCACGACTGCGGCCACCATGCCCTTGCGGGCGATCACCTTGCCCAGCACGCGCCGCAGGCGCTCGTAGCGGGGCGTGCCATACATCGCCGCATGTCCGCCTTCGACCTTTTTGAGAGGGGGCAGCATCTTCACGCCCAGATAGGGCGTGAACACCACGGCCACCACCCAGGACACGATGAGCGCGATGCCGACGATCCAGAACATGTTGCTGGTGTACTCGCCCGCCGTGGAGCGTGCGAATCCGTTGGGCATGAAGCCCACCGCCGTCACCAGCGTTCCGGACAGCATGGGCGCCGCGGTATGGCTCCAGGCGTAGGCGGACGCGGCCACGCGGTCGTAGCCCTCCTCCATCTTCACCACCATCATCTCGATGGCGATGATGGCGTCGTCCACCAGCAGGCCCAGCGCAAGGATCAGCGAGCCGAGCGTGATGCGGTCGAAATTCTTTCCCGTGGCGGCCATGATGATGAACACGGCCGCCAGCGTCAGCGGCACGGCCGCAGCCACCACCACGCCAACGCGCCAGCCCATGCTGGCGAAGCACACCACCAGCACGACCAGCAGCGCGGCCAGGAACTTGAGCATGAACTCATCGACGGAGGCGCTGATGTTCACGGCCTGGTCCGTCACCTTGGTCAGGCCCATGCCCAGCGGCATGTCTGCGTTGATGGCGCCCACCTCCCGGTCCAGCGCCTTGCCCAGGTCCAGCCCGTTCCAGCCGTCGCGCATGACGACGCCCAGCAGCA
The DNA here is from genome assembly GCF_059499305.1 of Delftia sp. Classification (NCBI taxonomy): domain Bacteria; kingdom Pseudomonadati; phylum Pseudomonadota; class Betaproteobacteria; order Burkholderiales; family Comamonadaceae; genus Delftia; species Delftia sp. The sequence continues at coordinate 116,205 of NZ_JCABYI010000040.1, forward strand.
AGGCAGGCTCCGCACCGTTGCGGATGATGAAGGTCGAGGGGTCTTCGTAGCCGCGCTGGACGGTGGCGATGTCGGACAGCTTGACCGTGCGGCCCTGGGCCACGATGGGCGTGTCGCGGATCTTCTGCAGCGCGTCGAACGCCCCGTCGATGCGGATGAACACCTGGGGTCCCTGGGTCTCCACCGACCCGGCAGGCGTGAGTGCGTTCTGGTTGTTCAATGCCGCGAAGACGTCCTGCGGGCTGATGCCCAGCGTGGCCAGGCGCTCGTGCGAGAACTCCACGTAGATCCGCTCGGATTGCTCGCCGACGATGTTGACCTTCTTGACGCCCGGCACATGCAAAAGACGCTGGCGCAAGGCTTCGGCATCGCGCACCAGCGCCCGGGGCTCCTCGCCGCGCGCCTTGAGGGCGTAGATCGCAAAGGTCACGTCGGCGTACTCGTCGTTCACCATCGGGCCGATCACGCCTGCCGGCAGGTTGCGGGCCTCGTCACCGAGCTTCTTGCGGGCCTGGTAGAACTCCTCCTGCACCTCGCCGGGGGGCGTGGAGTCGAGCAGGGTCAGCGTGGTGAAGGCCAGCCCCGGCCTGACGAAGGTTTCGGTGCGGTCATACCAGCGCAGCTCCTGCAGGCGCTTTTCCAGCTTCTCTGCCACCTGGTCCTGCATTTCCTGCGGGGTGGCGCCAGGCCAGGCCGTGATGATGGTCATGACCTTGACGGTGAAGGCCGGATCCTCCGCCCGGCCCAGCTTCAGGAAGGCAAAGACACCCGTCAGCGAAATCAGCAGGATCAGGAACAGCGTGATGGAACGCTCACGGACGGCAAGCGCCGACAGGTTGAAACGGCCTTCACTCACGGGACACTCCCTTGGACACGGAGGACGCCGTGGACGTTGTTGCCGTTGTTGCCGTTGAAGGCGCCGGCGCCTCGCTGTCCAGCCGCACCTGCGCCCCCTCGCTCAGCAAATGCGCGCCGAGCGCGACGATCCGGTCCCCCTGGTCGAGCGCACCCACCACCTGGGCATTGCCGTCCTGCACCTGAACCACGGTGACGGGCTGGCGCCTGACCTGATCGCCCTGCACCACCCAGACAGCGGCGCCCTTGCCCTCGTCGAGGATGGCGCCGATGGGGACCTGCAGGGTTGACTTGCCGGCCGTCGATGTCGATGTCGATGTCCCGCCAATCCTGAGCGTGACCGTGCTGCCCAGCGGGGCGCTGGCCGCCGCGCCGGCGTCCAGCACATAGCGGGCCTCAAAGGTGCGGGTGGCCCGGTCGGCCACATCGGACAGCTGGCGCAGTCTGGCGGGGATGACCACATCCTCCCTGCCGAACAGGCGGGCCTGGGCCGCCGAGCCCAGCGCGGGGCGCAGTGTCTCGGGCAACTGGACGACCGCTTCGCGCCTGCCGGCATGGGCGAGGCGCACGACCACCTGGCCGGCACTGACGACCTGGCCAGGCTCGGCAAGTGTTTCCATCACGATGCCATCGGCATCGGCCAGCAGTTCGGCGTAGCGGCTGGCGTTCAGCGCTGCGGCGGCCTGCGCTTCGGCCGCCCTGAGCTGGGCGCGGGCGGCATCCGCGGCCGCCTTGATCTGTTCATGGGCCAAGGCCGAAACGGCACCCGTTCCCTGCAGGTCCCGGTAGCGCTGCTCCTCGTCGCTGGCCTGCTGAGCCCGTGCCCTGGCGGCTGCGACGGCCTCCTGCTGGGCATGGGCGGCCAGCTTCAGGTCCACCGGGTCGAGGCGCAGCAATGCCTGGCCGCGCCTGACCGTCTGGCCTGTATCCACCAGGCGCTCGAGCACCTTGCCGGCCACGCGAAATCCAAGATCGCCCTGCACCCTGGCCGCGATGGTGCCGGTGAAGACACGCTCGGAAGCATTGCCTGGCGCTACCAGGACGGTGCGAACGAGGGGTGGCTGGGTGCGCGGATCCGGCGGCGGGCTTTTGCCGCAGGCTGCGAGTGCAAGTGACAGTGCGCCGACAGCGGCGATGGACAGATGGCGGTGCCGAAGCATGAGGGGGTCCCGATCAATGAGCAGGACCCGATTCTGTGATTAGTGACCATTTATGTCAATGGTCACAACTGCAGGATTTAGGGCGACAGGCTTCTCAGCACCAATCCGGCCAGTTGTGCGGGCGCCTCGTCCGCATGGTCGAGGCTGTGCTGCAGCATCACCGGGTTCAGATAGGGGAGCATGACCAGAAAGATGGCGCGCCCGGTTTCATCCAGCGGCGTCTTGCGCTCGAAATCGCCCCGCTGGCGCCCGGCGTCGAGCACCTGCAGCAGCAGCTGATGCATGCGTTCCTCATAGGCCTGCGCTGCCTGCCAGCGCTCGGCCGACGCCGAAATGGCGATCTCGTACAGCTTGCGGTCCTCGGAGAAAAGCCGCAGCGTGGCAGCGACGATCGCCTTGAACAGGCGCCGCAGCTGCTCGGGAGGCGCATCCGTGCTGGCGACGGCCTGGCGGATCTCCGCCTCCATCTCCATCAGGCAGTTGGAACAGATCATCTCGCCGATGACCTGCTTGGACTCGAAGAACTTATAGATGTAGGCCTTGGAAAAGCCGATGGCCTTGGCAAGGTCGGACACCGTGGTTTTCTCGTAGCCGTAGCGGCTGAAATGCGCTTTCGCCGCAGTCACGATCTGTTGCCGGACATCGTGTTCGACCGGGCCGCGCGCAGAGGTCGGATAGACGTTGGTGGTGCTCATGCGGCCTAGCTTACTCCATCAAAAAAATACTATGCAAGTGACCATTTTGGAATATAGTCACAGCGTCACCACGCTTCTGACTGTTGAACATGCCGCGTCTTGCCGCCCCCGTCTTTCTGATGCTCGCCAGCCTTTGTGCAGGGTGTGCGGTAGGCCCTGACTACCAGCCGCCCGCCACGGCCCTGCCCCAGGCCTACATGGGGGGCCGCGTTCTGGGTGAGGGCAAGCCTCCCTCGCCGGACTCCCCCACGGACCTTGCAGCCTGGTGGGCAGCCTTTGGCGATGCGCTAATGGCGCGCCTCGTCACGGCGGCATTGCAGCAGAACCTGGATGTTGCCCAGGCCGCTGGCCGCGTGCTTCAGGCACGCGCCGGGCTGGACGCGGCGGCAGCTGCGTTGCTGCCGTCGGCCCAGGTCTCGGCGCAAACGGCCAGGAGCTATCAGTCGGTCGAGACTCCGCTGGGCCGGGTGCTCGACTCCATGCCGGGGTTCGATCGCTACGGCAGCGCCCAGGAGGCCAACCTCGGGGCCAGTTGGGAGCTTGATCTCTTCGGTGGCCTGCGCAAGGCCAGGCAGGCTTCCCTGGCCGAGTACCAGGCATCGGAAGCCGGCGCCACTGCCGTGCGGCTCGCGGTGGCCGCCCAGACTGCGGACATCTATATCCAGATTCGCGGCCTGCAGGCGCGGCTGGCAGTGGCACGCTCGCAAGTGCGGACCCAGCAGCAACTGCGCTCCATCGTCGAACTGCGGTTTGGCAAAGGCCTGGCATCAGAGCTTCAATTGCGCCAGGTCGAGGGGGCACTTGCGCGGGCGCAAGCAACCATCCCGCCGCTGGAGAACGCGCTCGAAGCCGCCCTCAACGCCATGGACGTGATGCTGGCCACGGCACCCGGCACGCACCGGGCAGAGCTGGCCGATCCCCGCCCGGTCCCCGTGCTGCCAACCCTTTCCCTGGCGGAGGCGCCCGGCGATCTGCTGCGGAGACGCCCGGACCTCATAGCGGCGGAGCGGCGCCTGGCAGCGTCGAACGCACGCATCGGCGTGGCGATCGCCGAGTACTACCCGAAGCTGTCGATCAGCGGCCTGATCGGCAGCGCCACCTCCATCTCCGCGGGCAATCTCTTCAGCGCCGGCGCGTCGCAGGCAAGCGTTGTGGGCGGCCTGCGCTGGCGGCTGTTCGACTTCGGTCGCATCAACGCACAGATCCACCAGGCGCAGGCACAGGAGGCGGAAAGCCTTGCCGCCTACCGGCAGTCGGTACTGCGCGCCACGGAAGAGGTGGAGAACGCCCTGGTGTCTCAGGACAAGCGGCAGGAGCTGATGGCCGTGCTCGCCAGGGGCGCGGATGCGCTCACGCGGGCCCGGCAGGCCGCAGGCGCCGCCTACGACAAGGGCGTGGTCAGCCTGATCGAGGTGCTGCAGGCGGATGAAAGCCTGCTGGGCGTGCTGGATGCACAGGCGCAGGCCCGGATGGAGTCGGCGCGCTCGACGGTGGCGATCTTCAAGGCGCTGGGCGGCGGCTGGACGCCGGAGCCTTCCAGGGCATTGGCGGCCGCCAGCCACGGTCTTCCCGCCAGCGTTGCCCCCTGAACCTGCCACTTCCCGAAAGGAGCCCCCTTTCCACACACAGCAAAGCAACTGAACACCCCTGCGGGACATGCGGCCCGGGCGCCCTGCCCACGCGGGCGGCCGAAGCCATGGCCCGGCTCCACCCACCCCCATCCGTCAAACCATGCCAAACACAACCCCCTCCCCCACCGTTGCTGCAGCCGCACGCATCCTGAAGCCGGCGCTTGCGGCCATCGCCTTCTCGAGCTGCTTCGCAGCCCATTCGCAGCCGCAAGACGCCTCGGCAGCCACATCGGACGCAGCGCTTTCCCGCGCCGAAGTCATCGCCGATCTCGCACTCTGGCGCCGCGCCGGATTGGACCGCCATGCGGAGATATCGATCTCCTACGGAGTCGAAACGCAGGAATATCGGGCCGCATACCAGGAGTACCTGCGCCTTCGCAACAGCGAGGCGTTCCAGGCGGAGGTCCGCAAGGCGCTGAGTCGGTAAGGCGGAGCGCCTTCCCGCCCAGGCCATCGCGGCAGCGGCTGGCTGCCCAGGGACGTGGCCCGGGGCTTTGCCTACAGGCCCAGGTCGGACAGACCGGGGTGGTCATCGGGGCGACGCCCCAGCGGCCAGTGGAACTTGCGCTCCGATTCCTGGATGGGCATGTCGTTGATGCATGCGAAGCGCCGGCGCATGAGACCGTCGGCCTCGAACTCCCAGTTCTCGTTGCCGTACGACCGGAACCAGTTCCCGGCATCGTCGTGCCACTCATAGGCGTAGCGGACTGCGATCCGGTTTTCCGCGTACAGCCAAAGCTCCTTGATCAGCCGGTAGTCCAGCTCCTTCTTCCACTTCCTCTCAAGAAGGGCCTGGGCCTCGGCGCGGCTGTTGGCGAACTCCGCCCGGTTGCGCCATTTCGTGTCGGGGGTATAGGCCATCGCGACCTCGGCCGCATCGCGTGTGTTCCATCCATCCTCGGCCAGACGGACCTTTTGGACGGCGCTTGCGAGAGAGAACGGGGGCAGGGGTGGGCGAGTTTCCATGATGTGACCTTTGAAAAGATGTAGAACGATCTGTCTACATGCGCCACTCTAACGGAGGTGGAACGATCTGTCTACAATGTCTTCATGAAAACTTCCCAACCATCTCTCGAGTCACTGCCGCCCCGCGAGCGCATCCTGGTGGCAGCCCATGGCCTCTTCTACGCGGAGGGCATCCGGGCCACGGGCGTGGACCGGATCATCGAGCGGTCGTCGGTCAGCAAAGTCACCTTCTACCGCCAGTACGCCAGCAAGGACGACCTGATCCGGGCGTACCTCGACTACCGCCATGAACGGTGGATTTCCTGGTTCCAGGCCAGCCTGGCGCAGGAGGCCGCCGGGGGCTCGTCAGCGTTGGATGCCCTGTCCACCACCCTCAGGAGCTGGTTCGGCCAGCCCGACTTTCGGGGCTGCGCCTTTCTCAATGCCGCTGCCGAACTGGGCTCGTCCGACCCTGAGATCCTGGCGACGGTCCGGCGGCACAAGCAGGAAATGTCGTCCGTGCTGGATCGCCTGTTCGGTGGCCGTTCCGTGTCCGTGGGCGCTGCGCTCACCCTGGTGGCGGATGGCGCCATCGTCCATGCGCAGATGGGTCAGCCGATCGATGAAGTCATGGCGAACTTCAAGGCAGCGGCCGAAGGGATCGTGAGCCGCCCCGGGTGGTGAGCAGGCTCAGGAGCGGGGCGCCGCTGAGGCTTCGGCGCGCCACAGCGGCAGGTCGTTGCTGCCTCGCCACCTTTGGCCACGCAGGGGCCGGATCTGGCAAGTCAGTGCTTTGCCACACGCTGCCCTGCCGCGTCGATGACGGCTTCGCCGTCCTCCTTGGAGAATGCCCCTTGCTGGGGACGCGGCAGTATGTCCAGCACCACCTCGGATGGCCGGCACAGGCGCGTGCCCAGTGGCGTCACCACAATGGGGCGATTGATGAGGATAGGGTGCCGGAGCATGGCGTCGATCAGCTGGGCATCGGTCCATTCCGGGTCACCCAGGCCCATCTCGTCATACGGCGTACCTTTTTGCCGCAGAACCTCCCGCACAGGCAGGGCCAGGTCCGCCAGCAGCCGCTCCAGCGTGGCCCGGTCGGGCGGTGTCTTGAGGTATTCGATGACGGCGGGCTCCTCGCCGCTGTTGCGGATCAGGGCCAGCACGTTGCGCGATGTGCCGCAGGCGGGGTTGTGATAGATCGTGATGGTGCTCATGGCAGATGGGTTCTGTGAGGGAATTCAGGCAGCCACGCTCAGGCGCAGCGCAAGGGCGGCAAGCGTGATGAGCAGCACGGGGGCCGTCAAAACCGTACCGACCCTGAAGTAGTAGCCCCATCCGATGGTCATGCCTTTGCTGGCCAGCACGTGCAGCCACAGCAGCGTGGCCAGGCTACCGATGGGCGCAATCTTCGGGCCCAGGTCGCAGCCGATCACGTTGGCGTAGACCATGGCATCCCTGACCACGCCGGTGGCACTGGAGGCATCGATCGACAGCGCACCCACCAGCACGGTGGGCATGTTGTTCATCACAGACGACAGCAGGGCCGAGAGCACCCCCGTGCCGATGGCTGCGCCCCAGACGCCGCCTTGGGCAAAGCGGTCCAGAACGGATGCGATAGAGGTGATCAGCCCGGCATTGCGCAATCCGTAGACCACCAGATACATGCCCAGCGAGAACACGACGATCTGCCACGGCGCGCCATGCAGCACCTTGCGGGTGCTGATGACGCAGCCGCGTGCCGCCACGGCCAGCAGCAGGGCGGCACCTGCGGCCGCGACCGCGCTGACAGGCACGCCCAGCGGCTCCAGCCCGAAGAAGCCGACCAACAGCAGGACCAGAACCACCCAGCCCGCGCGAAAGGTCGCCGGATCGCGGATCGCATCGGCCGGGCGCCTGAGCTGGGCCAGGTCATAGGTTGCGGGAATGCCGCGCCGAAAGAACAGCATCAGCATGGCGAGGCTGGCCAGCACCGAGGCGAGATTGACCGGCACCATTACCGAGGCGTATTCGTTGAAGCCGATGTTGAAAAAGTCGGCCGAGACGATGTTGACCAGGTTGGAGACGATCAGCGGCAGGCTGGCCGTGTCGGCGATGAAGCCTGCCGCCATGACGAATGCCAGCGTGGCGGAGGGCGAAAAGCCCAGCGCCACGAGCATGGCCATCACGATGGGCGTGAGAATCAGGGCGGCGCCGTCGTTGGCGAACAAGGCGGACACAGCCGCACCCAGCAGCACGATGAACGCGAACAGCTTGCTGCCCCGGCCTCCGCCCCAGCGTGCGAAGTGCAGCGCGGCCCATTCGAAGAAGCCGGCCTCGTCAAGCAGCAGGCTGATGATGATGACGGCTACAAAGGTGGCGGTCGCATTCCACACGATGCCCCAGACCACTGGAATGTCGGAAAGATGCACCACGCCGGCCAGCAGGGCAACGACCGCGCCCAGCGAGGCGCTCCAGCCAATGCCCAGGCCGCGCGGCTGCCAGATAACCAGCACAAGGGTGGAGATGAAGATCAGGACTGCCATGAGCACGGTGCTGGGAGATTCGGGTTTCAGAAGGCGCGCATTCGTGGACGAAGGGGGCGTCAGTGGGAGGCCAGTTCGCGGGCGGTGCCCTGCAGCCTTGCCTTTTCCAGCTTGTCGTCGGGCAGGTTGACCAGCAGCTCCAGACGACGACGCATCATGTGCAGAGTCTGTCGGAATGCTTCCAGCTTGACCTCTTCAGATGCGTCTCCCTGCGAGGGATCGGCGTATCCCCAGTGGGCGGTGGCGGGGTGGCCGGGCCAGATCGGGCAGACCTCGCCAGCTGCGTTGTCGCAGACGGTGATGATCAGGTCCATCTGCGGCGCCTGCGGGGCCGCGAACTCATCCCAGCTCTTGCTGCGCAGCCCCTGCACAGATACGCCGGCACGCTGCAGCACCTGCAAGCTCAAGGGATTGGGCTGCTGATTCGCGCGGGGGCTGCTGCCGGCCGAATACGCTTTGAAGCGCCCATTGCCCATGTCGTTGAGCAAAGCTTCGGCCAGGATGCTGCGCGCCGAGTTGTGAGTGCACAGGAACAGGACATTCAGGGGGGTGATGGAATCAGACATGGTGGCTTAGCAGCAGGACTTGGAGGAAGAGGCAGCTACGGTGCCTGGGGCGCAGCAGGCAGATGCGGCCGCCTGGCGCGGGGCCGTCGGCGCGCAGCACGCGCCGCTGGCTCCGACAGCTGCATCAGGGGCCTCGTGAAACACGGGAATGTTCTCCAGCGAATGAAAGTGCTCCCAGGCAATCCCCTGGGGATCGGTGATCCAGTGCTTGTCGCTGCGTGCATAGCAGCAGGTGGTGGCGCCTTCGTCGAGCATCGCCAGGTCGGCGGCCCTGGCGCGTGCCTTGAGCGCATCCAGCTCCTCGGCCTCATCCACTTGGAAGCCCAGGTGGTCCAGGCCGGCTTTCTCGCCTCGCGTCGAAATGGCGAAGTTCACCCGGGGCTCATCCAGCATCCACTTCGCGTAGTCGCTTTCCACGCGGGCGGGCTCGGCACCAAACAGCTGGGAATAGAACGCGATGTTCTTGGCCAGATCGTCGACGTGCATATGGACATGGAAGCGTTTCATCGTGGACTCCGTTCAGCAGTTGCAGGGCAAGGCATCCACCGTGGCGCATGCGGCGCCCTGGCAGCAGTTTTCGGTGAGGTAGGCGAGCAGGTCGTTCATCGCCGCAAAGGACGCCCGGTACAGCACATTGCGGCCCAGGCGCTCCTGGCTGACCAGCTCGGCATGGGACAGCTCCTTGAGGTGGAACGACAGCGCGTTGGGTGCGATACCCAACTGTTCGGCCAAGGCGCTGGGCGTAAGCCCCGCAGGGCCGGCGACTACCAGGGCGCGGAAAACGCGCAGGCGCGCTTCATGGGCCAGGGCCGAAAGCGATCGGATGACTTGGGTTTCTTGCATGCATCAATAATACAACTATTGTTGAATTATTGTTGAAAAAAATGAGGGCGGCCGTGCGGCTCCATTGCGCAAGCTCCGTGCGGAACGCCACTGAACACGCAGCGCGTCACGCAGATAACTCGTTGATTTCTCACGTCCTCGCAAGCCATGCGCCATCGATCTTTAGAGAGATGCGCCACTGGACTTTCGTCTGTACGGAAAACGCGCCACTGGACTTTAGTTTTTTAGACCAGTAAGGCTGAGGAGCGAGCTATCGGCCGAGGCGCAAGGGCTCAGGGCCGATGTGCGGCGGCGTCGCGGGTTGCCATGGGCTCTTGTGTGGCAGCTACCCGTTGCAGTCGTTTGTCGCAGGCCTGTCGGTGTCGGCTTTGCCTCGGCAGCTGCCGCCCCCCGCCGCCGGGCGAACTCACGCTGCATGGCGCCAAGCAGTCCTTAGCCCCTGCGACAAGCGCTGGCCCAAATGGTGGGGCTACTCGAAGGCTAGGACATTCTCCGGGCGCTCGCCCCGTGCCAGTGATCGTCTCACCCCCACTCAAACTTGCAGTCCCGAAACACGGATGGACGGCCAGGCTCGCCATGACACCCTGACAGCTCTACCCTCGCAAACATCGCCATCAACGGCGGACAGCACATCCACTGATGCTGACGACGTTCACACGGGGCGCAGCTGAAATCATTTCAGAACTTCATAGACACCGCCACGCGCATATTCCGCGCCTCCCCGTAGTACGACGAGGTCGAAACCCCTTGGTACTTGCGGTCGAAGACGTTGTAGAGGTTGGCCGAGACCGTGAGCTTCGGATTGATGGCGTATTGCACCATCAGGTCGGCCACAGCATAGCTTTTCTGCTCGACACGGCTGACGTTGGGCAGGCCCAGGAAGGAGAGGTCGCTCCAGGTGCCGCTTTGCCAGCGCGCGCCGCCGCCCACGGTCAGGCCGTGGCCTATGTGAGGCAGGCGGTAGGTGGTGAACAGCTTGAGGGTGTTGCGCGGGATTTCGGGGTTCAGGCGGTTGCGCTCGGCGTCGCGCGCGATGTTGCGGGCAAAGCCGACGGAGGCGTTCCAGTGGCGGCGGATTTCGCCGGTCATCTCCACCTCGAAGCCACGCGTTTCGGCGCCCTTGACGGCACGGTAGGCCTGCTCGCCATTGGGCGCGTAGCTGCCCGTGATGGCCTGGGCCACGTTGTCCTGCAGCAGGCGGTAGACGGCGGCGCCCACCTGCAGGCGCTTGTCCAGCAGCTCGCCCTTGAGGCCCAGCTCGTAGCTGCGGCCCAGTAGGGGATCGAGCTTTTTGCCGTGGATGTCCAGGCTGCTCTGCGCCTGGAAAATATCGGTATAGCTGGCATAGGCCGACCAATCGCGGCCCACGTCCAGCACCAGGCCGGCGAAGGGCGTGAGCTTGCCGTTTTCGGCCATGGCGCTGCCGCTGGTCTCGCCGCTGGCGAAATCGGTGTAGCTGTCGCGACGCTTCCAGTTCGTGATGCGTGCGCCCGCGATGACGGACAGCCGGTCCGTGGGGCGCAGCTGCAGCGATCCGTAAGCACTGCTGCTGCGTTCCACGGCCGCGCTGCGGCCTAGTACCGGGTTGTCGGGCTGCACCGGCGTGCGGCCATCCCAGGTGAAGAGGTTGTCTATGGTGTTGTCCCAGCCAGGGAAGGCCCAGCGGCCATGCGAGCCGCTGTCGTTGCGCGTGCGCGCCACACTGGCGCCGAAGGCGGCCTGGTGCTGGCGTCCCAGCAGCTGGAAGGGACCGGAAGCCGTGAGATCCAGCGTGTCCTGCCGAGGCCGCCCCGTCCACCAGGCGGCCCACAGGCCGGCACCTGCGCCGGTGGTGCGGTCCACAGGCTGTTCATTGGTCCAGCCCGGAATCTCGTCATAGCTGCTGCGGTCGAGCGTGTAGATGGCCTTCAGGCGCCAGTCGCTGGCCATGCGGTGCTCGAGCGAGGCGAAGACGCTGCGGTAGTCCCGCCGTGCCGAGGCCCAGCGCGCGCCCGAGGACGCGGAGCGGCTCCAATCGATGCGCGTGCCATCCGTGTAGAAGAAAGGCCGGCCCCCACGGCCTACGCCAGAAGCGTCGTAGTCCTGCGCGGAAAAGCCCACGGTGGCCAGCGTGGACGGCGACAGGTCAGCCTCCACCACGCCGTACAGCGAGCGGCTGCGGTCCTGCTCGTAGTCGACCTTGGAATGGCGGTTCTGCGACACGGCCACGATGCGCCCGCGCACCGATCCGGAGGCGTTGAGCGGCGATGACAGATCCACCTCGGCACGTGCGAAATCCCAGGAGCCTGCCGTGAGCCTGGCGCTGCCCTGGAACTCGGCCGTGGGCAGCTTGCGCACCAGGTTGATGGTGGCGCCGGGCGTGCCCGCGCCGCTCATCAGCCCCGAGGCGCCGCGCACGACTTCGACGCGGTCGAACATGGCCATGTCGCTGGTCTGGAAGATGGCCGGGTAGTCGCTGAACAGGCGGTTGACGCCATCGACCTGGAAGTTCTTGATCTGAAAGCCCCGCGCGAAGAACTGGTTGGTGTCGCCGCCCGTGGGACCATACTGCGCATAGCTCAGGCCCGTGGTCTGGCGGGCGATGTCTTCCTGCAGCACGATGCCCTGGTCGTCCATGCGCTGGCGCGTGATCACGCTGACCGACTGCGGCGTCTCGCGCAGCGACAGGGACAGGCCCGTGGCGGCCCGCGATTCGCTGGCGGCGTAGGACTGCGTGCCCTCGGTGACGGCGCTGCGCTCGGCCTGGGCGGTGACGCGCACCTCGGCCAGCGTGGCCGCGCCGGTGGGCGTTCCCACGGCCAGGGACGGTCGCACCACAAAGCCGCCGCCCTCGCGCGGCAGGGCCTGCAGGCCCGTGCCGGCCAGCAGCGCGGACAGGGCCTGGTCCACGGTTCGATCACCCTGCACGCCGGGGCTGGTCCTGTCTGTGGTCTGGGCGGTGGAGAAGGACAGCAGGATGCCCGCCTGGGCGCCAAAGCGATTGAGCGTGGCGGTCAGCGGCCCGGCAGGAATGTCGTAGCGCTGCACTGCCTGGGCGTGGGGCTGTGCCTGTGCGTGGGCCTGCGCCGGGGCAAGCACCGCCACCAGCGGCAGTGCCAGAACGGCGGGGCGCAAGGCCTGCCGCAGTTGAAATGCCAGTCGTGTGGCGCGAAAAGTCGGGTGATGGCCCATGGTGTGCGTGTCCCTCGGTCCTGGATGGTTGGCAATGGAATGCGGGCGCAGGAAAAAGCGCTTCATCTCCATTGCCCCGCGAGACGCGAAAAGCGATCAGCCAGGATCGACAAGAGCCAGGAAATCAGGCCGGCTCGACCACCACCCAGTAGCGCGTGGCCGTGCGCAGGCGCACCGGCAGGGTGGCCAGCAGCATGGCCAGCACCTGGTCGGTGTCGGCCAGCGGATAGGTGCCGCTGACGGGCAGCTGCGCCACGGCGCCATCGCAGCCCAGGTGGCCGGGCCGGTAGCGCGACAGCTGGTCCAGGAACTCGGCCAGCGGCATGTCCTGGGCCACCAGCATGCCGCGCGTCCAGGCTGCCAGGGCCGGATCGGCGGGCCCGGCCGGCGTGGTGGCCTGAGCGTCGAACTGCGCCTGCTGGCCTGTTTGCAGCAGATGGAGGTGGCCGGGCCGTTCGCGGGGCGCGATCTCCGTGGCGCCTTCAAAGACCGCAACCCGGCTGGGCCCCTGGCCGCGCTGGCGCACGACGAAGCGCGTGCCCAGGGCACGTATGCGGCCATGGCGGGTTTCGACGAGCAAGGGCGGCGCACTATCCTTCAGGCCCTGGGCCGTGGCCACCTCGATGTCGCCGCCGCGCAGGCGCACCAGGCGCTGCTGCGGGCTGAAATCCAGGTCGACCGCGCTGTCGGCATTCATCTGCAGCTGGGTGCCGTCCGGCAGGCGCAGGCTGCGCCGCTGGGCCGTGCCCGTGCGCAGGTCCGCCCCCAGGCCGGCCAGCCAGTCGCCCGAGGATGCCGGACCTCTCCATGCCACGGCACCGGCACCCGCGCCCGTGAACAGCAGCACGGCCAGGCTGCGCACCGCCAAGCGCCGCCCGCGCCCGCGTGCCGTGCGCGCGGCCTGGGCCAGGGCCACGCTGGCCGGCGTACCGGACAGCGGCTGCAGGCGTGCGCCCATGGCCTCTATGCGCAGCCAGGCGCGCTCATGGTGGGGATGGGATTCGCGCCAGTGCTGCAGGCGCTGCACCAGCATCTCGCGCGTGCCGGCGCTGTGATCATCGGACTGCAGCTCCACCAGCCATTCGGCGGCCTGCTCGCGCACCGCAAGAGGAATGGGCAGGCTCATGCGCCGTCGTCGTCCAGAAAGCAGACTTGCACCACGGCCCGCGCGATATGGCGGCGCACGGTGGGCACGGAAAGGCCCAGTTCAGCCGCGATGTCGGCCTGCCTCATGCCGTCGATCTGCGACAGCAAAAAGGCCTGGCGCACGGGCAGTGGGAGCAGGGCCAGCAGGCGGTCCACCTCGACCAGGGTCTGCAGCACGATGGCGCGGTGCTCGGGGGACTGGGCCACGGCCTCGGGCATGAGGGCCAGGGCGTCCAGATAGGCCTGCTCCACGCAGCGCTTGCGGTAGAGGTTGGCGGCCAGACCCTGGGCAATGGTCATCAGCAGGGCACGCGGTTCGCGAATGGCCTGGATCTCGGCGCCGCTGCGGCCCAGCAGGCGCACATAGGTGTCCTGGGTCAGATCGGCCGCATCAAAGGCATTGCCCAGGCGCTTGCGCAGCCAGCCCAGCAGCCAGCCGTGGTGGTCGGAGTAGAGAGTGGCGACATCGGGAACAAGGGCGCGGTCGGCGGCGGGCATGGGAAAGCGGCACGAGTGAAGCAGGAGGAAAGGCACCGGGGCAATATGCAGCGGCAAACAAGAATGCTTCTTATTTTCATTGTATCCAAATCCTACATCGTCATTGCACCAACCTGCGCACCAACGCCTGAGTGCGGACGCTCGGCGCGAGCACCATCGTGGGCTGATGCCACCTTCGTTGAAACCAGTCGGAGCGACGGCATTGAGTAGACAGGAATCAGCGGTGCAGCGCGAAATGGGGCCTTCGAGGCGAGGCACGGCGCACCGAAGAATCGACTGGCCACTTCCAAACGGTGAAGCGGTCGTCCAACAATGGAAGCCTTCAACGGCAGGTGTTGGTCGTCCCTGTCACTCTCGCTTTGCACAGTGAAGGGCGTAGATCAGCCTGATGCCATCGTTAGAAAGTCTGCAGTTGCCAACTGCTCCGCAGCGATTGCTGCTGCTCACGGCCACCTCGTGACCTATCAGTTGCAGCCACATGGTGGTCATCCAAGCTTCAGGGCTGGCGGCATCGCCAGATGCTTCGCTCCTCATCCGCACCCGACCTGGTGAAGCTCCCCTTTAGGACTGGCCCGTCATCGTGCCACGAAGGCGGAGCTTTTCTCCCTCTGACCACAGAGGTCACCAGACGAGGCCTCGGTCTCGTTCGCGCCTGATCAAGGGCAGTCACTCTGCACGGCTGGCTGATCTTGGGTGCGCTCAGCACCACGGCCAGGGCGCCTTCGATGCGACGTTAGGTCACAGCCCGCAAGGCTGCATGGTGATTCAGCGACAGCCTTTCGCCGGAAGTTCTGTGTGCTCCTGCAGGCCGCGCTTCGCCGCTGGCCAGCGCGGGCGCGCCCCGAAAAAACTAAAGATCAGTGGCGTTCCGCACTCCGCGCCGGATGTGCCGTCTTGCGGCACATCCGGCCCTACCCCTTGAAACCTGGCCGAATTGCCTTATTATTAGCACTCGTTGGGTATGAGTGCTAACAATCCTCTGTCCCACATTGCTTCGAATGCCGGCCCGCCGGGCCGGCAAGTCTTTGTTTCAACTTTGTTGATGATTTAGGAGTTGGTATGAACCTGCGTCCCCTGCACGATCGCGTGATCGTCAAGCGCCTCGAAAACGAAACCAAGACGGCTTCGGGCATCGTGATCCCCGACAACGCCGCCGAGAAGCCCGACCAGGGCGAAGTGCTGGCAGTGGGTCCCGGCAAGAAGAACGACAAGGGTGAAGTGATCGCCCTGAACGTGAAGGTCGGCGACCGCGTTCTGTTCGGCAAGTACAGCGGCCAGACCGTCAAGGTCCATGGCGACGAACTGCTGGTGATGAAGGAAGACGACCTGTTCGCGGTCGTCGAAAAGTAATCCACGCGCTTCGAAACCGCACTTTCCAACTGAATCCGGAGAATTGAAATGGCAGCAAAAGACGTAGTTTTCGGCGGCGAAGCACGCGCCCGCATGGTTGAAGGCGTGAACATCCTGGCCAACGCGGTCAAGGTCACGCTGGGCCCCAAGGGCCGCAACGTGGTGCTGGAGCGCTCCTTCGGCGCCCCCACCGTGACCAAGGACGGCGTGTCGGTCGCCAAGGAAGTGGAACTCAAGGACAAGCTGCAGAACATGGGCGCCCAGCTCGTGAAGGAAGTGGCCTCCAAGACCAACGACATCGCCGGTGACGGCACGACCACCGCCACCGTGCTGGCACAGGCCATCGTCCGCGAAGGCATCAAGTACGTGGCCGCCGGCCTGAACCCCATGGACCTCAAGCGCGGCATCGACAAGGCTGTCGCCGCCCTGGTGGAAGAGCTGAAGAAGCAATCCAAGGCCACCACCACCTCCAAGGAAATCGCCCAGGTCGGCTCGATCTCCGCCAACTCCGACGAATCCGTGGGCAGCATCATTGCCGAAGCCATGGACAAGGTCGGCAAGGAAGGCGTGATCACCGTTGAAGAAGGCAAGTCGCTGGCCAACGAACTCGACGTCGTCGAGGGCATGCAGTTCGACCGCGGCTACCTGTCGCCCTACTTCATCAACAATCCCGAAAAGCAGGTTGCCCTGCTGGACAACCCCTTCGTGCTGCTGTTCGACAAGAAGATCAGCAACATCCGCGACCTGCTGCCCACGCTGGAAGCCGTGGCAAAGGCCGGCCGTCCCCTGCTGATCATTGCAGAAGACGTCGAAGGCGAAGCCCTGGCAACGCTGGTGGTCAACACCATCCGCGGCATCCTGAAGGTTGTGGCTGTCAAGGCTCCTGGCTTCGGCGACCGCCGCAAGGCCATGCTGGAAGACATCGCCATCCTGACGGGCGGCAAGGTCATCGCTGAAGAAGTGGGCCTGGCGCTGGACAAGGTGACCCTGGAAGACCTGGGCCAGGCAGTGCGCATCGAAATCGGCAAGGAAAACACCACCATCATCGACGGTGCTGGCCAAGCTGCTGAAATCGAAGCCCGCGTCAAGCAGATCCGCATCCAGATCGAAGAAGCCACCAGCGACTACGACCGCGAAAAGCTGCAAGAGCGCGTGGCCAAGCTGGCCGGCGGCGTGGCCGTGATCAAGGTCGGCGCTGCCACCGAAGTCGAGATGAAGGAAAAGAAGGCCCGCGTTGAAGACGCCCTGCACGCTACCCGCGCTGCTGTGGAAGAAGGCATCGTGGCCGGCGGCGGCGTGGCTCTGCTGCGTGCCAAGCAAGCCGTGGGCGAACTGAAGACCGGCGACGCCGAGCAGGACGCCGGCATCAAGCTGATCATGAAGGCCATCGAAGCGCCCCTGCGCGAAATCGTGGCCAACGCCGGTGGCGAGCCCTCGGTGGTGGTCAACGCCGTGCTGAACGGCTCGGGCAACTACGGCTTCAACGCCGCCAACGACACCTACGGCGACATGCTGGAAATGGGTATCCTGGACCCGACCAAGGTGACGCGTACGGCCCTGCAGAACGCCGCTTCCGTGGCATCGCTGCTGCTGACGACCGAAGCCATGATCGCCGAGTCCCCCAAGGCTGAAGGCGCCCCCGCCATGCCCGACATGGGCGGCATGGGTGGCATGGGCGGCATGGGCATGTAATTGCCCGCCGCAACCGGGCAGGCCTTGCGCCATGCCCGGTTTGCCCCGCAAGAAAAAGGCCGCCCTCGGGCGGCCTTTTTCATTGCATGAACGCTGTTGCCGATGTCCTCAGGACACGGCCTGGCCCCAGGCCCGGCCCAGGCGCGCCACGGCCTCGGTGATCTGGGGCACGGTGGGCGCCGCATACGACAGGCGCATGCACAGGCCGGCCTGCTGCGCCGCCTCGGCCGGGAAGAAGGCCTTGCCTGGCACATAGAGCACGCCCTGCTCCACAGCGGCCGTGAACAGCGCCCGGGCCAGGGCCTCGGGCTCGCCCGCATGCCGTTGTGGCGGCAGCAGCTGCGCCCAGACGAACATGCCGCCCGCAGGCCGCACGAAGCGGATCTGCTCGCCCAGGGCCGACTGCATGCCCGAGCACAGCGCATCCATGCGCGCCGCGTACTCGGCGCAGGCCTGGGCCAGCTGGGGTGCATAGCGGCCCGAGCGCAGATAGTGCGCGGCGATCATCTGCGCCAGCGGCGAGGTGCACAGGTCGGCCGTCTGCTTGGCGATGGTGCAGCGGCGCAGCAATTGGGCGTCGGCCAGCATCCAGCCGATGCGCAGCGCCGGTGCCACGGTCTTGGACAGGCTGGACAGGTAGACCACGGGGTTGGACTGGGCGCCGCACTGCGCCAGGCCTGTTTCGTAGATCGACGGCTCGCGCTGGCCGGTAAAGCGCAGCTCGCCATAGGGATCGTCCTCGACGATGGCAAAGCCGTGCTGGCGCGCCAGCGCCACCAGGGCCTCGCGCCGCGCCGCGGGCAGCAGCGTGCCGCCCGGGTTGGAGAAGTTGGGCACGGTGTAGAGCAGCTTGGGGCGGCGCGCATGGGGCCACTGCGCCAGCAGGCTGGCCAGGGCACCGGTGTCCAGGCCGTGTTCATCCGTGGGCACGGCCACGACCTGTGCCTGGGCCAGCTTGAGCGTCTGCAGCGTGGCCGGGTAGGCGGGCACCTCGACCAGCACCGGATCGCCAGGCTCCACCAGCACCTTGACCAGCAGGTCGAAGGCCTGTTGCGAGCCCGTGGTCACGATCATGTCGGCCGGCGTGCAGGCAATGCCGCGCGTGGCGCACAGTGCGGCCAGGGCTTCGCGCAGCGGCAGCTGGCCTTCGCTGGCGCCGTACTGCAGGCTGGCGGCAGCGTCCTGCTGCAAAGCGGCCATCGCGGCCTGTTGCAGGCCTTCGGCATCGAACAGGCTGGGCGAGGGATAGCCGCCCGCCAGCGAGAGCATGCCGGGGCGGCTCAGATAGGGAAACAGCTCGCGTATGGGCGAGCCTTCGGGATGTGCGAACAGCGGGTTGAACAGATGGGCGGTGGGCGACTGAATGCCCAGGTCTGCAGTGCTCATGAAGGCCTCTTGCGGCTTTGCAAAAAACAAAGGGGCGCGTGCACAGGCCTGGCGCCTGCGCATGCGCCCCGGGAAAGGGGATACAGGGTGGATGCCGGCCAAAGCCGGCCTCCAGGCAGCCGGTCAGGCCACAGCCTGGGCGGCCTGGGTGCGCAGCGCGCTGCGCAGCTGGTCGATGGAGCGCTGCTGCGCCTGCTCGTACAGCGCGATCTCGTCATGCACGCGGGCACCCAGGTCGGCCTCGAAGGCCTGCTGGGCCGCATGGGCCGCGTACTGCTTTTGCTCTTCGCCGCCCAGGTTGGACTGGAAGATGCCGGCCGCGCTCACGGGCAGGAAGTCCTCGTAGACGATGGGCTCGGCCTGGGCCAGGCCGCGGGCGATCAGGGCGTCCAGGTCCGAGGCGGCGGCCGCGGCGGCCTCGCCTGCGGCCAGGGCGGCGCCCTCATCGCTCAGCGTGAAGCGGTAGAAGGCCAGGTCCTGGCGGCGCAGTTGCTCATGGGTGTCGGGGAAAGCCTCGAAGACCTGGGCCAGGCGGCTGCCGTAGTCGGGTGCGGCACTGCCCGCGCTGCCCATGTCGCGCACCTGGGCCAGCAGCTGGTCGTAGAGCGCGCGGCCCTTGCGCGTGAGCGCAACGCCGCGCTGCTCGATCTCGCCGAAGCGCGCCGTGTGCGAGCCTGCGCCCGTGGCATCGCCGGCGAAACGCACGGTCTCCTTGAGCGCCTTGAAGCTGGTCTGGCGCAGCAGGATGGGGCAGGCGCGGCGCGGCGGGCCTTCGACCACGTCCTTGGCATCCATGCCGCGTGCGGGCATGGCGGCCTGGGCCGCGTCGATGTCCAGGGTGCGCGGCGTCAGGTGGTTGATGTGCGGGCCCTTGAAGCAGACCACGTCGGCGATCAGGCGGTGGGCCTTGTGCAGCGCGTCGTAGGTGGTGCCGTCCACGGTGGACTCGCTGTGCCAGCGGAAGGTCTCCAGCGCCTCGCCGACGAATTCATCGGCCTCGGCATCGGTGAGGCCGCCGTTGGCCTCGGACTGGGCGATCAGCGCCAGCGCGCGCTCGGTGAAGATGTTGCGGCGCGCCAGGATGGCGGCGGCCTGGGCGCGCAGCGCCTCGTCGGCGATCAGGTCCAGGCGCAGCAGCGAGGTGAAGACGCGGAAGGGATTGGCCAGCAGCGCGGCATCGCTGACGGGACGGAAGGCCGTGGAGTGCACGGGCACGCCGGCCACCGACAGGTCGTAGTAGCCCACGGGCTCCATGCCCATGATGGCGAACAGGCGGCGCAGCATGGACAGCTCGGCGGCCGTGCCCACGCGGATGGCGCCGTGGCGCTCCACGCCCAGGCGGGCCAGCTCGCCGCTGCGCTGCATCCGGGCCAGCAGCTCAGGCTCGGCCTGCAGGGTGCGCTGGTTGATGTCGGCCACGAGCTCGATCAGCGTGCCGTACTGGGGCACTTCATCGCGGTACATCTCGGACATGGCGCTGGAAAAGCGCGCGCGGATCTCGTCGGAAGGCACGAAGGCGTTGGCGGACGTAGAGGACATGGTGCTCGTGGGGACTGATGGTGGGGCCGCAGATCAGCCTGCGGCATGGTGAATTCCTGGCACGCATGCTAGGTCTGCGCCTTGAGCCTGGTCAAACGATAATCGGGCCCATAGGTCATTCCCAAACAGAATGCCCCTCCCACGATTGCCCCACCGCCCTCTGCCATGCTGCTGTCCCGCCGTTTCCTGCCCCCCATGTCCCTGCTGTGCGCCTTCGAGGCAGCGGCCCGGCACCAGAGCTTCACGGCAGCTGCGGCCGAGCTGCACCTGACGCAAAGCGCCGTCAGCCGCCAGATCCGAGCGCTGGAGGAGCGGCTGGAGGCAGAACTCTTTGTGCGCGAGCGCCAGACCGTGCGCCTGAGCCCGGCCGGCCAGGCCTATGCGCAGGAAATCCGGGGCGCGCTAATGCGCATCTCCACGGCCACGCTGGGCTTTCGGGCCAACCCGCGCGGCGGCAGCCTGAACCTGGCCATCCTGCCCACCTTCGGCACGCGCTGGCTGGCGCCGCGCCTGCCGCAGTTCTTCAGCGCCCACCCGGGCATCACCATCAACCTGACGACGCGGCTGTCCCAGTTCGACTTCCAGCTCGAAGCCGTGGACGCCGCCATCCATTTCGGCCTGCCGCACTGGCCGGGCGCCGAGCTGGCCTTTCTGATGAGCGAGACCGTGGTGCCTGCCTGCAGCCCCGCCCTGCTGGCCCAGCATGGCTTTGCCCAGCCCCAGGACCTGCTGCAGGCGCCGCTGCTGCACCTGGCCTCGCGCCCCGATGCCTGGCAGCGCTGGCTGTCCGTGCACCATGCGCCCATGGCCGAGGGCCAGGGCATGCTGTTCGACCAGTTCGCCACCGCCGCCCAGGCCGCCATCGCCGGCGTGGGCGTGGCCTTGCTGCCGCGTTTTCTGATCGAGCGGGAACTGGCCCAGGGCGATCTGGTGCGTGCCCTGCCCCATCTGCCCGAGATGGAAAGCGCCGAGCGCTACTACCTGGCCTGGCCCACGAGCCGCGGCAACTACCCGCCGCTGCAAAGCCTGCGCGAGTGGCTGCAGCAGGCGGCCCAGGATTTCATGCGGGACGGCCCGCAGCCCTGACGCCCGCAGCGCCTGCCACCAGCGCCTGCAGCGCCGCCACCGGCAACTGCCCGGCCAGGCCGATGGCCACGATGGCGGGCACCTGCTGCTGCTGCACGGGCGCTGATGCGGCACGCAGCCGGCCGCTGCGCCCGGCAAACTGAAGCTCGCTCCACTGGCCCGCCCCGGTCTGCACCACGCCCTTGAGCCGCAGCACGCCAGCCGGCATGGCCTGCAGCCACGCCTGCAGGGCCGTCTCGCACAGCCCCCCGGGCGGCTGGCAGGACCAGGTCTCGAACTGCCGGCCATGCATGGGGCGCGCAGTGCCAGTACCCCATGAGACCTCCCGCGCACCACGCAGGAGGGCTGCGCCGCTGAGCAGTTGCACGGGCACCCGGGCTTCGTGCACATCGCAGCGTTGCGCGGCTGGCGCGTGGCTGGCTATCCAGCCGTGCACGCGCTCCAGGGTCCGGGCATCGGCCAGATCGGTCTTGTTGACGATGACCAGATCAGCCCGGGCCACCTGGCGCTGCAGCGTGTCGGCCAGCAGCGGATCGGCGGCCTGCGAGAGCAAGGTGCCGGCATCCAGCACCACGATGACTCCATCGAGCGCCAGACCCGGATCGGCCAGGCCCAATTGGGCGATGCGCCAGGGGTCGGAGACGCCGCTGGCCTCGACCACCACGGCGTCGAAGCGCTCGCGCTGCTGCAGCACGCCGATCAGGGCCATGGACAGGTCATCGCCGATCTGGCAGCACACGCAGCCATTGGTCAGCGCGATGGTGTCGCCGCTGTGGGCCTTGATCAGGCCTGCATCGATGTTGAGCGCACCGAAGTCATTGACCAGCACGGCCAGCCGCTGCCCATCCGCATGGCGCAGCCAGTGGTTGAGCAGCGTGGTCTTGCCGGCGCCCAGGAAGCCGCCGATGACCGTGAACGGCAACCGCTGTCCCATGTCATGCCGCCTTGAAGACGCGCCCCGACAGCACCGTGCCCCAGACCCGGAGGTCCTTGAGCACCATGGGGTCCAGGGACAGCGGATCGTCCTCCAGCACGCAGAAGTCGGCGCGCTTGCCGCATTCGACGCTGCCGATCTCGTGGTCCAGCTTCAGTGTCCAGGCCGCGCCCAGCGTGACGGCATGCAGGGCCTGGGCCACGGTCAGGCGCTCGGCCGCGCCCAGCACGCGGCCCTTGGGCGTGATCCGGTGGACCGCGCACCAGGCGGTGAACAGCGGCCCCAGCGGCGTGACGGGCGCATCCGAGTGAATGGCCAGCGGCACGCCGGCGGCCAGCGCGCTGGCGCAGGCATCGAGCCGCATGGCGCGGTCCGGCCCCATGGTCATCTCGTAGTGCTGGTCGCCCCAGTACCAGAGGTGGTTGGCGAACAGGTTGGCGCACAGGCCCAGCGCCGCCATGCGGCGAAACAGCGGCGCATCGATCATCTGGCCATGCTGCAGCGTGTGGCGGTGGTCGGGCCGGGGCGCGCGGGCCAGCACGCGGCCTATGGCGTCGATGGCGGCCTCGCTGGCCTCGTCGCCATTGGTGTGCGTATGGATGAGCAGGCCTGCGCGGTGGTAGGTCTCGAAATCGGCCTCGTACTGCGCGGGCGCGGTGACCCAGATGCCGTTGGGCGCGCCGTTGTAGTGACCGGGCCAGCGCAGGCGTGCCGAAAAGCCCTGGATGGAGCCGTCCAGCATCATCTTGACCAGGCCGTAGCGCAGCCTGTCGGTGTTGCGCGCCATGAGCGTGCGCACATGCTCGGCACCGGCCTCGGCGCCATGCGTGCCGTGGAAGGCCTGGAAGGCGGGCAGGATGCGGATGGGCACCTGGTCGTCGCCCAGCGCGGCCTCCAGCACGCGGCAGTCCTGCTCACCCAGTTTGTTGACCAGGTCGGTGGCCGTGGTCACGCCCTGGCGGCAGGCCAGGCGAGCGAAGGAGCGCACGCCCGCCTCGGTCATGGGCGCCAGCAGCCCGGCGTTGCCGATCTTGCGCAGCACCAGGAACATGGCGGCCGGCTCCTGCAGCTCGCCCGTGGGCTCGCCGGCCAGGGCGTGGCCGGGCGCAAAGCGCACCACGCCCTCGACCTCGTTGTCGCGCGTGATCTCGGCCAGGCGCAGCATGGCGCTGTTGACGTTCATCAAATGGCCGTTGGCGTGCGAGATCACGACGGGACGGCCTGCGGCGGCCCGGTCCAGGTGCTCCACCGTCATGCGCTCGCCGCCGAAGTAGATGGGATCGAACCCCCAGGCGATCAGCGGCTGGCCGGGCGGCAGGCCCTGCGCATCCATGCGCGCCGCCACCTCGGCCAGGCGGTCCACCACGGCATCCATGGAGCGCAGGCCGGGCCAGGTCTTTCCGTCGGGGTCGCGCCGGTCGAACCAGCCCGTGTATGTCCAATCCCACATGCTGCCTTCCTTGAGGTGGCAGTGGCCCTCCACCAGCCCGGGCAGCAGCACCTGGTCGGCAAAGCGCTCGTCGATGCGGCATTCGCCCCAGGCCGTGCAGCGCGCCAGGTCCCCGACCGCGAGGATGCGCCCGTCGCGCACGGCCACGTGCGTGGCCTCGGGCTGCATGGGGTTCATGGTGATGATCTTGCGGGCGGCGTAGACGGTGATGCTCATGGTGGCGGGTGCTCCGGGTTCAAAGGGCCAGCGGCGCGCGCGGCACGCCATCGATGTGGTCCACGCGGATGCAGCGCACCCAATGGCCGGGGGCGGCTTCGCGCAGCGGTGGCGCCTCGGCCGAACACGCAGGCACGGCCACGGGGCAGCGCCCGGCGAAGCGGCAGCCCGCGGGCGGGTCGATGGGACTGGGCGGGTCGCCGGCCAGCCGGATGCGCCGCGCCGCGCGCTCGCGCCCGCCGCGCACCGTGGGCACGGCCGACATCAGGGCCACGCTGTAGGGATGCAGCGGCCGCGCAAAGAAGGCCTGGCGCGGTGCGCGCTCCACGATCTGGCCCAGGTACATGACGGCGATGTCGTCGCAGATGTGCTCGACCACGGCCATGTCGTGCGAGATGAACAGGTAGCTCAGGCCCAGCTCGCGCTGCAGCCGCGCCAGCAGGTTGAGGATCTGGGCGCGGATGGCGATGTCCAGCGCCGACACGGGTTCGTCGCAGACCACCAGTTCGGGCCGCGTGGCCAGGGCGCGCGCGATGTTGATGCGCTGGCGCTGGCCGCCCGAGAACTGGTGCGGGAACAGCTGGCGCTGTTCGGGCCGCAGGCCGACCTGGGTGAACAGCTCGGCCACGCGCGCCTCGCGCTCGGCCGGCGTGCCCACGTCCATCAGGTCCAGCGGAGCGCGCACCGCATCGCCCGCGCGCTGTCGCGGATTCAGCGAGGAGAACGGGTCCTGGAACACGATCTGCATGCGCCGCCTCGCCTGGCGCAGGGCCTCGCCCGACAGGCCGCCCAGGTCGGTATCGCCCAGCTGCATGCGGCCTGCCGTCACGGGCGCCAGACGCATCACGGCCAGCGCCGTGGTCGTCTTGCCCGAGCCCGACTCGCCCACCACGGCCAGCGTGCTGCCGCGCCGCAGGCTGAAAGACACGCCGTCCACGGCCTTGACCACCTCGGGCCTGCCGAACAGGCCCTTGCCCGGGCGCGGAAAGTGGACCTGGAGATCGTCCACCTGCAAGAGGGTATCGTCCATGCGTGCGTTCATGCCAGGGCCTCCGTGTGGGCGCGGATGCGGGAAGCGGGAGCGTGCAGCCAGCAGGCCACGCCGTGGGATGGATCATCCAGCGCGGTCAGCGGCGGAGCTTCGCTGGCGCAGCGCGGCTGGGCCTCGCGGCAGCGCGCACGAAAGGCGCAGCCGCTGCCCAACTCCCAGATCGAGGGCACGACGCCGGGGATCTCGGGCAGCTCGGTGCGCCCGCCTGCCTGGCTGCTGCCCAGCTCGGGCAGGCAGGCGATCAGGCCGCGCGTGTAGGGATGGGCGGGCGCTGAAAGCACCTGTTCGCAGCGGCCCTGCTCGATCACGCGGCCCGCATACATGACCATGACGCGGTCGGCCATCTCGGCCACGGCCCCCATGTCATGCGTGATCAGCACGATGGCCGTGCCCTTGTCGCGCTGCAGCTCGCGCAGCAGGTCGAAGATCTGCGCCTGCACGGTCACGTCCAGCGCCGTGGTGGGCTCGTCGGCGATCAGGATGTCGGGCCGGCAGGCCAGGGCCATGGCGATCATCACGCGCTGGCGCATGCCGCCCGACAGCTGGTGCGGGTACTCGTGCACGCGCCGCTCGGGCGCGGGGATGCCGACCTGCCGGAGCATTTCCACGGCGCGTTGGCGCGCGGCGGCCGCGTCCAGGCCGGCGTGCAGGCGCAGCGGCTCGGCGATCTGCTCGCCCACGGTGAGCACCGGGTTCAGCGAGGTCATCGGCTCCTGGAAGATCATGGAGATGCGGTTGCCGCGCACCTGGCGCATATGGGCCTCGCCGGCGGCCACCAGGTCCTCGCCCTGGAAGCGCACCTGCCCGCCCGTGATGCGGCCCGGAGGCGAGGGAATGAGGCGCAGCAGCGCCAGCGCCGTCATGCTCTTGCCGCAGCCGGATTCGCCGACCACGCACAGGGTCTCGCCCGCGCGCAGATCGAAATCCACGCCGTTGAGCACCGTGGCCTGGCCGCGCCGGCCCTGGAAGGCCACGCGCAGGCCGCTGACTTGCAACAGGGGGGTATCGGTGTCCATCAGCGCTCCCTCAGCTTGGGGTTGAGTGCATCGTTGAGGCCGTCGCCGATCAGGCTGACGGCCAGCACGGTGACGAAGATGGCAGCACCAGGAAAGGCCACGGCCCACCAGCACGACAGCAGGTATTGGCGGGCCGACCCGATCATCAGGCCCCAGCTCATCTGGTTGGGGTCCCCCAGGCCCAGGAAGGACAGGCCGGCCTCGAACAGGATGGCGGCGCCCACGGCCAGCGTGGCCGACACCACCAGCGGCGGCAGCGCATTGGGCAGGATCACCTTCCAGATGATGCGGCCGTGGCGCGCGCCGATGGCGCTCTCCGCGCGCACGAATTCAAGCTGGCGGATGCGCATGAACTCGGCCCGCGTCAACCGCGCCGTGGCCGGCCAGCTCACGCTGCCGATGGCCAGCGTGACCGTCACCAGCGAGGGCGAGAACAGCGTGACCACCACCATGGCGAACAGCAGCGCAGGCAGCACCTGGAAGAACTCGGTCACGCGCATCAGCAGCGCATCGACGCGGCCGCCGTAGTAGCCGGCCATCGCCCCCAGCGTCACGCCGATGCACACCGACAGCAAAGCCGCGAAGGCGCCCACCATCAGCGTGGCGCGGCCGCCGTGGATGATGCCCGTGAGCACGTCGCGCCCCAGCTGGTCGCTGCCCAGCCAGGCCTCCTCGCTGAACGGCGGGCTCAGCGGCATGGTGCGGATCTCGAACGGGTCCGCAGGCCAGATCCAGGGGCCGGCAATGGCCACCAGCAGCACGATGAGCAGCATGGCCATGCCGGCAATGGCCGAGGGGTTGCGCAGGAACATGCGCAGCGCCTCACGGGCCGGGTGCTCGGCATGGGCTGCGGCCTGCGGCGCGGCGACGCTCGGCACGGACACGGAAGGTGGTGTGATGGCATTCATGGTCTCAGGCCGCCTTGATGCGGGGATCGATCAGCCGGTAGCACAGGTCGGTGACGAGGTTCATCACGACCACGACGATGGAGGAGAACAGCAGCACGCCCAGGATGGTCGGGTAGTCGCGCCGCAGCACCGAGTCGAAGGCCAGCCGGCCCAGGCCCGGCCAGTTGAAGACCGTCTCCACGATGATGGCGCCGGCCATGACGTTGCCGAACTGCAGGCCCAGCATGGTCACCACGGGCAGCAGCGCGTTGCGCAGCGCATGGCGGTAGAGCACCACATGCTCGGCCAGCCCCTTGGCGCGCGCCGTGCGGATGTAGTCGGCGCCCAGCACGTCCAGCATGGACGAGCGCGACAGCCGGCTGTACTGCGCCAGGTAGACCAGGGCCAGTGTCAGCGCAGGCAGCACCAGGTGCCGGGCCACGTCCAGCAGGTCGGCAAGGCCCGCGCCGCCTGCGGCATCGGCCGAGCGCATGCCCGACACCGGCAGCACGGGCCACCAGGAGGCAAACGCCAGCACCAGCAGCATGCCGGTCCAGAACACGGGCGCCGCAAAGCCCACCAGGGACAGCACGGTGATGCACTGCGACAGCAGACCGTTGGGCCGGCGCGAGGACAGCACGCCCAGCAGCGTGCCCACCACGAAGGCCGTGAGCACGGCGGCCAGCACCAGCAGCAAGGTGGCGGGCACGCGCTCGGCAATCATCTGCGCCACCGGCAGGTTGAAGAAGTAGGAGTAGCCCAGATCACCACTGGCCACGCGCGCCAGGTAGATGCCCAGCTGCACGGGCAGCGGCCGGTCCAGCCCGTAGCGTGTGCGCAGCTCGGCCATGAGCTCGGGCTCCATGCCGCCGCTGGCGCCGGCAATGGTCTCCACGGGATCGCCGGGCGCCGCATGCACCAGCATGAAGTTCAGCACCACCACGGCCAGCACCAGCGCCAGGCCCTGCAGCAGCCGCTTGAGGAGTGTGCGAAGAAAAGCCATGGACTGCACCTCCCCGACTACTTCAGAAAGATCTCGTCATAGGGCGAGGCCGGCCCCCAGACCGTGGTCGGCAGGTTGCCCACGTTCTTGCGCGCAGCCGTGTGGTAGGGCGAGTTGTTGATGAAGATCACCGGCAGCTCGTCCGTCACGGTCTTCTGGAAGGCCGCATAGAGCTTCTTGCGCTCGGCCGCATCCAGCGTGCTGCTGGCCGTGTTCAGCAGCTCGTCCACCTTGGGATTGCGGTAGGACTGGGTGTTGGTCCAGACCACGGGCTTGATGTTGGTGGACAGGTAGCTGCGGTGCACGCCGATGACCGGGTCGCCCCAGTTGAAGACGATGTCCATGGACAGGTCGAAGTCATGCGTGGCCAGGCGCCGGGCCCAGGCCGGGAAGTCGGCCGAGGCGCGCACCTCGACCGCGATGCCCACCTTCTTGAGCTGGGCACGCACGTACTCGGCCACGTTCTTTTGCTGCTCGTCCGTGCCCGGCAGGTAGTCGATGGTGATCTTGAAGCGCTCGCCATTGGCCCCGGGCTTGAGGCCGGCCTCGTCCAGCAGGGCCGCCGACTTCTTGAGGTCCAGCGGATAGCGCACCAGGTCGGCCGAGGCAAAGGGGCTGGCCGCCACGATGGGGCCGTCGGCCACGCTGGCGAAGCCGCCCATCAGCGCCTTGGTGATGAAGTTCTTGTCGATGGCATGCGCAATGGCCTTGCGCACGCGCACGTCGTCCAGCGGCTTCCTGTCGGTGTTGATGGCCAGCCAGTTGATCGAGCCTATGCCCTCGAAGCCCTTGCCGGTCAGCGTGATCTGGGGATTGGTGGACAGGCGCTTCAGGTCGATGGAGGCCTGCAGGTAGGGCACCATCTGCACGTCGCCGCGCTCAAGGCTCAGCAGCAGGCTGGAGGAGTCGGGCACGATGTTGAAGACCAGCTTGTCCAGATAGGGGCGGCCGGGCAGGAAGAACTTGTCGAAGCGCTCCATCACGATGCGCTGGCCCGCGCGGAACTCGGTCAGCTTGAACGGCCCCGAGCCCACCACGTCGGCGCTGTTGCGCGCATGGGTCTTGAGGTCGGCACCGTCGCCATAGATGTGCCTGGGCAGTATGGGCGCCAGCGCCGGGCTCATGGCCAGCAGGATGGCCGGATGCGGCGCGCTCATGCGGATGATGGCCGTGTAGGGGTCGGGCGTGTCCACCTTCTCCACGGGCCCCAGCATGGTCTGGAACGGATGGTTGGCCTTGATGGCCATGATGGAGAAGGCCACGTCGGCCGAGGTGATGGGCTTGCCGTCGTGGAACACGGCATTCCTGCGCAGGTTCAGGGTCAGCGACTTGCCGTCCTCGGCCAGCTTCCAGGACTCGGCCAGGTAGGGCTGGGGCTTCCACTGGTCATCGAAGCGCAGCGGGCTGGCGAACAGCTGGGTGGAAGGCATGGCCGTGGCAATGCCCGATTGCACGGCGCCGTTCAGGTGCCGTGGCACCTGGGTGCTGCCCACGATCAGGGTGCCGCCGCGCTGCGGCTCCTGGGCCTGGGCCTGCAGCGGCGTGGCCGCCAGGCCCGCCAGCGCGCCGGCCAGGGCCAGGGCCGCCAGGGCGCGGCGTCGGAAAGTGATGGTGTGCATGGACTGTCTCCCTCGTTGGATCGCCAGGCCGCGCGGCTCGCTGCCTTCAATCCAGAATACGCAACAAGGGCGCGGGCCGCGGGGGCCACAGCCGTCCAAACGTAGGAGCCAGAGGCCCGGTGTTTACCCGCGTCAGCCGGCCCAAACCTTTACTTGCCCGCACCCGCACCGCAACATGGCGCCGACCGCGCGCCCTCTGCCCGGTCGCGCCAAGAACGCCCCCCGATTGCCTCCGTTGCGCCATGAGCACCCCTTCCGCCACAGACCCACGCCACCAGTGGGCCCGCCTGTTCGCGCTGCCCGAGCAGCCCGGCCTTCCCCTGAAGGACCGCCTGCGCCTGGCCCTGGTCCAGCCCATCCTCGAAGGCCGCCTGCCGCCCGGCGCGGCCATGCCGCCCTCGCGCGAGCTGTCGCGCCTGCTGGAGGTGTCGCGCAATACCGTGACCACGGTCTATGAGCAGCTGGTGGATGAAGGCTTTCTGGAAGCCCGCCCGCGCAGCGGCGTGTTCGTGGCCCGGGATTCGCGCCTGGCTGGTGTGGACGGCGCCCTGGCCCTGCCTGCGGCAAGTCCCGGGGAGCCCGCACCGGACTGGTCTGCACGCGTGCTGCGCTCGCTGACGGACAGGCACACGCTGTCCAAGCCGCTGCAGTGGCGCGAGTACCCCTACCCCTTCGTCTACGGCATGCACGATCCCGCGCTGTTTCCCACCGAAGGCTTCCGGGAATGCTGCACGCGCAGCCTGGCGCGCGCCCAGCTGCCGCAGTGGACGCCGGACTTCGAGACCGACGATGTGCCCGACCTGATCGAGCAGATCCGCCTGCGCCTGCTGCCCCGGCGCGGCGTGTTCGCGCTCAAGGAAGAGATCCTGGTCACCGTGGGCGCGCAGCAGGCCTTCTACCTGCTGGCCGACGCGCTGCTGGACCCCTCGCAACGCCTGGGCTTCGAGGAGCCCGGCCACCCGCATGCGCGCAACACCTTTTCGCTGCGCCGCCCGCATTGGGTGCCCGTGGCCGTGGATGGGGAAGGCGTGGTGGTCGATGGCCTGCCGCCGCTGGACTATCTGTTCGTCACGCCCTCGCACCAGAGTCCCACCACCGTGACGCTGAGCCTGCAGCGGCGCGAGCAGCTGCTGCGCCGCGCCGAGCAGGGCGATTTCGTGATCATCGAGGACGACTACGAGGCCGAGAACCTCTACCAGGGCACGCCCATGCCCGCGCTCAAGAGCCTGGACAAGAGCGGGCGCGTGATCTATGTGGGTTCGCTGTCCAAGAGCCTGTCGCCCGCGCTGCGGCTGGGCTACATCGTTGCGCCGCGCGCGCTGATCGACGAGTTGCGCGTGCTGCGCCATGCCATGGTGCGCCACCCCAGCGCCTTTCTGCAGCACGCCTATGCGCTGTTCCTGTCGCTGGGCCACCATGAGGCCCATGCGCGCCGCGTGAACCAGGCCATGCTGGAACGCGTGGCTCAGGTGGACCGCTCGCTGCGCGCGCACCTGCCGGATTTCATCTTCCGCCAGCCCCAGGGCGGCGCGTCGCTGTGGGTGCAGGCACCGGCCTGGCTGGACGCCGATGCGCTGGCCGCCGTGGCGCGCCGCCACGGCGTGCTGATCGAGGCAGGCAGCGCGTTCTTTGCGACGCCGCGCCAGCCCTGCCCCTTTTTCCGGCTGCGCCTGTCCTCCATTGCCACCGATCAGATCGATGCAGGCATTGCGGCACTGGCACAGGCGGTGGCCGAACTGGCCCGGTCGCGATGACCGGGTCCGGGCCCGTGGTCACTGCTGCGCGTAGGACTCCAGCGGCTTGTCGTTGGGCTTTTGCAGCAGCTGCTTGAGCATGTCGCTCATGGGCAGGTTCAACGGGGCATTCTTGGGCGGAATGGGCTGCACGAACCACTTGTCGTAGATCTTCGCCACTTCGCCCGAGGCCATCATGCCCACCAGCACGTCGTCCACGGCCTTCTTGAAGGCGGGATCGTCGCGGCGAAACAGGATGGCGATGGGTTCGGAGCCCAGCACCTCGCCCACGATCTTGAAGCCTGCAGGGTTCTTGGAGTTGGCGATGACGCCGGCCAGCAGGTTGTCGTCCAGCACGAAGGCATCGGCACGGCCCGATTCGAGCATCAGAAAGCTCTCGAAATGGTCCTTGCCCAGCGAGGTGGGCAGGTTCACGCCATTGTCGCGCCCGTACTTGCGCAGCAGCTGCACGGCAGTCGTGCCGGCCGAGGCCGCCACGGGCTTGCCGTCGAGCTGCTTGAAGGAGGTGATGCCCGAGTCGGCACGCACGGCCATGCGCACCTGGCTCACGTAGGTGGTCACGGCAAAGGCCACCTGCTTTTGGCGCGCGAGGTTGTTGGTGGTCGGGCCGCAGCCGATGTCCACGGTGCCGTTCTGCACCAGGGGCATGGTGTTCTGCGAGGTCAGGGCCATGTACTCGATCTTGGCCTTGGGCACGATCTGGGCCAGCACCTTCTCGCACAGCTCGACGTGGTAGCCCACGTACTTCTGCGTGGTCCCGAAGGCATAGGCCATGGGCGCCGAGCTTTCGCGCACGCCCATCACCACCTTGCCTGTGCTCTGGATCTTGTCCAGCGTGCCGGCCGCTTCCTGTGCATGGGCAGCGCCAGTTGCCGCCACCACACATGCCATCGCCACATGGGCCAGTACGAATCGCATCGAGGGTCTCCTTGGATAGTTGTTGCAGGTCCGAAGGCGCGCTGCGCCTCCACCCTGCCGAGCCGCCGTCACTGGCTGCATGCAAGCAGGGCCGCCGTCAAGGCGATTGCATCAACTATCGAGCAATCAGGCGCCTGTGCATAACGATGAAATGGAAGAAGGTCATGCTCCACCCACATGACCCGGCACCCTGCTGGTGCGCCGCGGGGGCCACAGGCCCGCCGCGCCCGGTCAGCCGGCCGACCCTGCCGCAAGCCGGTGCATGAGGCCCTGCGTCGAGGCATCGACGCCCTGCCAGTCGCCGCTGTCCTGGCGCGCATGCAGCTGGCGCGCCAGGTGCTTGCCCAGCTCCACGCCCCACTGGTCGAAGCTGTTGATGCCCCAGACCGCACCGGCCGAGAAGACACGGTGCTCGTACAGCGCGATCAGGGCGCCCAGCGATGCCGGGTCCAGCTGCTGCAGCAGCAGGAAGCTGCTGGGCCGGTTGCCCGCGCAATGGCGCTCTGCCCCTTCTTCGCCGTGGCGCCCCTCCATCAGGGCCTGGGCCTGGGCAATGGCGTTGACGACCAGGCTCTGGTGATGGG
This sequence comes from Delftia sp., assembly GCF_059499305.1. Classification (NCBI taxonomy): domain Bacteria; kingdom Pseudomonadati; phylum Pseudomonadota; class Betaproteobacteria; order Burkholderiales; family Comamonadaceae; genus Delftia; species Delftia sp. The sequence goes on from NZ_JCABYI010000040.1 coordinate 148,725, forward strand.
CACCCAGGTATTTGCCGCCGTCGCGCAGCGCGATGAATTCCACGGGAATCACGTCCTGGCCCTGGTGCAGCATCTGGAAGAAGGCATGCTGGCCATTGGTGCCGGGCTCGCCCCATATCACGGGCGCCGTGCGCACGGGCAGTGTCTGCCCGTCGCGCGTCACGCCCTTGCCGTTGCTCTCCATCTCCAGCTGCTGCAGATAGGCGGTCAGCCGCCGCAGGCCATGGCTGTAGGGGGCAATGCAGCGGCTGGAGAAGCCGCAGAAATCGCGATACCAGACGTCCAGCAGGCCCAGGCGCAGCGGCAGGTTGCCCTCCACGCCGGAGGAAAAGAAATGCGCGTCCATGGCATGGGCGCCGTCCAGCAGCGCACGGAACTGCGCCGCCCCGATGGCGATGGCCACCGGCAGGCCGATGGCCGACCACAGCGAAAAACGGCCGCCCACCCAGTCCCAGAATCCCAGCGTGCGGCGGATGCCGAAGTCGGCTGCGGCCTGCACATTGGTGGTGAGCGCCACGAAGTGCCGGTCGATGGAGCACGCGGCCTGCGCATCCTCGCTGCCGCCCTGCTCCAGGAACCACCGGCGCGCCGAGTGCGCGTTGAGCATGGTCTCGGCCGTGGTGAAGGATTTGGAGGCGATCAGGAACAGCGTGCTGTGCGGGCGCACGCGGCGCAGCACATGGCCGAGCTCATGGCCATCGACGTTGGAGACGAAATGGAAATTCTTGCCCGCATCGACCCAGTCCTCCAGCGCATTGACCACCACTTCGGGGCCCAGGTGCGAGCCGCCGATGCCGATGTTCACGATGTCGGTGATGCCCTCGTCGCCACGCACCTGCTCGGCCAGGGCCAGCATGGCGTCCAGCGTCTCGTGCACCTGTGCCAGCGCCTCGTGCATGGCCGGCTGCCACTGCTGCACGGTGGCGCAGTGGCGCAGCTGGCCGCCGTCGCGCGGCATGCGCAGCAGCCAGTGCATGACGGCGCGGCCCTCGGTGCAGTTGACGGGCTCGCCGGCCAGCATGGCGTCGCGCTGGGCCAGCACGCCGGCCTGCTGCGCCAGCTCGCGCAGCAGCGTCTCGGTGGCTTCGGTCCAGAGGTTCTTGGACAGGTCGGCGAAGACATGCGGGGCCTGCTGGCTCAGCGCGTCCAGCCGGCCCGCGTCCGCGGCAAAGGCCTGGCGCAGATCCAGGGACCGGATGTCTTCGTTGAAATGGCGTTCAAGTGCCGACCAGGCCGGCAAGGTGTTGCACAAAACGGGCAAGATCTTCATCCAATCAGTCTGCGCCCTGCTGCATCAATGCTTCGAGCTTGCTGGTGTCGGCAGCGAAGGCGCGTATGCCTTCGGCCAGCTTCTCGGTGGCCATGGCGTCCTCGTTGAGGGCCAGGCGGAAACCGGCTTCGTCGTAGTGCACGGGATCGAGGGCCAGGGTCCGCGCGGCCTCGGGGTCCAGGGCGCGCGCCAGGGGCGCATCGCTGGCGCCCAGCTGGGCCAGCAGTTCGGGGGCGATGGTCAGCAGGTCGCAGCCCGCCAGCGCCACGATCTGGCCCGTGTTGCGAAAGCTCGCGCCCATGACCTCGGTGGCGATGCCGAAGTGCTTGTAGTGCTCGTAGATGGCGCGCACGGAGCGCACGCCGGGATCGTTGGCGCCGGCCATGGCGGCCTCGTCCCACTGGGCGCCGGCCTGCTTCTTGTACCAGTCGTAGATGCGGCCCACGAAGGGCGAGATCAGCTGCACCTTGGCCTGGCCGCAGGCCACGGCCTGGCAGAACGAGAACAGCAGGGTGAGGTTGGTGTGGATGCCGCGCAGCTCCAACTGGCGCGCCGCCTCGATGCCTTCCCAGGTGGAGGCGATCTTGATGAGCACGCGGTCGATGTGCACGCCTTCGGCCTGGTACAGCTCGATCAGGCGCTCGGCACGCGCCACGGTGGCCGAGGTATCGAACGACAGGCGCGCATCGACTTCGGTGGAGACGCGGCCCGGAATGGTGTTCAGGATCTCGCAGCCGAAGCGCACCAGCATGCGGTCCATGACCTCGTCGAGGCGGCGGCCCTTGTACTGGGCCACGGTGGCGCGCATCAGCGGCGCGTACTCGGGCTTTTGCACCGCCTTGAGGATGAGCGAGGGATTGGTGGTCGCATCCCGCGGCTGGAACTGGGCCAGTTGGTGGAAGTCGCCGGTATCGGCCACCACGGTCGTGTACTGTCGAAGCGCATCAAGCTGGTTCATGGAACATCCTTTGGGCGGGAGCCTGGCGAGGGGCGGCATCGCACCAGGGCGGTGCGGTTGTACCGGCAAATCCTCCGAGTGTATGCGCGCGCATGGATTGCATCGGCGTCAGGAAAGTAAGCGAAGGCTGCCGCTCATGCAAAATGCGCGCTGGACCTGCCTTGCGGCAACCGCTTCCCTTTACCCATAGAACAACGCCCACCGCCTAATGCTGGACCGCATCACCGCCTCGCTGCCCTCGCTTGCTCCCGCCGAACAACGCGTGGCCCGCCTGGTGCTGGCCGATCCACGGGCCTTCGCACGGCAGCCGGTGCGCGAACTGGCCGAGCGTGCCCATGTCAGCAAGCCGACGGTGGTGCGCTTTTGCCGCAGCATGGGCTACGACGGCCTGGCCGATTTCAAGCTCAAGCTGGCCGGCAGCGTCAGCGAGGGCGTGCCCTTCATCCACCGCAGCGTGGACACCGACGACAAGACCAGCGACGTGATGGTCAAGGTGGTGGACAACGCCGTGGCCGCCTTCCTGCAATACCGCAATGCCGCCAGCACCACGGCCATAGAGCAGGCGGCGCAGGCCATCGCCTCGACCTGGCAGACAGGCCGGCGCATCGAGTTCTACGGCGCGGGCAACTCGGGCATCGTGGCGCAGGACGCGCAGCACAAGTTCTTTCGCCTGGGCGTGACCAGCCTGGCCACCAGCGACGGCCACATGCAGGTGATGAGCGCCACCCTGCTGGGACCCGGCGACTGCGCGGTGATCATTTCCAACTCGGGCCGCACGCGCGACCTGATGGACGCCGCCGACATCGCGCGCAAGAACGGCGCCACCACGATTGCCATCACCGCCAGCGGCTCGCCCCTGGCCTCGGCCTGCCACATCCATCTGGCCGCCGACCATCCCGAGGGCTACGACCGCTACAGCCCCATGGTGTCGCGCCTGCTGCACCTGCTGGTCATCGACGTGCTGGCCACCTGCGTGGCGCTGCGCATCGGCCCGGCCCTGCAGCCTGCGCTGGAGCAGATGAAGAACAACCTGCGGGCCAAGCGCTACACGTAGCACCGGCCCCCAGGCCCACCCGCCTCGTTCAGCCCTGCCAGCGCCGGAGCACCAGCGAGGCGTTGACGCCACCAAAGCCGAAACCGTTGACCAGGGCATGCTCCATGGCCCAGGGCCTTGCCGCGCCGGCGATCAGGTCCAGCCCCTGGGCCAGGGGATCGGGCTCCACGAGATTGCGCGTGGCCGGCGCCATCTGGTCGCGCAGCGCCAGCACCGTGAAGATGGCCGCCACCGCGCCCGCCGCGCCCAGCAGATGGCCCGTGGCCGACTTGGTGGAGCTGATCGCCACGCCGCTGCCCTCGCCAAACAGGGAGCGCATGGCTGCCAGCTCGCCCCGGTCGCCCACGGGCGTGGAGGTGGCGTGGGCATTGAGGTACTGCAGCTGATCCGGCGACAGCCCGGCCATGGCCAGCGCCTGTGCCATGCTGCGGCGCGCGCCGTCGCCATCTTCCGGGCCCGAGGTGATGTGATAGGCATCGGCACTGGTGCCGTAGCCCACCACTTCGGCCAGCGGCACGGCGCCGCGCGCCAGGGCGTGGTCCAGTCCCTCCAGCACCAGGGCGCCCGCGCCCTCGCCCATGACAAAGCCGTCGCGGCCCGCGTCGAAGGGGCGTGAGGCCTCTTCGGGCCGGTCGTTGTATCCCGTGGAAAGGGCCTTGGCCGCCGCGAACGCGCCCAGGCTCACGCGGTCGATGGCCGCCTCGGCACCGCCGCACAGCGCCACGTCGGCCTCGCCCGAACGGATCATGCGCAGGCCGTCGCCCAAGGCCTGCACGCTGGCTGCGCAGGCAGTGACCGGCGCACCCAGCGGGCCCTTGAGCCCATGGCGTATCGACACATGCCCGGCCGCGAGATTGACCAGGAAAGACGGCACGGTGAAGGGCGACAGGCGCGACACCCCCCGGCTGTCCGTGGTGCGCACGGCCTGGGCAATGGCGCCAAAGCCGCCGATGCCCGAGCCAATGATGCAGGCCGTGCGCGTGCGCTCCTGCTCGCTGGCCGGCTGCCAGCCGGCCTGGGCCAGGGCCTGGTCCGAAGCGTCCAGTGCCAGCGGAATGAAGCGGTCCATCTTGCGCTGGTCCTTGGGCGAGACCACGGCATCGATGTCCCAGCCGCCTTCCGGGTCCCGGGCCAGGTCGGGCACCTGGCCTGCCACCTGGCCCGGCACATCGGGCGCCAGATCCTCGGGCAGCCGGCTCAGGCCCGATGCGCCGGACAGCAGCCGCCGCCAGGCCAATTCAGTGCCCCGCCCCAGCGGCGAGACCATGCCCATGCCCGTGATGACCACGCGGCGTGCGAGAGGACCCGTGCTCATGAACGCTCCCTGATGGACCATGCAGAGACTGCAGCGCGCACGGGGCACAGGCTGCTCGGGATTGAAGAGGCGTTCATCGGTTCTTCCCTGTAGAGTGCACAGCCCCTGCCGCAGATGGTGAGCATTGCCTGCAGGCACGGACTTATGATGATGGCCGTCATCATAAACGCATTTTGATGACAACCATAATCATTGGACAGTGCACATGAAAGTCACGAAAGCCCAGGCCGCGCAGAACCGGCAGGACATCCTCGAAGCCGCTGCGCGGCTGTACCGCGAGCACGGGCTGGACGGCGTCGGCGTGGCCGAGGTGACGCGCGGCGCGGGACTCACCCACGGCGGGCTCTATCGCCACTTCGAATCCAAGGACGCGCTGGTGCGCGAAGCCTGCGCACGCGCCTTCGACTGGTCCATCGCGCCGCTGGACGGCCTGCAGGGTGAACAGGCCGGCAGCCTTGCCGCGCGCGTGCAGTCCTATCTGTCGCCGCAGCACCGCGACAGCCCCGGCGAGGGCTGCCCCGCTGCGGCGCTGGCCGTGGACGTGGCTCGGGCAGGCGGTGATCTTTCAGCGGTGTTCGCCGAAGGGGTGGAACGCAACATCGGCAGGTTTGCGCGCGTGATCGGCACACTTGGCGACGATCAGGCACCCGATGCCGCACAGCGCGCCCAGGCCATGGCCATGCTCAGCAGCATGGTGGGCGCCCTGGTCCTGGCACGTGCCACGGTCGCCGCCAATCCAGCCTTGTCCGACGAGATCCTGGAAACGGTAAAGGCCCACCTTCTTGCGACCGAGGGACAGCCCCGCTGACCGGCTCCGCCTGCGCTATACGTCCTGCGAAGGCAGCGGCATGGCCTGCTCGATCAGGCTGGCGTGCAGGGCAGCGCCCAGCGGCAGCACCTCGTCGTTGAAGTCATACCGGCTGCTGTGCAGCGGCACCCCGGGCTGGGCGCCCGTGGATTGCCCCAGGCGCAGGTAGGCGCCGGGTTTGTGCTGCAGCATGAAGGAAAAATCCTCCGCGCCCATGCTGGGCTCCAGCTGCCGGTCCAGGTTCTCCGCGCCCACCAGCGCCTGGGCCACGTCGGCCGCAAAGGCGGCCTCCGTGGGGGAATTGATGGTGGCGGGATAGATGCGCTCGTAGTTGACCTTGGCCGTCGCACCCAGCCCCAGCGCCACCGCGCTGCACAACTCCTGCAGGCGCTGCTCGACACGGTCCTGCACGGCGGGATCGAAGGTCCGCACGGTTCCCACCAGCGTTGCCGTGCCCGGCATCACGCTGAAGGCGCCCAGGTCCCCGGCCTGCACGGCACACAGGCTGATGACGGCACTGTCGATGGCGCGCACATTGCGCGAGACGATGCTCTGCACCGCCGTGGTGATGTGCGCGGCCGCCAGCACCACGTCCACCGTCTGGTAGGGATGGGCGCCGTGGCCGCCGCGCCCCGTGATCTCGATGGTGATGCGGTCGGCCGCCGCCATCATCGCGCCCATGTTGATACCGACGGTGCCGGCGCGCATGGCGGGCCAGTTGTGCATGGCGTACACGGACTGCATGGGAAAGCGGTCGAAAAGCCCTTCATTGATCATGGCCCGCGCGCCGCCCCGTCCTTCCTCGGCAGGCTGAAAGACCAGCACGGCCGAGCCGTCGAAACGCCGTGTCGCAGCCAAGTAGCGGGCGGCGCCCACCAGCATGGCCGTATGGCCGTCATGCCCGCAGCCGTGCATCAGCCCCTGCTTGCCCGATTTCCAGGGAAATTCGTTGTGCTCGACCATGGGCAGTGCATCCATGTCGGCACGCAGGCCCACCATCGCTCCCGAGCTATGCCCCTGGCCACGGATCACGGCCACCAGGCCCGTGGTGCCCAGGCCTTCGTGGATCTCGTCCACGCCGCATTGCCGCAAGGCCTCCTTGACGCGCGCAGCCGTGAAGCGCTCCTCGAACCCCAGCTCAGGATGCGCATGCAGCTCGCGGCGCAGCGCCGTCAGCTCGGGGTGGTACTGAGCGATCTGGGCAAAGACCCGACCGCCTGCCTTGTATCGAGTGGCTTCCATAGCCTTGGTTCTTTCGCTTCGTTGGCCTGCGCATTACCTTAACGCAGGAAATCGCGCCCGCCCACCGTCAGCCCTTCGACAGGAAACAAAAAGGCCTCCCGAAGGAGGCCATTCGTTGCGCAGACGCCGCGTGTTCAGAAGCGATGGCGCAGGCCGACGGTGAAGCCCGTGCGCTTGGTGGCGCCATTGGCGTCCAGCATCACGCCCGAGCCGCCACTGGTCTTGGTGTGGTCCAGGGCCACATAGGCATCCGTACGCTTGGAGAAGGCGTAGTCGAGCACCGCCACCAGGAAGTCTGCCTTGCCATTGAAATTGCCCGTGCCCGAGCCCGACTGCTTGGCATGGTAGTAATGCGCGCCCACATTGATCTGGGGCGTGATCTGGTAGCCGAAGCCCATCTTGTACATCTGGCGCTTGTTGGCGTCGCCGGCCACGAAGCCGCCGTTGGACGAACCCGTCCAGAAGGAGTTGAGGATGGCCTGGTCGAATCCACCGCCTGCGGTTGCCGCCGGGAATGCGTCCTTGCGCTTGTTCAGGCCGTAGCCCAGGTTGACGTACCAGGGACCCACGCGGTAGGAGCCGCCCAGGGTATAGGCATCGACCTTGGTGCCGGCCGGCAGCGTCGTGCCCAGGTAGCCGGCGCCTGCGGAAATGCCGCTTTGCGAGTAGCGCAGATAGCCGCCAGCCGTCTTGATGGCGCCACCGGGCACCACGCCAGTGCCGACCTTGTCGAAGGTGTTGTTCTCGTCGAACGAATACTGCAATGCGCCGCGCACGGGGCCGAACTCGGCCAGGTACTTGACCATGTTGCTGGCGCGCGCGCCCATGGACATGCCGATTTCAGGCTTGTAGGCCTCCATGTACGGCGAATACGGGAAGGAGGCATAGGTGGACGTCACCAGATCGAACAGCATGTTGTACTGGCGACCCAGGGTGACCTGGCCGAAGCTCTTGCTGCGCAGGCCCACCCAGGATTGCTGGAAGTAGCTTGCCGCAGCCTGCTCGCCGGTGTCGGTGAGGAAACGGGCTTCCAGGTTGGCAATGGCTGCCAGACCGCCGCCCAGGTCCTCGGTGATGTTGATGCCCCAGCGGCTTTGCGACATGCCGCCGCCGATCATCTGGGTCTTGCCGCTCTTGGTCGGGCCTTCATTGGTGGTGTGGCGCACGCCGGCATCGACGATGCCGTACAGCTGTACGCTGCTTTGCTGGGCGAATGCTGCCAAGGGTGCCGTTGCTGCCAACACCGCCAGTGCCACGCTCTTTTTCACGAATGAAGAATTCATTGTGTTGTCTCTCTCTTGTTAACGATTGGTTGGTGGAAATTTCATTCTAGAAACGCTTTTCCCGCCTCGTCACCGTTGGCACAAGCACAACACAGGTCTTTCCCTAGCACAAAACAAAAGAGCCAGTCCGAAGACTGGCTCTTTTTTGCTTCAAATGGCAACTGGCTTACGCCAGCCGTTCATTAGAAAGCGTGGCGGATACCGACTTGCACGCCAGTCTGGCTTTCGCCAGCGGCCACTGTGGCGTTGGACGAGTAAGAACCCAGACCCTTGGCAGCCAGACCCAGAGTGGAGCCATCCTTGTTCTTCAGGAACGCCAGGTTGCCGTACAGAGCGGTGCGCTTGGACAGGTTGTGCACGTAGCCCAGAGAGATCTGGTGAGCCTTGGAATCGTTGAACTTCTGATCGTACAGAGCGTACTGCAGCTTGACTTCGCCCACACCGCCGACGGGAGCCGAAGCGCCCAGCATGTAGGAGTTCACCTTGTCGCTTTGACCCAGAGCCTTGTACTTGGTTTGCTGGATCAAGCCGGTCAGCTTGGCAACGCCGAAGTTGTAAGAAGCGCCCAGAGTCATTTCATCGCGGTCAGCCGCGGTAATGGCAGGCAGCGTAACGTAGGTTTTTTGCTGAGCCAGGCCCAGGCTCACGCTCAGAGGGCCATTGTCATAGGCAACATAACCACCAACGTAGCGGCCGACGTTCTTCACGGTGCCCACCGTGGTCTTTTCGTCGAAAGCGTAGCCCACACCAGCGTTGAAACCGCCGAAGTTGGGAGTGTAGTAAGCGATCAGATTGTTGGCGCGAATGCCGTTGTCGTCGCCGACTGCGGGAGTTTGAGCACCAGCAACGCTAGCCCAGTTACGGAAACCCATGAACTGGCCGATACCAGTGGCGCTGAACAGGTCGTAGGAGGTCAGCTTTTGGAAGGTCGGCACTTGATCGCGGCCCAGGCGCACTTCACCGAAGTTGCCAGACAGGCTCACGGTCGAACGACGCTTGAAGTCGAAGCCGTTGCCACCGGTGTCACCGAAGATTTCGCCTTCCAGCCAGAAGCCGGCCTTCAGGCCGCCACCCAGGTCTTCCGTGCCACGCAGGCCCAGACGGCTCGTGGAAGAGCCGCTGGTGCCCAGGCCGTACACGCTGTCGCCCGCTTGGTTCTTGTTCACGTAAGCAACGCCAGTGTCGACGATACCGAACAGGGTCACGGAGGATTGAGCCATTGCGGCGCCGGAAGCAGCCAGCACTGCCAGGGCAATCAGAGATTTTTTCATTACGAGTTACTCCAAGGTTTAGAAGGGCGCCGGTCGTGAGGAAGAGAGGCTTGGCCTGAGGCTCCACCGGTTTCCCGCGCCAACCTCCTGGTGGGGAAGTTAGGGCCTATTGCACCAGACCGCCGCTGCCCATGCAAAGAAATTCACCCACAAACGGGCTTGAACCCCCGTTTTTCGTTGCACTGCCGCAACAAACCTGCAGACCAACACAATCAGGCCCAACCCGAACATCGCGCCGGCCTTGTTGCGCTTGCACAAAGAGAGGGCATGTCGTCCTGGTGTACCGTTCAGACCCTGAATTTGCCAAGATTTTCCGCTCTAGGGACCGCCCATGGACAAGATACTGACTGCCGCCGATGCGGCGCTTCGCACCCTGTTTGCACAGCCTTCCGCGGCCGAGCGCTCTCCCGCCACCGGCATCGCGGAAGGTGAGCTGACCGAGGCACAGCGCCGCCTGTCGGGCGCCTTGATGCGCGTCAATCATGTCGGAGAGGTCTGCGCCCAGGCGCTGTACAACGCCCAGGCCATGGTGACGCGCGACATGGTGCTGCGCGAGCATCTGCTGGAGGCGGCCCGCGAGGAAACCGACCATCTGGCATGGACCCGCGACCGGCTCAACGCCCTGGGCGACCGACCCAGCCTGCTGAACCCGCTGTGGTTTGCTGGGGCATTCGCCATCGGCGTGGTGGCCGCCAAGATCAGTGACGCCGCCAGCCTGGGCTTCGTGGTGGAGACCGAGGAGCAGGTTTCCGCCCACCTGGAATCCCATCTGGGCCGTCTGCCTGAGGAGGACCGCCCTTCGCTGGCCGTGGTGGCCCGCATGAAGGACGATGAGGAGCGCCATGCCGCCGCTGCGCGTGAAGCCGGCGCGCTGGAGCTGCCGCCGCCCGCCCGCGCCTTGATGCGCCTGGCCGCCAAGGTCATGACGACGACCGCTCACCGCATCTGAGATCCGAAGCTTCTGAAACGACGGGAGCTGCATCCAGCCAAAAAAGAAGCGGGCCCGGCCCGCTTTCTTCATTCTTGCCGAGTCCCTGTCGAGGCACGGACCCAAGCACCAGATACCTCAGGCCTCGACGATGTCGAACCCCGTGGTGATCTCGGCCGTCTTGCCCAGCATGATGGTGGCCGAGCAGTATTTGTCGTGGCTCATGGCAATGGCCCGCTCCACCGCGCCCGCTGGCAGGCCGGTGCCGCTGACGGTGAACTGCATGTGGATCTTGGTGAACACCTTGGGGTCGGTGTCCGCGCGCTCCGAAGTGAGCTTGACGCTGCAGCCTTTGACCGCGTGCCTGCCGCGCTTGAGGATCAGCACCACGTCGTAGGCCGTGCAGCCGCCTGCGCCTGCCAGCAGCATTTCCATGGGGCGGGGTGCCTGGTTCTGGCCTCCATTGGCAGGATTGGCCGCATCCGGCGCCCCGTCCATATTGACCACATGGCCGCTGCCCGTTTCCGCCACGAAGCCCATGCCCGAGCGCATGCCGGTCGTGCCGCCTGTCCAACTCACTGTGCATTCCATTGTTGCGTCCTCAAAAAACTGTTGCTATTTTGCATCAACTACACAAAAACCCTGATTTTGTTGCAACGCAGCACCTGCCGTGCATACAATGCACCCAAGCGTTATCTGAAGGGTTAACCCGGACACCCCTCCAGATGGACTGCAGATTGTGAACCAACTTCACCCTGTATCGCACCAGTTGTCTCCTCCACCTCCTCTATTGGTGGATTCAGCCCCCGGCTTTACAGCCTGGGGCTTTTTTTTGCCTTTGTCGTCCCTGGCCCAGCCTGGACGCTGCACTGCAGCATGAGTCACAAGCGCCTATGATGGCCGCCTGACACCGACGGGCCGCCTCCCGGCCTGCTGCTCTCCAGCCTTTCGCCGACGATGAACCACCCCCTGACCCCTGCCGACTACCTGACCAAGATCCTTACCGCGCGCGTCTATGACGTGGCCGTGGAGTCGGACCTGGAGCCCGCCAAGGCGCTGAGCCGCCGCCTGCACAACAAGGTGCTGCTCAAGCGCGAGGACCAGCAGCCGGTGTTCAGTTTCAAGCTGCGAGGCGCCTACAACAAGATGGCACACCTGTCCGCCGAGCAGCTGGAAAAGGGCGTGATCTGCGCCTCGGCCGGCAACCATGCGCAAGGCGTGGCGCTGGGCGCACGCAAGCTCGGTTGCCGCGCCGTGATCGTGATGCCCACCACCACGCCGCAGGTCAAGATCGATGCGGTACAGGCGCTGGGCGGCGAGGTGGAACTGGCCGGGGAAAGCTATTCCGACGCCTACAAGCACGCCGTCAGGCTGCAAAAGGAAAAGGGCCTGACCTTTGTGCACCCCTTCGACGATCCCTATGTGATCGCCGGCCAGGGCACGATTGCCATGGAAATGCTGAGCCAGCTGCAAAAGCTGGGCAGCCCGCGCCTGGATGCCGTATTTGTCGCCATCGGCGGCGGCGGCCTGATCTCGGGCGTGGCCAACTACATCAAGGCCGTGCGCCCCGACGTGAAGGTGATCGGCGTGCACACCAAGGATTCGGACGCCATGCTGCAGTCCGTGCGCGCCGGCCACCGCGTGGAGCTGGCCGACGTGGGCCTGTTCGCCGACGGCACGGCCGTCAAGCTGGTGGGCGAGGAGACCTTCCGCATCGCCCAGGGCCTGGTGGACGACTACGTGGTGGTCGATACCGATGCCGTCTGCGCCGCGATCAAGGACATCTTCGTGGACACGCGCTCCATCGTCGAGCCGTCCGGCGCCCTGGCCGTGGCGGCGATCAAGCAGTACGTCGCGAAGAACAAGACCAGGGGCGAGACCTATGCCGCCATCCTGTGCGGCGCCAACATGAACTTCGACCGGCTGCGCTTCGTGGCCGAGCGTGCCGAGGTGGGCGAGGAGCGCGAGGCGCTTTTTGCCGTGACCATCCCCGAGGAACGCGGCAGCTTCAAGCGCTTTTGCGAAGTCGTGGGCAAGCTGCCTGGCGGCCCGCGCAACGTGACCGAGTTCAACTACCGCATCAGCCACGAGAACAAGGCCCATGTCTTCGTGGGCCTGACCACGGCAGCGCGCGGCGAGTCCGAGAAGATCGCCAGGAACTTCGAGAAGCAGGGCTTCGAGGCGCTGGACCTGACCTTCGACGACATGGCCAAGGAGCATCTGCGCCACATGGTCGGCGGCCATTCGCCGCTGGCGCAGGAAGAGCGCCTGCTGCGCTTCGTCTTCCCCGAGCGCCCCGGCGCACTGTTCAAGTTCCTCAGCCTGATGGCGCCGACCTGGAACATCTCGCTGTTCCATTACCGCAACCAGGGCGCGGACTACGGCCGCATCCTGGTCGGCATGCAGGTGCCCGCCAAGGATGGCCGTAAATTCGACGCCTTCCTGAGCAATCTGGGCTACCCCTGGGTCGAGGAAACCGGCAACCCTGCCTACCAGCTCTTCCTGAAGTAGGCCCCGCCTCGGCTGTCCAGACATGCAGCCCATACGCCATTTCCTGCTGGCCCTGCAGTTCTTCAGCCGCATTCCGGTCACCGGGCGGCTTGCGGCCTGGGCCGGCTGGAGTCCGGCAATGCAGCACGCCAGCGTGGCCCATCTGCCGGGCGTGGGCTGGCTGGTCGGCGCCTGGGGCGCGGCGTGGCTGCTGGCCGCAGGCTGGCTGCTGGCACCCAGCCCCTGGATGCCTCTGGTGGCTGCCGTGCTGTCCACCATTGCCACGCTATGGATGACAGGCGGCTTGCACGAGGATGGATTGGCCGACGTGGCCGACGGCCTGGGCGGCTTTGTCCCGCCCCAGCGCGCGCTGGAAATCATGAAGGATTCGCGCCTGGGCGCCTACGGCGCCATGGCGCTGGTGATGGCGCTGATGACCAGGATCTCCCTGGTCGCGCTGCTGATCGGCATTCGCGCGGAATGGGCTGCCTTGCAGCTGTGCAGCATCCATGTGCTGTCGCGCATGGCGCCGCTGGCCCTCATGCAATGCCTTCCCTATGTGGGCCAGGCCACCCACTCCAAGGCCTTGCACGCCGCGGGTCGGCCATTGGCTGCCAGGGGCCTGGTCGCGGCAATCCTCTGGTGCCTGCCCGCCCTGGCGCTGCCGGCGTGGCTGGCGGGCCTGCCGCTCGTCATCGGCCTGGTACTGCCCGGCGCCCTGGTCACGGCCGCCATGGTGCGCTGGCTGCGCCGTCGCCTGGGCGGCATGACGGGCGATTGCCTGGGCGCCGCCCAGCAGGTCTGTGAACTGGCCATGCTGCTGGGCGCCGCCGCTGTGCTGATGCGCATGCAATGAACGCTCTCCCAACGCCGCACCTTTGGCTGGTACGCCATGCCCGCCCCCTGGTGGAGCCCGGCATCTGCTATGGCCGGCTCGACATGGAGGCCGACGCCCAGGCCACGGCCGATGCGGCGCAGGCCCTGCACCTCGCCCTGCCTGCGGATTGCCTGCTGGCGCATTCGCCACTGCGCCGATGCCATCAATTGGCACAGGCCCTGCAGGCACTGCGGCCCGGCCTGGCATCGGCGGCGGACAGCCGCCTGCTGGAGATGGACTTCGGCGAGTGGGAAGGCCAGCCATGGGATGCGCTGGACCGCAGCGCCATCGATGCCTGGGCGGCAGACCTTGCCGGGCACGCGCCGGGCCGGGGAGAGTCCCTGGCCGCCATGCTGCGCAGGGTGGATGAGGCCTTGCAGCAGGCGAGCAGGGGCTCGGTGGGCGATGGCGCCGCACGCGACATCGTCTGGATCACCCATGCCGGTGTGGCACGCTGCGTGCAATGGCTGATGCGTGAAGGCAACGCCCTGCCTCAGGCGGCCCAGTGGACGCTGCCGGCGCCTGACTTTGGCGGCTGGCTGGTATTGGAACTGCAGCCGCCGCACTGACCGGACTCAGCGCTTGTCGGGCAGGGACAGCTGCAGCGTGATGGAGGCGGGGCCATCGACGCTGGGGCCCAGGCGCGCCTCGCGGCCCGAGACCGACTGCAGCACCACGCCCTCTTCCACGGCACGCCCCACGCGAAACGGCTTGGCCGGCTGGTTGCCCACGGCGATGACCGCCGCGCCGCCGCCGCTGTCGCGACCGGCCAGCACACCCACCAGCGCATAGCGCGAGACCACAGGCGCCGCGACGGGCACAGCAACACCCTGAGCAGCGGCCACGCCCCCCAGGGCCTGCGCCAGCGCGGGTGCATCGACCTGCAGTGCCTCGGGGGGAGCCGGTGGCACGGGCGCCCCCGCGCCGCCATTGCCCAGGCGCATGGCCCAGAAAGCCACGATGCCGGCCGCCAGCAGCCAGAGCACGAATGTGGCCGCCTTGACGTGCCAGGTCCGGGCCTGGCCCCGGTTCAATGAAAGTGTCACCATCGCGCGATTATGATGGAGCGATATGTCCAATTTGCTGCACCGTTCCATGACCAGCCTTCCCCGCCGTCCGCTGCCTGCCCTGCGCACCGCCGTCCAGCGCGGCTTCACGCTGATCGAGCTGATGGTGGTCCTGGTCATCATCGGCGTGCTGGCGGCCCTGATCGTGCCCAACGTGCTGGACCGCGCCGACGATGCCCGCGTCACGGCTGCACGCACCGACATCACCAACATCTCCCAGGCGCTCAAGCTCTACCGCCTCGACAACCAGCGCTATCCCACGGCCGAGCAGGGCCTGCAGGCGCTGATCATCCGTCCCACGAGCGGACCGCTGCCCAACAACTGGAAGCCCTATCTGGAAAAGCTGCCCAATGATCCCTGGGGCCGTCCGTACCAGTACCTGAATCCGGGCATCAAGGGCCCCATCGACATCATGTCCTTCGGTGCCGACGGCCAGGCCGGCGGAGAGGGCAAGGATGCCGACATCGGCAGCTGGCAGTAAGTCGATGGCCCGGGCGATGGCCCGCAAGCGCCGCGCTGCACCGCACCACAGGCCCGCACTCCCGGCGGGCCTGCCTGCTCTCATGCCCCACCAGACGGTTGCGCCCACCCTGACCACTCCTTCGCGCGGCTTCACCCTGCTGGAACTGCTGGTGGTCATCAGCATCATGGCGATTGCCGCTGCCGGCGCAAGCCTGTCTCTGCGCGACAGCGGGCAGGCCCAGCTGGAACGCGAGGCCGAGCGCTTGGCCGCACTGCTGGAATCGGCCCGCGCACAGGCACGAGCCAACGGCGTGCCCGTGCGCTGGCGGCCCATGCCGCAGGGCTTTCGCTTCGAGGGCCTGCCGGCCAGCGCGCAATTGCCTTCGCAATGGCTGCAGCCCGGGGTGCAGGCACAGCCGGCGACGCCGCTGATCCTCGGCCCCGAGCCACTGATTCCTCCCCAGTCCGTCACGCTGACGCTGCGCGACTCCAACAGCCCGCCGCTGCGCGTGGCCACGGATGGACTGCGGCCCTTTGCCGTGCAATCCCTGCCATGACAGGCATCCACGGACCACGCCGCAGGCACGGCGCGCCAAGGCGCCTGCCGCACGGCTTCACGCTGATCGAGGTCCTGGTGGCCCTGGGCATCGTGGGCATTGCCCTGATGGCAGGCCTGCAGGCCACATCGGCCCTGACTCGCAATGCCGAGCGCCAGTCCGAGGTGCTGCTGGCCCAGCTGTGCGCGCAAAACGAACTGGTGCGCCTGCGCCTGTCGCGCCAGATGCCGCCCGTGGGCGACAACAGCTTCACTTGCGAGCAGGGCAGCCGGCAGCTGCAGGTCCAGCTCAGCGTGCGCCCCACGCCCAACCCCAGCTTCCGCCGCGTGGATGCCCTGGTCGTCACGGCCGAGCATCCGGTGCTGCGGGTATCGACCATTGTGGGCCGCTTCTAGATGCGTTTGCGCCCTTTCTCCCGCGCGCAAGGCTTCACCCTGGTGGAGCTGATGGTGGCCATCGCCGTCATGGCCCTGCTGGCCCTGGTGAGCTGGCGCGGACTGGACAGCATGGTGCGCTCGCAGGAGACCATTCGCGCGCGCAACGAGCAGCAGATCGTGCTGCAGACCGTGATCGCCCAGTGGAATGCCGACCTCGAAGCCCTGATGCCGCTGGAGCACGCCCAGGTCATCGACTGGGATGGCCAGGTGCTGCGCATGACCCGCAAGAGCAGTGCCGCCGTGGACGATGGCGCCGTGGTCGTGGCCTGGGCCCGCCGCCAGACAGCCGGACGCGACCAGTGGCTGCGCTGGCAGTCGCCACCGCTGCGCACGCGCGCCCAGTGGCGCGAGGCCTGGAACCAGGGGGCGCAATGGGGACGCAATCCTTCGGACGACCAGCGCCGCCGCGAAACCGTGCTGCTGCCCCTGGACCAGTGGCGCCTGTACTACTACCGCGACAACGCCTGGAGCAACCCGCAGTCCAGCGGCTCGGACAACGGCACGGGCACGCCCAATCCACCATCCGGCGGCACCAACAGCAGCGCACAGCTGCCCACGATTCCTGACGGCATACGCGTCGAACTGACCCTGCCGCCCGACAGCGCCGTCCCCGGCCGCGTCACCATGGACTGGGTCAACCCCCTGCGATCCAACAGCCGATCATGATGCGCGCACCCCGCACCCTGCCCGTCCGCCGCCGCCATCGCGGCGTGGCCCTGCTGGCCGCCATGCTCACGGTCACACTGGTCGCCACCTTTGCCGCCACCGCGCTGTGGCAGCAGTGGCGCAGCGTGGAGGTCGAGACCGCCGAGCGCAACCGCATGCAGGCCGCCTGGATTTTGCTGGGTGCGCTGGACTGGTCGCGCGTGGTGCTGGCCGAGGATGCGCGCACCAGCCTGCAGGTGGACCACCTGGCCGAACCCTGGGCCGTGCCGCTGCAGGAGGCGCGCCTGTCCACGTTTCTTGCGGCGCAGAACAACGTCAGCCAGGTCGATGACGGCATGGCCGACATGCAGGACGCCTTTCTCTCGGGCCAGATCATCGACCTGCAGTCGCGCCTGAACCTGCGCAACCTGCTGGGCGCGCCCGACAAGCCCGAAACCCTGCGCCCGCTGGCACGCCTGCTGGAACGCCTGAACCTGCCGCCCGCCTATGCCGCCCAGATCGTCCAGGCCCTGCGCGCAGCGGCCACCGCCGGCGAGGGCGCGCAGTTCCTGATGCCGCGCACGCTGAGCCAGCTCGGCTGGCTGGGATTGCCGCCCGAGGTCGTCTCGCGCCTGGAGCCCTACATCACCCTGCTGCCCGAGAACACGCCCGTCAACCTCAACACCGCCAGCGCCGAAGTCATCTGGGCCAGCGTGGAGGACCTGACCTGGTCCCAGGCCAGCCAGCTGGTGCAGCTGCGCGCATCGCGCCCGCTGCGCAGCCTGGCCGATGCCTCCAACGCGCTGGGCCTGCCGCAGAAATTCGAGGGACAGAACCTGTCGGTCGCCACCAGCTTCTTCGAGGCGCGTGGCCGCATGCGCCTGGGCGAGATCGTGGCCAGCGAACGCTCCATGTTGCGGCGCAACAACATGACAGTCACTACCATCTGGCGCGAGAGGGGGGACTGGGGATTGCCCGAAGCTCCCGCGCCGTGACAGATGCCTGTCACACTCGGCCCCTACAATGCCCGCTTCCGTCCATGAGCACCTTGATTCTTCATCTGCCTGCGGGCCCCGCTGGCGAATACGCCTACGCACTCAGCAGCGACGGCCTGCGCGCCGACCGGCATGGCCACGCCGCAGCAGGCCTGCTGCCCGATCCTGGCCGCACCGGCCAGACGGTTGCCGTGGTGCCGCACCAGGCCTTGTCCTGGCATCTGGTCAGCCTCCCCCATGGCGTGCCTACGGGGAGCCGGCGTGGACATGTGCGCCTGCGTGCCGTGCTCGACGGGCTGCTGGAAGAGCGCCTGCTCGACGACCCCTCCCAACTGCATCTGGCGCTGCAGCCTCAGGCACGCGCGGGCGAGCCCTGCTGGGTTGCCGCCTGCGACAAGGCCTGGCTCCATGCCCATCTGCAGGCCCTGGAGTCCGCAGGCCGGCCCGTGGGCCGCATCGTGCCCGAATGCCCGCCCCAGTCCACGCCCCAGCTGTGGGCCGTGGGCACGCCTGAATCGGCCTGGCTGCTGGCCACCGGCCTGAGCACGGCCCCGCAAGGCATGGACTCGCTGGCCTGCCTGCCGCTGCGCACCGACAGTGCCGACCCCGCCATGCTGGCCGCCCTGCTGCAGGCCCTGCCCCCCGACACCCCGATCCAGGCGGACCCGGCGCTGGCCCGCGCCGCCGAGGCCCTGCAGCGCCCCGTCAGCCTGCTGACGGACGCCCAGCGCGGCCTGGCGGCCCGCGCACAAAACTGGGACCTGGCGCAGTTCGACCTCGACCTGGGCGGCGGCAGCCGCACCCGCCGACGCATGCTCGACGGCTGGCAGAGCTTTCTGCGCGCGCCGCAATGGAAGGCCGCGCGCTGGGGTGCCGCGCTCGCACTGCTGGCCCAGGTGGTGGGCCTCAATGCCTGGGCCTGGACCGAAAACCGCGCCATCGCGGCCAAGCAGGTCCAGGTGCGCTCCACGCTGGCCACCAGCTTTCCGCGCGTTCCCGTCATCGTCGATGCGCCCGTTCAAATGCAGCGCGAAGTCGCCACGCTGCGCCAGAGCGCCGGCGCGCTGACGCAGGGCGACCTGGAACCCCTGCTGGCCGCCGCATCCCGGGCCCTGCCTGCCGGCCAGTTGCCGCAGGCCATGGACTACCAGGACCGTCAGCTGCGCCTCAAGGGCGTCTCGCTGGAGGCCGAGGCACTGGAGCAGGCACAACAACATCTGGCCGCAAGCGGCCTGCGACTGCAGCGCGACGGCGCCGACCTGCTGCTTGCCCAGGAGGCCCGGCCATGAACATGCGCGCATCCCGCCAAAGCCTGGCCCCACTGCGCGCGCGCTGGAATGCCCTGGCGCCGCGTGAACAGAACATGACGCTGCTGGCCGGTGGCGTGGTGGCACTGGCCCTGCTGTGGTGGCTGGCCCTGGCCCCCGCCCTGCACAGCCTGCGCACCGCGCCCGAACGCCATGCCCAGGCAGACCGCCAGTTGCGCCAGATGCAGCTGCTGCAGGCCGAGGCCGAGCAGCTGCGCGGCAACGCACGCCCCGTGGTCGGCGATGCCAAGGCGCTGCTGCAAAGCTCGCTGTCCGCCGAACTGGGCGCCTCCGCCCAATTGAACTGGATGGGCGACCGCGCACAGATCACGCTCAAGGCCGCGCCCGCCGCCGCGCTGGCGCGCTGGCTGGCCCAGGTCCGCAGCAACACGCACGCCGTTCCCGCCGAGATGAAGCTGGCCCGCAGTGCATCTGCAAGCGCCGCAGGCGCTGCCGATGCCGTGCGCTGGGATGGCAGCCTGGTGCTGGACCTGCCTGTCGATCCGTCGCGGGCACCTTGAGCATGCGCCGCCAGCCCCGCTCCCAGCCTGTCCTGCGCTCACCGCGCGGGTGGGCGCTGGCAGGCGCCCTGTGCGGCCTGGTGGCCACCACCGTCGTCTGGGCACCCGCCGCCTGGCTGGCACGCGGCGTGGATTCCGCCACACAGGGCCAGGTACTGCTGCTGCAACCGCGCGGCACGCTGTGGAAAGGCTCGGCCTCCCTGGCCTTCACCGGAGGCGCCGGCAGCCGCGACCGCACGGCCCTGCCCACGCGGCTGGAATGGACGCTGCGCCCGCGCCTGGACGGCGCCCGCATTCAGCTGCGCAGCGAATGCTGCACACCCACGCCCGTGGTGCTGGACCTGCTGCCGCGCTGGCAGGGCCTGAGCGCCGTGGTGCACGACAGCGACACGCGCTGGCCTGCCTCGCTGCTGTCCGGCCTGGGCACGCCCTGGAACACGGTGGACCTGCAAGGCCAGCTGCGGCTGGCCACGCAGGCCCTGCAACTGCAATTGCTGTGGCAATCGGGGCGCTGGCGCAGCGACGGCAGCACGCGGCTGGAGGCGCTGGCCGTATCCTCGCGGCTGTCCCCTCTGCGCCCGCTGGGCAGCTACCGGCTCGACATCCTCGGGGGCGACAGTCCGCAGCTGCAGCTCAGCACCCTGAACGGCGACCTGCGCCTGAGCGGCCAGGGCCAATGGGTAGGCCAGCGGCTGCACTTCCAGGGCGAGGCCTCGGCCAGCCCCGAGCGCGAAACCGCGCTGTCCAACTTGCTCAACATTCTGGGACGGCGCCAGGGGCCCCGGTCCATCATTTCCTTTGGTTGATCCATGACTCAGCAGCACACGACCCCGTTCTGGCGCAACACCCTGCACACGCTGGCCGTCAGCGCCATGCTGGCCTGCACCGCTGGCACCGCCCAGGCCCAGCAGACCAATGCACCGGCAGGCGCCACGCCCAGCCTGCGTCCGGGCGAGCCTGTGACGCTGAATTTCTCGGGTGCCGACATCGAGGCCGTCTCGCGTGCCATCGGCGCCATCACCAACCGCAACGTGGTGGTCGACCCCCGCGTCAAGGGCCAGATCACGCTGCTGACCGACAAGCCCGTGCCGCCCGCCACCGCCTACCAGCAGTTCCTGGCCGCGTTGCGCCTGCAGGGCTTCACCATCGTCGAATCGGCCGGCCTGTACAAGGTCATCCCCGAAGCCGACGCCAAGCTGCAGGCCAGCGAAGTGGCCGTGGGCGCGGGCCGCAGCAGCACCGGCAGCCAGATCGTCACCCAGATCTTCAAGCTCAACTACGAGAACGCGGCCAACCTGGTGCCCGTGCTGCGCCCCCTGATCAGCCCCAACAACACCATCAACGTCAACCCGGGCAACAACTCGCTGGTCATCACCGACTACGCAGACAACCTGCAGCGCATCTCGCGCATCGTGGCGACCATGGATGTGTCCAACGCCACCGATGTCGAAATCATTCCGCTGCGCCATGCCGTGGCCACCGACATGGTGGCCCTGGTCTCGCGCCTGATCGAAGGCGGCACGGCCAGCCCCGGCGGCCTCACCGTGACCGCAGGCGGCGCCAATATTCCGGGCCAGAGCGACAACGCCTTCAAGACCTCGCTGATGGCCGAGCCGCGCAGCAACTCCATCGTGCTGCGCGCGGCCAACCCGGCACGCCTGGCCCAGGTGCGCTCGCTGATCGCGCGGCTGGACCAGCCCGCCATGAACGGCGGCGGCGACCAGGGCAACATCCACGTGGTCTATCTCAAGAACGCCGACGCCGTGGCGCTGGCCGCCACCTTGCGCGCCGCCATCGGCGCCCAGGCCACGGCCGCCGGCACGGCCAGCGGCCAGCCCGGTGCGGGCGGCACCCTGCCGCAGGGCGGCGGCATGTCCTCCATCCCCACCTCGCAGCCCGTGGTCTCGCGCGACTCCAGCGGCACGGCATCCATGGGCATGGGCTCGTCCTCGGGCCTGGGCAGCGGCGGCGGGGGCGGCGCGCTGGGCGTGGCCCAGCAGCCCTCCACGGGCGGCATGATCCAGGCCGATCCTTCGACCAACTCGCTGATCATCACGGCACCGCCGCCCGTATACCGCCAACTGCGCGCCGTGATCGACAAGCTCGACGGCCGCCGCGCCCAGGTGCTGATCGAAAGCCTGATCGTCGAAATCAAGGACAACCGGCTGGCCCAGTTCGGCATCCAGTGGCAGGCCATGCTCAGCAACAACGGCCGCGTGATCGGCACACTGGGCACGAACTCCAATGTGGCGGGCGCCAACATCCTGAACCTGCTCGGCCTGGTCAAGGATGGAGGCCTCGACGGCAGCGCCATTACGGGAGACACGTTGTCCAGCCTGAGAGGCACCAACCTCGGCTTCACGCAGCGCGTCAACGGCAAGGACACGCTGGGCTTTCTGGCCAACTTCCTGCAAAACAGCGGTGACGCCAACATCCTGTCCACGCCCAACCTGATGACGCTGGACAACGAGGAGGCGCGCATCATCGTGGGCCAGAACGTGCCCATGGTCACGGGCTCGTACGCCAGCAACTCCACGGGCGGCACGGTCAACCCCTTCACCACCGTGGAGCGCAAGGACGTGGGCCTGATGCTGCGCGTGCGCCCGCAGATCAACGAGAACGGCACGGTGAAGCTGGCCGTGTTCCAGGAAGTCTCCTCGGTGGACGAGTCCACGCGCAAGGACACCAACGGCCTGACCACCAACAAGCGCTCCATCGAGTCCAACGTGCTGGTCGAGGACGGCAACATCGTCGTGCTCGGCGGCCTGATCGACGACAACTACTCCCAGGCCGAGGACCGGGTGCCTCTGCTGGGCGACATTCCCGTCGTGGGCAACCTGTTCCGCAACACCAACCGCAAGCGCAACAAGACCAACCTGATGGTCTTCCTGCGCCCCGTGGTGATGCGCGATGCGACTGCCACCAACCAGGTCTCTTCCGAGCGCTACGAAGCCATCCGCGCGCAGCAACAGAGCCTGCAGCCCGAGCCCAGCGCCCTGCTGCGCTCGGTCAATGCCGCGCCCGTGCTGCCCACGCTGACGCCGCAGCCGGACCCCGGCTCGTTCACCAACCCGGCCGCCATCGTCAACGTGCCGGGCGCCAGGCCCGAGCTGATCGACTTCACCCAGCCGCAGCCCGCCGCTCCCGCCGTGCCGGCAGCCCCCGGCGCGCTCTGAGGCAGGAAGGCCCCATGCGCTATCCCCTGCCCTATGCGTTTGCGCGCACCAGCCAGCTGCTGATCGAGGACGACGGCCACGAGCCCCTGCTCTGGCTTGGCCCCTCGCCCGACTGGCAGGCCCTGTCCGAAGTCCAGCGCAGGCATGCGGTGCAGCGCTGGCAGATGCTGGACGCGGGCACGCTGGCCCACCGCATCAGCGCCGCCTACTCGCAGGGCGAGTCCAGCGCTGCCCTGGTGGTCAGCGAGGTCGAGTCCGACGCCGACCTCTCGCGCATGATGCAGGAGCTGCCTGCGGTCGAGGACCTGCTGGAGACGGCCGACGACGCGCCCATCATCCGCATGCTCAACGCCCTGCTCACGCAGGCCGCGCGCGACGGCGCCAGCGACATCCACATCGAGCCCTACGAGCGCCATTCCAGCGTGCGCTTTCGCGTGGACGGCGACCTGCGCGAAGTCGTGCAGCCCAACCGCGCACTGCATGCAGCGCTGATCTCGCGACTGAAGATCATGGCCGACCTGGACATCGCCGAAAAGCGCCTGCCCCAGGACGGCCGCATCAGCCTGCGCCTGGGCACGCGCGCCATCGACGTGCGCGTCTCCACCCTGCCCAGCGCCCACGGCGAGCGCGCCGTGCTGCGCCTGCTGGACAAGAGCGAGAGCAAGCTCAGCCTGGAGGCCGTGGGCATGCAGGGCGAGACGCTGAGGCGATTCACCCACCTGACGGCCCAGCCGCACGGCATCGTGCTGGTCACCGGCCCCACGGGCTCGGGCAAGACCACCACGCTGTATGCGGCACTGTCGCGCATGGACGCCAGCCACAGCAACATCATGACGGTGGAGGACCCCATCGAGTACGAGCTGGCCGGCGTGGGGCAGACCCAGGTCAACGCCAAGATCGACCTGACCTTCGCCAAGGCCCTGCGCGCCATCCTGCGCCAGGACCCGGATGTGATCATGATCGGCGAAATCCGCGACTTCGAGACCGCGCAGATCGCCATCCAGGCCTCCCTGACCGGCCACCTGGTGCTGGCCACGCTGCACACCAACGATGCCTCCAGCGCCGTCACGCGCCTGATCGACATGGGGGTGGAACCCTTCCTGCTGTCGTCCTCCCTGCTGGGCGTGCTGGCACAGCGCCTGGTGCGAAAGATCGACACCACCGAGCCCAGCGGCTACCGGGGGCGCACCGGCATCTTCGAGATGCTGGTGGTGGACGACACCATCCGCGCGCAGATCCACCGCCAGGCCAGCGAGGCCGAGATCCGCGACACCGCGCTGGCCGCGGGCATGCGCCTGATGCGCGACGACGGCGAGCGCCTGGTGCGCGAGGGCATCACCACGCCCGAGGAAGTGCTGCGCGTCACGCGCGACTAGGCGCAGGCGGCCACGCCCGACCCTGCGCAGCACGGGGCATCCCTGTTTGCCACAATGGTCGGCATGTTGGAATCCCTACGCGCCTGGAGCGCTCCCTATGGCGGCGACCTGTTCCTGTGGGTCGCCACGCTGAGCCTGATCAGCTACATCGCCCTGTGGTGGTTCAAGTCACGGCTGTCCACCAGCCAGTTGCGCCGCGTCATCCGCCTGTCGGCGCTGGTGGCGCTGCCGCTGTCCTGGCTGGCCATCCAGCAGGGCGAGAACCATCTGGCGGCAGCCATCCTCCCCCTGGTCTGGTGCGTGGTGCTGGGCATCACCTGCGCGCGGGAAATGTCCAGAAGAATCTGAGTGCGCGAACGCGCACCAGGAATGCCCTGGCGCGGCAAGGCCCGCGCCGCCCCCACCCACCGTGAACTGGAAGTTGGAACCTGCCATGACATCATTCAATGAAGTCCGTCTGTCCATGCTCGACCTCGTGGCCGTGCGCGAAGGCGGCACCGTCGCCGAGGCCCTGGACATCGCGCTGGCCACGGCCCGCAAGGCCGAGGCACTGGGATTCGAGCGCTACTGGCTGGCCGAGCACCACAACATGCCCGGCATCGCCAGCTCGGCCACGGCCGTGCTGATCGGCCATATCGCAGGCGGCACCTCGAAGATCCGCGTGGGCTCGGGCGGCATCATGCTGCCCAACCATGCCCCGCTGGTGGTGGCCGAAGCCTTCGGCACGCTGGCCGAGCTGTACCCGGGCCGCATCGACCTGGGCCTGGGCCGTGCGCCCGGCACCGATGGCGCCACCATGCGCGCCCTGCGCCGCGACCGCGTCGAGACCGAGGAAGACTTCCCGCGCGACGTGATGGAGCTGCAACGCCTGCTGGCCCCGGCCACGCCGGATCAAAAGCTGGTGGCCACGCCCGGCGCGGGCACCAACGTGCCGATCTGGCTGCTGGGCTCCAGCCTGTTCTCGGCCCAGCTCGCAGCCCATCTGGGCCTGCCCTACGCCTTTGCCTCGCACTTCGCGCCGCGCATGCTCTACCAGGCCGTGCAGCTGTACCGCAGCCTGTTCAAGCCGTCGGCCCAACTGGCCAAGCCCTACGTGATCGTCGGCGCACCCGTGATCGCCGCGCCCACCGATGACGAGGCCGAGTACCTGGCCAGCAGCACCTACCAGCGCGTGCTGGGCATCATCACGGGCCGGCGCGGACTGCTGCCGCGCCCCATCGAGAACTATGCGGCCCAGCTCGGCGAGCAGGAGCGCCGCGCCATCGGCGACTTCCTGGCCGTGGCCTCCATCGGCGGCCCGGACAAGGTGCGCACGCGCCTGCAGAAGCTGCAGGCCGACACCGAGGCCGACGAGCTGATCCTGGTCAGCGACGTGTATGACCGCGACCTGCGCCTGCGCTCGCTGGAGATCACGGCCGGCGTCATGGGCCGCTGAAGGCATGAGCCGCTCCGCCCGGCTGCTGCAGCTGATCGACCTGCTGCGCCGCGCGCGCCTGCCCCAGGCCGGGCCGGTGCTGGCCCGGCAGCTGGACGTGAGCCTGCGCACCCTCTACCGTGACATCGCCACCCTGCGCGAACAGGGTGCCGCGATTGCGGGCGACCCGGGCGTGGGCTACGAGATGCGGCCCGGCTTTCTGCTGCCGCCGCTGATGTTCACGCCCGATGAGCTGGAAGCCCTGCTGCTGGGCGCGCGCTGGGCCAGCCGCCAGGCCGACCCCGAGCTCGCCCAGGCCGCCACCGCCGCGCTGGACCGCATACGCAGCGCGCTGCCGCTGGAGCTGCGCATCGAGGTGGACACCAGCGGCCTGCTGGTGCCGCCCATCTGCCACGAATCCGTGACCGAGCCCTGGCAGACCGCGCTGCGCCTGGCGATACGGCGCCAGCACCGGGTGCTGCTGCACTACACGGATGAGAAGGGCCAGCCGACCGAGCGCCGGATCTGGCCTTTTGCCATGGCCTTCTTCGACCAGCGGCGCATTCTTGCGGCCTGGTGCGAACTGCGCCAGGACTTCCGCCATTTCCGCGCCGACCGCGTGCGCTCCGTCACCGATCTGCAGGAACGCTATCCCGACCACCGCAGCGGCCTGATCGAACGCTGGTCGCGGCAACTGGGCTACACGGTCCGCTGACACCACTGCTGACAAAAACTGTCAGCATGGCCTCCTACAGTCGCTCCCATGGCCTTCTCGCCATGCATTCAAACCACTGGGAGCCTTCATGAACGACTCGATCAAGCCTCTGCGCTTTTACTTCCACCCCCGCTCGCGCGCGGTCATCGCGCGCTGGATGCTGGAGGAATGCGGCGCCCGCTATGAGCCCGTGCGGCTGGAATTCGGCAGCACCATGAAGGCTGCCGACTACCTGGCCATCAACCCCATGGGCAAGGTCCCCGCCCTGGTGCACGGCGAGACCGTGATCACCGAACAGGCCGCCATCCTTGCCTATCTGGCCGACATCTTCCCCGAACGAAGGCTCGCGCCGGCCGTGGACAGCCCGCTGCGCGGCGTCTACCACCGCTGGATGTTCTTCCTGGCCGGCCCCGTCGAGGCCGTGATGACGGCCAAGAGCCAGGGCCACCTGGAGCAGCAGACGGCCGACCAGGCCATGTCCGCCGGCTATGGCCGCTATGACGACGTGGTGCAGACGCTGCGCCAGGCCGTGGCCGGCAGGCGCTACCTGTGCGGCGACCAGTTCACCGCCGCCGACGTGCTCATGGCCAGCTACCTGCGCTGGGGGACGATGATGAAGCTGCTGCCCGCGCTGCCCGAGTTCAGCGACTACGGCCAGCCGCTGATGGAACGCCCGGCCTCGCTGCGCTCCATCCAGCTCAACGAAGCGGACCTCGCGGCCCAGCCGGCATAAGGACCGGGCAGGGGCTGCCGCCGACCGCGGCGGCGGCCTCGCCATCCAGCCGTCACCGGCAGCGGCTACCATCGGGGGTTGGATCGCCGCCTGGCGTTTCCTGAACGCCATCCTTCCCCAGCCCCTCCCGACTCCCGCCGCGCATGCCTGCCTTTTCCTTCGAAGCCCTGGATGCACAAGGTCAGACCCGCAAGGGCACGATCGAAGCCGACAACGCGCGCGCTGCGCGCAGCCAGCTGCGCGCCCAGGCCCTGGTGCCCATGGCCGTGGAGATCGTGGCCTCGGGGTCGGCGTCCGGCCCGCAGGGTGGCGCCTCGCGCTGGCTGACCCGCCCCGTCCTTGGCTCCACGGGGCTCACCGTGTGGACGCGCCAGATGGCGGGGCTGGTCGGATCTGGCCTGCCCATAGAGCGCGCACTGGCCGCGCTGTCCGAAGAAGCCGACGACCCGCGCCAGCACCATCTGGTGGCCGCGCTGCGCGCCGAGGTCAACGCGGGCTCCACCTTTGCCCGCGCACTGGCCCAGCATCCGCGCGAGTTCTCCGACATCTACTGCGCCGTGATCGGCGCCGGCGAGGCCAGCGGCAGCCTGGGCCCGGTGCTGGAGCGGCTGGCCGACGACCTGGAATCGCGCCAGGCCCTGCAGTCCAAGCTCATTGGCGCAGCCCTGTACCCGGCCATCGTGACCCTGGTGGCCATCGTCATCGTGCTGTTCCTGGTCAGCTACGTGGTGCCCCAGGTGGCCAGCGTGTTCGCGGGCACCAAGCGCGCCCTGCCCTGGCTCACCGTGGCCATGCTGGCGCTCAGCGACTTTGTGCGCAGCTATGGCTGGGCCGCGCTGATCGCCCTGGTGCTGGGCGCCGTGGGATTCCGGCTGTCCATGAAGAACCCCGTGCTGCGCGAGCGCTTCGACGCCTGGTGGCTGCGCCTGCCGCTGATCGGCCGGCTGGCGCGCAACTACAACGCGGCACGCTTTGCCGGCACGCTGGCCATGCTGGCTGGCGCGGGCGTGCCTATTCTCAAGGCCTTGCAGGCCGCCGCCGAAACGCTGGGCAACCGCGCGCTGCGCGCCGATGCCATGGACGCGCTGGCCCTGGTGCGCGAGGGCGCGCCGCTGGCCTCGGCCCTGGCGCAGAAAAAGCGCTTCCCGGGCCTGATCTCCATGTTTGCCCGCCTGGGCGAGCAGACCGGCCAGCTGCCCGTGATGCTGCAGCGCGCGGCCAACCAACTGTCCACCGAGGTGCAGCGCCGCGCCATGCACCTGGCCACCATCCTGGAGCCGCTGCTGATCGTGGCCATGGGCATGGTCGTGGCCCTGATCGTGCTGGCCGTGCTCATGCCCATCATCCAGCTCAACCAGTTCGTCAAATAGCGACAAGCGCCAAGCCATGCCCGTGACCCTGCAAGACAAGCTGGTCGTTGCCATCTCATCGCGCGCACTGTTCGACTTCGAGGAAGAGAACCGGCTGTTCGATGCGGGCGACGAGCAGGCCTACATGCGCCGCCAGCTGGACCTGGTGCACCAGCCGGCACGCCCGGGCATCGCCTTCCCGCTGGTGCGCAAGCTGCTGGCCTTCAATACGCCCGAAGTGCAGCGCGTGGAGGTGATGATGCTCTCGCGCAACGACCCGGCCAGCGGCATGCGCGTGTTCGCCTCGGCCAAGGCGGCCGACATGCACATAGAGCGCGGCGTGTTCACGCGCGGGCGCGATCCGTTTTCCTACCTGCGGCCGCTGGGCGCGCACCTGTTTCTCTCGGCCAACGAGATCGATGTGCGCAGGGCGCTGTCCATCGGCTTTCCTGCCGCGCGCGTGATGGTCGACTCCACGCCCGCAGGCGACCGCTACCCGCAGGAAGTGCGCATTGCCTTCGACGGCGATGCCGTGCTGTTCTCCGACGAGGCCGAGCGCATCTACCAGCAAGGCGGGCTGCCGGCCTTTCTGCGCCATGAGGTCTCCCATGCCGCCACGCCCCTGGGAGAAGGGCCGTTCAAACCCCTGCTGCAAGCCCTTCACCAGCTTCAGCAGCAGGCGGACTCGTCCCAGACCATGCGCATTCGCACGGCCCTGGTGACGGCGCGCAGTGCGCCGGCGCACGAGCGCGCCATCCGCACATTGCTCGATTGGGGAATCACCGTGGACGAGGCCATGTTCCTCGGCGGCCTGGAAAAAGGCCCCTTCCTGCGCGAGTTCGAGCCGGATTTCTTCTTCGACGACCAATCGGGCCATGTCAGCTCGGCGGCCCGCCATGTGCCCGCAGGCCATGTGAACAGCGGCATCTCCAATCCGGACGCCGATCCGCTGAAGTAAACAATTGCAAAGGGCGGGCCGGCCGTGCTTGCAAATGCCGGTTCCGTGCCCAAATAAAGCCAATGCATTTTCCCCTCATGAACCGCTCTGCCCTGCTGCGCCGGCCACCTGTGCTGCAGGCCGCCGCTGCCGTCCTGCTGACCAGCGCCTTCATGCTGCCCGTCGCGCGCGCGCAGGCGGCCGAGACGGCCGACAAGGCGTCCACCGGACAAGCCTCGGCCAGCCCGGCGCCATTGACCAAGGGGGAAATCAAGGCCCAGCGCGAATTCAAGATGCTGGACTTCAACAAGGACGGCAAGCTCAGCCGCACCGAAGTGGCGCTGTTCCCGCGCCTGGCGGCGGCCTTCGACGAGGCCGACACCGACAAGGACGGCTACGTCTCCTATGCGGAAGTGCAGGCCTTTGCCGTCAAGTACCGCGCCGAGCGCGACAAGGCGAAGGCCAAGGCGCAGGCCGAAGAGGCAAAGGCCGCCGAGCATGCCGCAGCCGTGTCCGCTGCCAGGGACACGAAGGAAGGCGAAGGCTCAAAGGACTGAGCCTGCGCATTCAGCCACTGACACTCAGAGTCCGCCGGTACGCTTGACCTTGGGTTCCGAATAGGTCAACGGCTCCTCGCGCACCTGCAGCTTGTTGCGGGCCACGTCATCGGCCTTGCTGACCTCCTGGGCCTGCTCCACGGCCATGGCGCTGGCGCGCCACATGGACTGGATGAACTCGATGAGCTGCTTGGAAATCGGCTCCTTGGGCGGCTCCTCGACCTCTTCCTTCTGCTTGATCTCCTCGGCCAGCGTCCAGTCGCGGTTTTCCTGGTCCACCACGGACGGTTTTTCAGGATCGCGAATCACACGGCCTTCGCCGATGCGGTCCGTGGATTCGACAGGATTGGCAGCGTTCACGGGACGCACGGGCACCGCGCCCGACGCGCCGGTGGAGTACAGATCGGCGCTTTGCGGGCGCCACGGTATGGGCGATCGGTCAACAGGTGGAATTGGCATGGCTCGACCCTCTTGCTGGATGTGTGCTGTGGGCGGGAATTTCCCGCCGTCGCCTCATCATCGACAGAACCTGAAAGAACTGAAGCGCTTTTTTTGAAAGACGCCCAAGCCTGCCTCAAACCAAGGGTAAACCCCGAAACCACCCTGACCAGGCGCTAGAGGAAACGCTCCAGCATCTTGCGCGAGGCACGGTCCAGCGCCGTGCTGTCCGGCACGCTGAACTGCACGCCGTCCTGGCTGGTGATCATCAGGTGCGTGCGGCCCGACAGGCGGCGGATATCCTCCTCGGCCTTGAGCACGAGCTGCGCGGGACCGCGGTCGGTCTCCAGGTCCCAGGTGCTGGGCGTGGAATAGCTGGACACCTTGCGGATGCGCTGGATGACGGGCACGAACTCGCGCACGGCCAGATCCTGCTCGATCAGCGTGCGGACCTGCGCGGGCAGGTGGTCCATGTGGTCCACCCATAGCGCCTCCTTGCCATCGGCACAGACCAGGGACAGGCCTTGCAGCGGCGCGGCAATGGGAAAGGCGCGTACGGGCACCACGGATTCGTGGCGCGTGCCGTCGGCCAGGATCAGCACCAGGCGGCCATGGGCGTTGCGCTCCACGCGTACGCGGCTCAGATCGGCGCCGGCGGCGCAATGTTGGGCAGTGGACATGGCTTATTCCTCGATGGTGGTTGCGACCAGGGTCAGGCCTGCGGCCTGGGCATCCTCTTCGGCGCGCCGCGCCTGGGCCTGGTACAGGCGCCAGTAGGCGCCCTGCTTTTCCATCAGTTCGTCGTGCGGCCCCACTTCCACGATCTCGCCCCGGTCCATGACCACCAGGCGGTCTGCCTTGCGCAGCGTGGACAGGCGGTGGGCAATGGCAATCGTCGTGCGGCCCTGCACCAGGTTGTCCAGCGCCTTCTGGATTTCCTTCTCGGTCTCGGTGTCCACGGCCGAGGTGGCCTCGTCCAGGATCAGGATGCGCGGGTCGATCAGCAGCGCGCGCGCGATGGAGATGCGCTGGCGCTCGCCGCCCGACAGGCCCTGGCCGCGTTCGCCGACCAGGGAGTCATAGCCGTGCGGCAGGCGCAGGATGAATTCATGGGCATGGGCCGCACGCGCGGCCGCCACGATTTCCTCGCGCGTGGCGTCGGGCTTGCCGTAGGCGATGTTCTCGGCAATGGTGCCGAAGAACAGGAAGGGCTCCTGCAGCACCAAGCCGATGTTGCTGCGGAAGTCCGACACCTTGAGCCGGCGGATATCCACGCCGTCGAGCTGGATGGAGCCTTCGCTCACGTCGTAGAAGCGGCTGATCAGGTTGACCAGGGTGCTCTTGCCCGAGCCGCTGTGGCCGACCAGGCCAATCATTTCACCCGGACGAATCTGCAGATCCAGGTTCTTGATGACGGCGCGGCTGCCGTAGCGGAAGGTTAGGTTGTCCAGCGTGATGGCACCCTGCACGCGCGGCAGCTTGACCGGGTTGACCGGGTCGGGCACGTTGCTCACGTGGTCCAGGATGTCGAAGATGCGCTTGGCGCCGGCTGCCGCCTTCTGTGTGACCGAGACGATGCGGCTCATCGAATCCAGGCGGCTGTAGAAGCGGCCGATGTAGGCGATGAAGGCCGTCAGGATACCGACCGTGATCTGGCCGCCCGCCACCAGCCAGATGCCGAAGCCCCAGACCACCAGCAGGCCGATCTCGGTCAGCAGCGTCACCGTGGGCGTGAACAGCGACCAGGTCTTGTTGACCTTGTCGTTGGCCTGCAGGTTGACCAGATTGGCCTGGGCGAAGCGGTCGGCCTCGCGCTTTTCCTGGGCGAAGGCCTTGACCACGCGGATGCCGGGAATGGTGTCGGCCAGCACATTGGTCACCTCGGACCAGACGCGGTCGATCTTCTCGAAGCCCGTGCGCAGGCGGTCACGCACCAGGTGGATCATCCAGGCGATGAAGGGCAGCGGCACCAGAGTGACCAGGGCCAGCCATGGATTGATGGAGAACAGGATGACCGAGGTCATCACGATCATCAGCACATCGGTGGCGAAATCCAGCGCGTTCAAGGATAGAAACAAATTGATGCGATCTGTTTCCGCCCCGATGCGCGCCATCAGGTCGCCCGTGCGTTTGCTGCCGTAGTAGTCCAGCGACAGCGTCAGCAGGTGGTTGTAGGTGGTCGTGCGCAGGTCCGAGCCAATGCGCTCGGAGACCTTGGCCAGCACGAAGGTGCGCGCCCAGCCCAGGCCCCAGGCCACCAGCGCCGCCGCAAGCAGGCCGCTCAGGTAGAAGACCACTAGGCTGCTGTCGATCTGCTGGCCGTTCTGGAACGGGATCAGGATCTTGTCCACGATGGGAATCGTCAGATAGGGCGCCACCAGGGTGGCGCCCGTGGAGGCCAGGGTCAGCAAAAAGCCCAGCAGCAGCTGGTGCCGGTAGGGATGGGCAAAGCGCCACAGGCGCAGCAGCACCCAGGTGGAGGTCTGGGGGCCCTGCTGGCGCGCGCAGGCCGGGCATTCGTCGGCCTCGGGCGGTAGCTCGGTCTGGCAGGCCGGGCAGCGGGGCACATCGTCCTCGGGCCCGTCGAAGTCCTCGCCGCGCGCCATGCGCTCACGCTGGTGATCGAACTGTTGCAGCAGGCGCAATACGCCCGCCTGGTGGCGCAAGGTGAAGCGCCACAGCGCCAGCCGAGCCGCAGGACCATGCAATTCGAGGTTGCCCACGCCGCCGTGGTCCAGCGTACGCAAATTCTGATCGACAGAGAGTATCCACTCACTCCATCGCTGATCCTCAGGATCACAGGCGATGAGGCGCTGGTTGGTCAGGACAACCCAGCCTTCGCCGAAGCGCATATCCAAGGTCAGGTCAACCGTGGCGAGGGCCAGCACGTTTTCATTGGAAGCGAGCCTGGCTCGCAGCTCAGCCCCGCGGGGGCTGGCAAGGAAGGCCGAAACGTCCACAGAATGGTGTTCTTGCATGTTGAGTTGTTTTTCCCGCCCCTGGCGGCTCCTGGTGTCATGCGGGCAACCGCAGCTCCCCGGTGGATATCCCGCGCGTTGCACGGCATACCCTGCTCAACGCGCCAACCCTGGTTTAGGCTGACAACACTGCGCATGGGTTTTCTGGGCGCACAATCCTCTCCCATTCTCCGGCGATCCGAATCCGGGTCGTCGTTCACGCTTACCCGTTGACCGACATGGCGAAATTCAAAGACATCCAACTCTTGCGCACCACCTACCTGCGTGGACCCAGCGTCTGGACCTACCGTCCCGTGCTGGAGGTCTGGCTGGATCTGGGCGAGCTGGAGGACTATCCCTCGAACAAGCTTCCCGGTTTCAACGAGCGCCTGACGGCCTGGCTGCCCGACCTGGTCGAGCACCACTGCGGCGTGGGCGAGCGCGGCGGCTTCATCCAGCGCCTGGAAGGCGGCACCTGGTGCGGCCACGTGCTGGAGCACATCATCATCGAGCTGCTGAACCTGGCGGGCATGCCTGCCGAGTTCGGCCAGACCCGCGAGATCTCGCAGCGCGGGGTGTACCGCATGGTCTTCCGCTGCCCCGAGGAAACCGTGGCGCGCACGGCCCTGGCCCATGGCCACAGGCTGATCATGGCCGCCATCAATGACGAGCCCTTCGACCTGAAGGCCGCCATCAAGGCCATCAAGACCGAGATCAACGACCGCTACCTGGGCCCGAGCACGGGCTGCATCGTCGATGCGGCCGGCGAGCGCCGCATCCCCCACATCCGCCTCAATGACGGCAACCTCGTGCAACTGGGCTATGGCGCCGCGCAGCGCCGCATCTGGACCGCCGAGAGCGACCAGACCAGCGCCATCGCCGAGGGCATTGCCCAGGACAAGGACTTCACCAAGCGCCTGCTGGCCGCCTGCGGCGTGCCCGTGCCCGAAGGCCAGATCGTCCACAGCCCCGAGGAAGCCTGGGAAGTGGCGCAGGACATCGGCTTTCCCGTCACCGTCAAGCCCTCGGACGGCAACCACGCACGCGGCGTGACGCTGGACCTGCGCGACGAGGCCGACATCAAGGCCGCCTTCGCGCTGGCCCAGCCTGAAGGCTCGGACGTTATCGTCGAACGCTTCATCGACGGCACCGAGCACCGCATCCTGGTGGTGGGCGGCAAGGTGGTTGCCGCCTGCCGTGGCGAGACCGTGAGCGTGGCCGGCAATGGCAAGTCCACGGTTCGCGAACTGGTCGCCGTGGTCAACCAGGACCCGCGCCGCGGCCCCGAGCAGGAATACCCGCTGGACTGGATCAACCTCGAAGCCCCGGCCGTGAAGCTGGAACTCAAGCGCCAGAACGTCACGCCCGACACCATTCCTGCCCAGGGCACCAGCGTGCTGCTGCAGCGCAACGGCAACATGGCCATCGACTGCACCGACGAAGTCCATCCCGAAGTGGCCTACATGGCCACGCTGGCCGCCAAGATCGTGGGCCTGGACATCGCGGGCATGGACATGATCCTGCAGGACGTCTCGCGCCCCATGAAGGAGCAGGGCGGCGCCATCCTCGAAGTCAACGCCGGCCCCGGCCTGCTGATGCATCTGAAGCCCACCAGCGGCGCGCCGCGCCCCGTGGGCATGGCCATCGCCGACCACCTGTTCCCGCGCACCGAAGAGGGCACGGGCGCCGGCCGCATCCCCCTGGTCGGCATTGCCGGCACGCGCAACAACGGTTTCACGGCCCGCCTGGTGGGCTGGCTGCTGCAGCTGTCGGGCAAGCTCACGGGCGTGGCCAGCAGCGAGGGCATGTTCCTGTCCAACCGCCAGACGCAGAAGACCAATACCGCCAACTGGGCCGGCGCCCACCGGCTGCTGACCAACCGCCTGGCCCAGGCCGCCGTCATCCAGACCACGGCCCGTTCCATCCTGGAGGAAGGCCTGGCCTACGACCGCTGCCTGGTCGGCGTGGTCACCGACATGGACGGCTTCGAGCAGTTGCCCGACCATGACGTGCACGAGCAGTCACAGATGACGCGCGTGATGCGCACCCAGATCGACGTGGTGCTGGACGAAGGCGCGGGCGTGCTCAATGCCGACATCGAACAGGTGGCCGACCTGGCCCGCCTGTGCGACGGCGAGGTGCTGTTCTATTCCATGCAGGCCGACAGCCCCGTGGTAGCGGCCCACCGTTGCGAGAGCGAAGGCCGTGCCGTCTTCGTGCGCGGCAACCAGGTGATCCTGGCCACGGGCGCCGCCGAGCGCGTGCTGGGCACGCTGGACGCGCTGAGCCTGCCCGGTGGCCTGCACCCGGACACGCCGGCCCTGCTCGCTGCCATTGCCGCGGCGTGGTCCATGGACATTGCCCCCGACCTCATCGTCGCCGGCATCAAGACCTTCGACTACACGCCGGCCGCCGCTGCGGTTTCCACCGCCGCCGCCTGAGCCCGACCACACGATGACATGCAGGCAGGCCCGGCGACGCGGGCCTGCCCTCCGAAAGAAGACACTATGCAGATCACCCGCATCCGAGCCCTGCGCGGCCCCAATCTCTGGACCCGCAGCACCGCCATCGAAGCCATCGTGCAATGCGAGCCCGGCGACTGTGACTACTCGGCCCTGGCAGGGTTCGAGGACCGGCTGCGCGCACGCTTTCCCAAGATCGGCACGCTGCAGCCGCACGGTGCCGACCAGCGCCTGTCGCTGGCCCATGTGCTGGAAGTGGCGGCCCTGTCGCTGCAGGCCCAGGCCGGCTGCCCCGTGACCTTCAGCCGCACGCACGAGACCGTGGAAGCCGGCACCTACCAGGTGGTGGTGGAGTACACCGAGGAATCCGTGGGCCGCCTGGCCATGGAACAGGCCGGTGCGCTGCTGCAGTCGGCACTGGCCGACACGCCCTTCGACGCCGACAAGGTGGTGGCCGAGCTGCGTGAACTCGACGAGGACGAGCGCATCGGCCCCTCCACAGGCTCCATCGTCGATGCGGCCGTGGCGCGCGGCATTCCCATCCGCCGCCTGACCTCGGGCTCGCTGGTACAGCTGGGCTGGGGCTCCAAGGCCCGCCGCATCCAGGCCGCCGAGCTGGACCAGACCAGCGCCGTGGCCGAATCCATCGCCCAGGACAAGGACCTGACCAAGCGCCTGCTGCACGCCGCCGGCGTGCCCGTGCCTCTGGGCCGCCCCGTCAAGGACGTGGAAGAAGCCTGGCTCGTGGCCCAGGAAGTGGGACTGCCCGTGGTGGTCAAGCCCCAGGACGGCAACCAGGGCAAGGGCGTGGTGGTCAACATCACCACGCACGAGCAGCTCAAGGCCGCCTTCGCCACCGCCTCGGAATTCGGCGACGACATCATGGTCGAACGCTTCCTGCCGGGCCACGACTTCCGCCTGCTGGTGGTCGGCGGCCAGCTGGTGGCCGCTGCGCGCCGCGAGCCGCCCCAGGTGCTGGGCGACGGCCAGCACACCATCCGCGAACTGGTCGAGCTGGTCAACCAGGACCCGCGCCGCGGCTCGGGCCACGGCACGGCGCTGACCAAGATCCGCCTGGACGACATCGCCATCGCGCGCATCGCCACCGAAGGGCTCACGCCCGAATCCGTGCCGGCCCAGGGCCAGCGCGTGGTGCTGCGCAACAACGCCAACCTGTCCACCGGCGGCAGCGCCACCGATGTGACGGACGACGTGCACCCCGACATCGCTGCGCGCGCCGTGGAGGCCGCCCAGACCATCGGCCTGCACATCTGCGGCGTGGACGTGGTCTGCGAGACCATGCTGCGCCCGCTGGAGGAGCAAAACGGCGGCATCGTCGAAGTCAACGCCGCGCCGGGCCTGCGCATGCACCTGGCGCCGTCCTTCGGCAAGCCCCGCAACGTGGGCGTGCCCATGGTCGATGAGCTGTTCGCGCCGGGCCAGGACGGCCGCATCCCGCTGGTGGCCGTCACCGGCACCAATGGCAAGACCACGACCACGCGCCTGATCGCCCACCTGTTCACCTCGCATGGCTGGCGCACGGCCATGACCAATACCGACGGCGTCTACGTCAACGGCCGCCAGATCGACAGCGGCGACTGCTCGGGCCCGCGCAGCGCGCGCAACGCCCTGGCCCACCCCGAGACCGATGCGGCCGTGCTCGAATGCGCGCGCGGCGGCATCCTGCGCGAAGGCCTGGGCTTCGACCGCTGCCAGGTGGCCGTGGTCACCAACGTGGGCGCGGGCGACCACCTGGGCCTGAACTACATCACCACGGTGGAAGACGTGGCCGTGCTCAAGCGCGTCATCGTGCAGAACGTGGCCGCCGACGGCTATGCCGTGCTCAACGCCGCCGACCCGCTGGTGGCCGCCATGGCCTCCACCTCGCCGGGCAAGGTCATCTATTTCGCGGCCGACCGCCACCACCCCGTGATGGCCACGCACCGCGCCCAGGGCAACCGCGTGGTCTACGTGGACGGCGACAGCATCGTTGCGGCTGAAAGTTCGTGGCGCGAGACCATCGCCCTGCGCGAGATCCCCATCACGCGCAACGGCACCATCACCTTCCAGGTGGAGAACGTCATGGCCGCCATCGCCGCCGCCTGGGGCGTGGGTCTGCCGTGGCAGACCATCCGCCGCGGGCTGGCCGGCTTCGTCAACGACAGCGACAACGCCCCCGGACGCTTCAACGTCATGGACTACCGTGGCGCCACGCTGATCGCCGACTACGGCCACAACCCCGACGCCATCCGCGCCCTGGTGCAGGCCGTGGATGCCATGCCGGCCCAGCGCCGCAGCGTGGTCATCAGCGG
Organism: Delftia sp.; assembly: GCF_059499305.1. Classification (NCBI taxonomy): domain Bacteria; kingdom Pseudomonadati; phylum Pseudomonadota; class Betaproteobacteria; order Burkholderiales; family Comamonadaceae; genus Delftia; species Delftia sp. Next base: position 186,638 of record NZ_JCABYI010000040.1, read on the forward strand.
CGCGGGCGACCGCCGCGACCAGGACATCACCGAGCAGACCCAGATCCTGGGCCGCGCCTTCGACGACGTCATCCTCTACCAGGATGCCTGCCAGCGCGGCCGCGCCGACGGGGAAGTCCTGGCCCTGCTGCAGCAAGGCCTGCAAGGCGCACCGCGCACCGGCTACGTGACCCAGATCCAGGGTGAGTTCAACGCCATCGACCACGCGCTGGCGCGGCTGACGCCCGGCGACCTGTGCCTGGTGCTGGTGGACCAGGTCGAGGAAGCCCTCGAACACCTGCGCCGCCATGTGGCGGGTGAGGCTTGACATGAACAGCCGGGCCTTGCTCACGGCCGCCCTGGCCACGCTGCTGCTGGGCGCCTGCGGTGCGCGCGCCGAGCAGGTGGGCGCGGTGGACACGGTGTTCAAGTTCATAGGCCCGGACCACAAGATCGTGGTCGATGCCTATGACGATCCCAAGGTGGCGGGCGTGACCTGCTATGTCTCGCGCGCCAAGACCGGCGGCATCAAGGGCGGCCTGGGCCTGGCCGAGGACCGCGCCGAGGCCTCGATCAGCTGCGTGCAGACCGGACCCATCCAGATCCCTGCGCCGCTCAAGCAGCAGGACGAGGTGTTTACCGAACGCATCTCGCTGCTGTTCAAGCGCCTGCGCGTGGTGCGCATGGTCGATGCGCAGCGCAACACCCTGGTCTACATGACCTACTCGGACCGCGTGATCGAAGGCTCGCCGCAGAACAGCGTCACGGCCGTGCCCGTGCCGCGCAACACGCCGATACCGCTGCAAAAGTAGCCTGGGCTCATTCCTGCGCCTGGGACCTGCAGGCCTGCACGAAGGCCGCCAGCGCCGGCGAGCGGCGCTTGCCTGCCCGCTGCACCAGCGAGAAATCGCGCCACATGCGCGGCAGCGTGGTCGGCAGCACGGCCAGCTCTCCCGAGGCGACCAGGGCCTGCACCAGCACGCGCGACAGGCAGCTGACGCCCAGGCCCTGCGCCACGCAGCGCGCAATCGCCTCCGAACTGCCCAGCGTGGCCGCGGCCGGCAACTGGTGCAGATGCGGCAGCAAGGCATGCTCCACCATCTCGCGCGTGCCCGAGCCCGGCTCGCGCAGCAGCCAGCGCGCACCGCGCAAAGCGGCCACGCCCAGCGGGCGCTGGCCCGCGGCCTGCACCAGCGGGTCCTGTGCTGCAGCCACGATGACGAGTTCGTCGCGCATCCAGGGCTCGACCTCCAGCCCGGGCCAGTGGCTGGTGCCCTCGATCAGGCCCAGGTCCACGTCCAGCGATTCCACGGCCTGGCCCACCTCGCGCGTGTTGGCGATCTGCAGGTCCACGCTCAGGTGCGGATGGCTGCGCGCCAGGTGCGCGAGCACGGCCGGCAGCGCATAGGTGCCTATGGTGGTGCTGGCCGCCACGCGCAGACGCACGGGCAGGCTGGCGGCCCGCACCGAAAACGCCTGCTCTATGCCCCTGGCCTGCTCCAGCAGCGCCAGCGCCTCGGGCAGCAGGGCGCGCCCCGCATCGTTGAGCGCCAGCCGCCGGCCCACGCGCTCGAACAGCTGGGCACCCATGGCCTGCTCCAGCTGCTGCAGCGCGGCGCTGGTGGCCGACTGCGACAGGGCCACGGCATCGGCCGCCGCCACGGTGGAGCCGGCCTGGGCAACGGCGCAGAAGATTTCAAGTTGGCGCAGGGTGAGGTGCAGCATGGCGTGCAGTCTGGACGAGGCATCAACCTGTTTCCCCGGTTGATGCTACAAAAACTATTCGTTATACGAATATAGCCAAGAAATCTAAAGTGCCTCCCATGCACCGCGCTCCTGACGCGGCGCGCAGGCACCATGAACACCACTTCCCTCCCACGCTCCTCCCTCCCTGGCTGGCTTCGCCATTTGACCGAGCTTGCGCCCGGCCTGCTGCTGGCCGGCGCCATTGCCGCAGCCGCCACCTGGGGCGCACGCCAGCCCCTGCTGGCCGGCTCGGGCCTGAGCGCGCTCACGCTGGCCATCTGCATCGGCCTGGTCATCGGCAACACCGTCTATCCGCGCCTGGCGCCCAGCTGCCATGCCGGCGTGGGCCTGGCCAAGCAGCGCCTGCTGCGCGCGGGCATCGTGCTCTACGGCCTGCGGCTGACCTTCCAGGACATAGGCCATGTGGGCATGGCCGGCGTGGTGGTCGATGCCCTGGTGCTGGGCAGCACCTTTTTGCTGGCGCAGTGGCTGGGCCGCCGCGTCTTCGGGCTGGATGCGCGCACCACGGTGCTGATCGGCGCGGGCAGCTCCATCTGCGGCGCCGCTGCCGTGCTGGCCACCGAACCCGTGATCAAGGGACGTGCCGAAGACGTGGCCGTGGCCGTGGCCACCGTGGTGGTCTTCGGCACCGTGGGCACCTTTCTCTACCCCGCGCTGTTCCACTGGAACGCCGCCCACGGCTGGCTGGACATGTCGCCCGCGCAGTACGGGCTGTACGTGGGCTCCACCGTGCATGAGGTGGCCCAGGTCGTGGCCGCCGGCGAAGCCATTGCGCCCGAAGCCGCCGACGTGGCGGTGATCTCCAAGATGGTGCGCGTGATGATGCTGGCCCCCTTCCTGCTGCTGCTGTCCATGGCGGTGGCGCGCGGCAACCGCAGCAGCCAGATGAGCGACGGCCAGCCGCGCCGCATCACCATTCCCTGGTTCGCGCTGGGCTTCGTCGCCATGGCCGGCGTGAACTCGCTGGGCGTGCTGCCCGCTGCCGTGGTGCAGGTGGGCGTGCAGCTGGACAACGCGCTGCTGGCCGTGGCCATGGCGGCCCTGGGCCTGACCACCCATGTCCGCGCCGTGCGTGCCGCAGGCACGAAGCCCCTGCTGCTGGCCGCCTTGCTGTTCGCATGGCTTCTGGTGGCGGGCCTGCTCTTCAACCGCTGGGTGCCCGGCCTGCTCTGAAGCTGCCAGCATCCATCGACCGGCCCTGCGAGGCATCGTCTCGCAGGGCCTTTTTCATGGACGGACTGCCTTCCAGAGCAAGGGAATACCCTTGAACCAAATGCAGGCACAATTAATTTGCAATACAAATTAATTGAACTACAAAGATAATCGAGGCATGTCCTTTGCCTCTGCCCCTCCCCGCGCCCGTCTCGGCTTTCTCATGGTCACCCTGGTACGCCAGTGGCGCCGCCAGGTCGAGGAACAACTGCTGGCCGACGGCCTGACCGACGCCACCTGGGCGCCGCTGATCCACCTGCGCGCCTGGGGCGACGGTGTCACGCAAAAGGAACTGGCCGAGCGTGTGGGCCTGGACGGCTCCAGCCTGGTGCGCCTGCTCGACATTCTGGAAGGCCACGGATGGGTGGAGCGCCGCGCCGACCCCGGTGACCGGCGCAGCAAGCGCATCTTCCTGACCGATGAAGGCAACGGCGCCGTGGACCGCGTGCGCGCCACCATGCTGCAGGCCGAGCTGGCCATGCTGCAGGACCTGGACGATGCCGAGGTCGAGGCCATGCTGGCCGGCATGGCCAAGATCCAGGCGCGCATGGGCGCGCTGCGCACGGAAGGCGCGCCATGAGCGCCCTCCACGATGCCTATGGCCGCCTGCTGCAGGCCTCGGTCCGCTGGGGCTTCGACCCCGTGCGCCTGCGCCAGCATCTGCGCACGGCCTTTGCCGCCTGCCTGGCCTTGCTGGCCGCCTGGCAGCTGGGGCTGGAGCATCCGCAGTGGGCCGCCATGGCCACCTGGGCCGCATCCCAGCCGCTGCGCGGGCAACTGGTCGAGAAAAGCTTTTTCCGGGTCGCAGGCACCGTGGCCGGCACGGCCGTGGGCGTGGGCCTGGTGCTGCTGGCCCAGGGCAATCTGCTGTGGCTGGTGCTGGGCCTGGCCGTCTGGCTGGGCCTGTGCGCGGGCGTGGGCAATCTGCAGCGCAGCTTCGTGGCCTACGGCACCATGCTGTCCGGCTATTCGGCAGCCATGGTGGCGCTGCTGGACTTCGCCCATCCCGAGCAGGTCTTCGCCCTGGGCTGGGACCGGCTGTTCACCGCGCTGACCGGCGTGTTCGCAGCCTTGCTCGTGGGCTGGCTGTTCACGCCCAAGGGCAGCGGCATTCCCGGCAATGCCGAGGTACGCCAGCTGTTTGCCCGGCTGCTGCGCGATCTGGCCGACAGCCTGCAGGCGCGCGGCCGTTCGTCACTGGGCTCGCAGGAGATCGCCGCCCGCCTGCTGGCCATGGCGGTGATCGAGGAGGGGCTGGACCCGCACGCCGCAGGATCGCAGCGCTCGCGCGAAGCCGTGCACGCGCTGCGCCGGCTCATGAATGCCCAGATCTCGGCCCTGCTGTGGCTGCGCGATGCACCGTCGCAGGAGCCGCCTGCGGCCTTTGGCGAGGCGCAGGCCCTGGCCGCCGCGCAGGCGCTGCGCGAAGCCGCCGTGGCGCTGGAGACGCGCGTGCAGTTGCACGAGGCCGCGGCGGCCCTGGTACGCGCACGCGAGGCCGCTGTGGCCTGGCCCGGCGCAGCCGACATGCTGGCCCCGATGGGCTTTGCGCTGCAGGCCCACCTGGCCGCCACCCATGACGTGGCCCTGCCGCCCGGCCACCGCGCCCGCCAATGGCCCGTGGTGCTGCACAGCGACTGGCTGGGCGCGCGCCGCGCCATGCTGCGTGCCAGCGCGGCCATCGCCATCGTGGGCCTGCTGTGGGTGGCCTCGGGCTGGAGCGGCGGCGCCTACATGCTGCTGGGCATGTCCATCATGCTGACCGTGTTCTCGGGCTTCGAGAACCCGTCGGCCACCATGCGCCATGTGACCCTGGGCCAGGCCATGGGCGTGCTGGTGGCCCTGGCCTGCCAGTGGCTGGTCTGGCCGTTCGCCAGCAGCCAGGCGGGCCTGGTCTGGCTGATGCTGCCCTTCGTCTTCGTGGGCGCGCTGCTGTTCTCCCACCAGCGCACCGCGCTCTCGGGCTATGACTGCAACATGGTGCTGCTGCTCCTGCTGCAGCCCCACTACCCGCAGACGGCCAGCTTCGGCCATGCGCTGGCCCTGGGGCTGGCGGTGGTGTCCGGGCCGCTGGCCGGCTGGGCTGCCTACCGATTCATCCTGCCGGTCACCCTGCAGGGACGGCTGCAGGGCCTGCGCTCCATGATGGTCCACGAACTGCAGGACATGGCCGCCACGCCCGGCCATGCGCGCGATGGCCGCATCTGGCGCGCCCGCCTGTACCACCGGCTGCTGCGCCTGGTGCGCATGTCGGAGCAGGCCGGAGGGCAGCTGGGCGCGCAGGCGGCCGAGTGCGGCCTGGCCGCCCTGCATGTGGGCCGCGCCATCCAGGCGCTGCACCAGCTGTCCGGGGAAGCGGCCCTGGGCGACGGCACCGCCCGCGCCGTGCGCGCCGCGCTGCTGCGCCTGCAGCGGCTGCAGCAGGCGCCCGGCCAGTGCCCGCCGCTTTTGCGCGCACTGGCGCAGCGCGTGGCCGAACGCCATCCAGACCAGGCCCGCCAGCTGCGCCATGCCGCGCACGAGATCGCGCAGCACGAAGCCTTCTTCCGCAATGCCGGCTGAAGCACGGACCCATGCCAGAATGGCCAGCCCAGGCCGACAGCGCCCCACGCTCTCTGTCCCCCTGTTGCGAGGAAAGCATCCATGACGTGGAGCGACACCACCATCACCTCACAGCGCCTGGCGCTGCGCCCCTTCACTGCCGCCGATGCCGATGAGGCCTTTGCCTGCATCACGCCCACGTTGACGCGCTACCTGTCGTTCGAGCCGCCATCGGCGCCTGCCGATTTCGAGGCAGTCTGGCGCGGATGGCTGCGGGAGATCGCAGCCGGCACGGACTTCAACTTCACGCTGCGCGAGCGCGCGTCAGGCCGATTCACCGGCCTGCTGGGCCTGCACCGCGCGCGCGATGCCGAGCCCGAACTCGGCATCTGGATACGCGAGGACGCGCATGGCCAGGGCCATGGCCGCGAGGCCGTTGCCGCCCTGGCCGCCTGGGCCGCGGAAACCTTCGCCCCGAAGTCCTTCAGCTACCCGGTGGCCGAGGCCAACACGGCCAGCCGGCGCATCGCCGAAGGATTGGGCGGGGTCGTCGTGGAGCAGCAGCAGCGGCCCAAGTACGCGGCCGTCATCTACCGCATTCCCGCGCGCAAGCCGCACCCATGAAAAACGGCCCCCTCAGGGGCCGTTCATCTTTCAGCCGGCCATGATCACACGGCGGCAATGGACACGGCCTTGGAGACCAGGTAGGCCTCCAGCGCCTCGGGGCCGCCTTCGGAGCCGTAGCCCGAGTCCTTGATGCCGCCGAACGGCATCTCGGCCGAGGCCACGGCCGGCTGGTTGATCCACAGCATGCCGGCCTCGACCTGCTGCGCCAGCTGGTGAGCGGTCTTGATGGAGCGCGTGAACGCATAGGCGGCCAGGCCATAGGACAGGCGGTTGGCCTCGGCGATGGCATCGCCCAGATCGTCGAAGCCGCGGATGGCAGCCACGGGGCCGAAAGGCTCCTGGTTGAAGATCTCGGCGCTCAGCGGCACATCGCCCAGCACCGTGGGTGCAAAGTAGTTGCCCTTGTCGCCCAGGGAGCCGCCGCCCGTGAGCAGCTTGGCGCCCTGCTTTTGCGCGTCCTCGATGAAATGGGCCAGTGCGGTGACGCGGCGCGGATTGGCCAGCGGGCCCATCTGCGTGCCCTGCACCAGGCCATCGCCGACCTTGAGGCCTTCGGCATGCGCCACCATGGCGCGTGTGAACTCCTCGCGCACGCTGTTGTGCACCAGAAAGCGCGTGGGCGAGATACAGACCTGGCCTGCATTGCGGAACTTGGCGGCACCCGCCGCCTTGACGGCCAGCGCCACGTCGGCATCCTCGGCCACGATGACCGGCGCGTGGCCGCCCAGCTCCATGGTCGAGCGCTTCATGTGCTGGCCGGCCAGCGCCGCCAGCTGCTTGCCCACGGGCGTGGAACCCGTGAACGTGACCTTGCGGATCACGGGATGGGCGATCAGGTAGGAGGAAATCTGGGCCGGATCGCCGAACACCAGGCCCACCACCCCGGCGGGCACGCCGGCATCGACAAAGCACTTGAACAGGGCGGCAGGCGCGGCCGGCGTTTCCTCGGGCGCCTTGCACAGGAAGGAGCAGCCTGTGGCCAGCGCCGCGCCGATCTTGCGCACGATCTGGTTGACGGGGAAGTTCCAGGGCGTGAAGGCGGCCACGGGACCCACGGGCTCCTTGATCACCAGCTGCTGCACCTCGGGACGGCGCGAGGGCACGATGCGGCCATACACGCGCAGCGCCTCGTCGGCAAACCATTCGATGATGCCCACGCCGGCCAGGATCTCGCCCTTGGCCTCGGCCAGCGGCTTGCCCTGCTCCTGCGTCAGCAGGGCGGCGATCTCGTCGGCCCGGTCCTTGAGCAGGGCTGCGGCACGGCGCATGGCGGCTCCGCGCTCATGGGCGGAGACCTTGCGCCAGGTCTCGAAGCCGCGCTGAGCGGCGGCCAGCGCACGGTCCAGGTCGGCCACGTCGGCATGGGCCACATGGCCGATGACCTCGCCGCTGGCCGGATTGCGCACGGGAATCTTCCTGCCGCTGGCGGCGTCCTGCCATTGGCCGTCGATCAGGAGTTGGGTGTCGGAGTAGGAATGGCTCATGCTGGATCAGATCCTTGGTAGATGACAGGGGGCAGATGTGTGGGGCAGGCACGGCGCTCGCAGTGTCCGCACCCGGCTGCCGCTGCAGCGCAGCGACCATTCTAGGAAGCGCCGGACGGCCCTGCCGTCACCGGGCTGTCACGCACACAACACCTAAAATGCCCGGGTTTCGCAATATCCACCAATCCGTTGAGAGGGAGCTCATGACCGATCTTTTCGACACCACTGCGCGCAGGGGTTTGCGCAGCGTCGCGCTGGCGCTCGCCCTGGCCGGCAGCCTGGGGCTGGCATGGGGGCAGGAGGGCGCCACAGATGTGCCTCAGTTCATCCCCCGCATGAGCGTGGACTCGCGCGTCCAGCCGCAGGACACGCCTCGGGAGTTCCTGGCTTCGCGCAGCATGTCTTCCCCCGCAGCCGTCACCCCCACGCCGCTGCGCGTGGAACTGGGCACCTGGAAGGATGTGCGAGCCGCCTCGGCCACTGTGGGCGGCGCCCTGCAGGTGGGCGCACAGCGCCCCAGCAGCCAGACCGCCACCACCCAGGCCCTGGGCGGGCAACTGCAATGGCAGACCTCGGCCGACGGCGGGCTGATTGCCGCAGTCAGCGTGCGCTCCGAAGGTGCCTACGGCATTCGCCTGGGTGTGGAAATCGAGCAGTTGCCCGGCAGCGCACTGCTGCGCATCTATGCCCAGGGCGACCGCGCCGGCGCCTATGAAATTTCGGGCCAGCGCGTGCTCCAATTGCTGCAGGCCAACAAGGACGCAGGCGATGCCAGCGCCGACGGCCGCACCTGGTGGACTCCCGACAGCGGCGGCGACGAGGTCACCCTGGAGATCGACCTGCCGCCCGGCACGCCTGCCGATGCGCTGCGACTGGCCATTCCGCGCGTCATGCACGTGTACGAGAACCTGTCGCTGCCGCTGGAGGGCGAGAACGTGTTCTCGGCCCAGCTCAACGAGTCCCTGTCATGCCACCTGGACTCCACCTGCTATGACGCCTACAGCGCGCAGCGCAACGCCGTGGCGCGCATGTTCTATGTCCAGAACGGCCAGGGCTATGTGTGCTCGGGCACGCTGATCAACGACAAGGCAGGCTCCGGAACGCCCTACTTCCTCACGGCCAACCATTGCATCAGCACCCAGACCGTGGCCTCCACGCTGGAGACTTCGTGGTTCTATCGCACGCCCTCGTGCAACAGCCGCACGCTGTCGTCGGCCTCGCGCACGCTGCGCAACGGCGCCACCCTGCTGTACGCCACCGCCACCTATGACGGCAGCTTGCTGCGGCTCAACGAAGCCGCCCCTGCAGGCGCCGTCTTTGCCGGCTGGTCCACCCAGGCCCTGACCAGTGGCGCCAAGGTGGTAGGCATACACCACCCGCGTGGCGACCTGCAGAAGATCAGCTTCGGCACCTATGACCGCTCCTTGGCCTGCGAACCCTCCAGCGATGCCACCATGACCTGCCGGTACCGCGATGGCGGCTACCTCAGCGTGAATTGGGACCAGGGCCTGACGCAGCCGGGCAGCAGCGGTTCGGGCCTGTTCCTGAATGGCCTGCTGGTCGGCACGCTCTACGGCGGCGACGACCAGACCTGTTCGCGCACGGGTGGCAACTCGATCTATGGGCGCTTTGACCTGCTCTTCCCCAATGTGCAGAAGTGGCTTGCTGCAGACACGGGCACGGGCGGCGTCGGCACCGGACAGGCCCGCACCGCCATCTACCGCTTCTTCAACCGCCAGACCGGCGCTCACTTCTATACCGCCAGCGCCTCCGAGCGCGACTATGTGGTGGCCACCTACCCGGCCTTCCAGTACGAGAACGTGGCCTTCTATGCGTCCACCCAGCCGCAGCAGGGCCTGGACCCGGTGTTCCGTTTCTTCAATACGGCCTCCGGCGCGCACTTCTTCACCATCAGCCAGCCTGAACGTGACTACGTGCTCGCAACCTATCCCAGCTTCAAGAGCGAGGGCACGTCCTGGTATGCCCAGACGGCCGCCGGCAATGGCACCGTGCCCATGTTCCGCTTCTTCAACGTGCAGACAGGCACGCACTTCTACACGGCCAACGCGGCTGAACGCGATTTCGTGATCGCCAGCTATCCCGTTTTCAAGTACGAAGGTGTCGCCTACTACGTCTGGAACTCGCAGTAAGCACAGCGCACTGCACTTGCTGCAGTGCCTCCCCAAGAAGAAGGCCCCGCACTGCGGGGCCTTCTTCTTGGAGCAACAGCCGTCACCCCACCAGCACCAGCCCCGGGGGCAGGCTATCCCCAAAGCTGCGCTTCGCATCCTGGGCGTCCATCTGCTGGACCTGTTCCACCAGGTCGATCCAGCGCTGCGGTGCACCGGCGCCGCGCAACCGCTCCAGCACCAGGGCGCGCTGGACATCGGACAGGTCCAGCGCACGGTCGCCCGTCATGCGGGCCATCTGCACGGCAGCGAACATGGCGGTCTCATTGCGGCGCCAGTCCTGGGCCAGGGTGGCGTCCAGGAACTCCTGCGCAGCCTCGGGCGGCATGACGCGGTGGGCGTTGGCCGCCAGCGGCATGCGCGCGGCCAGCCGGCCTATGGCCCACCAGGTCTGCACGGATTCACCAGGGTGCTTCAGCCGCTGCAGCATCCACTGGCCCATTTCCTGGCGGTACTGCCAGGGCACAGCTTCCATGGCGGCGAACAGGCGCAGCATGTCGTCGTAGCTGCCATGGGCGGACTTGCCCTGGCTGCGCTGCGTGGACTGCTGCACGGCCTTTTGCATGTGGCCGGCAACCTCTTCCAGCAGCTCCATCTGCCGGGCCTCGTCCAGGCCTGCGGCCACGCGGCGCCAGAACACCCACCATTCGGTGCGGTTGGCAGCCTCGCCGCCATGGCCCAGGCCCTGGCCATGCAGTTGCCAGACCTGCTGCATGCGCCAGCCGTCCAGCTCGGCGCCCACGCCGGGGCGCAGGCACCAGCCTGCCAGGTTCAGCCAGACGCGCTCGTGCTCGGCCGTGCGGCGGCGGCGCCTGGCGCGGGCCAGCAAGGCGTCGAACAGTGCGCGCAGCAGCGGCAGGTCCCAGTCCTCGCGCGGGCCCAGCCGTCGCTCCAGCGACTGGCGCAGCTGGCGGACCTCCTTGGCCGTCACCTCCTGGGCCTGGCTGCCGAAGATGCGCTCGATCAGGGCCACGGCGTCCGCCAGCCGGCCCTGCCGGGCAGAACGATCGCCGGTGTCCTGCGCATCTGCGGCCAGCGCACCACGCACGCTGAACGGCAGCAGCCACTGGCGCTGCGCATCGTCGGCGGCCACGCAGCGCACCTCCAGCGTGCCGACCTCGGTCATGCAGGCCTGCAGTTGCACTTCGACCTGGGCCTTGTCCCGGCCTTCGGGCGCGGGCAGCACGGTGGACAGTGCGGGCAGCTCGACCCAGCCCTCGCCGTCGAGCGCCGCGATACGGCCGGCCTGCGCAGGCGCCGCCGCCAGGCTGTTGGCCACCAGCGAAAAGCGCACGGCCTGGCCCAGGCGCAACGCAAAGCGCCGGCCGGAGAGCACGATGCGCACGCCCTCCTCCGTGCCGCGCGGCAGCAGGCAGATGCCCTGTGGTGCGGCACCCGCCTTCTCGGGCAGGACCAGCCAGTAGCTGCGCGGCGAGCCACCGCCGATGCGCGGTACCGGGGCGGGCACAGTCCGGGCATCTTCCGATTCCGGCAGATCCTCAGACGGACGGCTCTGGACATGCATGGCCAGGCCATGCGCCGCTGCGCCGCGTGCAACGGCCCAGTCGGGATGCGGGTTGTGCAGCAGGCGCAGCGGCTGGCCGCGCCAGGCCTGCAGCTGCGCCACCAGCCGCTGGGCCAGCGCATGGGCGTGGAAGACGCCGCCATTGAGCAGGACCGCATCGGGCAACTCCCCAGCCGCGTGCTGCGCGAGGAACTGCGCCAGGTGCCGTGTGATCGCCGCATCGGCAGGATAGGGCAGCCCCAGGCCGCGCAAAGCGCCCTGGCGCCGGGTGGGCAGATCCTGCAGGCCGGCCAGCGGCATGAAGCCTTCGACCACGGCCTCGCGCACCTCGTCGCGGCGCAGCGTGGCCGTGCGCGTCTGCGCCAGCAGCTTCGATCCGCCGCCCAGCAGGGTCACGGCCACGGACTCGGGCGCATCGTCGGCCAGCAACTGTTCCTTGGCCATGCGGCAGCGCTGCACCAGTTGGGCGAAGCGTGCGGCGGGCAGACGCTCGCCGGGCGGGGCGAACTGCGGCTCCAGCCGATGGGCCAGCGCCAGGTCCATGTTGTCGCCGCCCAGCATCAGGTGCTCGCCCACGGCCGTGCGTGTCAGCACGGGCAGGCCTCCAGCTTCAGCGGGCTGCACGCGGATCAGGGTCAGGTCGGTAGTGCCGCCGCCCACATCCACCACCAGCACCAGGCGGCAGTGCGCCAGCTCGGCCGCCAGGCGTTCGCCCTGCAGCACCAGCCAGTCGTGGAAGGCGGCCTTGGGTTCCTCCAGCAATTGCACCGCAGGCAGGCCGGCCAGCCGCGCGGCCTCCAGCGTCAGTGCGCGCGCGCCTTCGTCGAATGAGGCCGGCACGGTCAGCACGACCAGCTGGTCCCTCAGCGGCGCGCCGGGGTGCGTGCGGTCCCAGGCCTGCCGGACATGGTCCAGGTAACTGGCCGAGGCCTGCAGCGGCGACAGCCGGGCCACCTCTTCGGGCGCGCCCCAGGGCAGGATGGCCGCCGTGCGGTCCACGCCCGCGTGCGACAGCCAGCTTTTGGCGCTGGCCACCAGGCGCGACGGCACGGCCGCGCCCAGGTCACGCGCCCAGCGGCCATTGACGGCGGGCGCTTGCGCATCGGCGCCCAGAGCAGTCCAAGGCTGCTGCCAGGCATCGCCGAGCTCGCCGGGCGCCGCCTGGTAGCGCGCCGAGGGCAGCAGCACCTGGGCCGCCACCTCGCTGGCCGAGACGCGCTGCGCCACGGGCAGCAAGGCGATGTCGGCCGCCGTGCCGCCGACGGACACATGCGCCACCACGGTGTGGCTGGTGCCAAGGTCGATGCCCACGATGTGGGCGGCGTCGGGAGCGAAGGGGGCGGCAGTATCAGGCATATCGGCAGTCATACAAGGCACGGTGCGCGGCCCGGACCGGGCCTGCCGCCGGGGCGGGCTACGCTACATCGGCCCGCACGTCGAACTCCACCTTCCAGCGTTCTTCGCCACCCACGGGCACGGCGTTGAGCTCCAGCGTGCCGATGTCGGTCACGCGTGCATGCAGGGTGACGGGCACGATCTCGCCGGGCGCACGGCCTTCGGCGGGCAGGTGGGCCTCGATTTCCTGCAGCTCGACCAGTTCCTCTGGGCCCCAGAAGTCCAGCATGGTGCCGACCTGGTCGGCGCGGCGCACGGAGGAGCCGAAAAAGCGCAGGCGCACGGGCTCGCCCACGACCAGGCCGAATTCCTGGGTGTCCAGCGCCACCTCGGTGCCCTCTTCCATGCCGAAGGGCGCCAGGCACAGGGCCGAGATGGGCGGCTCCATGCCGGGGATGGCGGGCATGTTGCTTTCCACGCCCACGTAATAGCTCTGCGCCGTGCCGCCACGGATGCGCACGCCACGGCCCGCAGCCGCCACATGGCCGAAGTAGGCGGCGCCGCGCGCCACGGCCAGGTCCAGGTTGGCGCCATCCAGCAGGCGCGCGGGTTGCGCGCCTTCGCCGGCCAGCCAGCCGTTGACGACTTCCAGGATGCGCTGCTCGATCTGCGGCGCCTTGAGCACGCCGCCGTTGAACAGGATGGCCGAGGGATGCAGGAAGGACGCGCCCTCGGGCTGCGTGCCCTGGAGGCCTTCGATCTGCTCGGTGGCGCCGGCCTGGCGCGAGAGGAAGGCCGCCAGGTGGCGCGTGACGGCTGCGTCCTGCGCATAGGGCAGGCCCAGCTGGGTCAGCGCGGCGCGCGCGCGGGTCTGGGGCTTGTCGGAGACGGCTGCGCGCGGGAAGAAGCCTTCCACCAGCATCTGCAGCACCTCGTCACGCGTGACCTCGGTGCGGATGCTGCCGCCGATGAGCTTGCTGCCCCGGCTGGGCACGACCACGGGCACGGACTGCAGCGAGGCGTCGGCCAGCAGTTGCTCCTTGGCCTGGCGGCAGCCATGGGCCAGGGCGCGGGTCTGCCAGGCGTCGAGCTGCTTGCCCTCCTGGGCCAGCTTGCGGGCCACGCCGTAGGCCAGGGCCAGGTCCATGTTGTCGCCGCCCAGCAGGATGTGCTCGCCCACGGCCACGCGCTGCAGCTCCAGGCCGCCGTCCTTTTCCAGCACGGCGATCAGCGACAGGTCGGTGGTGCCGCCGCCCACGTCCACGACGAGGATGATCTCGCCGCTTTGTACCTGCTTGCGCCACTGGCCGCCGCTGGCCTGGATCCAGCTGTACAGCGCAGCCTGGGGTTCCTCCAGCAGCGTGAGCCTCTGGAAGCCCGCGGCGCGGCAGGCCTCGGCCGTCAGCTCGCGCGCGGCCGGGTCGAACGAGGCGGGAATGGTCACCGTCACGTCCTGGGCGTCGAACGGCGCCTCGGGATGGGCCTGTTCCCAGGCCCAGCGCAGGTGCGACAGGTAGCGGATGGAGGCGGTCAGCGGCGAGACGCGGTGCACCTCCTCGGGCGCATCGGCCGGCAGCAGGGGCGAGCGGCGGTCCACGCCCGGATGGCACAGCCAGCTCTTGGCGCTGGAGACCAGCCGTATCGGCGTGGCCGCGCCGCGCGATCGCGCGAACTCGCCCACCACGAAGTCCTGGCTGGCGCCCCAGGGCAGGGCCATGTCGGCCGCAGTCAGCTCGCTTTCATGCGGCAGGTAGAGGAAGGACGGCAGCAGCGGGCGTGCCTCCACGCTGGAGGGGCCGGTGAGCTGGGGAATGTCCAGCACGCCCTGCTCCACCTTCTCGCCATCGCTGGCCTGGCGGTCCACATAGGAGAGCGCGCAATGCGTGGTGCCCAGGTCGATGCCGATGCTGTAGCGCGCCTGGGAGGATTGACGGGACTGGTCCATGCTCACAGCTCCACCTCGGCCTGGGCCACGATGGCGGCAGCCTTGTGATCGGTGAGCTGGGGCAGGCGGACATCGTCCACGCGCCAGCCACGGTGGCCCAGCGTGCCCGTGAAGGGTGCCTGGCCGACCACGTTGCCCGTCAGGCGCATGGCGGCGGCATCAAAGCCTGCGGCCAGCGTGACGCGGCTGCCTTCGGCCTCCGTCCGTACGGGGGCGATGCTGAAATGCTCACGCAGCACCTTGCGGCAGCCTTCGTGCACCACGCGGGCGGCGGCGCCGATCTCGGCGTCGGCGTAGCCGGCCACGTCTTCCTGCACGAAGTCCACGAAGCGCGCCTCGCGCTGCAGCAGGCCCAGCAGCTGCAGGGCGGCGGTGCCAGCGGGTGCGGCCGGCTCCACGACGGTCTTTTCGACGATCTTCTCGACCGGCACCTCGACACGCTTTTCAACCACTTTCTCGACCACCTTTTCGACAGGCACCTCGACGCGGACCTCGACGATCCGGTCCACGGGCACCTCCACGCGCACCTCCTTGGGTGCGGGCGGCGGCACGTCGGCGGCCAGCGGCTCGCCGTCGCGCAGCCGGGACACATCGGCGGCCAGGCGGCCGTTGCCGAGGATGGCGAAGAAACTGCCGATCGCGATGGCGATGCGGCTCAGGAACGAGGGGGGAGTCTTGGAATTCATGGGCTTCTCTTGGCGAGAGGACCCTGCCGGGCCGATCGCCGCGCAGCAGGGCAACCGGGCGCCGATGGTCCTCCACCGGGCGCCCGCAGGGTCCGTGATGTTACCCAAAGCAACGAAGCCCCGTCCTGTACACGCCCCCATGCCCCCGTGCGCAAATGGCCTGGCGGCATAATCGCGGCTGCTAATCCCCCTGTCCATGGCCCCTACACGCCTTTTCCGCCACGCCCCGACCCGCTGCACCGCCTTGCGCGCGCAGCGGCCGCAGCGCGTGCACGGCGTGCCCACGGCCTTCATCAGCCTGTGCGGCTTCACGGCCCTGCTTTCCGCCGCCGTGCGGAAAGCCTGAGGTCCAACCCCAGCTTCCCGCACGGCCCCCGCAGCGAATCCGCATGCAAACGCATGCCAGGAGCTGCCGGCCCACGCCCGCATCGCCCTGGCCTGCACGCCTTTCAGGCTGCGCCGCCGCATGGCACAGCCGCTGTGACCCAGGAGCTGACGATGGACATGGAACTCTCCCAAAACTTTCTGCGCGCCAAAAGCCCTTGCGCGGCGGGCTTTCGCTGGTTCGTGCGCAACCGCCATGACGGCAACGACTACCAGCGCGTGCTCGACGCCCTGGTGGGCGATGGCCGCGTCGAGGACGCGCGCTGGCTCATGAACCAGTTCGGCCCCACCGACGCCGTGCTGGAGGTCGATCACCTGGAGGCCGATGCCCTGGTGTTCGCGGGCAGCGTCGTCGTGCATGGCGAGCTGCGCGTGCCCGGCCTGCTGGCCGTGGGCCGCACGCTGCAGGCCGGCGCCGGCATCCACGCCGGCCGCATCGAGGCCGGCCAGGACCTGCACAGCGGCGGCGCCATCTTCTGCAGCGGCCCGCTGCAGGCCGGCGGCCTGGTCAAGGCCGCCTGGAGCGTGGACGTGCACGAGGAACTGCGCGCCGAGGACGTGCGCGCCGGCTGGGAGCTGCGCTGCGGCGCCGACCTGCGCCTGGGCGGCGGCGCACAGGCCGGCCAGGACATCGAGGTACAGGGCGCCATCCGCTGCGGCAAGGGCCTGCGCGCGGGCGGCAGCATCCGCGCCAGCGGCCTGATCGAGCTGGGCCACGGCCTGTACGCTGGCGCCGACGTGGAAGGCGGCAGCCACATCGAGGTGGACTGGGGCATGCGTGCGCTGGGCGACATCCGTGCGGCCTGCAGCATCCGCGCGGGCGAGACCCTGCATGCCGAAGGCGAGATCGCGGCCGGCCCCGGCTACGGCATCTATGCGGGCATGAACGTGCAGCAGGATGCCTGGCCGTCCTGTGCCTGGGTGCATGCGGCGCAGCGGCCCCCAGCCCTGCTCAGCGGCTGGTGGGAAGAGGCAGCGGCACCAGCCTGATGCCCGCAGGGACACGCCGGCCTGCGCCCCCGCAGCGCAGCGCCGCGATGCAAAATACCCGCTTCGCCGCCGCCCGGGCGGCTCCAAGGAATCCCACATCGTGTTCACCGGCATCATCCAGGCCGTGGCAAGCATTGCCGCGCTGCGCGACCAGAACGGCCTGCGCACCTTCACCCTCGACTTTCCCGAAGGCTTCTGCCAGGACCTGGCCATCGGCGCCAGCGTCTCCACCGACGGCGTGTGCCTGACGGTGACCGAGATCCTCTCGCCCACGCGCGCCACGTTCGATGTGATGCTGCAAAGCCTGAACATCACCACGCTGGGCGGCTATGCCGTGGGCGGGCGCGTCAATGTGGAGCGCGCGGCAAAGGACGGCGCCGAGATCGGCGGCCATCCGCTGTCGGGCCACGTGGACTTCACCTCGCCCGTGCTGGAAGTGGCCTCCAGCGACACCAACCACCGCATCCGCTTCGGCATTCCCGGGGGCTTTCGCCACTACGTGTTCGCCAAGGGCTACATCGCCATCAACGGCGCCAGCCTCACGGTGTCCGAGGTGGACCGCCAGGCCGGCTGGTTCGAGGTCTGGCTGATCCCCGAGACGCGCCGCATGACCGTGTTCGAGTCCAAGGGCGTGGGCGACCTGCTCAATGTGGAGATCGACCGCAGCACCCAGGTCGTGGTGGACACGGTGCGCGAGACCGTGCAGCAAAGCCTGGGCCGCCTGCAGCCCGTGCTCGAGGCCCTGCTGAAAGAAAAGGGCCTGAGCCTGGACGACTTCATAGACGTCCCCAAGCTGCCCGGCTGACTGCCTTCGTCGTTCAACGACCCGCCGCCAGCGGCGGACTGAAACGCCGCAGGCGCAGCGCGTTGCTGAGCACGAAGACGCTGGACAGCGCCATGGCCCCGGCCGCGAACACGGGCGACAGCAGCGTGCCGTTGACGGGGTACAGCAGGCCAGCGGCCACGGGGATCAGGGCCACGTTGTAGGCAAAGGCCCAGAACAGGTTCTGGCGGATGTTGGCCATGGTGGCCTTGGACAGCGCAATCGCATTGGGCACGCCGCCCAGGTCGCCCGACATCAGCACCACGTCGGCCGCCTCGATGGCGATGTCCGTGCCCGTGCCGATGGCCAGGCCCACATCGGCCTCGGCCAGGGCCGGCGCGTCGTTGATGCCGTCGCCCACATAGGCCAGCGTGCCGTGCTCGGCCTTCAGGCGCTTGACGGCATCGACCTTGCCGCCGGGCAGCACCTCGGCCACCACCTCGTCGATGCCCAGCTGGCGCGCAATGGCCTCGGCCGTGCGGCGGTTGTCGCCGGTGATCATGGCCACCTTCAGGCCCAAGGCGTGCAGGGCGGCAATGGCGGCCGGCGTGCTGTCCTTGATGGGATCGGCCACGGCGATCATGGCGGCCAGGCGGCCGTCCACCGCGGCATACAGCGGCGTCTTGCCTTCGTCGCCCAGGCGCGCGGCCTCGTCTGCCAGCGTGTCCACCTGCAGGCCCAATTCGCGCATGAAGCGGTCGGCACCGATCTCCACGCGCACGCCGTCCACCTGGGCGCGCACGCCAAAGCCTGTCACCGATTCAAAGCGATCCACGGCACCCAGCGGCAGATCCTCGGCCTTGGCAGCATCCACGATGGCGCGCGCAATCGGGTGCTCGGAGCGGTCCTCCACGGCCGCCACCAGCGCCAGCACGCGGCTGCGCTCGCCCTCGAAGCCGGGGGCCAGCACCAGGTCGGTCAGCTCGGGGCGGCCGCGCGTCAGCGTGCCCGTCTTGTCCACGGCCACCACGCGGGCGTCTTTCAAGGTCTGCAGCGCCTCGCCCTTGCGCAGCAGCACGCCCATCTGCGCGGCGCGGCCCGTGCCCACCATGATGGAGGTGGGCGTGGCCAGGCCCATGGCGCAGGGGCAGGCGATGATGAGCACGGCCACGGCATTGACCAGCGCAAAGCTCAGTGCGGGCGACGGCCCCCAGGCCAGCCAGGCGCCGAAGGTCAGCAGGGCCACGGCCATCACGGCCGGCACGAACCACATGGTGACCTGATCCACCAGCGCCTGTATGGGCAGCTTGGAGCCCTGGGCCTGCTCGACCATGCGGATGATCTGCGCCAGCAGCGTGTCCGCGCCCACCTTGGTGGCGCGAAAGGCCAGTGCGCCGTTCTGGTTCACCGTGCCGCCGACCAGTTCGGCACCCGGGGTTTTCTCGACCGGCACGGGCTCGCCGCTGATCATGGATTCATCGACGAAGCTGCTGCCCTCGATGACCTCGCCATCGACGGGAATGCGCTCGCCGGGCCGCACCTCGATGGTGTCGCCCGCACGCACGGCGGCGATGTCCACTTCCTGCACGGCGCCGTCCTTGCGCACGCGCGCCGTCTTGGCCTGCAGTCGCACCAGGCGGCGGATGGCCTCCGAGGTATTGCCCTTGGCGCGCGCCTCCATGAAGCGGCCCAGCAGGATCAGCGCCACGATCACGGCCGCCGCCTCGTAATACACATTCACCGTGCCGGCCGGCAGCCACTGCGGCAAGAAGGTGGCCACCAGCGAATAGGCAAAGGCCGCCGAGGTGCCCACGGCCACCAGCGAATTCATGTCGGGCGCGCCGCGCAGCAGCGCGGGAATGCCTTTCTGGAAAAAGCGCAGGCCCGGCCCGAACAGCACGATGGCCGACAGCAGGCACTGCAGGTACCAGCTGTTCTGCGTGCCGATGGCCTGCCCCACCCAGTGGTGGAAGGCCGGCACCATGTGGCCGCCCATCTCCAGCACGAACACCGGCAAAGCAAACACCGTGGCCACGATCAGCGAGCGCTTGAGCGAGGCCCGCTCGCGCGCCTGGCGCTGCTCCGTGCCGTCTTCGGCCGGCGACTGCGCTGCGCCGCCTTCACTGGCCGGGTTCGCGCTGGCGCCCAGCGGACGCGCCTCGTACCCGGCCTTGTGCACAGCTGCCACAAGGGCCGCCACATCTGCGCTGCCAGCCAGCGTCACCACTGCACGTTCGGTGGCCAGGTTCACGCTGGCCGATTGCACGCCCTCCACCTTTTTCAGCACCCGCTCCACGCGGCCCACGCAGGAGGCGCAGGTCATGCCCTCCACTTCCAGTTCCACGCTGGACTGGGGCACCTCGTAGCCGGCCTTCTCGATGGCTGCAATGGCGGCGGGCAGATCGGCCGCGCCCTCGAAGCGGATGCTGGCCTTTTCGGTGGCCAGGTTGACCACGGCTTCCTGCACGCCCGGCAGCTTCTTGAGCGCGCGTTCCACACGCCCCACGCAGGAGGCGCAGGTCATGCCCTGAACGGGCAGGTCTATGGCCATGCCGGCCTTGGTCGATGCATTCATTGCCTGACTCCTTTGTTCTCGCATGCGGGCACTTTAGAGATTGCCACCATGTCAAGGTCAAGCCCCCTGCAGGGCGCTTTCATCGCCATGTCATCTGCCTTGCCCAGCATCGGCGGCCGTGACAAACCGATACAGAGAGAACCCGTTCATGTCCTTGACCTCCCATCGCCCCGCCCTGCGCCCGCTGGCCGTGGCCCTGGCTGCCTCCGCCCTGATCGCCGGTTGCGGCGGCTCCGGCAACGACACGCCCGCAGGCCAGCCGCTGGAGCTGCGCATTCTGCACATCAACGATCACCACTCCACGCTGGAGTCCAAGAGCAAGACCTTGCAGCTGGACGCCGGCACGGGCAAGGCCGAAGCCGTGGCCGTGGACGCCGCAGGCTTTGCGCGCGTGACCCAGGCCATCGAGGAGCTGGCCGCGCAGTCGCCCAACGTGCTCAAGCTGCATGCCGGCGACGCGCTCACCGGCACGCTGTACTTCAACCGCGCAGGCGCCGACGGCGAGGCCGATGCCGCCCTCATGAACACCGTCTGCTTTGACGCCTTCACGCTGGGCAACCACGAGTTCGACAAGGGCGACAGCGGCCTCAAGTCCTTCCTGGACCGCCTGCGCACAGGCACCTGCAAGACGCCCGTGCTCAGCGCCAACGTGCGCTTTGGCGCCAACTCGGCCCTGAACGCGGCCAAGGCGCCCGGCTATGTGAACCCCTCCACCGTGGTGGAGCGCGGCGGCCAGAAGATCGGCATCGTCGGCCTGACCATTGCGGGCAAGACCAAGGCATCGTCCAGCCCCGATACCGACACCACCTTCGAGGACGAGGCCACCGCAGCCCAGCGCGAAATCGACGCGCTGCGCGCCAAGGGCATCAACAAGATCATCGTCATGAGCCACGTGGGCTATGAGTACGACCGCCAGATCGTGCCCAAGCTCAGCGGCGTGGACGTGGTCGTGGGCGGCGACTCGCACACCCTGCTCGGCCCCGACGTGCTCAACACCACGGGCGTGGGCACGCCCGGCGGCGCCTACCCCACGCGCCTGACCGACAGGGACGGCAGCCCCGTCTGCGTGGTCCAGGCCTGGGAGTACGCCCAGGTCGTCGGCGACCTCAAGGTCCAGTTCGACGCCGACGGCCGCGTCACCCAGTGCACGGGCACGCCCCATGTGCTGATCGGCGACAGCTTCACCATCGCCGGCAAGGCCGCCACCGATGCGCAAAAGACCGCGCTCAAGGCCAGTGCCGCCGCCACCGGCGTGCTGCGCGTGACCACGCCCTCGGCCAAGGCCACTGCCGCGCTGCAGCCCTTCAAGGACAAGGTCGCCCAGTTCAACCTCAAGCAGGTCGCCACCGTGCCCCGGGAACTGTGCTCGCGCCGCGTGCCCGGCGGCGTCGGCACCATGAACTACAGCCAGTCCAGCGCCGCATGCAATGCCGAAGGCAGCGTCAGCGTGCGCGGCGGCGACATCCAGCAGCTCGTGGCCCAGGCCTACCTGGAAGAAGCCAACCGCCACTACGGCGGCGCCGACATCACCCTGCAAAGCGGCGGCGGCGTGCGCATCCCGCTGCTGGGCCAGGTCACGGCCGCCCAGGTCATCCAGGTCCTGCCCTTCGGCAACAAGCTGTTCCGCCTGGACATCACCGGCACGGAAGTCAAGGGCATGCTCGAGGACGGCCTGCAGGCCGTGTACGGCCCCAGCGGCACGACCGGCCCCTACCCCTACACGGGCGGCCTGCGCTTTGACGTGAATGCGGCAGCGGCGGCCGGCCAGCGCGTATCGGGCATCGAGGTGTATGACAACGCGAGCAAGACGTGGAAGCCGCTGGATACCGCGCGCACATACAAGCTGTTCGTGCTGAGCTTCAATGCCACGGGTGGCGATGGCTACAAGACGCTGGCGGCGGTGCCTGATGCGCGCCGTCTGGACATTGGCGTGCTCGATTCCGATGTGTTCTTCAACTACATCGAGAGGCAGCCGGTGGATGCGGTGTCTGGTCTGCCGCAGCTGTCGCGGCTGCCGATGGATCTGTACAGTACGCGTAGTTTTCAGGGTGGGCGCTGAGTCTTCCTGATGGGTCCAGGGATCTGTTTTGTTCCCTGCCGGGGGGTTGTTTTTCGAGGCCGGGTCTCGGCCCGGCGGCCGACCTACCTTCTTTTGCTTCGCCAAAAGAACGTAGGCCAAGAAAAGGCGACGGTACGACTCACACTCATAGGTGACACATCAGTACAAGGACATGGGTAACAGAT